>CAVZSK010000013.1:0-25245 GCA_963777875.1 uncultured delta proteobacterium | reverse complement strand
TTGGGGAGCCTGAGACAACATCTGGGGGGCTAAAGTCCGACCCTGCACCATTTCCGACTCCACATCCAAAATGACCAGATCGGGGGCCAGTTCCTGAAAGAGGGACAAAGCCTCTTGAGCATTCGAGGCCAGGGCCACAGCCATCTGGTACCAAATTTTGCCGCCAGCAGGGCCTGTATCTGTTCCCTGAGGTTCGGGTCTTTTTCTGCAATGAGAATTTTGATAATTTTCTGAGGTCTCATAGGTTCAGGGTAAGGGTTGAGCCGACTAATAAGCAATGTGAGTTTTGTAACAAAAAAGAAGTTAGAATGGGGTTAAATAATAGGGGAGGGGTGTTAAAATGTTGTTAAGAAATATTATCGGGAATCACCGTTCCCCCCTTTGATTTTTAAAAAATTGGAGGCGGAGAAATTTTACGGCCTTCTTAAATCTTTTGGTTTATAATCCCTATGAAATGGCAACCGAAATAGGACTGAGGGAATAACGGTGGAAAATATTTCAAAGCTCACGACAGAAAGACTCCTGGTCTGCGTGGGGCCGAGCACTTCTTCAGCCGATGTGATCCGGGCTACCAAGAGCATGGCCTCCAGCCTGAATGCCGAGTGGTTTGCGGTCTACGTCAAGACCCCAAGGATGGTGCAATTGCCGGAGGCAGAGCAAAATCAGGCCGTTCAGAATCTCCAGCTTGCCGAGCACTTAGGAGCGCAGACATTCACTTTGTTTAGTCGGAACTTGGGCGAAAAAATTGGGGACTTTGCTCGCCGACATAACATTACCAGGATTATCGCCGGCAAGCCAAGTCACTACCGTTGGCAAGATTTCATCTTTGGGAGTATCGTGGATGAACTGGTGCTGATGAGTAGTGAGATCGACGTCTATTTTATCACCGGGGAGCCAGGAACGACAAAGGAGTTACCTGTTCTGTTGAAACCAAAAGGCATACCTTTTTCAGACTACGGAATGGGCCTCTTGTATGCCATTGTGGCTACAGGCCTTGGCTTTTTGATATATCCCTACCTCGACTTGAGTAACCTGATCATGGTTTATTTGCTAGGGGTGATGGTTACGGCCATTCATTGGGGGCGGGGGCCGGCTATCCTTAATGCCTTCCTCAGTGTTACGGCCTTTTATTTCTTTTTTGTTCCGGTGCGATATTCCTTTACATTGGTAGAAACCCATTTCATTTTTACTTTCGCAGTAATGTTATTGGTGGCGTTGGTGATCAGTCACCTAACCATCCTGATCAAGGGGCAAGCCGAGGCCGCACGCTTACAAGAGCGCCAGATTACTGCCATGCACACCCTGAGCCGGCAACTGGCCACTACCAGGGGCATTGAAAATATTTTGCAAGTAGCATTGAAACAGATAGGGGAGATTTTTGAGTGTCAGGTGGCGGCGCTGCTGCCTGGGGAGGATGGCAGGTTATCGCCGGTGGTCAGCGATCTGTCGGCGGTTTCGGAAAAAGATAAGATCAAAGAACTTAACGTGGCGAAATGGGCCTTTCGTACTGGTCAAATGGCGGGATGGGGGACCCAAACCTCACCTGACTCCCCATTTTTCTATATACCGTTGCAAGCGACCAAGGACGTTATAGGAGTTTTGGCCCTGCGCCTCAAAGATCCCGCAACCGAACTTTGGTTATTGCCGGAGCAATTGCGCCTAAGCCTCCTGGAGTCCCTGGCCAAACAAGTCGCCCTGGCTTTGGAAGTAGAGCGCCTGGAAAAGGCTGCCTTAGAGGTGCAAACAGCCCCGGAAACCGGACCTCACCGCATAGTTCGTTAATTCTCGTTTGACAAACCGTCTGGCGGCCAAAAGAACTCTGACTTAATTTCATCCCATTTACCTGGCTGTCGATCCAGGGGGAGGAGCCGGCTTGAGCCGGCGGTTGAGAAAGTCGGTCATGGCCTGGATGGTTTCGGCCGGTTTTTCCTCGTGGGGGTCATGGCCGGACTCCGGGATGATGACAAATTCCGAGTCTTTGATGTCGTAATGTAAGCGTTGGCCGCTGCTCAGGGGCAGAATCTGGTCATTTTCGCCCCAGATAATTAAGACCGGAATTTTTAGATTAACGGTCTGGTCAATGATCTCGTCGACATTTTCCGGAATAATCTGTTTGGCCGTTTCCCGCAAGGCCTGGTAGGCGCCGGGAGTTTTCAGATAGGTGGCATACTGCCGGATCATGTCCTCGGTAATTTTTGTCTGATCATAAAAAACCTGCTGCAACATGTGTTTGACCATAAGCTTATCCGGGAGAATGGCCGGACCCACCGTATTGAGCACCGGGGTTCTGAGCAGATGGACAAATTCCGGCAGTTCCTGGCCATAACTGGCATTATCCAGGAGAATAAGACCTTTGACCAGACCGGGTTTTGACTTGAAATGGGTGAGCAAGGCCACCGCCCCGCCCATGGAATGACCCACCAGAATGACGTTCGATAAATTTTTCGCCTCGATGAAGGCCTTGACCAGGTCGGCCTGATCGCTGACGCGGTATTTCCCGTCCCTGGGTTTGGCCGAGTAGCCAAACCCTTTTAAATCCAGGGCCACCGTGTTGTAGGTGGCGGCAAAATGTTCCTCCAGTTCCCGCCAATAATGGGACGCTGCTCCGAACCCATGAATGAAGACCATGGTGTAGGGATGGCCCTGATGCAACTCCCGGTATTTAATGGAGATATTTCCCTGGTAGATGAACTCCTGATAAGGAGCCAAGGCAGCGGCAGACTGAGCCGACACGGTGTGGTTTATAAAACCAGACACCGGTAGAGTAGTCAAAAGCAGCAGCACGATTGGGAGCCAGTTTTTGGAAATGAATCTCATACCATCACCAGGAAATTTATTATGACGACTGGATGTACCTTAACTTTCAGGGAGACTTAAGAAATACCTAAAAATTGATCGTTGGTTACACATTGGCCTCAAGCAAAGTGCGCTCGGGAATAGGTTCATGGGTCCGGCGGCGTCCGGTCACCAGCAGACGCTGCACGAGGGTCAGATCCTGGGGCGGGGCCTTGTCGATTGTATGGTAGTCGATGGCGACCTTGCCGTCGATCTCGCTGACCCGAAAATAGTTAAGACAGAAGAAAGGCACATAAATTTCCGGTAAGAAGCCGATACGGGTGGGCACGTCATCGAGCCTTTTCAGCCAGGTGCCGGTATTGATTACCACCCGATTATCGTATTGCCGCAGGGAGGGCGAATGAGTGTGGCCATAAATATAGATTAAGGTAGTGGGATCTTGATCAAAGATTTTTTTGGCCGCGTCTAAATACTGTTGCTCTTTCTCGCTGCTCAGCTCGGAGGGGTCCAGCACGATGCGAAAACGTTGCAGGGTTGTGTTTGAAGTCCCGCCAGATCAGGTAAAGCGGCACCGCTAGGACCACAAAGTTTGCAAAAAGAATGCTGTTGACAATGAGGATTATCTGGACCAGGTTGCCGACGAAGCCCAAAGCACTAAAGAGCCGGTTGTTGAGAAAGATATTTGTATGAGTGATGCCGAACCATTCGAGCACGGCCGCTTCCCCAAAACAAAAAACTCTAACCCGTAAAAAAGCAGAAATGGCAGGAGCAGCCAACGCAGCAAAGGGCTCATCTCCTGGTAAAAATAATTCGACAGGACCCAATACGGAATCTGTTCGGAGGGATAGACCGACTGGATATCCTTCAACCAATTGTATTTGCCGTATTTCGAATGTTTCCCGGCGGTACTGACGACACTGCTGGTAAGAAAATAACCGATGGGGTGGGCATAGGGGTTGCCAAAGTCGGGCATGCGGTTGTAAGCGTCATGTTGGTTGCCGTGTTCTATCCAGATCTTCTTGCCGCCGATTTCTCGGGTTATGGCGGGTGTCTGCTCCAGGTGGATATTATACCGTTTAACATGTCGACAAACTCAGGGTAGCAGGCGATTTCATAGTCATGATTCCCGGGCAGCATGGTGATTTTGATTGTCTTTCCGGCATGCTGTAATGCCTTGAATATATTTGGGAACTGTTCCATTACCGCCTTGAGCTTCTCCGGGCCCTCGATGTCGGTGAACTCCCAAAGGCCAAAGATATCGCCGATAATCAGGAGTTCGGCTTCTTCCGACTGGGAGGCGAGTTCTTCCAGAAAGGCAATGAGCTCTGCTTCATAGTCACAGACGCCCAGGGCCTCATCGCCGCCGATGTGCAGATCACTGATGAAGTAATAGGTCATGGACAAGGTAGTTTCCTTTCGGGCGGGTGAGGCTGAATCGTACATATACTAGAATAATTAATCAGTAGCGCCAGACCTCCAGGTCTGGCGAGTAATTATTGGTCAGACCTGGAGGTCTGACCTACCAACTCTTTTTACAAAACGTTATTCCAACATGACGGCAAGCCAGCGGGTGTTTTCACTGGTAGCAAGAGCTATTTTAACGATCATAGTAAGTGGGACTGAGAGCAACATGCCAATGGGGCCCAACACCCAGCCCCAGAAGATTAAGGAAATAATGACCACCAGGGGGGACAGGCCCAATTTTTTACCTATTATTCTCGGATCAAGGAAGTTGCCGATGATGATATTGACGACAAGATAGGCCAGTGCCGTAAGCAAGGCGGAGGATAGACCCAACTGCACCAAGGCCCATAGAACTGCCGGAACGGCGGCGATAATGGACCCGATGGCCGGGATGAAGTTCAAAAAAAAGGCCAGCAAGCCCCAGGTCCCGGGGAAATCGACGCCAATGATGGCCAACATGATCCAGACGGACACTCCGGTGGCCAGACTGATGAGGGCTTTCAATCCCATATAGCGATTAACATTGACGCGTATAGTTTGGAAATGGCCCATAACATTGGGATCAGGAAAGGCGGCCTGCAGCTTGCCGGGAAAACCGGAAGTCTCCAAAAGAATGAAGAGGACGATGAGCAGAATTAGGAACATGTTGGTAAATAAAAGCCGCAAGATGGACAGCCCATACGAAACAAGATTCATGAGAACTCTGGGGCTGAAATAATCGGTGATCAGAAAGTTGTTGGCATCAATATCGAGCCCCTGACTATTCAGCCAGATAATGGCCTGGGTTATGGTCCCGGCCAGGCGTTCTTGATAGGTCGGCAGTTGCCGGGAAAGGGAATTCAATGATCTGCCCGCAAAGGTCATGAGCAGAACCGCGGTCACCAGGAGTCCCAAAAAAACGATGAGGACGGCCAGAGCGTTGGGGACCCCTCGGCGTTCTCAGCCAATATAACAGCGGGGCGCACAGGGTGGAAATAAAAACCGCCAGCAGGAAAGGAATAATAATTGAGGCAGCAGCCTGAATCCCGGCGACAATGATGACGAAGGCTGCAGCGGCGACGAGGGCGACTGGAAGATCGGAGACTTTCACATTCATATTAACTGGGCCTCTCCCCCAAGGAAGTGTCTTCGGCAGTATTATGGATTTTTAACATAAATTTTACTAAGTGGGCCATACTAATCAACGTGGGTAATCGGATTTTAGTTCATTACATCTTCCCTGATACGACGCCAAAGAGCTTAACTTCTGGGCATCAGGTTATTTCAAACATTAATCTCTTCCTTATTCTACCGTCATGGAATCCTCATGTCACTTGACGAAGTAATCCCCAACAAAATATCTGCTATGCAATCGCACCTAGAAATTATAAAAGCTGATTTGTATAATACTTTCATAGTAAGATTTTTTCCTGCCCAGTTAGCCGACGATCTCTGCAAGCTCTGAATAATAAAAAATCCCGATTAATCGATAAGTGGCCTCCGGTATTTCCGAGGTGCAGGAGGGTCTGGGAATGATCATGGGCATTTGTCCTTATTTCGATAGCCAGGTGGGGTCCGGCCATTCCATGAAGGTCCTGGCCTCGGACGGGCCCCAGGAGCCGGCGGGGTAGGGATGGGGGGGAATGGCGGCTTTGGCCAGCAGGGGCTCATAGAGCCGCCAGGCGCCTTCGACTTCGTCGGCTCGGACAAAAAGGGTCTGATCCCCGGTCATGATGTCCAAAAGCAGGGTCTGGTAGGCGTCGGCCAGGGGGGCAAAGGTCTCGGAGTAGCGGAAGCGCAGACTTTGGGTTTTCAGATTGAGGGGCATTCCAGGGGTTTTCACGTCAAAATGCAGGTTAAAGCCTTCGTCCGGCTGGATGGTAAAAACCAGGACGTTGGAAGTAAAGCTACAGGAACTGTAGGGCCGCAAAACCGAAACCGGGGGGCAGCGAAAGGTCACGGCGATGGAAGTGAGGCGTTTGGGCAGGGCCTTGCCGGTGACCAGGTAAAAGGGAACGCCCTGCCAGCGCCAGTTTTCGACGAACAGTTGCAGGGCCACGAAGGTTTCGGTGGAGGTGTCCGGGGCAACGCCAGGCTCTTCCCGGTATCCCGGCAGTACCCGGTCATTGATCTGTCCCCGGGTGTATTGACCGAAAACCACCTGGGAAGGCTGAACCGGGGGGATGGCCCGGAGGACCTTGGCTTTCTCGTCCCGGATGGCATCAGCTTCAAAGGCCACCGGTATTTCCATGGCAGTCAAGGCCAGGAGTTGGGTGAGATGGTTTTGGACCATATCCCGAAGGGCGCCGGCCTGGTCGTAATACGCGGTGCGGTGTCCCACTCCCTGGCTTTCGGCCACGGAAATTTGCACACTCTTGACCAGATTGCGATTCCACAAGGGCTCAAAAATGGCGTTGGCGACCCGAAAAACCAGGAGATTTTGGACCGTTTCCTTGCCGAGATAATGGTCAATGCGGTAGAGTTGGTTTTCCCGGAAATAGCGATGAATCAACTTGTTCAGTTTTTGGGCCGACTCCAGGTCCCGGCCAAAGGGCTTTTCCACCACCACCCTGGTCCAGCCGGGGCTTTTATGCAGGCCGGCTTGACCCAGGCCGGTGACGACGCCAGGAATGGTGGCGGGCGGCAGGGCCAGGTAAAAAACACGATTGCCAGTTAAACCATTGGCCTGTTCCAAAGCCTGGATGCGGGCGGCTAATCCCCGGAAGTCTTCTTTTGACCCTTCTTTCAGGGAGTGATAAAAAAAGCACTGGCGGCACCAGGGATCACGTTCACCTTTTTTGATCAGACCCGCCTCGATCAGGGCTTCATTGGCCAGGGTCCGGAAGCTCTCATCATCAATATCGGAGCTGCGAGAAATGCCCAAAATACAGCAGTTTTTCCCCAGTTGATGGTGCGTATTCAGGTGAAAGAGGGCGGGCAGGAGTTTGTGGCGCATGAGATCGCTGGTGGCTCCCAGGATTATGAAGAGATGCGGTGCGACCTGTTTTTCGCTCATAACCGGTGATTCCTTTTTAAGGGGACAGTGATCAGTGGGGCTGATAGTTTTCCAGGTCGGTGTTCTTGATCCCATCGTGCTGCGTTTTGAGCACTGCTATGGCATCGGGGTTATAATCGAGTAAAACCAGGGCGTTGCTGGCTGCCCGACTCGGCAACATATCGCCGCTCTCGTATTTTTGGAAGGCGCGCGGCCTCCGCCGATCAACAACCCCGCAGCCTCCTGGGAGAGACGAAGTTTCTTGCGGATGCGCCGGATCTCCTTCGGCGTCAACAAACCTTCACGACGAGCTTTAAGCAGGTTCAACATCCGGTCGGATACCTTCATATCCTTGCCGGTGTGAATGCTCTCATCGGATTCATGACAATACCAGCCGGGCATGTCGAAGGTGATCGACTCGCCTTTATACGTTAAAGTCATGGGACGGAAGCCACGGTGCAGAGGTGCACCCGTTTTCGGACACACGGGATTATCGTTCATCGTCTTTCTCTTTGAAGGCAAGCAACAAAAATTCGGTGACCACATCAGCCGTGAACTTGATATACAAAACACCAACCGGCGAAGGAACGTAATAGACGTCTTGCCAAACCCAATGAGCGACATAAGACGTCATGGACTTATAAAAATGCTCTCGTTGTATGGTCTGGATCGTGGCAATGATTTCGGCGCGTCCGAAGCCCAGAGCGGCAGCGCTTCTTAGCGCAGTGCCGGTAACGGTGAGATTCTCCTCCCTGCCAAACGCAGCCTTGAATGCTTCCAGGTCATAAGTCGGTTTGCGCTTCTCGGTCATATGTTACACCATATGGGTGTTAAATTATAATTACACCTATATGGTGTAATGTCAAGTTATTTCCCGGGGTGGGTTAACATCATAACCTGTTGAACCTTGGAGGAATGGGTGCATGGAGTCTCGCGATATGCATAGAAAAATGGGTCCTTCCGGATTTAGCATGGGAACAGATTTAAACCACCACAAAAGAAGTAACTGGCCGGCTAAAGAAATGGTATCTTCAGGTTTGTTCCTTTTCCAGACGGGCGATTTTCTCCAGACGGCGGTTGTGCCGTTCGAGGCCGCCAAATCGAGCCTCGAGAAAGCTTTTAATCAGGTCCTGGGCCAGGGCGAAGCCGGTGACCCAACCTCCCAGACACATGAAGTTCAGGTCGTCGTGCTCCACGCCCTGGTGGGCTGAATAGAACTCAGAGATCAGGGCGGCGCGCACCCCGGGAATTTTATTGGCCGTGATTGCGGCGCCGACACCGCTGCCACAGAGGGCAATGCCTCGATCTACTTCCCTTTGCGCCACCGCCCGGGCCAGAGGCGCCACGAGATCGGGATAATCGTCTTCGGGGTCGAACTGATGGGCGCCGCCATCAATGACTGTATAGCCCCATTGCCGCAATACCGGGACCAGCTTTTCTTTCATCTCGAAACCGCCGTGATCTGCCGTGATGCCGACTCGCATGGTTTTAGCTCCTTCATACTGAGTTGAGCCTTGAAACATTAGCGTAATGGTATAGAGCACATCCCGGCACAGGCGAGGGCGCTCGTGCTCCATTTTTAAAGCCAAACTGTCTTCCAAACAGTCCGCCTAAAGTCATTCTTTTATTATCCGGCTTATCGTTGCAGCAGGGCTCGGGCCCGCTGACAGACGTGATCCAGGTTGAAACCGTATTTTTCCAAAACCACCTTGCCAGGGGCGGAGGCCCCGAAATGGTCGACACCGATGACGTCCAAATGTGGACACCTATTAACATAGGGCAGCCAACCCAGGGACACGCCTGCCTCCAGGGCCAGGATAGGAATCTGCGGGGGAAAAATTTCCTGTTGATAGGAATCAGGCTGAGCTTGAAAGAGCTGCCAGCAGGGGAAGCTGACTACTCGGGTAGCGATACCTTCGTTGGCCAGGGCGTCACGGGCTGACAAGGCCAGATGAATTTCGGAACCGGTGGCGACAATAATCAGGTCCGGAGCGCCTTGAGCTTCGGCCAGGACGTAGCCTCCCCGGGGCACCCCGGTGGGGACCTGAGGGAAAAGCTCCAGATCCAGCACGGGAAGATTTTGGCGGGTGAGGATCAGGGCCACCGGGCCGTCTTGACGGCTGACCGCCAGGCGCCAGGCGGCCGCAGTTTCATTGGCGTCCGCCGGGCGGATGACCAGGAGACCGGGTATGGACCGGAGTGCCAGAAGGTGTTCGACGGGCTGGTGGGTGGGGCCATCTTCTCCCACGGCCAGGCTGTCATGGGTGAAGACGTAAATGGTATGCAATCTGCCCAGAGCGGCCAGGCGGATGGGCGGGCGCATGTAGTCGCTGAATACCAGGAAGGTGGCGCCATAGGGGATGCAGCCGCCATGGTAGGCCAGGCCGTTCAAAACCGCCCCCATGGCGTGTTCCCGGATGCCGAAATGCAGGTTCTGCTCACCAAACTGGCCGGGCTGAAACGACCCGGAGGTGCTGATGACGGTTTTGGTGCTGGGGGACAGATCGCCGGAGCCACCCATCAATTCGGGCAGTGCCGGGGCGATGGCGTTGAGGACCTTCCCGGAGGCGCTGCGGGTGGCCATTGGTCCCTGTTCCGGCCGGAAATTCGGGAGCTCCTTGTCCCAATCGGCGGGGAGTCGTCTGGCCATGAGACGCGTGAATTCCTGGGCCAACTGTGGAAACTTCTGAGCATAGGCCTGAAAAAGGCTTTCCCATGCGGTCTGCCAGGCCTGACCGCGCCCCAGGGACTGGCGGCAGTGTTCCAGGGCCGGTGGAGGCACCAGAAAAGACGGTTCCCGGGGCCAGCCCAAAAGATCTTTGGTTAATAAGACTTCCTCGTTTCCCAACGGTTCTCCATGAGCCCCGGCAGTATCCTGTTTATGGGGGCTGCCGTAGCCGATATGGGTCCGGACAGCAATAAAGGATGGCCGCCGGGTTTCAGCCTGGGCTGCAATAATGGCCGCAGCCACCTGACTGGGATCGTTGCCGTCCGGTACCTGCTGCACCTGCCAGCCGTGAGCGGCAAAGCGGCCCGGAACATCTTCAGTGAAGGTGAGATTCGTGTTGCCCTCAATAGTGATGTGGTTGTCAGACCATAAGACGATGAGTTTGCCGAGCTGCAAGTGTCCGGCCAAAGACGCGGCTTCGGCACTGATGCCTTCCATAAGGTCACCGTCGCTGGCTATCACATAGGTATAGTGATCGACCACGGAAAAACCGGGGCGGTTAAAACGGGCCGCCAAAGATGCTTCCGCCATAGCCATACCCACGGCGTTGGCAATTCCTTGTCCCAGGGGGCCGGTGGTGGCTTCAACTCCCGGGGTTTTGCCGTATTCGGGGTGCCCCGGGGTCAGGCTGCCCCACTGCCGGAACTGTTTAATTTCTTCCAGGGAGAGATCAAAACCGTACAGATAAAGCATGCCGTAGAGCAACATGCAACCGTGTCCGGCCGAGAGTACAAAGCGGTCCCGGTTGGCCCATTGCGGATCCCGGGGATTGAATTTCAGAAAGCGATCCCAGAGGGTGAAGGCCATGGCCGCATCCCCCAGAGGCATACCGGGATGGCCCGAGTTGGCCTGCTGCACGGCATCTACGGCCAAAAATCTGATGGTGTTGATACACAGCTCATCCAAAGGTGAAGCTGGGAGGGTTAAAGTGTTGGTGTCCAGTTGCATGGTCGTATCCTTGTTTAATTGATTATGCTCAGCCTTTGTGAAGGGACAAAACAACCATACTTTATAGCCAGCGATGTAAATTACATTCCTGTTCCTTTAGCCCCGGCGCCAGGCCAAATATCGGGTGAACAGATTTTTCACGAAAGGCGTTAACCGGGTCCGATTGTAGAGATCGCCGGTTTGCCGGATGGCTTCGGCCTGGGTGGGGTAGGGATGGATAACTGCGGCCAAAGCCCCCAGGCCGGTGCGGCCCACCATGGCTGCCGTGATCTCGCTGATCATCTCGCCGGCATGGGAGGCCACAATGGTAGCCCCCAGGATTTTATCGGTACCGGCCTTGAGGTGAATCTTGACAAACCCCTGGTCTTCACCGTCGAGAATGGCCCGGTCCACTTCGCTCAAAGGTTTGCTGAAGGTCTGAACGGCGAGACCCTGCTTCCGGGCGGTTTCTTCGGAGAGGCCCACATGGGCCACTTCCGGGTCGGTGTAGGTGCACCAGGGAATGGTGAGGGCGCTGAGCTTCTTGCGGCCTCCGAAGAGGGCGTTCTGGATGACGATGCGGGCCGCGGCATCGGCCAGGTGGGTGAACTGATACGGCAGGCAGACATCGCCGGCGGCAAAGATATGGGGGTTACTCGTCTGGAGCCGGTCGTTAACCAGAATACCCCTGCCTTTGCCGCCTTCGTACTTCACCCCGGCGGCTTCCAGATTCAAGCCTTCCACATTCGGGGCCCGGCCGGCTCCCACCAGGATTTCGTCCACTTCAATCTCGCCGGGAAGTCCTTGGCTCTCGTACTGCACCACCTTGCCGGTGCCGGTCTGAACCACCCGGAGGGGTTTGGCGTTGAGAATCAGGTTAATCCCCTCCTGAAGAAAAACCTTTTGCATAAGTTCGGCCACATCCGGGTCTTCCCGGTTCATGATGCGGTCATACTTATGAAGTAAAGAAACCTGACAGCCCAGCCGTTGCAGGGCCTGGGAAAATTCGCAGCCGATGGGACCGCCGCCCATGACCAGAAGACGCGCTGGCCGCCGGGTAAGGGAAAAGACCGTTTCGTTGGTGAGATAGCCAGCCTCTTTCAGACCCTCTAATTTCGGTTCCACCGGACGGCCGCCGGTGGCGATCACTGCTTTATGAAAGTGCAGGATCTGATCTCCCACCCGGACAGCCTCGGGACCGAGGAAGTGGGCCTGTCCCAGGAAGACATCCACCCCCAAGTCTTTAAAACGTTGGGCAGAATCATGGTGACTGATTCGGGTGCGCAGCCGCCGCATACGTTCCATGACAGCCCCAAAGTCAACTTCGAAGCCAGTGGGGATTTTGATCCCGAACTCATGAGCCTTTCGAACCTCGGCCAGCGTCCGGGCGGCGCGGATGACGGCCTTGGAGGGCACACAACCGTAATTCAGGCAGTCACCGCCGAGCAGGTGCCGCTCCACCAGGGCCACTTTGGCCCCCAGACCGGCGGCCCCGGCGGCGGTCACCAGACCGGCAGAACCGGCGCCGATGACTACCAGATTGTATCTTGGGGCAGGTTCCGGATTCTTCCAGTTGGGGGGATGCACGTTGGCCACCAGGGTTTGATTGGGTTCGTCCAGGGGTTCGATCGCAGGAGGAGTATAGGTAAATGGTTGGCTGGGGAGGGTGTCAGTGGTGGCGCTCAGGTGTTCCCTTTCCCTGAGCTTGTTTCGAGCAACTTTGACCAAAAGTGTTAAGATAACGGCGGTCACCGCCAGGGCAAGCACCAGCACCCAGGGAACTTCTCCCTTGGTCAGACCTTTGGCTACGGCATCGGCTCCGACGACATACAGGACGGTGGCCGGGAACATGCAGAGCCAGGACCAGAACACATAGGTCCAGAAGGGCACCCGGGTCAGCCCGAACCCATAGTTCAACAGATTAAAAGGAAATATGGGCACCAACCGGGTCAGAGCGACGATGATGGCCCCGTGCTCTGCCGTCAAGCGGTCCAGACGCTGGAATTTTTCGTTCTTACCCAACCAGTTGACAATGGCCTCCCGAGCAAAGTAGCGGGAAACGAGAAAGGCCAGGCCGGCGCCTAGGGTAGATGCCAGGCTTACCAGAATAATGCCCCCAACGGAACCGAACAGGGCCCCGCCGGCTATAGTCATGGCCGAACCTGGAATGGCCGCCACCACGGCAACACTATAAATAACCACAAAAACCAGCGGCCCCCATGGTCCCAGACCCTGGAGCCAGTCTCGCAGACTCCCTAAAGTATCGCCCAGGCCGAAAACTCTGGCCAAAATTAACCCTAGTATTAATATAGCTAACAGGAGAAACGGGCGCCGCCAGGAGCGGGATTGGGGTTGGTCATTTGGGGGGAGTGACTGACCCGGCGGAACCTTGGCATTCTGGCTGGAAGAGTTCATCTGGTTCACCTTGAAAATGAGAGAATACCAGGATTATTATACAAGAAAAACCGAAATCGGGAAAATCAATGCTGCCTGAACGTGAGACCCAAGAGCACGGGCGTGCAGCCGTGAGCAGTCCTATGGATGCTTGTTACAATACTTGACACAGTTTTTAGTAATGATATCATTTTATTAAATATTATTAAGACATTTTTATTATTAATCCGTTGATTATATTTTTAGGTAAAAAGATATTGAGTCGAGGAAGTTCAATCAGGTCTCAAGCCTAATTCCTGGTGATTAGATTAATCTTTCTTGTTGCCGGCGGGAGGTCATGATGGCTGACGATAAACGTAAAGATCCCTTCGTGGCGCTCTCCACGGCCATCATTGTTCTTGCCGCTCTGGGCGTCACTATCTTTACCAAAGTCCCCCTTAAAGGGCTGCGACCGGCTGCCGAGCTGCGCGAACCTGCAGAAGAGGTGCGCGCCCGTCTCTGGCAAGATCCCTTGGCCGCGGTGTTGGAATATCTCCAGTCTCAGCCCAAGGGAGCTGCCACCCCGGAGCCGGATCTTTGTCCTTTGATCGGCACTCAAAGCCTGCAACTCCAGGAATCAGTCAAAAAAGGCATGCTTCCCCAAACTATAGCCGCTCTCGGCAAAAGAGGGACGGTTACCATTTTAGGAGTTATGGTGTTCGGCGGCCCCTACTCCGAGGACTCTGAATTTCGTATTCGTCAGCGGGTGGCGGTGCTGTCAGCTTTGCGCCGGTTGAATTTCGTCCCCGAAGATGCCGAACATCTGAACTTTCTCCGGATCCAGACGAGCGATAAACCCTCCACCGGTCCGATGGTGTTGTCAAAGATTCTTCCCTATGAGTGGCTGGAGAAAAACTCCGATCAGGGACAAGACAAAGTCCTGCTCCTTTGGCTCAATGATGATTCCTTCCAACCGCAGCCACTAGCCAGACTAAAATGTCTGATCAGGTATCTGGAGTCCGCCGATCCCGGTCAGAAGCTTTCCTTCAAGGTTATCGGCCCGGCCGGATCGTCGAACCTGTTTAACATGATCAACGAGCTCAAATCTTCGGCGGTGAGTTCCCAATTTCCTGCCGGTCTGGTCTTATACTCCCCCACCGCCACGGTTTCCAACACGCTGCTCATGGGAAAGCCCGAAGCCCAGGAAACACCGTCTGGAAAAAGGCAGGGCAATGAGATGGAGCGGCAGTTCGGGGAAAGCATCCAGGATCTTTTTAAATCCAGGGGCATTGAATTCTCTCGCACCATCGCCACGGACCAGCAACTTGCCGAACTTTTGATCAACGAGTTGCAGAACCGCCAAGTCGATCTGCTCCTAAAAGGAAAAAGCCAGAAAGAAGGTCATGATCACAGCAGACGGGATCACTATGGTCCTTTTGACGGCGGCCATAGGGATCATTTAGTCCTGATAGCCGAATGGGACACCTTCTACGGCCGTTCCCTGCCGGAAATTTTTGCCCAGGTCATTCGCCAGGAACATAATGAAGGCCTTAATCCAGGCGATGCCCCCTTTCTTCCCATTGAGAGCCCGGTTAACTGGATTCACCGTTACAGCTATCTTCGGGGCCTTGACGGCGCCGTGCCCGGCGTTAAAGAAACGTGTCGTTGACCTGCAAGAGACTTCGAATGTCCCCCTGCCTCTTTATAAACTCGTTTTTTTCGTACTTCTCGTGCTGATCTTTGGCTGGGTGATAAGTAGTGGTTTCAGGACCAGATTCCCACAAGCCTGGCGCCAGGTTTTGCCCCTGATGCTGGGGATTCTTTTTTTCCTCCTGTATTATCTTTTTCAGCACTATATCCTGGCTAAACCTGGAGAGGAACCTTTTAGCCTGACTGAAGGGGTCAGTATCTGGCCCACCGAGATTTTCCGCCTGATCGCCCTGGTTTGCTCCTGGTTTTTCTTCATCACCTCGGTGCAGCACCTTCGGCAGAGCGACCGGGAGTTAGCCATCGAATATGACTTCCGCCTGTTGCCCCACAAAAATGACGATGACCGTCGGCCCTGGTATTATCGCTTGCGGCTCTGGACCTCCTTACTGACGCGCCTGTGGTCCCCGCGACTGACGGCTACCCGGAAGTTTAATGTTAACAATCTCTGGGCGGAATATCACCGGAGCGGTGCTTTGGGCTTGCAGGTGTTGCGGGTTATCGGCATTATGATCCTCTACATCCCTATCGCCAGTATCGTGGTAGGGTATTTCGGCCGGCCCCATTCTCCCGTGCGCGGCGGTTTGAGTCCGGTGGTTGATTTTTTGATCCTGGCCATCACCATTTGCCTCCTTTCTCTTCCTGACCTTTTACGTCTTTGACACCACCCGTCTCCTGAGATTTTTCATCATGGAGGCTCTGGACAAAAAACCTGTCTGGAACATTACCTCTCAAAACCAGTTCCTGGGGCAGACCGGCCTGCCGGGAGAAGAGTTGGACTACTGGATGCTCATCCGGCTTATCGCCCGTCGCACTGAGGTCGTCAGTAAACTCATCTACTATCCGTTTATTATCTGGTTCATCCTCTTTGTCTCCCGGTGGTCTAATTTTGACAATTGGCGCACCCCCATCGGCCTGGCTATCGTCATCTCCCTGAGCGCCGTCTTCACCTGGAGCGTTGAACAACTGGTTGACTTCGTCTTTCAGGGCCTCGGAAGGTTTCAAATGGAGGTGAGAGGGTAGGGCTAAGATCTCTTCCGGGGTTTGGGGTGTGATAAAATGTAAAAATGCGGGGATGGGGCCGCGATGGCGTTGCAGGATATCGCGCAGGCGGGTTAACAGGTCCTGATCCAGGCCGTCGGCATGCAGGTGCAGATGGAGATCCACGGGAATCTTTTCACTTTCGGCCTGGAGGGAGCGGATCTCCTGGGCGATGATTTTGGAGCCTTTTTCTTCCTGAGCCACCGTTCCCCGAACCAGCAACGGCAGGCCGGGGGTTTGGAGAAGTTGGGCCGTGCGCTGGAAGATGTCGCTGAAGACCACCACTTCCACCGAGCCTCCCTGATCTTCCAGGGTGACAAAGGCCATACGATCCCCTTTTTTGGTCATGGTCTCTTTCACGGCCACGGCCAGGCCACCGATGGTCACCGGACCATTTTCAGTGCGCTCGGCGAGATCCGGGATGTTCAAGTCGGTGAGGGCCTGGAGTTGACGCCGGTATTTTTCCAGGGGATGGCCGGACAGATAGATGCCCAGGGCCTCTTTTTCCCAAGCCAGTTTTTCCAGTTCGTCCCACTCCGGGGCGGGTGGCAGCCAGTCGTCGCCCTCTGATAGATGTTCCATTCCCAATCCCCCAAACATATCCATCTGCCGGGCCGCCCGCATTTTAAGCGCGGCCTGGGCCCGCTCCAGGGCAGTTTCCAGACCATTAAAGAGCCGGGCCCGGGATACCCCGAGACTGTCAAAGGCGCCGGCTTGAATGAGGGATTCCATGACTTTTTTGTTGACCTTGGAATGATTGATGCGTTCTAAAAAATTACTGAAGGAGGTGAATGGACCTTTTTTCCTGGCCTCGATAATGGCCCGGATGGCGTTGTCGCCCACATTTTTCACTCCCGCCAGACCGAAGCGGAGCTGATTGCCTTCTACGGTAAAATCGCGTTCACTGGCATTGAAGCTCGGTGGCAGCAGGACAATCCCATCCTCCCGAGCCTCCTGAATATGTTTGGTCAAGGTGGTGGGACTGTTAATTTCGCTGGTAAACAGGGCGGCCAAAAATTCCAGAGGATAATGGGCCTTAAGATAGGCGGTCTGATAGGTGATGTAGGCATAGGCGGCGCTGTGGGATTTGTTAAAGCCATACCCGGCAAACTTCTCGACGAGTTTAAACAGGTCATCTGCTTTGCCGGCGGGAAAGCCGCGCTTGACCGCACCGGTGCAGAAGCGTTCCTGTTGGGCCGCCATCACCGCCGGGTCTTTCTTGCCCATGGCCCGGCGCAAGATATCGGCTTCGCCCATGGAATACCCGGAAATCACTCCGGCAATCTGCATCACCTGTTCCTGGTAGAGGATGATGCCATAGGTTTCTTTGAGAATGGGCTCCAATTCCGGCAGGTCGTATCTAACAGCCAACTCCCCGTGTTTGCGTTTGATGAAGTCATCCACCATACCGCTTTCCAGGGGACCGGGACGATAGAGGGCCACCAGCGCAATGAGATCTTCAAAGCAGGTGGGACGCAATTGCACGAGTTTTTCCCGCATACCGCTGCTTTCCAACTGAAAGACGCCGGCCGTGTTGCCGGAGCGCAGCAGTTCAAAGGTAGCCTCGTCCTCCAAAGGCAGTTGGCGGTAATTAAAACGGTCATCTTTGGTTCGCCGGACGAGATGGGCTGCGGTTTCTAAAACGGTCAAGGTGCGCAAGCCCAGAAAATCAAACTTGATCAAACCGACCTGTTCAACCCCCTTCATATCGAATTGGGTCACGACTTCATCTTTATTCCCTTTGTACAACGGCAGGTAATTCCACAACGGTTGGTCCGCGATGACGATGCCGGCCGCGTGGGTGGAGGCATGTCGGGGCAGGCCTTCCAGGGCCGCAGCGATGGTGAGGACCTGCTTAACGTTCTCGTCGGTATCCCGCAGCTCCCGTAAGCGGGGCTCCTTTTCCAGGGCGGTGGCCAGGTTAATTTTCAGGACATCGGGTACCAGTTTGGCGATCTTATCAACCTCCGGGTAGGGGAGTTCCAGGGCCCGGCCCACGTCCCGGATGACCTGCCGGGTTTGCAAACTGCCGAAGGTGGTTATCTGGGCCACATAATCCTTGCCATATTTTTTGGCCACATATTCGATGATCTCCCCCCGGCGCTCAAAACAGAAGTCCACGTCGATATCAGGCATGCTTTTGCGTTCCGGGTTCAGGAAGCGCTCGAAGAGCAGGCCGTAGGCGATGGGATCCAGGTCGGTGATCTCCAGGGCATAGGCCACGAGACTGCCGGCGGCCGAACCCCGCCCCGGCCCCACCGGGATGTGGCGCTTCCGGGAATACCTGATGAAGTCAGCCACCACCAGAAAATACCCGGCAAAGCCCATCTGACAGAGGAGTTCCAGTTCTTCTGCCAGGCGAGTCCGGTAGTGTTGAATTTTTTCCACTGACCGGGGGCCGGCCTCCAGCAACTGCTTGAGACGCAACTCCAGCCCTTGTCTGGCCTGCTCACGCAGTTGGTCTTCCATGGTCTTGCCATTGTCCAGGGGAAAGACCGGAAAATGAAATTCTCCCAGGGGCAGCGTCAGCTGACAACGAGAGGCGATTTCCAGACTCCGGGCCAGGAGTTCGGGATTATCCGGGAAGGCTGCGGCCATCTGGGCCGGACTTTTAAAAAAAAGCTGATTGGTCTGGAACCGCATACGCTTAGCGGCATTGACGGTCTTGCCGGTTTGAATGCACAACAGGACATCGTGGGCCCGGGCATCCTCGGGGCGCAGGTAATGGCAGTCGTTGGTGGCCACCACCGGCAGACCCCACTTGGGGCCATATTCCAACAGGGCGGCGTTGACTTTTCGCTGCTCGGGCAGATCATTGGCCTGGGCTTCCAGATAGAAGCTGCCGGGAAAAAGTTCAGCATATTCCCGAGCTGCAGTTTCCGCGCCTTTGAGGTCATCGGCGACGAGATGAGAGGCTACGGCACCGTGTAGACAGGCGCTTAAACCGATTAAACCTTCCCGATGATCAGCTAAGAGTTCTTTATCAATCCGGGGTTTGTAGTAAAACCCCTCCAGGTGGGCCTTGGAGACCAGACGCAACAGGTTCTGATAACCGGTAAAATTTTCGGCCAGTAACACCAGATGATGATTATCCCCTTTACCTTTACTGGTCTTATCCAACCGACTGCCCGGGGCGACATACATTTCACAGCCGATGAGAGGCTTGAGTCCGGCTTTCTTAGCTTTTTTATAAAAATCCACCACCCCGAACATGCTGCCGTGATCGGTGATGGCCACAGCCGGCATTTCCATCTTGAGAGCGGTATCGATTAAATCATTGAGGCGGATGGCCCCATCTAACAGGCTGTAGGCGGTATGGACGTGCAAGATGGACGAAATCGGCGGCCGACATAGCTCTTCCTTATCTAGTAATGCTTCTCCGGTTCAAAAAAATCCAGAGGCGCGAAAAATAAGCAAACGGTACTAGGCCGGAAAACTAAATCTGATTTAACAAACGTTACAGAGACCCTGGCAAAGATCTGGTTTATATAGTGTATCATAGCTGAACCGGGCTTCGCCTAGAATCCGATCAGCCTAAGGGCAAGAACAAGTTATTATCTGACTGAAATTACAAACATTAGTCTACGTCAAGGAATCCCCGAGGTTAGCGCCCGCCTGCAGTTCGGTGAGAGCATTCCTGAGCAGCAATTTCAACCGATTTGAACATATTAAAATTGCCAGATAATTTACTCAAGGGCACTCTTTAATAATAATCTATATTTCATAAAGGTTTCATTCCTCGGCCGAGGGGAGGCGTCAATAAAATGCAGGTTAATGGTGAATATTAGATGATTTTTTTGCTTGACACCAAACCCGTACTGAGGATATTCTTTCATTTGAAAATATTTTCACAAAAGTAGTGTCCAGCATATTGCGGTTTAGCAAAAACCTTGAAATAAGGAGGGAGTTACCTTGGCTTTTGAGATTTCTAAAGTTAAGTATTCCGGCGGCATCAAACCTTTAACCATTGGTGCCACCAAACCCATTACTTTGGGTGGTGAAACAGCTTACCCCTTCTATGGTTTCGAAGGGGCGATGCCCAACAAGCCCCGGATCGCCATGGAAGTATGGGACATGGATCCCACCGGAGAGTGGCCGGCCCCGGCCTTAGAGCCCTTTAAAGATGTGCTCAAAGACCCGGCGGCCTGGGCCCAGAAATGCGTTAAAGACTACGGTGCCGATGCCATTGCCCTGGTATTGAAAAGCACCGATCCCAATGGCGACAACGCCTCGGCCGAGGCCGCGGCTGCCACGGCCAAGAAGGTTGCCGACGCCATTGACGTCCCCTTGATCGTCTACGGCACCACCGCCGTGGACAAAGACTCTGAAGTGCTCTCTGCCGTGGCCGAAGCCTGTGCCGGGAAAAAGGTAGTCCTCGGCCCCATCCAGGACAAAAACTTCAAGAAAATCGGCGCCCAGGCCCTGGCCTACGATCACAGTATGGCGGCCAACAGCCCCATCGACGTCAACCTGGCCAAACAGTTGAATATTCTGTTGGGCAACCTGGGTGTGTCGGATGCCAAAATCCTCATCGATCCCACCACCGGTGGTCTGGGATACGGTATGGAATACTGCTATTCCGTTATCGAGCGCATCCGCATGGCGGCCCTGACCCAGGACGACGACAAGTTGATGCTGCCCATCATCAATTATGTGGGCCAGGAAGTCTGGAAAGTCAAAGAATGCCGTCTGACCAATGACGAGGCTCCGGAATTGGGCGACCAGGCCAAACGGGGCGTCATGATGGAAGCGGTCACCGCGGCCTCCTTATTGCTGGCCGGCTCGGACCTGCTCATCCTGAGGCATCCCGAGACCGTCAAAATGGTAAAAACTCTCATTGACGAATTATCGTAGTACATCTAGAAGGGCCGGCTGTCAGCGGCCTTTTTTTGTATGAGAAGTTTAGGGTAAAAACCGAGAAAATCGCCCGCCTGACCTTCTCTTGATTGTCAGAAACACTGGCGAGTTTCTCACCTAAAGGGTCCATGAAGGATACCCAGAAAAAATTTTGGAGGAAGTTGTATGGCCGAAAAAGAAGCCAAACCGTTTGATGCGGCGAGCAAATCCGTCGATCCGGTAACCGTCGAGATGTTAAAGAAAGCCCAGGCAGAAGGTATTGAAACCATTTTTGTCCGGGCCGAGAAAATGAAACCCTGCCCCATCGGGGCGGAAGGCTCCTGTTGTAAGATCTGTTCCCAGGGTCCCTGCCGGGTGCCCAAGCCCAAGAAAGAGGGCGAGGACACCAAGGGCCGCATGGGTCTGTGCGGCGCCACCGCCGAGACCATTTCCGCCCGGAACTTTGCCCGCATGGTGGCCGCGGGTGCTGCTTCTCACAACGACCATTCCCGGGGCGTGGCCCTGCTCTTTAAGGAAGTAGCCCATGGCAAGACCCAGGGTTATCAGATTAAAGACGTGGCCAAGCTCAAACGCGTGGCCAAGGACTGGGATGTCGCCATCACCGAGGGTGAAGGGGACGACAAGAAGGCCCGGACCCCCGAGGCCATTGCCCAGGAAATGGCAGACAAAGTTCTGAAGATGTTTGGCCAGCAGGAAGGCGAGTTAAACTACATCAAGCGGGCCCCCAAGAAGCGCCAGGAAATCTGGCGTGAACAAGGCGTGGTGCCCCGGGGCTGCGACATCGAGATCGTGGAACTGATGCATCGCACCCACATGGGCGTGGACCAGGAATACCACAATATCATCAAGCAGTGCACCCGCACCGCCCTGTCCGATGGCTGGGGCGGCTCCATGATCTCCACCGACCTCCAGGACATCCTGTTCGGCATGCCGGTGCCGGTGTCCGGTGAGATCAACCTGGGAGTCTTTAAGGAAGACCATGTCAACATCGTCATCCACGGCCATGAGCCCCTGTTGCCGGAGATGATCTATGTGGCCTCCCAGGAGCCGGAATTGATCCAGTATGCCCAGAGCAAAGGGCGCCAAGGGCATCCAGTTGGCCGGGATGTGCTGTAGCGCCAACGAGATTTTGATGCGCCACGGCCTGCCCATTGCCGGCAATTACCTGCAGCAGGAACTGGCCATGATCACCGGCGCGGTGGATGCCATGGTAGTTGACGTGCAGTGCGAAATGCAGTCCCTGGCCAACATCGCCAAGTGTTACCACACCAAGCTGATTACCACGGATAACCGGGCCATGATCGAAGGCGCCACCATGCACATCGCCTTCGACGACCACCATGCCCTGGACATCGCCCGGCAGGTGGTGCGGGAAGCCATCGACAACTTCCCCAACCGCAAGGCCCCGGTGTTGATTCCGTCGGGGAAAACTCCCACGGTGGTGGGCTTCAGCTACGAGACCATCCAGTATCTGCTGGGCGGCTCCATCCGGGGTTCCTATTACACCTTGAACGACAACGTCATCAACGGCCGGATCCGGGGCGTGGCCGGCGTGGTGGGCTGCAACAACTGCCGCTCCACCCATGACAGCGCCCACCTGACCCTGATCAAGGAACTGTTAAAGAACGACGTCATCGTCCTGAGCACGGGTTGTTCCGCCATGGCCTGCGGTAAGGCCGGGTTGCTGACGCCGGAAGCGGCCTGCCAGTACTGCGGCCCCGGCCTGGCCGAGGTCTGCGAGACCGTGGGTATCCCGCCGGTGCTGCACATGGGCTCCTGCGTGGATAACTCCCGGATCCTGATGGCGGCCACGGCCTGCGTCAAGGCTGGCGGCCTGGGCAATGATATTTCCGACCTGCCCGCGGCCGGCGCGGCCCCTGAGTGGATGAGTGAGAAGGCCATCGCCATCGGCCATTACTTTGTCACCTCCGGGGTGTACACCGTGTTCGGCGTCACCTTCCCCACCACCGGCTCCGACGTCCTGAGCGATTACCTGTTCAAGGGCATCGAAGAGACCTACGGCGGCAAATGGGATTTCGTCGTGGAACCCGAGGAAATGGCTAAGAAGATGATCGCCCACATCGACAAGAAGCGGGCGGCCCTGGGCATCGACAAGGCCCGGGAACGTGTGCTCTTCGATATGGAAATGCGCCGTGATATGGCTGCTGCCGCTCACGATGAATAAAGTCCCAATGGCTTCCCTGTCCAGGTGGCGGGGAAGCTTATCGAACCAAATTAATTTCCTTATGAATAAGGAGGAGTTACCGTGTCTAAAATAATCATCTCGGCAGTTATCCGGGGCGCCCATAAAATCGTCAACAACACCGCCCAAAAACTGGATGATGCCATTGCCAAGTATGGACCGCAGCAAGAGATCGGCTACCCCGACACCGCTTACTACCTGCCCATCATCTATTCTCTGATGGGAGCGCCGGTAAAGAACCTGAAGGATGCCCAGGGTATCATGGAGCGCTGTAAACAACTGCTGCCGCCGGTTCCCGCGGAAAAAAATTATTTGCCGTACTCTGGGACCCGGCCTGGATGCCGGTCTAGCCACCCTCTTTGCCGAAGAAATTTACGAGGCTATCCGGATTCTGGAACAGCCTGATTTCTATCTTTTCAGCGAAGATATCATTGATAAGAACTCTGAGAAAATCTGGGTCGGTCCGGCCAACGACATCATCCTGCGGAAACGCGGCGTGGAGTTCGTGGACGGCTCCGCTCCCGGGTTCGCGGCCATCGTCGGCTCCGCCCCCTCGGTAGAAGAGGCCTGCGCCCTGGCCCATGAATATCAGACCAAAAACCTGTACGTCTTTATAGCGGCCAGGGACATTGAAGGCAAAACTTCTTTTGCCGAGCAGTTGATCGAAGGCGGTATGCAGATCGGCTGGCCCACTCGTTTGGTGCCTTTCGGTCCGGAAATTTCCGGTGCCGTTTTCGCTTTAGGGTTTGCCTGCCGGGCTGCCATGGCCTTTGGCGGCATCAAACCTGGGGCGGCTTTAAAGAATCTGATCTACAATAAAGACCGCGTCTTTGCTTTTGTGAATGCGCTGTCCACCATCCCGGATGAATGGTACGCCAATGCGGCCGGCGCCATCAACTGGGGCTTCCCGACCATCACCACCCAGGACATCCCCCAGGTGCTGCCCACCGGTATCTGTACTTACGAACACGTGGTCAGCAACGTGCCCTTCAAGGAAATCGGGCCCAAATCCATCGAAGTGCGCGGCCTTAAAGTCGTCATCACCGAGGTGCCCATCCCGGTGGCCTTTGGTCCGGCCTTCGAAGGTGAGCAGGCGTCCGGAAAGACGAACTTCGCTCCCAGTGCGGCGGCGGCAAGACCATGGCCGTGGAATGGGTCACCAGCAAACGCATGGACGAAGTGGAAGACGGCAAAGTGGAACTGTTCGGCCCGGACCTCGACTCCGTCAAAGAAGGCGGCGGCCTGCCCCTGGCAGTCGTGGTGGAAGTGGCCGGCCGTAACTTCCAGGCCGATTTCGAGCCCATTCTGGAACGGCAAATGCACCATCTGGTCAACTATGTCCAGGGCATCATGCACATGGGCCAGCGGGACATCGCCTGGTACGCTTCGGCAAGGTTGCGGTGGATAAAGGCTTCCGTCTGGAACACATCGGCAAACTGTTGCATGCCAAATACCATCAGGATTTTGGCGCGGTTTTCGACAAAGTCCAGATTAAGCTGTACACGGAAAAAGAAAAGGTTGAAGAGATTGCCGTAAAGGCCCGCAAGGTCTACGCCGAGCGTGATCAGCGGGTCGAGGGCATGACCGACGAGACCACCGACATCTTCTACTCCTGCACCCTGTGTCAGTCCTTTGCCCCCACCCAGTCTGCGTGGTCAGTCCGGAACGGACCGGTCTGTGCGGCGCTTACAACTGGATGGATTGTAAAGCCTCCAATGAGATCAATCCCACCGGCCCCAACCAGCCGGTAGCCAAAGGTGAATTGACGGACGAACGGTACGGCCAGTTCACCGGCGTTAATGAGTTCGTGCAAAAGGCCTCCCGTCAGGCCATCCAGTCAGTGAGCTTCTACAGCTTGCTGGTCGATCCCATGACCACCTGCGGTTGCTGCGAGTGCATCGCCTCCATCCTGCCCATGTGCAATGGCATCATGACCGTGCATCGAGACTACACCGGGAGACCCCCTGCGGCATGAAATTCACCACCCTGGCCGGCACTGCCGGCGGCGGCCCCCAGAGCCCGGGCTTCGTGGGTCACAGCAAGTACAACATCTGCCAGCGGAAATATCTGCTGGGCGATGGCGGCCTCCCGGTAGTGGTCTGGATGCCTAAGAGCCTGAAAGAAGAACTCCGGGAACGGTTGAACAAACGGGGCGAGGAATTGGGCTATCCCAAC
>CAVZSK010000012.1:0-30576 GCA_963777875.1 uncultured delta proteobacterium | reverse complement strand
GAGGGTCAGGGCCGAGGCCTTCAGTTTGTCTTTCACTTCGTCCCACATCCGCACCGCCTCCAGAGAACGTTCCAGGAGTTCGTCCAGTTTGGCCTTGCGGGGCCGGCCGTGGAGGCGGGGCCCGTAGACCACGTTGTCATAGATGGACAGGGGGAAAGGGTTGGGGCGCTGGAAGACCATGCCCACCTTTTTGCGCAACTGCGTCAGGTCGACGTCGGGAGCGAAGATGTTGGCCCCGTCGATGATCACCTCGCCTTCGATCCTAACCCCGTCAATCAAGTCGTTCATGCGGTTCAAGGTGCGCAGCAGCGTGGATTTGCCGCAGCCCGAGGGGCCGATGAGGGAGGTGATGGTCCGCGGCTTAAACGCGGCGTTGAGGTCTTTTAAGGCATGGAAGTCGCCGTAATATAGCTGGAGATGCCGGAGGACGATGATTTCCGGGGGAACAGCGGGGCGGGCGTTATCCGAAGCGGCCGGAGATATAGTCATCGGTTCGTTTATCTTTGGGCACGGTAAAGACCCGGTGCGTGTCACCCACTTCGACCAGGTCGCCCATCAGGAGAAAGGCCACCCGGTCCGTGGCCCGGGCGATCTGCTTGGTGTTGTTGCTCACCAGGATGATAGTATAATTCTTTTTCAAATCAAACAAGGTCTGTTCGATCTTGGCGGTGGAAATGGGGTCCAGGCCGCTGGTGGGTTCATCCAGGAGGATGACTTCCGGCTCCATGGCCAGGGTGCGGGCCAGACACAAGCGCTGCTGCTGGCCGCCGGAGAGTTTCAGGGCGGAATCCTGCAGCCGGTCTTTGACCTCCTCCCACAACTGGGCCGCTTTCAGGCTGGACTCCGCCAGGGCGAGGAGTTCCGCCCGGTTCTTATGCCCCGCCAGGCGCGGGGCCATAATGAGGTTTTCCATAATCGAACGGGGCAGGGGCACCGGCTTGCTCAGCACCAGTCCCACCCGGCGGCGCAGCCGCACCAGGTCATAGTCCGGGGCCAGGATGTCTTCTTCGTCCAGCAAGACGCTCCCCTCCACCCGGGCGCCGCTGATGAGGTCGCACATGCGGTTCAAGACCCGCAGAAAGGTGCTCTTGCCGCTCTTGGACGGCCCCATGAGGCCGAAGACCTCCCGGGGACGCACCATGAGCGACAGGTCATTGATGACCTGGGAATCGCCGTAGTAGCAGGAGAGGTGCTCTACCCGGATTTTGGCTTGGGGTTGGTCGTTCATGGGTTTTGATTTGGTTTGGTGGGGCGGGCCTCCGTGCCCGCCCGTGTAATCAGTCTTCCTCCGACCCATGGATAATCTTCAATGCCCGGCCAAACCTTAAAAGGGTTATTGATGATATATTGAGCTTTTTCTAACAACTCAGCTTCGTCTCGCATAATTCTATCAAAATACTCATCTTGCCAAATGCAATTTAGCCGGTCAAATTGGCGTTGGAGACGATTAGATGAAAAAAATTTCCATGAGTGTACCAATTGTGCTAATCCGTATTTCTCTCCAGGTTTTAACAACACATGAACATGATCGTGCATAACCACATAGGCTAACAAGTCATATTTCTCAACATCAAAATGCTTAATGGCATTGCTGGTAATGCTACGTTCTTCGTAGTCTAATTCATATTGTGAGGGGTGAAGACGCCAGGTAACGAAATAGACAGACCCTCCCAACCTCCAGTGAGGAAGTCTCCGCCGATAAATTTCAAGTTCCTCTTTCTTCAATACGGAGCCTTTTTAAGGGCAGGCACGGAGGCCTGCCCCCACCAATAGAAGGTCTGCTGGCGGCCGCAGGCCGCCCTATAACTAAAAACTGAAAACTGAAAACTGCCTTTAAGAAAACCTCTTCATCATGCGCTGCATCAGGCTGTAGGCGATCAGGTTGATGGCCAGGATGGAAATCACCAGGACCGCGGCGGTGGCGTAGGCGTTGGGCATGGAGATGCCCTCGCGGGCCAGGATGTAAAAGTGCACCGCCATGGTGCGGCCGGAATCGAAGACCGACAGGGGTGTGCGCAGGAGCGGCGCCGGCGGTGAACAGCAAGACCGCGCGTCTCCCTGATGGTGCGGCCGATGCTCAGCATGATGCCGGTGGTAATGCCCGGCAGCGGCGCTGGGCAGCACGACGCGGGTGACCGTCTGCCAGTGGGTGATGCCCAGGGTGTAACTGACCTCGCGGTAGTCCTGGGGCACCGCACTGATGGCCTCCTCGGTGGTGCGGATGATGGTGGGCAGCACCATGACGGCCAGGGTCAGTGGCCCCGGACAGCACCGACCAGCCCAGCTTCAGCTTCATGACGAAGAACACGAAGCCGAACAGGCCGAAGATGATCGAGGGCATGCCGGCCAGGCAGTCGGACCCGAAGCGGATGATGCGGGTGGCCAGCCCTCCCGGGTGTACTCGGTCAGGTAGATGGCGGTGCCCACCCCGAACGGGGCGGCGAGCAGGATGGCCAGCAGCGGTGATGTAGGCCGTGGCCACCATGGTCGGGAAGATGCCGCCGTCCCGGCCCATGTCCTTGGGGCTCCTGCGAACAGGAAGCCCAGGTCACCTGGGGCAGGCCCTTGATGGAGATGTCCACGATGATGAACACCAGAATGAGCAGGGTGAAGCCGGCATGGCCCACAAGCAGGCGCCTTCATCACGGTTTGGGCAGGTCCGGGGTGACCAGCATCGCAGCAACGGCTTCCTCCGGCGGGTGACGAGAGTGGCGCTGAGGTTGAGGATCATGATGATCACGAAGAGCACCACGCCGGTGGCGAAGAGCGCCTGCCGGTGGCGTCCGGTGGCGTAGCCCATCTCCAGGGCGATGTTGCTGGTGAGGGTGCGCACCGGGTCGAGGACGGAGGTGGGGAGTTGCAGGGCGTTGCCGGCCACCATGATCACCGCCATGGTCTCGCCGACGGCCCGGCCCATGCCCAGGATGACGCGGCGATGATGCCGGACGGGCGCCGGCGGGCAGCACCACCCTGTGCATCGTCTGCCAGTGGGTGGCGCCCAGGGCGAGCGAGCCTTCCCGGTAGAGGTCGCGGCACCGCCGTCAGGGCGTCGATGGAGATGCTGATGACGGTGGGCAGCATCATGATGCCCAGGATAATGGCCGCGGCCAGCAGCGACAGCCCGGGGCCGCCCAGGTGATCGCGGATGAACGGCACCAGCAAGATCACCCCGATGAAGCCGTAAACCACCGAGGGAATGCCGGCCAGCAGCTCGATGGTGGGCTTGAGAATAAGTTTCAGGCGATTGGGCGAAAACTCCGTCAGGACGATGGCGCAGCCCAGGCCCAGCGGCACCCCGATGACCATGGCTCCCAGGGTCACCAGCAAGGAGCAGACGATCATGGCCAGGATGCCGAAATGCCCCTTGGTGGGGGCCCAGTGACTGGAGGCGATGAAATTGCCCAGCCCGGTGGAATAAATCAGGGGGAGGCCTTCCAGAAAGATGAAGAAGGTGATGAGCACCAGGGAGCCGATGGAAGAGAGGGCCAGGAGAAACAGCAGCCGTTCGATGAATTTACCCTGCATTATTGGATCCCCACCAAGCCTTCTTTTTCCAGGATTTGCTGCCCCTGGGGGCCCAGGATGAACTCAATGAAGGTCTGGCACGAACCGGTGGGAGTCTGGCGGCTCACCAGGAGGAAACGGCGTCGCAATTTATAGGAATGGTTTTTAATATTCTCTATCGTGGGCAAGATCCCGTCAATGGCCACCGCCTTGACCCGGTCATCGATCAGACCGGCGGAGATATAGCCCAGGGAATGAGGGTCGCCGGCGACCAACTCCCGCACCGAGCCGTTGGAGTCCTGCACCAGGGCCGCGGGGGTGATTTCATTTTTGCCCATCACCAGATGCTCGAAGGCCTCCCGGGTGCCGGAGCCTTCCTCCCGGGTGATGAGGTGGATGGGATGGGGCGGCAGGCCCAGGCCCCGCCAGTCGGTCATTTCGCCGCTAAAGATCTGCCGAATTTGTTCGACACTGAGATCGGTCAGGGGATTGGCGGGATGAACGATGACCGCGATGCCGTCATAGGCAATGGGAATCTCTGCCAGTTGCTTTTCCGGGCCCAGCAGTTCCCGGGAGGAGGCCCCCAGGTCGGCGGCGCCCTGGGTGGCGGCCTGGATGCCGGCGCTGGAGCCGCCCCCCTGCACGTCGACGCGGATCTCCGGGTGTTGGTGCATGAAAATTTCCGCCAACTTTTCGGCAAAGGGCTGCACCGAAGTGGAACCGGCGACGCACACGGCATGGGAGCCCTCGCCGGAGCCGGATTTACAGCCCCAGGCGCCGGCCAGGAGCAGCAGCCCGCAAAGGCAGATTAAAGTAAAGTGCGGCAGGCAGGCAGACTGCGCCGCGGGCTGCTTCCGGAATTGCTTCAACTTATCCCTTGCCTCCGCGGGGTTGCAAACCTGGAAAAGCCCAAATCTACTGCGTTATACCTGTGGGCGGGATTGGCCATGGCCTTGAAATCGAGGTATTTTCTGATATTCAAACCCGGAGAATTTCTGGCATTATCAGGAAGATTATTTCACAATAACAGGCAAGGTTCAACCTTAAAGCAGCGGAAGTCGAGATTGCGATCAGATTATCTATTAAAAATAATATGTTGCACCCACCAACCTTTAGAGAGCACCGCCAATTTCTCCAAGACGCCCGGGCCCTGGTGCGCCTGCCGGAACCGGGGGAGGCCCCGCTGGATTACCTGCTGCCCGAGGCCCGCTGGCAGGAACTGCTCGGCTGGCAGCCGGACCCGGAGGCCTGGCTCATATCCCTGTCCCAGGCCACCGGGGTCTATTTCTTTCCTTCCCGGGAATGGCCGCCGCGGTTTCTGCATTTTCTCAAGTTGCTGAAGATCAGCCGGTTGCTGGAAGCCGGGGCCGGCCGGGGTTATCTCACCGCGGCCCTGGCCCCGCTCTGCGAGCGGGCGGGCATCGCCTTCCGGGCCGTGGACCGCGGCGAGGGGGAATTTCAATCGGGTCTGCGGCAGCACCCACGGGTGGAGCAGGGCGACGTCTTTGAGACTATCCAGGATTTCCGGCCGGACGCGGTGCTTTATGCCTGGCCGCCGCCGGGGCAATCCCTGGCCGGGATTTGCCAAGCGCCGTTTCTGCATTATCTTATCTTTGTGGGTGAGGCCGATGGGGGGGCCACCGGGGACCCGGAGGACTGGCAGCGTCTGGCCCACCGTGAATCGCCGGCCTTGAGCCGCTATGGCCGGGGCCGCACCGGTGTGGGACGGCACCGGGTGACGGTTTTTTTCGGCGGCCTGAAACACAGGTGGGGTGCGTCCTACGCACCAAGTAATCAGTATCTTCGCAGGGATTAATTGGTGTGTAGAACGCACCCTACGGTGACCAGCGAGGCAGACTCTGCAGCGAAGGACGCGACCATGAAAAAAAATCTCCTGGACTTATTTTTCAAGCCGAATTCGATCGCGGTGGTCGGGGCCAGCGAAAAAGAGGGCAGCATCGGCCAGACCCTGGTTCATAATCTGCTCCAGGGCGGGTTTCCCGGGACCATTTATCCCATTAACCGGAATTACCCCGAGATTCACGGCATGCCTGCCTATCCCGTGATCACCGCGGTGCCCGACCCCGTGGATCTGGCGATCATTGCCATTGCCATCAAGGATGTGCCGGAGGTCATCAAGGATTGCGGCCAGGTCGGGATCAAGGCCGCCATCATCGTGTCCGCCGGCGGCCGGGAAACCGGGCCGGAAGGTAAAGAGATCGAACTCGCCATCAAAGAAGAGGCCCTCAAGGGTGGGGTGCGATACCTGGGACCCAACTGCATGGGCCTGATCTCTCCGGCCACCCATCTCAACGCCAGTCTCTCTCCCTATGCCCCGCCGCCGGGAAGCCTGGCCCTCATCTCCCAGAGCGGCGCCCTGTGCCGCTCGATCCTGGGCTGGTCCAGCCAGAAAAACATCGGTTTCAGCCACTTTGTCAGTGTCGGTTCCATGACGGATCTGGACTTTGGCGACTTCATCGACTACCTGGGCAACGAAGAAAAGACCCGGTCCATCATCCTCTACATGGAAAGCCTGACCCAGCATCGCAAATTCATGAGCGCCGCCCGGTCCGTCTCCCGGGTCAAACCCATTATCGTTATCAAGGCCGGCCGCAGCCAGGCCGGGGCTCGGGCGGCGGCGTCCCACACCGGGGCCCTGGTGGGGGAGGATGCCGCCTATAATGCCGCCTTCCGCCGGGCCGGCATCATCCGGGTCGACACCATCGGCCAGCTCTTCGATTGCGCCGAGGCCCTGGGCAAGCTGAAGCTGCCCACCGGCGGGGCCTTGGGGATCATCACCAATGCCGGGGGGCCGGGGGTCATGGCGGTGGACGCCCTGGCCCGCTGGCAGACGGAACCCGCGGTCCTGGGGGACGAAACCCTGGCAAAACTGGATGAGCTGCTGCCGCCTCACTGGAGCCGGTCCAACCCGGTGGACATCCTGGGCGACGCCCCGCCGGAGCGCTACGAGCAGGCGGTGCGCCTGGCCATGCAGGCCCCGGAGCTCTCGGGATTAGTGATCATTTTATCGCCCCAGGTCCTCACCGACCCTACCGGAGTGGCCCGGGCGGTGGCGCCGGCGGTAGAGGGTCAGGCCCGGCCGGTGTTCGCGGTGTGGATGGGCGGCGACGAGGTGGCCGCCGGGGTGAAAATCTTCAACGACGCCGGCATCCCCACTTTCGAGACCCCGGAACAGGCGGTGGACACCTTTATGGAGATGTACTTCTACTCCCGGCATCTCCGCTTGCTGCAAGAGACCCCGCCCCAGATGCCCCAGGAGTTGAAGGTCAATACTAAAACGGTCCGGACCTTCATCGACCAGTGCCTGGAACGCCAGGCCACCATCCTGACGGAACTGGAATCCAAGGCCATCCTATCGGCCTACGGCATTCCCGTGAACCGCACCGTGGCGGCGTCTTCCGGCCCGGACGCGGCCGCGGCGGCCCGGGACCTCGGTTTCCCGGTAGTGATGAAAATCAATTCTCCGGATATCACCCATAAGGCTGAGGTGGGGGGGGTCCGCCTGCATATCCACAGCGAATCCGAGACCTTGGCCGCGTTCCATGAAATCATCGAAGACGTGCGCGCCCAAAGACCGGAGGCCCGGATTCTGGGGGTCACCGTTCAGGAGCAGGAGAAAAGCCCCGACTGCGAACTCCTCGTCGGCAGCAAGCAAGACCCCGATTTCGGCCCGCTGATCCTCTTCGGGGCCGGCGGCGCCTTTACCGAGGTCCTCCAGGATGCCACGGTGGACCTGCCGCCCCTGAACCTGCTGCTGGCCCGGAGAAACGTTTGTTTCAAAGGCAAGAGGAAAAGTTAGTTTGGGACAATTTTTTCCAGACCGGGCTTGAAGTACGTGCGGGAAAGGGGGATGACGTGGAGGCGAAGCTGGAAATTCGCTCTCAAGCAGGGAGCGGGAATGAGGTAGAGTAAGCGGAAGCGGTTAGCGCAGCAGGTCCCTGAGCATCTTGGTGCCCATCACCAGGAGCAGGACCGCGAAGACCCTCTTGAGTTGGCCCACCGGCAGGCTGTGGGCCAGGCGCACTCCCAGGGGCGCAGTGAGGACGCTGCAGCCGACGATGCCCAGGAGGGCGGGCAGATAAATATAGCCCAGGGACCAGGGAGGCAGATTGGCCGCGCCCAGGCCGTTGACCAGATAGCCCACGGCGCCGGCCACGGCGATGGGGAAGCCGATGGCCGCCGAGGTGCCGATGGCGGTGTGCACCGCCAGGTTGCAGTAGATCATGAAGGGGACCGATAAGGTGCCGCCGCCAATGCCCACAAACGCGGAGATCACCCCGATGAAGCCCCCCACCCCGAACATGCCCCAGGGGCCGGGGAGGGTACGGCCGGCTTTGGGCTGGCGGTTCAAAAGGAACTGCACCCCCATGTAATACAGGAAGACCACGAAGATGGCCTTTAAGACATTGGTGGACAGCCGGGAAGCCAGAGAAGCGCCCACAAAGGTGCCCAGCAGGATGCCCAGAGTGATGCGGCGCACCACTTCCCACTGCACCGCGCCCCGGCGGTGATGGGCCATGAAGCTACTGACCGAGGTGAAAATAATGGAGGCCATGGAGGTGCCCAGGGCCAGGTGCATGATGTGCTCCGGGGGAATCGCCTGCCAGGTCAGGGCGAAGACCATCATGGGGACGATGACCAGGCCCCCGCCGACGCCCAGGAGGCCGGCCAGGACGCCGGCGATGGCGCCGACGCCGACATACATGAGCATAACTGTGAGCATGGAAGGTTCCTTTCAGGGATGAGGACTAAGAACTGATAAGTGCACAGGACTGAGGACTAAGGACTGAGTAAAAATATAAAAAGTCACTTTTCTCCAAATTCTCCTTGAGGAGAGAGAATACATCAAGGAAAAACATTGGGCAATCGATATTTACTGGAATTAGGTGGAATAAGCAGTGATGACATCTAGATATTGGTTTCGAGGAAAAATCGGCTGATTAACCGAGATATTTCTGGACATCAGATGCGTGGATTCGAGTGCACAATTTTAAGAGAAGAGGAAAACTTGCAAAACTTGACAAAGACAAGCAGATTAATAATATTTAAATACTAAGTATTCATTTTTGAGGTGATAAATGCGAGCTACCAAGTTAGTCACTATCTCCGTTCTCCCTGATTTATTGCACAAGATTGACGAGATAGCCAAAGAAGAGAGCCGGACCCGCAGCGAATTGTGGCGGGAGGTAATGCGGCGCTATGTAGCCGACAGAGAGCTGAAGCGTTTGCAGGGTTATGGCGACAAACAAGCCAAAAAAGTTGGCTCTCAAAGAGAAGGATGTCCAGAGGTTAGTGGAAGAGTATCGAGCCGAACCATCCCATGACTAAAAGTGGTGCTCGATACGAATGTGCTTATCTCCGGGTTTAATTTCCCCGTGAGCAAGCCGGCCCGGATTTTAGAGCTGGTGGCTGCAGGAGAGGTGGCCAACTTCATCTCAGAGCCCATCATCGCAAAATCCGCCCGCATTCTAACCGCTAAATTTTCCTGGTCCCTGCCGGAAGTCGAAGCAGCAGCCTTCTGGTTAAAAACTTTTTCTCACCTGGTCACCCCCAAAACTCACCTGACGGTCATTATTGATGAACCGGATAACCGCATCCTGGAGTGTGCCGTTACCGGTAGAGTAGACTTTATCATTACCGGCGACAAACATCTTTTAGGGCTCAAAGCCTATCGAGGCGTTGAGGTCTTGAATCCGGCAGATTTTTTAGAAATATTTTCAGTCAGGTAGTTACCCCTCTATTCTGATAGCTTCCAGTTTCTGACCCGTTACGCCTCACTGCTTGCAAACCCGCCCGGAAAGAAGATCACTCCGCCGGGATCTATGCCCCGAACACCCGCTGAAACAAATAATCCACGTGTTTCAGGTACTCCTGGAGGTCGAAAACCGCGTCGATTTCCTTTGGGCTCAGGTGTTTGGCGATCTCCGGGTCCTGGCGGATGAGGGTGGGGAAGTCCAGGCCTTCCTGCCAGACCCGCATGGCCGGGCCCTGGACCAGGAGGTAGGCCTCTTCCCGGGTGACGCCTTTGTGCACCAGTTCCAGCATGAGGCGCTGGGAGAAGATCAGGCCCCGGGTGAGTCCCAGGTTTTTCTTCATGGTTTCGGGGTAGACCAGGAGGTTTTTCAAGACGCCGGTGATGCGGCCCAGCATGAAGTCCAGGAGGATGGTGCTGTCCGGGGCGATGATCCGCTCCACCGAAGAATGGCTAATATCCCGTTCGTGCCACAGGGCCATATTCTCCATGGCGGCCAGGGCGTTGCCCCGGAGCACCCGGGAAAGTCCGGAGATGTTTTCGCTGAGGATGGGGTTGCGTTTGTGGGGCATGGCCGAGGAGCCTTTTTGCCCGGCGCTGAAAAACTCTTCGGCCTCCCGGACTTCGGTGCGCTGCAGGTGGCGGATCTCCACGGCGATTTTTTCCACCGTGCCGCCGATGAGGGCCAGGGTGGTGAAATATTCGGCGTAGCGGTCCCGCTGGATCACCTGGGTGGCCAGGGGCGCCGGCTTGAGGTCCAGCAGGGCGCAGGCCGCCTCTTCCACCGCCGGGGGCAGGTGCGCGAAGGTGCCCACCGCGCCGGAGAACTTGCCGACGCTCACCGCCTCCCGGGCCCGGACCAGGCGTTCCCGGTGCCGTTGCATTTCCGCATACCACAGGGCAAACTTCAGGCCGAAGGTCATGGGTTCGGCGTGGATGCCGTGGGAGCGGCCGATGCAAACGGTGTGTTTATATTTTTGCGCCTGCTCCTGACAAACGGCCATAATCTGGTCCAGGTCGACAAGGAGCAGGTCCGCGGCCTCCCGCAGGCGCAGGGCCGTGGCCGTGTCCAGGATGTCCGAGGAGGTCAGGGCGTAGTGCAGGTAGCGGCTGTCTTCGCCCACGTATTCGGCCACGTTGGTGAGAAAGGCGATGACGTCATGCTTGGTCTGGGCCTCGATCTCTTCGATCCGGGGCACCTCGAAGCGGGCCTTCTCCCGGATATGGGACACGGCTTCTTTGGGGACCAGGCCGTACTGGGCCATGGCCTCCAGGGCGGCCAGTTCCACCTGGAGCCAGGTGTGAAATTTATTTTCTTCGGTCCAGATGCGGGCCATTTGAGGTCGGCTGTAACGTGGAATCATGTTGAAATCCTTTGGAGTTTCGAGTTTCGAGTTCCGAGTTTCGAGAAAGGGCAGATGATCTGAGGGATGGGCTCGGAAATCGTTTTCACCTTATCAGAAAGTGATGGGGGGGGCAAAAGGATTTTTAAGTTGATCAGCGGTCAGCTAAAACAACCTGGGATTGTGGCCAGGCTGGAACCTGAATGATGAAAGATTGGGGAGCATTATTGCAGTTTTCTTGGGAAGAGGTACAATTCCAAGAAGTGCATTGAGACCTATTTTGATAAGGAGCTTCGGGGTGAAGAATACCTCTGACACCGCCAGTATCCCGGAAAACAAGGCCAAGGATGAGGAGTCGGCCGGTCCGATTAGCCGAAGGGAGGGCCGGAAAGATATTCTCAAGAAAATCCTTCTGGTAATTGTAGTTGTTTTTGCGTGGCTTGCCATAAAGAGATTGGTTATCACCCTTGGAAATGAAAACTTGATGATTTTGTTGATTATATCGGCCACAGCCCTGGTTATTTGGGTGATACCGAAAATGAAATGGTAGGAATAACTTGGATGGAGATTTTTTGTGCAAACAGCGAGTAATCTGCTGAAACCCCGGCGGCCCACCCGGGCCATTTTTGTGGGGGGGGTGCAGGTGGGGGGGATGGCGCCGGTGTCGGTGCAGTCCATGACCAATACGGATACATGTAATATCGACGCCACGCTGGGCCAGATTGAGCGCTTGGTCAAGGCCGGGTGCGAGATCGTCCGGCTGGCGGTACCCAATAAAAAGGCGGTCAAGGCCTTCGGGGAAATCCGGGCCGCCTGTACCGTCCCGCTCATTGCCGACATTCATTTTAACCACCAACTGGCCCTGGGGGCTTTGGAGGCCGGAGCGGATGCGGTGCGCATCAATCCGGGGAATTTAGGGGGCGCGGCCAAGACCCGGCCGGTGGTGGAGGCCTGCCGGGAGTTGGGCAAATCCCTGCGCCTGGGGGTCAACGCCGGTTCTTTGGAGGCAGACCTCATGGAGCAGTACGGTGGTCCCACCCCAGAAGCCCTGGCGGCCAGCGCCCGGCGGTGGATACGGCAGTTTGAAGACTGGAAGTTCGATAATTTCAAGATTTCCCTGAAGGCTTCGGACGTGCTGGTGACGGTGGCGGCCTATCGGCAGCTTGCCCAGGAGGTGGATTATCCCTTACACATCGGCGTCACCGAGGCCGGCGGGCTCATTGCCGGCACCGTGAAATCCGCCCTGGGCCTGGGCTGGCTGCTGTCCGAAGGCATCGGCGACACCATGCGGGTATCCTTGACCCGGGACCCGGTGGAAGAAGTCCGGGTGGCCTATGAAATTCTCCGGGCCCTGCATCTCCGGGAACGGGGGCCGGAAATAATCTCCTGCCCCACCTGCGGCCGCTGCCAGATTGATCTGTTCAGTCTGGCCGAAGAAGTGGAGAAGCGTCTCATGTATCTGACCACGCCCATCAAGGTGGCCATCATGGGCTGCGTGGTCAACGGCCCCGGCGAAGCCCGGGAGGCGGACGTGGGCATTGCCGGCGGCAAGGGTGTGGGCGCGCTCATCAAAAAGGGTGAGTTGGTCCGGACAGTCCCCGAAGGCGAACTGCTGCAGACCCTGCTCCGGGAAGTGGCCGAACTCACCGGGGAGGCGGTGGAGGAGGTCGAGTTGGGAGAGGCTAACAGAACGGCTGTAAAAGAAGAAAAAATCGGAGAGAAATCTTAAAGAAAAATAACCGGGCAGCCGATGTGAATAATGTGGGTTCATTGGTCATCTTGGTAAGCTTTCGGGATTTTTCCCTGAAGGGAATCCACTGATATTGGTCGGGCTGACAGTGCCCTCTGAAGATAAAGGAAGGCCGGGAATATGCTGCCAGGTAAACATCTATGTCTGTTTGGAGTCTTGTTATCTTGCCTGTGGGGATGTTGTGGTCCGGATCTCTTGACAAATGATGAGATCCGTGGTCAGGATATTCGCCCTTATGTCGGCCTGATTCGAAATTTCTCTGCTTTAAACATCTCCATCCCTTCGGACGATAGCAGCGCCACCCTGATTTTGCCGGCCCAGGGCCAGTTAGAGTATACGGTCTGGAAACCGAATGTTGATATTTTCGGCTATGTTGAGGGCAAGCAGGTTTATTTTAAAAATATCAGGATTGAACCCAAAAAAATATACTTTCTTCGGCAAAAGCTACGATTTTTTGGCAGAAGTCTGTCCGGAAATACCTGACCCGGTCATCCTGCCCCGGACGTGTCCACCTCCGGTGGAACCAGAACCTAAACCCAAACCGAAGCGCACCCCCAAGAGAGGTGTGCCCAAGCTGAAAGGCAGATACCTCTCCGGCCAGATTGATCAGGTCATAGAGTCACCATGAAAACGGTGCTCAGGCAGGGAAGCCAGGGCGCCGTTTTCCTTTTGGCATCAATCCACACCTCCTGTTTCCACTGCGTCTGACTTCACCCCCCAATCCGGCTCCCTTCCCCCCTTACGGGCTTTAACCTTGACAATAAGCTGCGAAATATAATTAAATTAGGTTATAATCGCCTGTGAGGGGCACATCTACTATGTTCAAAAAAATTCTGGTGGCCAACCGCGGTGAGATTGCCATTCGGGTCATTCGCGCCTGCAAGGAATTGGGCCTCGCCACGGTGAGCATCTTTACCGAACAAGACGCCAACGCCGTCCATATCACCAAAGCGGATCAGGCGATTCTGGTGACGCCCGGCCCCATTGCCGGATATCTGGATTATGACCAGATCATCAAGGTGGCCAAATGGGCGGGAGCCGACGCCATCCATCCCGGCTACGGCTTTATCTCCGAGAACTGGCGTTTTGCCCAGGCCTGTGAAGAAGCGGGCATGGGTTTTATCGGTCCGACGGCAACGGCCATCCGGTCCATGGGTAATAAAATCCGGGCCCGGGAAATGATGAGCGCGGCTGGAGTGCCATTAGTGCCCGGCTCCCCGGTGATTGAAACCGATTCGGAGGCAATGGACTGGGCCGGGAGCATCGGCTATCCTCTGATGATTAAAGCCCAGGCCGGGGGCGGCGGTAAGGGCATGCGTCTGGTGAATAATGACGAGGAGTTTCGGCAGGGTCTGCCCATAGCCCGAGCCGAGGCTAAAAAGGCCTTCGGCGACGAGGCGGTGTATCTGGAAAAGTTCATTACTCAGCCCAAACACATCGAAATCCAAATTATGGCTGATAAATACGGCCGCGTCATTCACCTGGGGGAACGTGACTGCTCCATCCAGCGGCGACATCAGAAGCTCATCGAAATTGCCCCCTCCCTGGTGCTCACCCCGGAAAAACGGGAGGCCATGGGGGAAGTGGCTAAAAAGGCGGCCCGGGAGATCGATTATCACACGGTGGGCACGGTGGAATTTCTGGTGGATCAGGATCTCAATTATTATTTCCTGGAGATGAACACCCGTATCCAGGTGGAGCATACTATCACCGAAATCATCACCGGCATTGATATTGTTAAAGAACAGATCAAACTCGCGGCCGGGGAACCTTTATGTTGCACCCAGGACGACGTCAAGTTTTGGGGCCACGCCATTCAGTGCCGGATCAACGCCGAGGATCCCCGGAACAATTTCTTTCCCTCGCCGGGCAAGATCACCAAGTATCAATCACCCGGCGGCATCGGCATCCGCATCGATGGCTGTGTTTTCGGGGGCTACGAGGTGCCGCCGTATTTTGATCCCATGTTGTCAAAGCTCTGCGCCTGGGGCAACACCTGGGAGGAGGCCGTCAACCGCATGGGCCGGGCTTTGGACGAATATATTATCCGGGGGGTCAAGACCAGCATTCCCTTGTATAAAAAACTTTTAAAAGATGAAGAATTCCGTAGCGGACGATACACTACCGAATACATGGAGAAAAAAATTCTAGAATTGAGCTACGAGGATGTCAAGGAGCCCTTTGACATTTACTACATAGCTGCGGCGGCCCTCTTTTTTGAAATGAATTATTTCTACGCGGAGATGCGGTAATGTCTCTAACGGTGCAGGTGACCGACACCACGCTCCGGGACGGGGCGGAGAATTTTGTCCTCAAGGAGTTGCATCAGGACGAATTAACCCGCTTGGGGAAACTTCTGGACCGGGCCGGATTTTACTCCATCGACTGCTGGGGTGGGTCCACTTTTTATACGGCCTTAACGGAATTGCAGGAAGACCCGTGGGAGCGTTTGAAACGGTTGCGTCGGGCCATCCGGAACACACCTTTGCAGATGGTGGTGCGTGGTCAGATGCTGGTGGGATTCAAACCCTACCATAAAGAAGTGGTGCGGAAATTTTTAGCCAAAGCTTCGAATTTGGGCATCGACATTTTTCGCATCTACGATCAGCTCAACGATTTGGAAAATATGCGGCTGGCCATTTCCATGGCCAAGGAACTGCGCAAGCAGGTGGAAGCCACGGTGCTGTTTTCCCTCAATCCGTCCTTCACCCAGGCGGATTACCTGCGACTGGCCGAGGACCTGATCAACCTGGGGGCGGACGCTATCTGCATCAATGATTCTCTGGGAATGATGAGTCCCGAGCAGGTAGCCTCCCTGGTCACCACCTACAAATGGAACTTGCATCAACCGTTGCGCCTGCACCTGCATGACAATCAGAAAAAAGCCATTGCCGCCTATCTTTTGGGGATCCAGGCGGGAGTGGAACGGGTGGACACCTTGTTGGCGCCCCTGGCCTGGGCCGAAGGTCCGCCCGCGGTGGAGAGTCTGGTCTCTGCTCTGGGAGACACGGTGTACGATCCCCAGATCGATATGTCAGCCCTGAACACCATTACGGAATATCTTCAAGCCTTAAAAGAAACTCACCGGTATCAGGAACCGCCACCCCGGAAAGTGGAGGATACCACCGAGGCAGGCTATCTTCCCGGGATGTTGCAGGAGTATCTCAGGGTGGAACTGCGGCGTCAAAATGCCCGGGATCGGCGGCAGGTGGCCTTTAAAGAAGCCCATCGGGTCTGGAGCGATCTGGGGTTCCTCCCCCTCAAAGGCCGCATTCTGGAGATCATCGGCGGACAGGCCCTGGCCAATGTCTTTTCCAGCCAGCGTTATGAAAATCTCACCGATGATATGACCGACCTGATTAAGGGGCGCTATGGACCGTTGTATTCCATCGCCAACGAAGTGCTGCGACAACTCGCCCTGGAAGCCCGGGAGGCGGAACGGGAGCAGTCTTGGGAAGGTCGTTTACGGCAGCTGCCGGGCGTCACCCAGGAAGAAGATATCCTGACCTATTCTCTGTTTCCCGAGGAAGCAACGCACTTTTTTCAGGTCCGGGCCCAAAAACAGGCCGCCCCTCCCACGCTCAAGCCGGCAGTGCCGGTAGCGCCCCCACCTTCCACCCGTCTGGCGCCGGCCATTCCCAGGGGGCTCAGTCTGACGCTGAAAGGCGAGGAAGTGGGCGCCCGTCTCGAGGCCATCGGTCCGCTGCGAGGGAACAAACAGACGTTATTTGTCAATATCGGCGATATGACCGAAGAAATCGAGGTTACCCTGCTCTCCAGCAGCGACGCCATGCCGGAGTACCTCATCACCCTGCACGGTGAGACCTACCGCCTCAAGTTCAGGAAAGTTTTCCCCAAAGAGGAGGAATATACCCCCATTTTTCTGGATATCAATGACCAGCTCGAAGAGTTTCTCATTAAACACTTGCACATAGATTAATTCCCAGAGGGGCTTCCCCTCGGGTTGTTGGAGGCTGCTATGAGTGTCCGTCCCCGCACCCTGCCCGTCGGTTGGTACCCCGGCTCCGGCCAGGAGTGTCAGAACGAACTGGCTGCATTCATCGCCGGCGTCAAACCCCTGCCAACCGGTACTAAAGTATACGGTGGCGTCATGCCCCATGCCGGGTGGTATTTTTCCGGCAAACTGGCCGCCCGGGTCTTTTACCTGGCCGCCCAGGCCATGCAGCCCCAGGTGGTTTGTATTTTCGGCGGACATTTGGGAAGCAACTCCCCTCCCCTGCTGGTGCAAGACGATGCCTGGGAGACGCCTCTCGGGGACCTGCCCCTGGCCACCACCATGTTTGCGCCCTTGCAGCAGAAAATTGCCTGCGCCCCGGAATACCCCGGCGACAATACCATCGAAATTCAGCTTCCCATGGTCAAATACTTTTTTCCCCAGGCCAAACTCCTGGCTCTCCGGGCCCCCCACTCCTCCCAGGCCATCCAGTTGGGCCAGGCCGTGGCCCAGGTAGCTCAGGAGCTGAACCTGACTTTGTTAACCTTCGGCTCCTCCGATCTCACCCATTATGGCCCCAACTACGGCTGGGCCCCCAAAGGCTCCGGGGCCCCGGCAGTGAAATGGGTCAAAGAGGTTAACGACAAACAGTATGTGGACCGGGCTCTGAACCTGGATGCCCCCGGCGTGCTCCAGGCTGCGGCCAGTGACCAGAGCTCCTGCAGCGCCGGCGCCACCGCCGCCGCCATCAGCGCCACCAGGACGATGGGAGCCAAGAAAGCCACCCTGGTGGACTACTACACCAGCTATGACATCAGGCCGGATAACAGTTTTGTGGGGTATGCCGGGATTGTTTTTGGGGGCTGAAACTCCAGACGAGTGAGAGAAACCATTGTGGAGACCACTATGAACGACGATCTGGTTCACTAAATTCGCTGCCGTTGTCCAGGGCCGGATGGGGATTTACTGCTTAATCTCTTAGAAATTCTTTATGACCGAATTGTTGAGGAAAATTTTGACGATCAATATCTTTCCCCGGAAGACATCGAGGCGATTCAGCGAGGGCAGGAAGATTTGCGAGAGGGACGTTCCTTGACATTGGCGGAATATCGGAGTGGTAAGCGGCTGTGAACTATGCTGTTTCTCTGTCCAAGATTATCCAGAACTTGACCGGTTAGCCAGAAAAATTGACCTCGGATTCATGGCATTCGATGAGCTATTGTTGCCCCTTATTTTCCTTAAACAATCTCATCATCAGCCCCGAATTAATTTGCTGACCTGAACCCCCTTTTAATGATTCCAAATAACTGCCAAAAGAGAAGACTCAGGTTGTTTTCTGTTCATAGCAGCTACTGGCAATATGAGGTATCGGCGTGACTACTGAGAAGGCAACGGCCCCGGTATTGGCAAAGGGCTTGGAGGTCGAACTTGTTATCGAAAAACTGGCCTTTGGCGGCAAGGCTCTGGGAAGAATAGACGGTCTGGTGGTCTTTGTGGACCACGGTGTCCCCGGCCAGAAGGTGCGAGTCCGGATTACCCGGAAAAAGGCGCAGTTTGCCGAGGCCCAGGTGGTAACAGTGATGGAGCAGTCTCCAGCCTACGTTGCTCCCCGCTGCCGTCATTTCGGCCTCTGCGGCGGCTGTCAGTGGCAGGACCTGGCCTATGCGCAACAGCTGCACTGGAAACGGCTGCAAGTCCAGGAATGTCTGCAGCATGTGGCGGGACTGCGGCCGGAGGATATCAAGCCGGCGGTGGCCTCTCCGGAGCAGTTTTATTATCGTAATAAAATGGAATTTACCTTTGCCCCCCGGCCCTGGCTGCCAGCCGCAGAGATGGCTGCGGGCAAGGACCCTGACGATATGGGCGGCGCCTTGGGGTTGCACGTCCCGGGTTCCTTTCACCGGGTCTTTGACCTGGAGGAATGCTATCTGCAATCGCCGCTGACGGGCGCCATCGTCACGGAGGTGCGGCGTTGGATCAGGGCAAGCGGCCTGCCGGCCTACGACACCCGGAGACATTCGGGTTTTTGGCGTTTTTTGGTGCTCCGGGAGGGGAAGCGCACCTCTCAGATGTTGGCCCACCTGATTACCACCGATCAGGGTGACCCGGGGGCGGTGGATTCTCTCGGGGCCCATCTTCAGGGTCAATTCCCCGCCATTTCTACTATGGTGCACTCCGTCAATCAGAAAAAAGCCCAGGTGGCCCAAAGTGATAAAAACCGGATCTTGTGGGGGCCGGGCTTTATCGAGGAACAGGTGCAGGGTCGGCGGTTTCACATTTCCACCCAATCTTTTTTTCAGACCAATACCGCAGCAGCCGAGGCCTTGTATGGGGCGGTCATCAGGTTGGCAGAATTGCGCGGCCAGGAGACGGTGTGGGACCTCTATTGCGGGGCGGGCAGTATCGCCTTATCCCTGGCCCACCGGGTGCGCCGGGTAGTGGGTTTTGAACTGGTGGAGGCCGCGGTCCAGGACGCCTACGTTAACAGTCGGCTCAACGGCGTGGACAATTGCCAGTTTCTGGCCGGAGACCTGAAAGACTGTATCCGGGAGGCCTTGAAGTCGCCGCACCACCCTCGCCCTGAGGTGGTGATCACCGACCCGCCCCGGGCCGGCATGCACCCCCAGGTAATCCAGGCCCTCCTGGAACTTGCCCCCCCAAGAATTATCGCGGTCTCCTGCAACCCGGCGACGCTGGCCCGGGATCTGGCCCTCTTGCAGGGACAGTATGATATTGCCACGGTGGAGCCATATGATCTTTTTCCGCATACGGGCCATATCGAGTGTGTCGTGCGCTTGGAGCGCCGGGGAGGTGGTTGTCTAGGCCCCATAGCGGGATACTCTTATCGTTCCCACCCCGGCAGGCGGCTCGACGGTGCAATCCTCCAGAAGTATATTTTGCTGAAATATCCACAACTAATTTCCCCGGGGCCAGGGGTTAAGGTTTTCATTACCGGTTAGTTGTGGTAGAATGCTTCTGGTATACAGATGCGCCAATTATACCTGTCAGAAGTTTGACATGTTTGAGTTCTCAGGGGACATGATTCCAGGATGCGGGTCGCATCACTTAATGAAATCGCTGTTTTCTACGTTGCCAAGTCGCCTTCCGCCTGTTGGACATTTAAGTTCTGACATTTGCTTTCCCACTGTTCCTGGGGAGGGGTCAGGGTGACGGGTGAATCAGACATTACTTTTGGCATCTACTATAATCCACGTTGATGGTGTTACTTGTGAAAAAGACCGTTCGTTTCCTGCCCTATGATGTGGTTATTGAAGTTGAGGAAGGTTCCAATCTCTTACATGCCGCCATGGAAGCGGGCGTGCACATCAACGCCTCCTGCGGCGGTGAAGGCGTCTGTGGCAAATGTAAGATCATCTTGGAAAGCGGCGAGTTGGACAGCCAGCGGGGGGCCATCCAGACGGATGAGGAGTGGAACCTGGGGTTCCGGCTGGCCTGCCAGTCCCAGGTGGTTTCCGACCTCGTAGTCCGCATACCCCCGGAATCGCTCTTTGACAAACGTCTCCTGCGTCAGAAGCCGCCTGGCGCCCGATTGCGGCCCCTGCTCTTCAATGCCGAGGAACTGCGCGCCGCGGGCAAATATGACCCGGCCTTTCAGAAGAAATTTCTCCAGCTGCCGCCGCCTACCCTGAGCAACAACATCTGCGATCTCAGGCGACTGCGGGAGGGCTTGAAAAAGCAGCACCGCCTGGACAATATCACGGTGGATTTTTTCCTGACCCGGAAGCTGGGCCAGGTCATGCGGGAGAATAACTTTGCGGTGACAGCCACGTTGGATTTCGCCCAGCGTCGCTCCCGCAAGCCCCGGCTGATTCGCGTGGAGCCGGGTGACACCACCGCCAGGCATTACGCCATTGCCATTGACATCGGCACCACCACGGTCTGGGGCCAGTTACTGGACCTGACCGGTGGGGCCATCATAGACTCTCTCGGGGAATATAACTCCCAGATCAGCTACGGCGAGGACGTTATCAGCCGTATTATCTATGCCAGTAAACCCGAAGGGCTGGAGCGCATGCAGGAACTGGTGGTCAGCACCATCAATTCGGTGCTCAAGGCCCTGCTCAAGAAAAATAAACTGTCCACCGAAGACATTTCCCATCTGACCCTGGCAGCCAACACCACCATGACGCATCTGTTTTTGGGCGTGGATCCCAGGCATATCCGACTGACGCCGTATGTGCCCACTCTCTGTGCGATCCCGCCGGTGCGGGCCCGGGACCTGGGTATCGAGTTGGCAGAGCATGTGTTTGTCTATTGCCTGAGTAATGTCTCCAGCTATGTGGGCGGGGACATCGTCTCCGGGGTCCTGGGCTCCGGCATGTACCAGGAAAGCAAGCTGACCCTGTTCATCGACATCGGCACCAACGGCGAGATCGTGGTGGGCAATAAAGACTGGATGGTCTGCGCCGCCTGCTCCGCCGGCCCGGCCTTTGAAGGGGGCGGCATCCGTTTCGGCATGCGGGCCAGCCAGGGGGCCATCGAAGATATCAGCATCAATCCGGACACCGCCGAACCCATGCTCATGACCATCGGCATGGTCAAACCCAAGGGTATCTGCGGCTCGGGATTGATCAACATTATGGCCGCCCTCATGGAAACCGGCCTTATCGACCCCAAGGGCAAGTTCCGGGACGATCTGGACACGCCCCATATCCGCCAGGGCGAAAGCGGCCGGGAATACGTCCTGGCCTACGCCCCGAACACCCAGGTGAACCAGGATATCGTGCTCAGCGAAGTGGATATCGACAACCTGATGCGGGCCAAGGGGGCCATGTATGCCGGTTACATTACCCTGCTGGAAAGCGTCGGCCTCTCCATCCTGGACCTGGAGCAGATCATTCTGGCCGGGGCCTTCGGCAGCTTCATCAATATCGAAAACGCCATCACCATCGGCCTGCTCCCGGACCTGCCCCTGGAAAAATTCACTTACGTCGGCAACGGCTCCATGCTGGGGGCCACGGTGGTGGCCTTTTCCCGGGAGATGCTGGAAGAGGAACGCCGGGTGGCCCTGATGATGACCAACTTCGAGCTCTCGGAAACCCCCGGCTTCATGGACCGCTACATGGCGGCCCTGTTCCTGCCCCATACCCAAAGGGAGTACTTCCCCTCGGTGATCAAGCGACTGGAGGGGGTGGGTAAGAGGTAGGAATGGGCATACCGGGAAGGCAGGACTGCAAACCGAATATTCATGGAAAGTCTAATAATGAGTTTGGGACCTACCCACCCCTCACGTTTTTTGGCCTAGGCCCGATCACTTATCCGCCAGAGGTTTTAAATATTGCCGATCATTTCCATCTTCTTTGGGATTGTCATCCGAATGTTCTATTATGATCATCATCCTCCCCATATTCATGCAGAATATCAGGGAAACAAGGCTATTTTTAATTTCCGCGGCAATATCCTCAAAGGAGATTTGCAGTCTCGTGACCGCAACAAAACTCATACGGGAATGGATCGATCTACGACAAGTGGAACTCTTGGAGGATTGGGAATTGGCCCAGGGGGGCAAAGAAATAAAAAGTATCGATCCTTTGGATTGAGGTGGGTCATGTGGGATTTTCAGGAAGTAATAAACATTGAGTACCGGGGACATGGACGTCTACCATATTATCTTCGATGACGGGGTTGCAGGGGATCTTGATTTTTCCGAATATTTAACCAAGGGGCCAGTTTTTGAGGCTTTGCAGGACCCCATTTTGTTTGCCCAAGCAACCGTGGCAGGAGGAACCATCGCCTGGCCGAATGGGGCGGATATTGCTCCGGAAACGTTGTATGAAAAAATTCTCGATATTTATACCTTAAGACGCCAAACAGCTTAAAGGGATCCGTTGGCCAAGTTCTTCCTATATAATTCAAGCGTGAAGAAGAATACTTTGAGAAAACGACTTCATAAAAACTTGGTTCAAGCGGGTAATATACGTAGCTGAAGTTGATGTTGAACTATTCTACACAGATGATGGCTGGTCTCCTTATCTATCCGTAGACGATGCGCAAAAGTTGGATGAAGTGCGGGAAGCTCTGCGCCAGGGAGATCTGGTAACCGCCGCCCGACAGGCCCGCGTGTATACCCTGACCCCATTGGCGATCTGAATTTTCAGGTGACTATCTGGAAGGTGGGAAGGATACCACAGACGAGACTTTCAACCACCCGATAGTGCGCACCATTAATTGTTAGATAATTTTTTTCCTAAAAAAAGGAGAACGAAATGAGAAAATCGGCTTTGGCCATCGGTGATCATCCTGGCCTGTCTGGTTTTGGCCTTTAATGTTGCCCTGGCCAAACAGGATTTTTACGGGAACGTGGAAAAGATGCCCGAAAACGGGTTCGTCGGAGAATGGGTCGTCGGTGGTCGCACCGTAACAGCCACCAACAATACCGAATTTAAGGAGAAACATGGGAAACTCCAAATAGGGGCCTATGTAGAGGTCGAAGGCAAAGAAAAAGACGGAAAATTCATCGCTTCCGAAATTGAGACCAAAGTAAAGAAATAACCCCTTGACCCTGTCCGGCACCCGAGAGTTAAGTGCCCGGGATGACATAGAGAGGAGAATTTTGTCTTTTTCTTATGATGAATTAATTAATGTAATGACAATAATACCAAGTTCGGTTTGTCCTGCAACAAACATAATTTATAACGTTTTATATTTGCTGCATTTTTTAACCGAAAACCGAAAACTGGAAACCGAAAACGGTATAAGATAGCCCATAACCATGAAAAAACAACTCCGCATCGGCACCCGGGGGAGCGCCCTGGCCCTGGCCCAGGCCACCCTGGTGCAAAATCAGATTCAAGACCACCATCCCCAGATTACCGTGGAACTGGAGATCATCAAGACCACCGGGGATAAGATCCAGGACGTGCCCCTGGCCAAAATCGGCGGCAAGGGCCTGTTTACCAAGGAAATCGAGATGGCCATCCTGGCCGGCGAGGTGGACCTGGGGGTGCACAGCATGAAGGATGTGCCCACGGAGGTGCCGGACGGTCTGGTCATCGGCATCACCACCATCCGGGAAGACCCCCGGGACGCCTTTATCTCCCGGAAATATCAATCCCTCAGGGAAATTCCCCGGGGCGGCCGCATCGGCACCGGCAGCCTGCGCCGTCAGGCTCAGCTCATGCACCTGCGTCCGGACCTGGAGATTGTTCCCTTGCGGGGCAACGTGGACACGCGTTTGCGCAAGCTGGTGGAGGAAAACCTGGATGCGGTGATTTTGGCCACGGCAGGTCTGCGCCGGCTGGGGCGGGCCGCAGAGATTACCGCGATTATCCCTGAGACCGAGATGCTGCCGGCCATCGGCCAGGGGGCCCTGGGGCTGGAATACCGGCAGGACGACGCCGAGACCAGAAATCTCCTGGAATTCCTGGACCACCCCGAAACCAAAGTGACGGTGGCCGCGGAACGGGCCTTTCTGGCCAGATTAGAAGGGGGCTGCCAGGTGCCCATTGCCGCTAAGGGATCCCTGCAAAACGGCGAATTAATCCTGGAAGGCCTCATCGGCGACCTCACCGGCACCAGAATATATCGTGAGCAAGTCGCCGGTCCGCCCGAGGCAGCCGAACGCCTGGGCCGGGAATTAGCCCAAAGGCTTTTGCAACTGGGGGGAGCGCAGATTTTGTCGGAAATTTACGGGCGGGTCTTCGAGTAAGACCTTGCTGTTAAGAATATGTCTGCCAGGCCCTAAGCCTGCATTTTGGATCGCCTGATTCATAAAACCTCATTATCAACTGTACCTGGGGCAGCTGCCGATGTCATGAGCAGGCATCTCTGCCATAACCAAAAGGAAAAGCCAGGAGAACAAATATGGTGGGAAGAGTCCTTGTCGTCTTGATAATATTGGTGCTGGCCTCAGGGTGCATGACTGCCGCCCAGCATCAACAGCAATTTCATCAACCCAGGAAAGGGAAATGACCGTTGGCATTGTCCAGAAGGAAATCCGCACCGGCATGTCTCAGGCAGATGTTGCCGTGGCCCTGGGTTCACCCAATATCGTTACCAATGATGGGACTGGTCAGGAAACCTGGATTTATGACAAGATCGCCACGGAAGCTTCCTACTCCCATGACCGTGGCGGCGTCGGCGGCGGCGTTGGCGCCGGCGGTGTGGCCGGCTCTGCTTTAATTTTAGGGGGAGTCGGAGGAAGCTATTCCAGGGCTGCCGGAGCAGCCAGCAGCACCCAAAAAACTTTGACCGTGGTCATCAAATTCGATGCCAAGAAGCGAGTGAGTTCGTTTGCCTATCATGCCAGTAAATTCTAACCAGAAAGGATTCAGGCCATGGTAAGATGTTTATTCATCTTGGCCCTGACATGCACATTGGTTTATGGGTGTGCCAGCGCCACCGGTGTGACCGAAGTCCCCAAGACTCAGCTGGAGATTCGAGAGTACCAGACCCGGGAGTATGACACCAAGGATGTCAAGATGGTAATGAAGTCACTCCTCAATGTTTTGCAAGATGATGGTTTCATTGTCAAAAATGCCAGTGTTGATCTCGGTCTGATCTCTGCCACCAAAGAAATCAATGTGGAAAATAAAACGGAAGCCATCATTTTAGGCCTGCTGGGTGGTCAGAACGCTAGTTGGAAAAAGAACTCTATCATCGAATGTTCCGGCAATGTCAGCGAACATGGCAATGTCACCCGGGTCCGGATAAACTTTCAAGCTAAAACTTTGGATAATAGGGGTAATGTCATCAATGTTGGTCAGATCACTGAACCGATCTATTACCATGATTTTTTTACCAAGGTAGACAAGGGCATCTTTCTGGGTAAACAGAAGGTGTAAAATCCCTCGACAATATCTGGCCAGAGGCGGCCTCGGGAAACCCTGCCTCCCGCCGCCGCCTCACCGCCTACTAGTTCGACGCCTCCACCAGCCAGTTTCAGCGTAACCTAATAGCTTTTCCCCCTCTTCCCTCTTCCCTTGCTTTATCGGCCCCGTCCCTTGACATACCGGAGCTTCCGGCCCTCCCGCTCCATGAGCAGGTCCCCATTATCCGGCGTCAAGGGGAGGTTGCGGAAGTGCGCCCGGCCCAAATCCCCTGGACTGAACTCAAAAACATAATAATTGTCTGATCTGCCCGCGACCTGAAACCACTGGGGCTCCAGGTTATACATCCTGACTCCCAGGCCGATGGCCCTGGGCCGCCCCCGCTGCCCGCGTGCCTGCCAGCCATATTCTTGCGTGTACCCGGTTTCCGGGTTGCCATCCCCGTAGTCGATATACACATCAACGGCCGGCAGACCCCGGCCATTGGTGTCTTGCACCAGAATGGTCAAAGGGTTCTCCGGCTTGCTGGCGCTTTGTTTCAGGCTGAAGCGGGGCGGTGCCGAAGTTCCAGCCGTATTCAGGAGCACCCGCCCGCCCTGCACGCTCCAGGTCCCGGTGGCCTGTTCGTCATAGGCGCCATAAGCCAGAAAATATTCAAAGCGGCCGTCCGGATGCAACCGTAATTCTGAGCCTACTTCCTGAACCCCCTGCAGATAATAATGCCCGGCCAACGCCTGGGCCTCCAGGGCCTGCACCGGCGCCGCCTGCCAATGTGGGGCTGCAACCATCAGCACAAGCAGCAGCCAATAAACCAAACGGCTTGAAAAAGAAACGACTTTTTCCGGTTTAATATTCAACCTCATACAGGATGCTCCTCGATAGTGCGGGTTATGGGTAAGGGATAAACCCGGGACCTCCAATCCTCGCCTCCTCCACAAATATTATAAAAATTAATTTATTTGACAATATAACAAAATTACCCCACTATTGAAGTGAAAATACTGGTTGAAACTCGGCTTGGCGATTAGCTGTTTGGGTTGATAGATAATTCCACCTTCAAAGGGAGGGAGCTATGATTGCTGATTGTCTTAGAAGTAATGGGATGATGAGAATTTTTTTCTTACTGATCCTTTCTCTTCTCCTAATCGGTTGTGGTGCCGGGAGAACCATGGTACTGGCTCCCGCCGAGACGTCAGACAGGTTTACCGAAGCAGAAATTATCGAGGATCAATCCACCGTCAACGTCCCTTCCGAGGTAAACTCTTCCTTTCAGGCCAAACTCAGCCAACTCATTTATGGGGATGGGGGCTTTGCCAGAGGGCCGGGACTAAAAATCAAGTACCGATTTATCCAGTTCAATCCCGGCAGTCAGTTTACCCGCTGGTTCTGGGGCGGCATTGGCAGCGCTGGCAAAGGCTCCATGACGATAGAAGCCAAGTTTCTGGATAGCGCCGGGAAGGAATTGGCCAAAATCCAGTCGGAAGGAGAGATCACCTCAGGCGCCTTCGGCGGTTCCTTCGATTTCGCAGTTCAAAAAGCAGCCAACGAAGTAGCTGAATACGCCAAAAGATTTCGGTAATTTATTAAGAAGGCGGGTAGACGAAACCAAGCTTTCCCCGACCTAAAGGTTCGACGGTTATGGGTGCGGTCTAGGCCCTGTTTCCCGCAGGGGTAAGGTTTGCCTTAGCCCCCGGATTATTCCGCCCATCACTACCAATGCTCCAATAGCAGCTTCCTCCTTGCTCTTCTGCTTTTCTACTCTGCCCTTATCTCCTCTCCTGCAATCTGAATTGTGACATTTGTCTCATCTGTTCTGTTCCTCTTCCCTCTCACCGTGATACAAGCTGATCCATGATGCACGTTTTACTCGGCACTCAGAACTCAGAACTCACAAGGAGACCACCATGTCCTGCACCATCTGCCAACACCCCAAACGTCAGGAAATCGACCAGGCCCTCATCGCCGGGTCTACCACCCTGGCCGCCCTCAGTCAAGAACACGGCCTCAGCACCTCTGCCCTGCACCGCCACAAGGCCCACTTGCAGGCCAACGTCAACCGGGCCCAAGACCAGCTCCAGAATAATCTCCGCCAGGGCTGCATCTTCTGGCTCAGCCAGGCCCTGGAAATGGCCATGGCCACGGCCAAGGCCGCCCAAACCGAAGGCAACTTCAAGGTCGTCCTCCAGGCCCTTGGGCACGGCACCCGCATCATCAACCTTATCCTGAAACAGGACTTCCAACTTGACCCCGAAGGTGGTCTACGGAATCCTGGCCTCTGCCCAGTGGACCGCCCAGACCAGCCTCCTGCCCGATGATCCCAACATCATGGCCATGAGCCGCCAGTCCCTGACCGGGACACTCTCCACTCCCTGTCCGGAAACCGCAGCCCCAGCCTCATCCCCCGCTTCCCCAGTGGACCTGGACCTGATGCAGCAAGTGCTCCAAGGCTTGACCTCCCCACCGGCTGACCAACCAAAAACCGAAAACCGTCTTTTCAAGCCGCGGGATAAAAGCGGGAAATTGCCGGGAAAATCCTCTGCATTAAAAGATAATAACAAGAATTATCAACAAGTTAAGCTGTATGAAAATATTGCCGGCAGCCTCGGCCTCCTTCAGCCAGCCCAGTTCGCCGCTCTCGGAACTCAAAACTCGAAACTCGAAACTTTATTCCCCGGGAAATTACCGGAAAACAAACCACTTTCAGAGTATATTTATGAACAATCTCTAAAAGATAGCCAATGTGCAAAAAATAATGGGCAAGGCGCCTCGGCCCAACCCCCAGTGGCCTGATCACGACGCCGGCGCTCCCCTGATGGAAACTTAACTGACCACTGGCCACTAACCACTAACCACTGGCCCCTGATCACCGCTTCCACCGTCGCAGCAGCAGTTTGGTCACCTCCACGACGGGAACCAGGCTGAGACTGAGGCCCAGGGCCAGCAGCCAATCCCGCCAACTCAATGAGACGGTGTGGAAAAGCCGGGCCAGGGGATCGTATTCCACCACCGCCACGGTCATGGCCAGGGAAAGGATGACGGCGACGATCAGAAAACGGTTGGCAAAAATGCCCACCGTGAACAGGGACAAGGTTACGGCCCGGCAGTTAAAGGCGTTGACCAGTTCGGCCAGCACCAAAGTGACGAACACCATGGTCTGGGCCCGCTCCAGGACAGTGGCGGCTTGGCTGTCGCCGTCTGGGTTATACAGATAGTAATAGGCAAACAGCGGGATGATGAGCAGCGTTTTATAGCCGGCGATGACGCGCCATCAGGGTGTTGACGGTCCCGATTGAAAATGCCTTCGTCGGGCGGTCGGGGCGGCCGGGACATGATGTCCGGGGCTTTGGGGTCCACGCCCAGGGCCAGGGCCGGCAACCCGTCGGTGGTGAGGTTGACCCAGAGAATTTGCAGGGCAATCAGGGGCATGGGCAGGCCCAGGGCAAAGGCCCCGGTAAGGATGATAATTTCGGCAAAGTTGCAGCTCAGCAAGAAGACCAGGTATTTTTTGATATTGTCAAAGATGGCCCGGCCTTCCTCCACTGCGGCCACCAGAGTGGCAAAGTTGTCGTCAGCCAAAATCATGTCTGCGGTTTCTTTGGTGACTTCAGTGCCCGTGATACCCATGGCCACGCCGATGTCCGCCCGTTTCAAGGCCGGGGCATCGTTGACGCCGTCCCCGGTCATGGCCACGATCTCGCCTTTGCTTTTCAAAACTTCCACCAGGCGCAGCTTGTGTTCCGGGGCCACCCGGGCAAAGACATTGGTGTGGGTCAGGGCCGCGGCCAGTTCCCGGTCGCTCAATTGACTGATTTCCCGGCCGGTGAGCACCACTTGCGGGTTGCCGGACTTTTTGCTCAAACCCAGATCATGACCGATGGCGGCCGCGGTTTCCGGGTGGTCGCCGGTCACCATGATGACATTGATGCCGGCCCGGTGACAGAGGGCCACGGCTTCCCGGGCTTCCGGGCGGGGAGGATCTATCATGCCCACCAGAGCCACCCACACCAGATCGGTTTCTTCCGAGGCGGGGGTCAATTCCGGCAACTCCGACAGATGACGGTAGGCCAGACCCAGGACCCGCAAAGCCGATCCGGCCAGACGGGAGTTTTCCTCCAGGATATCCTTCCGGTGGCTCTCGGTGAGAGGTTTTTCCCCCTGGGCGGTCAACCGGCGGTTGCAGAAGGGCAGCAGGCTCTCCGGCGCCCCTTTAAGACACATGAGCAGACCTGACCTGTCCTGGTGCAGGGTGCTCATGCGCTTGCGTTCGGAGTCAAAGGGAATTTCTGCCACCCGGGGATATTCCTGGAGCAGACGGGTATAATCGAGTCCGGCCTTAAGGCCCAGGGTAAGCAAGGCCCCTTCCGTGGGATCACCCCGCAACAACCATTTGCCGCCCTCGTCTTTCAGAGAAGCGTCATTACACAACAGGGAGATGCGGGCCGCAGTGTGCAGAACCGGGTTGGTGAGGGCAAGATGTTCGTGGTCCGTCGCCATGGAAGTCGCCCCGGGGTTCGTACCCCGAACCGGTGACGTGCACCAGGCGCTCATCCATATACAGGTGGCGCACCGTCATTTCGTTTTTGGTGAGAGTTCCCGTCTTGTCAGTGCAAATAACGGTGGTGCAGCCCATGGTTTCCACCGCCGGCAGACGTTTGACAATGGCCTTGCGTCTGGCCATCCGAGTGGTGCCGATGGAGAGGGCCCCGGTCACTACGGCCGGCAGAGATTCCGGCACCGCGGCCACGGCCAGGCTGATCCCCCAAATGAGCATGGGCAGCCAGCCGAACCCCTTATAAAGACCCAAAAAAAGGCCCCGGCGGCCACGGCCAGACAGATGATACTGAGGACCCGACCGATCAGGGATATCCGCTTTTCTAAAGGGGTTTTTTCGGCCCGCACCTCTCCCAGCATCTGGGCGATGCGGCCGAATTCGGTGTCCATACCGGTGGCGGTGACCACGGCACGTCCCCGGCCGTACGTTACCACGGTGCCGCCAAAGAGCATCCCGTGCTGGTCGGCAATGGGAGTGTCCGGCGCCGGCGCCGGTGCCTCCGACTTGGTGGCCGGAGTTGATTCACCGGTAAGGATGGCCTCATCCACCATGAGGTTGACCACCTCCAGCAGGCGGGCATCAGCCGCCACCCGGTCGCCGGTGTGCATAAGCAAAATATCGCCGGGCACAACCTCCCGGGCCGGCACCACCAGCTCTTCGTCCTCCCTCAGAACAGTGGCGCTGAGGGGCAGCCAGTTGTTGGAGAGCCGCAGCAGCTTTTTCGGCCCGGTATTCCTGGAAGAAACCGAGAACAACACAGGCCAGGATAATGGCCAGAATAACCCAGGCATCCAGGTTCTCGCCCAACAGGAACGAAACCATGGTGGCGATGATGAGGATGACCATGAGCAGGTTCAGGAATTGCCGGACGAAGATAAGCACCGGAGATATTTTTTTTCCCGCCGTCAGT
>CAVZSK010000011.1:0-27295 GCA_963777875.1 uncultured delta proteobacterium | reverse complement strand
GCTGACGGCGGGAAAAAAAATATCTCCGGTGCTTATCTTCGTCCGGCAATTCCTGAACCTGCTCATGGTCATCCTCATCATTGCCACTGCGGTGTCGTTCCTGTTGGGCGAGCATCTGGATGCCTGGGTTATCCTGGCCATTATCCTGGCCTGTGCCGTTCTCGGTTTCTTCCAGGAATACCGGGCCGAAAAAGCTGCTGCGGCTCTCCAACAACTGGCTGCCCCGCACGCCACGGTTCTAAGGGAGGACGAAGAGCTGGAGGTGCCGGCCCGGGAGGTTGTGCCCGGCGACATTTTGCTTATGCACACCGGCGACCGGGTTGCGGCTGATGCCCGCCTGCTGGAGGTGGTCAACCTCATGGTGGATGAGGCCATCCTTACCGGTGAATCAACTCCGGCGACCAAGTCGGAGTTGCCGACGCCGGCGCCGGACACTCCCATTGCCGACCAGCATGGGATGCTCTTTGGCGGCACCGTGGTAACCTACGGCCGAGGGCTGGCCGTGGTCACCAGTACCGGTATGGACAGCGAATTCGGCCGCATCGCCCAAATGCTGGGAGACGTGCAGGCGGAAAAAACCCCTTTAGAAAAGCGGATATCCCTGATTGGGAAGGTCCTCAGTATCATCTGTCTGGGCGTGGCCGCGGGCGCCGTTTTTCTGGGTCTTTATAAGGGGTTCGGCTGGCTGCCCATGCTTATCTGGGGGATCAGCCTGGCCGTGGCCGCAGTGCCGGAATCATTGCCGGCTGTAGTCACCGGGGCACTCTCCATCGGCACTACTCGGATGGCCAGACGCCAGGCCATTGTCAAACGTCTGCCGGCGGTGGAAACCATGGGCTGCGTCACCGTCATCTGCACTGACAAGACGGGAACACTCACCAGAAACGAGATGACGGTGCGCCACCTGTATATGGATGAGCGCCTGGTACACATCACCGGTTCGGGGTACGAACCCCGGGGCGACTTTCATAGCGCGGACCATGAACATCTTTCCCTCACCAACCCGGTTCTGCACACTGCGGCCCGCATCTCCCTATTGTGTAATGACGCTTCTCTGAAAGACGAGGGCGGCAAATGGTTGTTGCGGGGTGATCCCACGGAGGGGGCCCTGCTTACCCTGGGCCTTAAGGCCGGACTCGATTATACCCGTCTACTCCAGGAATATCCCCGAGTGGCAGAAATTCCCTTTGATTCGGACCGCAAGCGCATGAGCACCCTGCACCAGGACAGGTCAGGTCTGCTCATGTGTCTTAAAGGGGCGCCGGAGAGTCTGCTGCCCTTTTGTAACCGCCGGTTGACCGCGCAGGGGGAAAAACCTATCACTGAGAGCCACCGGAAGGCTATCCTGGCGGAAAACTCCCGTCTGGCCGGATCGGCTTTGCGGGTGCTGGGTCTGGCCTACCGCCATCTGTCGGAGTTGCCGGAATTAACCCCCGCCTCGGAAGAAACCGATCTGGTGTGGGTGGCTCTGGTGGGCATGATAGATCCTCCCCGCCCGGAAGCCCGGGAAGCCGTGGCCCTTTGTCACCGGGCCGGCATCAATGTCATCATGGTGACCGGCGACCACCCGGAAACCGCGGCCGCCATCGGTCATGATCTGGGTTTGAGCAAAAAGTCCGGCAACCCGCAAGTGGTGCTCACCGGGCGGGAAATCAGTCAATTGAGCGACCGGGAACTGGCCGCGGCCCTGACCCACACGAATGTCTTTGCCCGGGTGGCCCCGGAACACAAGCTGCGCCTGGTGGAAGTTTTGAAAAACAAAGGCGAGATCGTGGCCATGACCGGGGACGGCGTCAACGATGCCCCGGCTTTGAAACGCGCTGACATCGGCGTGGCCATGGGTATCACGGGCACCGAAGTCACCAAAGAAACCGCAGACATGATTTTGGCCGACGACAACTTTGCCACTCTGGTGGCCGCAGTGGAGGAAGGCCGGGCCATCTTTGACAATATTAAAAAATACCTGGTCTTCTTGCTGAGCTGCAACTTTGCCGAAATTATCATCCTTACCGGGGCCTTTGCCCTGGGCCTGCCCATGCCACTGATTGCCCTGCAAATTCTCTGGGTCAACCTCACCACCGACGGGTTGCCGGCCCTGGCCCTGGGGGTGGACCCAAAAACCCCGGACATCATGTCCCGGCCGCCCCGACCGCCTGACGAAGGCATCTTTACTGGTTCCGTCAATACTCTGCTGGCGGTAATCGCCGGCTATAAAACGCTGCTCATCATTCCGTTGTTTGCTTATTATTACCTGTATAACCCAGACGGCGACAGCCAGGCCGCCACTGTCCTGGAGCGGGCTCAGACCATGGTGTTCGTCACTTTGGTGCTGGCCGAACTGGTCAACGCCTTTAACTGCCGGGCCGTAACCTTGTCCCTGTTCACGGTCGGCATTTTTGCCAACCGCTTCCTGATCGCCGCGGTGCTTATTTCCCTGGCCATGACCGTGGCGGTGGTGGAATACGATCCCCTGGCCCGGCTTTTCCACACCGTCTCCTTGAGTTGGCGGGATTGGCTGCTGGCCCTGGGCCTCAGTCTCAGCCTGGTTCCCGTCGTGGAGGTGACCAAACTGCTGCTGCGACGGTGGAAGCGGTGATCAGGGGCCAGTAGTCGGTGGTTAGTTAAATTTTACTGTGAAAATCCCCCTAAATCCCCCCTTTTCTAAAGGGGGGCCATGGGGGATTTTAATCATCGGGGGTGGCCAACAACTGGGCATGATGGTTTCATTAGGGGAACGCCGGCGTCGTGATCAGGCCACTGGTGGTCAGGCCGAGGCGCCTTTCCCATTATTTTTTGCACATTGGCTATCTTTTAGGGATTGTTCATAAATATACTCTGAAAGTGGTTTGTTTTCCGGTAATTTCCCGGGGAATAAAGTTTCGAGTTTTGAGTTTTGAGTTCCGAGAGCGGCGAACTGGGCCGGTTGAAGGAGGCCAAGGCTGCCGGCAATATTTTCATACAGCTTATCTTTTTGATTATTCTCGTTATTATCTTTCGATGCCGAGGATTTTCCCGGTAATTTCCCACCTTTATCCCGCTTCTTGACAAAGACGGGGGTCCGGTTGCCAGTTTGGGTGAGCCGGTTGGGGAGGTCAACCTGCTGGGCCAGGCTCAGAAGATTTTCCTGCAGACGGTCCAGGTCCGCCGGGGAGATGGGGGAGGAGGCGTCGGGCTCGTTTTCCGGACAGGGAGCGGCCAGGGTCCCGGTGAGGGACTGTCGGCTCAGGGCCATGATTTGGGGATCATGGGGCAGGAGGCCGGTTTGGGCGGCCCACTGGTCAGAGGCCAGGATTCCGTACACCACCTTGGGGTCCAGTTGGAAGTCCTGTTTCAGGATAAGGGTGATGATGCGGGTGCCGTGCCCAAGGGCCTGGAGCACGATCTTGGCGTTGCCTTCGGTTTGGGCGGCCTTGGCCGTGGCCATGGCCATTTCCAGGGCCTGGCTGAGCCAGAAGATGCAGCCCTGGCGGAGATTATCCTGGAGCTGGTCTTTGGCCCGGTTGACTTTGGCCTGGAGGTGGGCCTTGTGGCGGTGCAGGGCAGAGGTGCTGAGGCCGTGTTCCTGACTGAGGGCGGCCAAGGTGGCAGACCCGGCGATGAGGGCCTGGTCGATTTCCTGACGTTTGGGGTGGTTACAGATGGTGCAGGACATGGTGGACCTCCTTGTGAGTTCTGAGTTCTGAGTGCCGAGTAAAAAAACGGCATCATGGATCAGCTTGTATCACAGTGAGAGGGAATAGGAACAGAACAGATGAGACAAATGTCACAATTCAGATTGCAGGAGAGGAGATAAGGGCAGAGCAGAAAAGCAGAAGAGCAAGGAGGAAGGTGCTATTGGAGCATTGGTAGTGATGGGCGGAATAATCCGGGGTCGAAAGTAAACCTTACCCCTGCGGGAAACAGGGACATAGACCGCACCCATAACCGTCGAACCTTTAGGTCGGGGAAAGCTTGGTTTTGTCTACCCGCCTTCTTAATAAATTACCGAAATCTTTTGGCGTATTCAGCTACTTCGTTGGCTGCTTTTTGAACAGCGAAATCGAAGGAACCGCCGAAGGCGCCTCGAGGTGATCTCTCCTTCCGACTGGATTTTGGCCAATTCCTTCCCGGCGCTATCCAGAAACTTGGCTTCTATCGTCATGGAGCCTTTGCCAGCGCTGCCAATGCCGCCCCAGAACCAGCGGGTAAACTGACTGCCGGGATTGAACTGGATAAATCGGTACTTGATTTTTAGTCCCGGCCCTCTGGCAAAGCCCCCATCCCCATAAATGAGTTGGCTGAGTTTGGCCTGAAAGGAAGAGTTTACCTCGGAAGGGACGTTGACAGTAGATTGATCCTCGATAATTTCTGCTTCGGTAAACCTTTCTGACGTGTCGGCGGGAGCCAGTACCATGGTTCTCCCGGCACCACAACCGATGAGGAGAAGAGAAAAGATCAGTAAGAAAAAAATTCTCATCATCCCATTACTTCTAAGACAATCAGTAATCATAGCTCCCTCCCTTTGAAGGTGAAATTATCTATCAACCCAAACAGCTAATCGCCAAGCCGAGTTTCAACCAGTTTTTTCACTTTAATAGTGGGGTAATTTTGTTATATTGTCAAATAAAAATACTAATTTTCATAATAGTTGTGAAGGAGGCGAGGATTGGAGGTCCCGGGTTTATCCCTTACTCATAACCCGCACTATCGAGGAGCTTCCTGTATGAGGTTGAATATTAAACTGGAAAAAGTCGTTCCTTTTTCAAGCCGTTTGGTTTATTGGCTGCTGCTGGTGCTAATGGTTGCAGCTCCACATTGGCAGGCGGCGCCGGTGCAGGCCCAGGAGGCCCAGGCGTTGGCCGGGCATTATTATTTGCAGGGGGTTCATGAAGTCGGCTCAGAATTACGGTTGCATCCGGACGGCCGCTTTGAATATTTTCTGGCTTATGGCGCCTATGACGAACAGGCCACCGGGACCTGGAGCATGCAGGGCGGGCGGGTGCTCCTGAACACGGCCGAAACTTCGGCGCCACCTCGCTTCAGCCTGAAACAAAGCGCCAGCAAGCCGGAAAACCCACTGACCATTCTGGTGCAAGACACCAATGGCCGGGTTCTGTCGGCCGTTGATGTGTCTATCGACTACGGGGATGGCAACCCGGAAACCGGGTACACGCAAGAATATGGCTGGCAGGCACACGGGCCCCGGGGGCGGCCCAGGGCCATCGGCCTGGGAGTCAGGATGTATAACCTGGAGCCCCAGTGGTTTCAGGTCGGGGGCAGATCAGACAATTATTATGTTTTTGAGTTCAGCCCGGGGGATTTGGGCCGGGCGCACTTCCGCAACCTCCCCTTGACGCCGGATAATGGGGACCTGCTCATGGAGCGGGAGGGCCGGAAGCTCCGGTATGTCAAGGGACGGGGCCGATAAAGCAAAGAAAAAAGGATGCGGGAAAAAGGGGTAAAACTGACATTCCGCATAGTTATTGCTGCTTCTGAGGCTAATTTTGATCATCATCGAAAAATAGGGACATTTCAGTTCATCATAACAACTTCTGGCTTCAGAAAGATATCAGATGTCTTCGGTTAGAGATTCCATCCTGCTCCTCCCTGTAGATATGGATGATGTCTCTAACTTATTAATATAATTAAGAATAAAAAACTAACCTAAAATTCACTAGTTATGATTTTTTACACCTCGAATCCATCACCAAATGGTGCGGAATGGGAGCTGAGAGTGATGAATCCGTTCGTGTAACTATCTTTGCCCTCGTCGGAAATCGGTGTACCCGCAGCCGGTGTTCAAAAAAGTAACTTATCCAGTGTCGGCCTCATCTGGATGGGCACGGAGGCTCGCCCCGCCAATTATTAGACAGATGGATTAAAAAGGCCCGCCAGATTTCTTTATCCTGCGGGCCGTAATATTTTAGCCAACTTGATGGGCTTTGCGCCCTATTCCCAGTCATCCTCGATTTTACTGATGAGCGCCTTTTTTACCGGCTGAATTTTGCGGTACACTTCCTCTGGAGGCCTCAGGTGGCCGTCCACGGTGAGCAGGTCGTTGTCCACCGCGATGCCGAAGCAGCGTTCGTTTTCCTCTAAATAGGGTTTAATGAGCTGCCAGTCAGCTTCGGTGAAGGGTACCAGTTCACCGCCGTTGAGCTGGTCGGCACCCACCATACCGTAAGGGTCACGGATATAAACGGCGCCGCCGGAGGCCAGGGAGAAGAGGTTGGCGCCGGGATAAGGCGACGCTTGCCGCCGGATGCGACCGCGCTCGTCGAACTCCATGCCGTTGACGATGACAAAGCCGCCGTCTTTAAAGACATCTCCAGCCATGAAGGATTCGGCCAGAAAGTCCAGGGCCGTGCCGTTGATTACCACCTTGGGGCGACCCACGGCGTTGATGAGGGGGCGACCCGCGGCGTTACCCATAACGTAGACTTCCCCGCCCTTGGCGCCGTACATGAAGGTCTGGCCCACGTCCCCGTGCACCACCAGCTTGCCCCGCTTCATGATCTGGCCGAGCTGATCCTGGGCGTTGCCGTGGACGTGAATCTCCATACCGTCGATGCCCGAGGCCAAATAGTCGCCGGAACTGTCGTAAACCTCGATCCGGACGCCATCGGTCTCCAGACCGAAGCCGCAGCCGGTGAAGCGCTGTCCTTTGAAGCCATAGATAATAAAATTCTTCCAACCCAGATGGAAGGCCTGCACCTGGCAGCGGGCGTCGCAATCGTCACCCTCGGGCGGAAACCCGGCGGCATCCAGCACCAGAATAGCATCGGGTCTGGGCGGGGCGGTTATCTGGTCCCGAGTCTCCCAATCCAGCCACCGGTAGCGGCTCGGGTGCGACTCGCCCATTTTCGGGGTGGCCCGGAAGATGTCATGCAGGGCCTCCGTGGTCAGGCGGATAATGTTGCTGCGTTTCTTGTCGCCGGTATCAAAGCGCCGGTCCATAACCAGCGACAGACCGTTGATGATGGTGGCTTTGAGCTGATCGTTTTCTTGGGAAAGACGGATCAGGACCTGGAGGCTTTCCAAGTAATTGGCATAGTACCACTTGAACAATCGCTGGCGCAGAAATTTATACAGGGTCTGGCCGGTATCGTCTTCTAAGAGCGGCATTAATTCCGCGGCAATCTCCTCACCCTTCTCTTCCGAAATTTCAGGCACATCCCCGCCCCAGGATTTCTGATGCCAGGGGAGGGTCTTGGGAACGCCGAACTTGTCATAGCAGGTCAGCACGTGGTGGCCGTTTTTCGGTTCCAGGGAGAAGATGTAGGCGCCGCCGTCGGTATAGCTGCCCCCCCGGGCGTTCCAATAGAGATCCGCCACCGGGCAGATGCGCGGGTCTTCTGCGGCCATGCTGCTCAGGGTGGCGTCAATGGCCTGTTTTTCGGAACAGACCAGGCCGATCTGCACTTCTCCTTCCTGGAGGGCGAAAACCTGGGGGCGGAGCATGGAGGTGTCGGTGATGCCGATCAACTCATAGCGCCGGTTCTCCGGGTCGTTCCGGGCAATAATGAAAAACCAGGGGCCGTCCGGGGAGCCGTGGATGTGGGTGGCCTGGATAAGGCGATAGATCTCCCGGCGTCTGGCCGGCAGCAGATCGAAATCCCGCTCCGTGGTGGGGGCCAGGGCCTCGATGACATACTCCAGGGGATAGCCGTAGACCCGGTGCAACAGGTCAAACATGAGCACGGCTACTTCGGTGTCGGTCAGGAACAACGGATAGGTCTGGCGCTGGCCCAGATATTCGCTCACCGAATGGTAATTGGCAAAGTCGCCGTTATGCACCAACGCCATGTTCAGGGCCGCGAAGGGATGGGCGCCGCCGGGATGCCAGACCCGACCACGAGTGGGGTAGCGCTGATGGGCGATCCAGATATGGGCCTTGAAATCCAGGAGGTTGTAATACAAAGCCGCTTCTTCGGCGTAGCCCACGATCTTCAGGATCATGACATTGCGGCCCTGGGACAGCACAAAGGCCTTCTTTTCCCCCAGGGAAGCATAGTAGGTCTGATTCAGGTTATAACAATTCTGGGAGATGAACTCGTCTTCCACCCGCCGCCAGGAGATGCCGTGGAGGTGATGGCGCTGGATGAAATGCTGGAGAACCTCAGTTTTCACCCGGACAAAATATCGCCAGACCTCGGGCGGCTCCACCGTGAGCCCAGGCAAGTCCCGCCAGTCGGCCATGGCCGACAATCGGCCGGCAAAGTCAACCCGCAGAAAAGGTTTAATGAATTTTTCTTCCACCAGGGGCCGTATTTCCGGGTCCAGGAAGGCGATCTGGATCAGGTAATCTTCATCTAAAATTTCCCGGCTGACGCCTAAACTGTCAGGGTCCAGGCCCACGGCGGCAATGCCACCGCCTTTGCCGTTCCCCCGGTTGTGCATCTGGACGGATGGTTGAAAAATATGGCGGCCGGACACCGGCACACTGGCGGCAAACCCGGTAACCCCGCAGCCGCCTTCGGCCTCGGGTTTTAAGGTTTGATCCGGAACATAGGTGGGCGCCAGGTCCCGCCGGCTGGCCAATAATTTATTGCCTTGATCGAACATGTTACCATGAAACTTCATTATAATTTTTTTCCCTTTTCACTTTCCACTTTTCCCTGTCTTTCACCGTTACCCTTTAAACGTAGTCCCCCGGCGCAGGTCATCCTCCACCGGGCGGTCGTAGTAGTCCAGGTGAACCAACAGGTCGGTGCGGCCCACCAATTCGGAAATGCTCCTGAGCCCCAACCGTCGCAAGATTTCCTTCAATTGCCAGGCCCAGGCATAATACATATTGCTGATCCGGTTTACACCCCACTCCACCTGCATGAGCCCGGACATCTCGGGATCAGTGGTGGCGATACCCCGGGGGCAGCCCTTGCCCGACTCACAGTTGTAACAGCGGGTGCATTCCAGGGCCACCATCTCAGCGGTGCCGATAACGACACCGTCGGCCCCCAGGGCAATGGCCTTGGCCACGTCAAAGGCAGTGCGCAGACCGCCGGAGGCAATGAGGGTAATGCGGTCCCGGATGCCTTCGTTACGCAAGAACTGATGCACCTTGGGAATGGCATATTCAATGGGCATGGCGATATTTTTCTTGGCAATGTCCGGCGCCGCGCCGGTGCCGCCATAGCTGCCGTCCAGATGGATGATGTGGGCCCCGGCATCATAGCTGCCCACGGCCACCATGTCCACATCGGTGGGGGTGGAAACTTTGACGGACACCAGACAGCGGGGATTAACTTCCTTAACCCAATCCACGTGTTTTTTGTGGTCTTCCACGGAATAGACGCTGTGAAAGGGAAATGGTGAAAACAAGGCGCTGCCGGTGACCGCTTCCCGCATTTTGGCCACGGCCGGGGTCACTTTGTCCCCCAACAGATGCCCACCCAAACCTGGTTTGGCGCCCTGGGCGTACTTGAATTCCACCATCCGCACCCTTTGGAGGGTGTCTTCCCGCACCCCGAAAAGACCGGTGGCCACCTGGGTGATGATGTAATCGTCGTATGGCATGAGGGCTTCAGGATAGCCACCTTCACCGGTGCAGGTCATGGTGTTCCACTTGACCGCGGCCTGGGTTCTGGCCAGCATGGTCTGTAAACTGATGGAGCCGAAAGACATGCCGCCGCCGTACCAGGGGACCGACAACTTCACCTGGGGACGGCCGTCAGCCCGGCGGTTGAGGACCAGTTCCAAGGAGATTTCATCGTGGCTGAGCTTAGAGTCTTTGAACTCACGGGGGAAAATAAACCGCATCTTATCAAAACCGCCCCCGGAGTCGCCGGTGCGGTATTCTATATCGGTATAAGGCAAGGTGCCGAATTCCGCCATCCACCAGGTGCTCAGCAAAAGATCGGTGCTCCAGCGCTTGTCCCCGAATGAAGTGTAATTGGGGTTTTGCACCAGGCGCAGGGCTTTTTCCGGACACTGATCAATACAGTAGAACGATTCATTTTTACATTTAAAGCCCAGGCAGCGGTAGCTTAAGGGGCGGCGCAGGAAGGTGTCGCCAGCCCAGGTATGGACGCCATACGGGCAGACTTCCACGCAACGACCGCATTTGGTGCACAGTTTTTCATTGCGCACCACTCGATACTTACTCAGAGGATTTTTGAATCGGCAGCCGGTATTCTCCGGTTCTAAATACTTATACCCGTCGTCCGTAGTGATTTTTTCCGCTGAAAGCGACATAACTCTTTTAATTTCCTTTAACAGATGAAAATATAGTGGTTGCCAGAAGTTCTGTCTGATTCCCCCCTCACCCTGACTATCTCCCCTCGAGGTGAGAGGGGACAATAAAGGAAAAAAACTTTTGGCAGTTGATTTAGCCTTAACCGAAAACCAGAAACTGGAAACAGGTTAATTGGGATCACGATCCATAGTTTCTGACCCCGGCGGCACGGCAAATAGCGGGGCAAAGATTTCTCTTTCCAGATCTTCAAAAAACATGGCTCGCCCCACTTCACCCCGCAGGCGCCTGACCTCCCGCAAACCCATGGCGCCTAACACTTCCAACAACTGGTTATTCCAGGCGCCCATAAGATTGACCATCCTCTGGGTGCCCCGGCGCTCATTGATTTTTCCCAGGTCCACGGGGCAGTCATCCCCGTCCTGACAGTGAGAACACAAGCGGCACTCCAGGGCCAGGAGCAGGGGCAGATCGATGGCCACGGCGTCGGCGCCGCAAATGATGGTTTTGGCCACATGTTCGGCCATGGCAATGCCGCCGCTGGCAATCAGGGTCACGGCATCCCGGAGGACGGCTTTCACCAGGCGCAGGTGCACCTGCCGGGTCAGATCTTTGAGATGCGTGCCCTGGGCATCGTCAAAACCCTGGGCGTGGTTGTCGGCATTGAGGTGGATGATTTCAGCGCCGGCGCCGGCCAGGGCTTCGCAGCGAGCCGGGGCCTGACCTGTGGCCGGAAGAATAATGGACACCAGGAGATTGGGATGGAGCACTTTCAGTTGGTCAATTTCTGTTGAAATATTGGGATGATCCCAAAGCTCCACGGCCCGCACCGCACCGAGGACGGGGTCGTCGTATTTTAGGGTGCCGGGGGAGTATTGCGGCATCAGATGCCGGACAAAAGGCATTAATGTCTCGGTAATAGCTTCCCGGGGCATGACCGCAAAAGTATTCAGGTTCTTGGCCACCATGGCCATGATCAACCTGATCTGTTTTTTGCCCACGCCAATGACCGGCTCGGTCAGGATAATGGGCAGGGGTATTTCCACGAGAGGGAAAACCGGCATGGTCATATTGCCCGAATCATCAAAAGACAGAAACAGGGGCTTGCGTCCCAGGTCGACGGTGGTGCTGATGTATTCCCGGCCATGGATGCCGTCCCGGGTGGGACGGACAATTTCGGACATGTCGGTCCAGATGGAGTCAAAGCCGGGGCCTTTAAAAGGGCCGCCGTAACCGGCGCCGGATACGGGAATGCGGCCGGTTTCCGCCTGATACCAGGTGGTGCTGATGATTTCTTTAGTCCAGTAGGTGTCACCCAAAAGTTTGTATTCCGGGTTCGCCGTTTTGGTAATTAATTCCCGGGGGCACCCCTGAACGCAGCGAAAGCAGTTTTTACAGAGGCTGTCGATGGTGTCGGTCAGGCTGCGGTTGTCGAAGGTGCGGTCCCGAAAGGCATGGTAGGGGCAGGTCTCCTTGACGCAGCGGGTGCAGCGCAGGCAGCCTTCACCCCAGTCCAGCACCGTGCCTTTACCCACGGCTTTAAAGCGAGGGGGAACTGCGTTGACATTGATATGATACTTTTCAGACATAGAGCAGTTCTCCTAGAGCTTCTGATCCGGCCGCACCACCCGTCGGGGGCCGCCGGCCTCGGCCTTGGACCAATCCATGCTCGGCTTGACGTTGAACAAACGGTCCAACACTCCCAAGTTTTGCAGACGGGCGCAGATTTGTTCCCAGGCGCATGGTACGGGAGGATCATATTCCCTGGCCAGATTGATTTCGCACAGGCCATTGCTGGCGCCGCCGCAGGGTCCGTTGAGCAACCGCTTGGCGCACCGGGAAATGGGACAGATACCACCGGTATACCCTAACTGACAATCGCCGCAGCCCCGGCAATTCTCCAACCAGAGTCCCCGTTCGGCCGTCTCGCCTATGAACAGCGTATTCAGGGCCGGAAAGACCGGAGTCTTTTCTAATTTGGCTGCCAGGGCTTGCACCCCGGCGCCACAGGCCAGCGACAGGACGGCATCATAATCCTGGGCCAAGTCAATCACGTCCAGCAAAAATTCATGGATACACTGGCGGTCGACCGTTGATTCCTTTAACACTACTTCCTTCCCGGCCAGCTGAAAGGCCAATTGCAAAGCCGCAGCCAGTTCCGACACTTCCCGGCGTCCGCCGCTGGCGCACTCCGCCACGCAGGTATCGCAGCCGGATAGCAGGATTTTCTTATAACCAGATACCATCTCCTGGAGTTCTTCCAGGGATTTTCTTGTTCCGACGATCATTACAACTCCTTTTAAGCCTTGGACTGGGGACGGGCGGGGTTGGGGCTCAAGGTTTGAGCCCGTTGGTGCATCTCGCCGGCCGCCGCCGCCAAACCCTCCGGATCACCGGCCGCCACCCGGGAAAGCCCCAGACGCTCGGGCTCCAGGCCGAGTTCGGTGAGATAACTCTGGGCATAAGCCACCCGAAATCCCATACGGGTGCTGCCTTCCACCAACTGGCAGTACTGCTCCGGGCATCCCACCACCCAGACCAGATCCGCGCCGGTGGCCAGAATGCGTAACAACTGGAAGGCTTCCACTTTGCTGCTGCACGGTTCCTGGATGATACGGCCCCGCAGGCCGAACTGCTTCAAGGCTTCCCTCTAAGGCCGCCGGGTCAGGTACTGCTTGAGTGCAGGCGAGAACCACCAGATCCTGTATCGGGCTCATTCCTACCCCTTTTCAAAAAATTTATTCAAATATTTTAATATAGCACAAATCTTTCGTTTGGAAAGGATTTATTCAAAACATTGTCTCGACACGAAGAGGGACAGGTTCATGGCCTGCCCCTCAAAAATAATCGTTAAATTCACCCGGATGGGAGCCCTGGTCTAAAGAATGGGCAGGTAACGCTCGATCTCGTAATCGGTAACATACATGCGGTAATTATCCCATTCGATCTTCTTGTTTTCCAGGAATTTGTTGAAGATATGATCGCCCAGGGCTTCCTTTACCACTTCGCTCTTTTCCACTTCTTCGATGGCCTCATACAGGCTGCCGGGCAGGGACTTGATGCCCATCTTTTCCCGTTCGGCTTCGGTCATGTGGTAAATGTCGATTTCCACCGGTTCCGCCAGGGTGTAGTTCTTCTCCACACCTTTGAGGCCGGCGGCCAGCATGACGGCAAAGGCCAGATAAGGGTTACAGGCCGGGTCGGGAGCCCGGTATTCGATCCGGGTGGCGGTTTCCTTGCCGGGTTTGTACATGGGCACCCGCACCAGGGCGGAACGGTTCCGCCGGGCCCAGGCAATGTACACCGGGGCCTCGTAACCGGGCACCAGGCGTTTGTAGGAGTTTACCCATTGATTACAGACGGCGGTAATTTCCCGGGCGTGCGCCAGGATGCCGGCTATATAGCTTTTGGCCACGGCCGACAGGTGATATTGATCTTTGGGATCATAAAAGGAGTTCTTGCTGCCGGTGAACAAAGATTGGTGGGTGTGCATACCGCTGCCGTTAATGCCGAAAATGGGTTTGGGCATGAAGCTGGCATGCAGACCTGCCTGGCGGGCGATTTCTTTAACCGCCAGTCGGTAGGTCATGGTTTTGTCGGCCATTTTCAGGCCTTCGTCGTAGCGCAGGTCGATCTCATGCTGCGAATCGGCCACTTCATGGTGGCTGTACTCCACCCGGATGCCCATTTTCTCCATGGCAAAAATGGTTTCCCGGCGCAGGTCGGCGCCTTTATCCAGCGGGGTAGTATCGAAATAGCCGGCCTTATCGATGATCTCAGGGTACTCATTGTTGGCGAAATAGAAAAATTCCAGCTCCGGACCGGCATAATACGTATAGCCTTTCTCCGCGGCCTTGGCCAGCATCCGCTTCAACACATACCGGGGATCGCCGGGATAAGGGGTGCCGTCCGGCAGCTGGATATCGCAGAACATCCGGGCCACCGGCTGGTCATCCGGCCGCCAGGGCAGGATCTGGAAGGTGGTGGGGTCCGGCTTGGCGATCATGTCGCTCTCTTCGATCCGGGAGAAGCCTTCGATGGAGGAGCCGTCAAATCCCATACCTTCGGTCATGGCCTCTTCCAGTTCCGAAGGACGGATGGCGAAGCTTTTCAGCACACCCAAAATGTCGGTAAACCAGATCTGGATAAAACTGATCTGCCGGTCTTTTACCGCTTGAAAGACATCTTCCACTGATTGACAATTCATACCATACCTCGCTCGTTTGTATTAAAATTATATTTCAATAAGGAAATATATGTTAACTATAAGGCAACTATCATGCCAATTATATTTTAATTATATTTTTAGTGAGTTACAACAAATTTCCCAGAATTCAAAACCTACATTATGGTAATATAGGTTTTTTAAACTTACTTTTTTGTAATAATATTATTAATCGGCACCGGACCGGCGCTTTTTCCGCTCATCAATGTCCCCGGGGTACATGACGGCTTCGTGGCCCCGCTCCCGGGTGCGGATACGAATGGCCTCTTCCACCGGATAGACAAAGATGAGGCCGTCGCCGTTTTCCCCGGTATAGGCCGAGTCCAGGATTGTCTGGATGGTTGGCTCTAAATTGCCCTCCGAAAGAATGATGTTCATTTGAATTTTGGTGAGCATGTCCACCTGATAGGTGCCGGAGCGTCCGGACAGCCTGACCCCCCCCTGCCGCCCGTGGCCCCGGATTTCAAAGATATTTAAACCCACGATGCCGATGGCCTCCAGGGCCAGTTTGACATCATTGACTTTATCTTCCCGGATAATGGCTTCAATTTTTTTCAGCATGTTCCGTATCCTTTTATGAGTAAGCCCGCTCGCCGTGAGCGCTGATATCCAGACCGACTTCTTCTTCCATGGGGGTCACCCTCAGGCCGATGCTCCAATCCAGGAGTTTGGCCACCACAAAGGTAATCCCGAAACTATAAACCATGGTGACCACGATACCCAGCATCTGGATCCCGACCTGTCCCGGATTGCCGAAAAACAGACCGTTGGCGCCGGCGCTGTTCACTTCCACGGTGGCAAACAGACCGGTGGCCACCATGCCCCAGGTGCTGGCGATGCCATGGCAGGCCCAGACATCCAAAGATTCATCCAGACCCCGCTTATCCCGGAAACGGATGGCATAATAGCTCAAGGGAGCCGCGATGGCGCCGATAACCAAAGCCGTCAGGGGCGTCACAAAACCGGAGGCCGGCGTCACCGCCGCCAACCCCACCACCATGCCCGTGGCGATGCCCAGGGTGCTGGGCCGGCCGTCCAGCCAACTGAGCACCATCCACACCAACCCGGCCATGGCCGCGGAGCTGTTGGTGGTCAGCAGGGCGTTCACCGCCACCCCATTGGCGGCCAGGGCGCTGCCGGCGTTAAACCCGAACCAGCCCACCCACAAAAGTCCGGTTCCCAGGACGGTGAGGGGAATATTGTGCGGCTCCATGGGAAATTTGCCGAAACCCTTCCGGGGGCCAATCACCAGGGCAAAGGCCAGGGCCGAAAACCCGGCCGCGATATGCACCACCGTGCCCCCGGCGAAATCCAGGAGGCCCAATTTTCCCAACCAGCCGCCGTTGCCCCAGACCCAATGGCAGAGCGGATCATAGACAATGGTGGCCCAGATAAGACTGAACAACAGAAAACTCTTAAACCGCACCCGCTCCACAAAGGCGCCGGTGATCAGGGCCGGGGTGATCACCGCAAACATCATCTGAAACGCGGCGAAGAGACTCTGGGGAATGGTTTTGCCGTAATCCGGGTTGGGCACGAGCCCCGACGCCGTTCAATCCCAGAAAATTCAGACCGCCGATAAAACCGCCGATATCCTTCCCAAAGGCCAGAGAATAACCGTAGAGCACCCACTGCACCCCGATGAGGGCCATGAAAACGTAACTTAAGGTAAGGGTGGACAGGATGTTTTTCCGGCGCACCATGCCCCCGTAAAAAAAGGCCAGGGCCGGCGTCATCAGCAGCACGAGAGAACAACAGACCAGAATCCAGGCAGTGTCGCCGGCGTTGATGGGAACCTCCATGAAATCGTCTCCTTTCGGTGGTAGTCCAAAATTAATTCTAAGGAGACCAGGAAAGCTTTCCTGAAAAGCTGTTCCCGGGCATCTTGAATAAAATCTTTTCTTCCTGCTGGTATTTCAAAAATTGCGAATACACTAAATCAATAATCATGCCAACTTAAATACACAATAAACTTAATATGTTACAAATATTTAGAAAATATTTTTATTACGTTTTTGTCAGCATAGCGATAGGATTTTCGACAAGTTTGTAATACAACGTGGACTATGGAAGAGGCCTGACGCTTTGGCGAGGTGTTATCCGGTAGGCGGGATTCGGGCAGAGGCAAATGAAGCAGGTAAAAACGTCAACAGTGGGGGGAGGAAGTATCAAATCCTCCCCTCACTCTCGGTTCAAACTTGCATATCTGTTAAAAGTTGTTAGCGGCGATACCCCAGAATCCGTTCCACTTCATCGGCGTCCGAGTCCATCACATACGGAATGCCCGAGACGATCGCGGCTTCCTCGGTTAAGGCCACCAGGTCGTCCCGGTCGATATATTTCAAGGCAAACTTCCGGGCCCCGGCCATGAACTGCTGCAGACCCTGGGTCATGCGGCTGATGTAACTATACATGCCGATGGCCCCGGCCGGAATCCGGGCAAAGTCCTTGCCGTATTTCCGCCGCAGGTTGTTGGCTTCCACAAAGGTCTCCAGGATGGCGTCCTCCAGTTTGGCCCCTTCCTCCGTGGCGCACTTTTCCGCCAGCTTCTTGCCTTCGGTGGTGCCCACCATGGCCGCGGTCATAATGGAACGGCCCATGCACACCAGCTTGACATAGGGGGCCGCCAGGGCGAGGGCTTTGAAGACATGGTCTTCCAGGGACAGGCCGCCGGCCATGGCGATATCGGGAACAAATTCACCTCTGCGATCCAGATAGGAAGCGTATTCATACAACAGGCATTCCAGATGCACCGTGGGGATGCCCCATTCATTCATCATCCGCCAGGGGCTCATTCCGGTGCCGCCGCCGGCCCCGTCTATGGTCAAGAGGTCGATCTTGGCCTGGGAACAGAATTTCAGGGCCCGGGCCAGGTCAGCCGGCCGGTAGGCGCCGGTCTTCAGGGTGACCCGCTTGGCCCCCACCTTGCGCAGGTGTTCCACGGCTTTGTAGAATTCATCTTCAACCACCATGCCCAAGCGGGAATGGCGTTCGAATTCCCTGATGCCCTTAACATTATACTGTTCCACCGTGCCCTGGTCTTGAGGGTTGGGCAGCACGATGTAACCCCGGTCTTTTAACTGTTTAGCCCGTTCCAGGGTCGGCAGCTTCACCTCGCCGCCGATATTTTTGGCGCCCTGGCCCCATTTCAGCTCAAAAGTCTGGACCCCTAATTTTTCGATGACGTATTCCGGTACGCCCAAACGGCCGTCTTCCACGTTGGCCTGGACGATAATATCCCCTTTCCCCTGATACCATTCTTTAAAGATGTTCACCCGGCGTTCCATTTCCGGGGACCGCACCACCTTGCCCTTTTTAATTTCGGACTGGGGATCCATCCCGCAGACGTTCTCACCGCAGACCAGGATGATGCCGCTGATGGCCGCGCCGATGGCCATGGCTTCCCAATGTATCCGGGCAATGTCGGTGGAGCCCAGGGCGCCGGTAAAGCATGGGAAGTCCAATTGCACCTTGTTTTCCACCCCGATTTCCGCACTCACATCCACCGCCGGGAAAATGGCTTTGTCGGAATCAGCCTCCATACCCACAGCGCCCACACAGGTGCCCTGGATGTTAAAATGGGAAAAGTCGCAGGGATAATCTTTGTCCGCCCCGGAGGTCACCTGCCCAAAGGGCATGGGATACAGAAGTTCCCGGCCACGCACGGCCGAACGGCCGATCTCGCAGGGACCGGGACACCCATCCAGACAGGTGACGCAGATGCCGGAAATAGGGGCGGCCTTCACCCTGGTTTTGGTTAACGTGGCGGGACTGCGGTTGGGATTACTTAATGTCATGATACTCCTCCTGTTTTTTATCTCACCTCATGAACGATTGAGACTTTTTAATACCTGACAGCTAACAGATTTGTCAGTTTGCTCACGTGATTTATTTTTTTTGTTGAAAATTTGCCTTTTGATAATTTCTCGTTATTACAGATAATTTATTTGTCGTTGTCGACCCGCCATGGCGATATTGGGTAAACCAAATAACAAATCAGATTATACGTATTTTTTCAGTTAGTTATATCTACTTATTATCGTTTGAATATTTATCTTTATTGCCTTTTAGTTACATTCTTGTAATTATTGCCATTTTTTCTCTACAATTTTGTTATTTCGACCACAAAATTCCCCCCGGCAGTACAATTACTGCTCAAAAACCATCTATTTTCCCTTGGTTACTGGAGAGAAGAGAGAGCCGGCCTTCGGCGAGAAACGTTCCTTCTTACATTTATAGTAAAATCAAAAAGTTGTTACTGTCGTTCCCTGCCTTGGGCCTCCCTGTGAAGAGTTTATAACAATTGGAATAAACAATAAAAAATCTGAACCTGACGTATTGCGGCCCCCGACGGATCGGTTTCCAGCTCTCAACCCGGCGATTATTACTGCTTGGGCGAATTCCCGCACCCTCTCTTAAATACTTGCCCGTCCTAATGCAATATCTATTCCGCCACGGCATTAATGATGCCATATAATTTCAAATAAAAAGATTTTTTTTATATGTAGCAATTTTTTTGACAGAAAAATCATAATCAGCGTGATTTTTAATCTTTCCTGCTTCTGATACCTTTGCTAAAATTAACTACTCTGTAATAAAATCATTAACCTTTCTTTGCCCTTGTTAAGCCAAGCGCAGTAAGAGGTAATTCTATGTATTGGAGTCGCCTATGAAAACAGTGGCCCAAAGGATCCAGGAATTAAAGGAAAAAGAAGCCCTCCTGAAGAACATGGGTGGGCCCAAGGCTGTGGCCAAGCAGCATGAATCTGGCAAACTCACAGCCCGGGAACGCCTGGATCACTTTTTCGACCCGGGGACCTTCCGGGAAACCGACATCTTTGTCAAACACCGTTGTGTGAATTTCGGCATGGAAAAGCTTGAAATTCCTGCCGACGGTGTCGTCACCGGTTTCGGCCTGGTAAACGGTCGCCCGGTCTTTGCCTTTGCCCAGGATTTCACTTCCCGGGCCGGCTCTCTCGGTGAAATGCATTCCAAGAAAATTACCAAGGTCATGGACCTGGCCCTCAAAGCCGGGGTCCCTTTTGTCGGCTTGAACGACTCCGGCGGCGCCCGGATCCAGGAAGGCGTGGACAGCCTTTCGGCCTATGGTCAGATCTTTTACCGGAATGCCGTCTCCTCCGGTGTCATCCCCCAGGTTTCCGCCATTATGGGGCCCACCGCCGGCGGCGCCGTCTATTCTCCGGCTATGACCGACTTCATTTTTATGGTCAAAAACACCTCTTATATGTTCATCACCGGCCCTGACGTCATCAAAAGCGTCACCGGCGAAGAGATTTCTTTCGAAGACCTGGGTGGCGCCATGGCCCATAACACCAAAAGCGGCGTCGCACATTTCGCCTGTGAAGATGATCGGGACTGTCTGGACCAGATCAAACGCCTGCTGAGCTTCCTGCCCAGTAATAATATGGAAGACCCGCCCCGGGTTACCTGCCTGGACCCCACGCACCGGGAAGACCCGGCCTTGGACACCCTGGTGCCCGACAGCCCTGGGGCCTCTTATGATATGTACGATCTCATCCGGTCCCTGGTGGACGATGGTGACTTCTTTGAACCTCACCAGCACTTTGCCCAAAATATTATTACCGCTTTTGCCCGACTGAACGGCCGCAGCATCGGCATCATTGCCAACCAGCCCAAGGTCCTGGCCGGTTGCCTGGATGTGGACGCCGCCGATAAAGCCACCCGGTTCATCCGTTTCTGCGATGCCTTCAATATACCCCTGTTGACCATCGCTGACGTTCCCGGCTACCTGCCCGGCAGCGACCAGGAATGGCACGGCATCATCCGCCACGGCGCCAAACTCCTCTGGTGCTACTCCGAAGCCACCGTGCCCAAATTGACGCTCGTCACCCGCAAGGACTACGGCGGTTCTTATCTCGCCATGTGCTCCCGGGACCTCGGCGCCGACATGGTCTTTGCCTGGCCCACGGCCGAGATTGCCGTAATGGGCGCCTCCGGCGCCGCCAATGTCATTTTCCGCAAGGAAATCAAGGAAGCTGCCGACCCTGCCGCCAAACGCCTTGAAATCATCGAGAACTATGAAAACCTGCTCTACAATCCTTATATTGCTGCCTCCCGGGGATTTGTCGACCAGGTGATCACTCCCAGGGAAACCCGGCCCCGGCTTATCGAGGCCCTCGACATCCTGAGCAATAAGCGGGAGACTCTGCCCCCGAAAAAACATGGGAATATCCCGGTTTAAAAGCTGTCAGCCAACAGCCCGCACACCCGCATACGTCTCGATCATGAGAGGGAGGGAAAACGTGAAAGCTATCAAACCCCAATTAATGGCTGCCGTCAGCGCCGCGCTTCAGGCTTACCTGGCCGACGAAGAGGCATTTTTACAGCAACAGCAGGCCATCTCCCTTGGCCTGGCCGCCGGCGGACCGCCGACACCGCCCGTCAACCTTTGGGCCCTGTCCGGCCGCCAGGAGAGCATGCAAATGCGCCTCTTGATGCAACGCCGCAGTTTCAGATAAAAGTCAAACTTCAATATGCAACCTTAATTAATCACTGAGCACTGACCACCGACCACTGATCACTTTTTCAAAGGAGTCATATATGGCTGGGAAACACCCGATTAAATTTACCGACACCACCTTCCGGGACGGCCACCAATCCCTGCTGGCCACCCGTATGCGTTCTGAGGACATCATTCCGTTCATGGAACGGATGGATAATATGGGCTATTTTGCCATAGAGGTATGGGGCGGCGCTACTTTTGACACCACCCACCGTTTTCTGGGAGATGACCCCTGGGAACGGATCCGCACCATCAAGGGCATCCTGAAAAAAACCCCCACCATGATGCTGTTGCGGGGTCAAAATCTGGTCGGCTACCGGAACTATGCCGATGACCTGACCTACCGGTTTGTCCGTTATACTGCCGAAGCCGGCGTCGATATCTTCCGGGTATTCGATGCCCTCAACGACATGCGCAACTGGGAAGTGGCCGTCAAAGCCCTCATGGATGCCAAAAAAGCAGGCCTGATGGCCCATTTTCAGGCCGCAGTCTGTTACTCCCTGACCCAGCGGCGCATGGGCGGCCCCATCTTCAACCTGGATTACTACGTTAATTTCGCTAAAAAATGCGAAGACATGGGCGCCGATTCCGTGGTCCTCAAGGACATGGCCGGCATGTGCTCACCCAACGACGCCTACGCCATCATCAAGGGCATGAAAGACACCATCAAGATTCCCGTGGAGTTCCACACCCACTACACCAGCGGTTCCGGTTCCATGAGCTACCTCAAGGCCATCGAAGCCGGAGTGGATGTCCTTGACACCTGCCTGTCGCCCTTTGCCCTGCGCACCTCCCAACCAGCCATCGAACCTCTGGTCGTGGCGGTGGAAGGCACGGATCGGGAAACCGATATGCACCTGGCCGAGCTTATCCAGATCGGCTATGACCTGGAAAAAATTGCCGTCAAATATCGCGACCTCCTGGATACCAGCAAAATGGCTCAGATCGACACCGGCGTCCTGCTGCACCAGATCCCCGGCGGCATGTATTCCAACCTGGTCAACCAACTCAAGGAACTCAACGCCCTGGATCGCATTCATGAGGTTATGGAAGAACTCCCCAATACCCGCAAAGAATTGGGGTATCCGCCCCTGGTTACCCCTACCAGCCAGATCGTCGGCATCCAGGCGGTGATGAACGTGCTCTTCGGGCGTTACAAACAGGTAACTGCCGAAACCAAAGGGCTCGCCTTCGGCCTCTACGGCAAAACCCCGGCACCCATGGATCGGGAGGTCCAGAAAATTATCCTGAAGGGCTATGAACGGGGTGAAGAGCCCACCACCAAAAGGCCCGGCGACATTTTAGAGCCTGAATGGGAAAAAGCCGTGGCCGACACCAAGGGCATCGCCAAGGATGAAGGCGACACCTTGATTTATGCCCTGTATCCCACCACCGGCATGCGCTTCTTGAAATGGAAATACGGTCTGGAGCCTGTCCCCGAGGAAGTCAAAGGCAAGGACCTGGATCAGATCAAGTTGGAAGACGATGTTTACCTGACCGTCAAAAAGAAAAACCTTTTTGCCAAGGTAAAGGAATACTTGGACAGCCTGGAAAAATCGGCCCCGGAAAAAGGCCCCGGCCTGCGCACCTTCAACGTCTTCGTGGACGACCAGTATTTTGAGGTTGAAGTGGAATGCACTTCCGGCGCCCCGGTCATCACCGGCCTCGCCCCCATGGCGGCGCCCGTTGCTGCTCCTAAACCCGCGCCGGCCGCACCCCGGGCCGCTGCTCCCGCTGCCAAACCTGCCGCCGCCCCGGCCGCAGCCACGCTGGGGGCCGGCGAAGTGCCCCTGCGGGCTCCCATGCCGGGTATGATCATCAGCTACAGCGTCAAAGTCGGCGACAAAGTCAACACCGGCGACCCGGTTTGCATTTTAGAGGCCATGAAAATGCAAAACTCCCTGACCGCCCCGGCCTCGGGCACCATCAAGGCCATTAATTTTGAGTCCGGCGCCAGCGTTGCCAAGGATGCCATCCTCCTGGTAATCAACAAATAACCCGGTAATGTGGATAAAGGGCCGGACCCAACTGCCGGCCCTTTATCATTTCAATCTCCGGAATATCATCAACGTTCTAAACCGTTTCATCACTGCCTTGTTCTTCAGATTAACTAATTTTGCCTGATTAGCTTTGACTGCCTTTGATTCTTCAGTCGTAATCATCGTCAGCCAACAGGATAGCAATGACGTTACTGCCGGAAATTAACCCCGCTGCAAAAAATGACCGGAACCGGACCAAAGATGAATTGCTCCGGGAGTTGGCCGCCCTGCGGCGGCGACTGGCGGAATTCGAAGCCCTGGACGAAGAGCGCCGCCGCCTCAAACAGACCTTGCGCAAGGCCTATGAAGAGTTGGAGGAGCAGATCGAGGAACGCACCCTTGAACTGGTGCGGGCCAATGAACAGCTCCGGCAGGAGATCTCCGAACGCATCCGCACCGAAGCCGAACTACAGCGCCTGAAAGAATACCTGGAAAACGTCATCGACAATTCCGTGGATGCCGTCGGCATCGTCGATCGCCGGGGCAAATTCATCCTGTGGAACCGGCGCGCCCGGGAAATTTACGGCTACCAATTCGAGGAACTGGCTGACAAGACCGCCTTTGAACTGTATGCCGACCCCGGTGAACTCGAACCCATGCTTGCCAGGCTGCACCAGGACGGCGTCGTCCGGGAATGTGAAATTGCCATGCGCAAAAAGGACGGCAGCATCGTTCCCATGGATATTTCCATCAGCCTCCTGAAAGATAACGGTTCGACCATCGGCAGCGTCTGCGTCGCCCGGGACCTCTCCGAGCGCAAGAAGAATGAGCAGGAACTAAAACGCGCCCGGGACGAATTGAGCCGTTATTCCCAGGACCTGGAGCGCCAGGTGCGGGAACGGACCCGGGCCATCACCAGCATTCTGAATAACACTCCGGCCGTAGTCTACCTCAAAGACAGCCATGGCCGTTATAACCTGGTCAACCCGCGCTTCGAAGAATTGCTAGGTATCAAAAATGAACAAATTAAGGGAAAATCGGACCAGGAGATCTTCCCTCCCGCCATGGCGGCCCAATTTTCCGCCCACGATCTTCGGGTGCTCCGGGAGGGCCGGGCCCTCCAGGTTGAGGAACACCTGCAGTTGCCCGACGGTCTGCACACCTATCTTTCGGTAAAATTTCCCATTTATAGCGTCGAGGGCGCCCCCGAAGGTCTCTGCGGATCTCCACCAATATTACCGAATTAAAAAAAGCCCAGGAGCAATTGCGGCTTTTGTCGGGCAGCATTATGGCCGGCCAGGAAAAAGAGAGAACCGCCATTGCCCGGGAATTGCATGATGAATTGGGGCAGATACTCACCGCTTTGCGCCTGGATGCCGTCTGGTTGAGCGATCGTCTGAGCGGGCAGGATGATCAGGCCACGGCGCGCGCCCTGACCATGTGCCGGCTCATCGATAAGACCATTGACGAAGTCAGAGGGATGGCCATTCGACTGCGGCCGGGCATGCTGGACGATTTTGGACTGATCGACGCCCTGGATTCGGTACACCAAAGATTTTACTAAACGCACCGGCATTATCTGCAAGTTCAGCCGGCATAACCTGACTGAAGTGGATGATTTGGTCGCCACCGCCGCCTATCGCATCACCCAGGAGGCCCTGACGAACGTGGCCCGCCATGCCTTTGCCACTCAGGTGCGAATTTCCCTGGAAGCTAAAAATGATATGCTTAATCTGACCGTCAAGGATAATGGCTGTGGTTTTAAGCCCCAGGAGTTGGAGAATACCCATTGCCTGGGGTTAGTCGGGATGCGGGAGCGGGCCGCCCTGGTGGGTGGCAGTCTGGAACTGCATTCCAAGCCCGGGAAAGGCACCCGGATTAATTTCCGCCTCCCCTTGGCCAACCGGAAAGTCGTCCTGTGATCCGCATCCTGCTGGCCGACGACCATTCCATCGTCAGGAGCGGCCTGCGCCGTCTTATTGAAGATTCGGGTGATATGGAAGTTGTGGCCGAAGCTGCCGACGGCCGGGAGGCCATTGAGCAGGTTCATAAAATAGTACCGGATGTCGCCGTCATCGATATCTCCATGCCCGGACTGGACGGTCTCGAAGTCATCAGCCAACTGCGCCATTACTATCCGAACCTGCCCATTCTTATCTTGACCATGCACGAAGAAGAGCAATACGTCGTGCGCTCCATTGCCTCCGGCGCCAACGGCTATATTACCAAACGGTCCGCCCCCGAACAGCTTGTCAAAGCCATCCGCAAAGTCTCTGAAGGCGGGCGTTTCCTCAGCGATACCGCCGCCGAATCATTGGCCCAGCACCTGGCCGGCGGCGCCCGCAGCCGCTCTCCTCTGGACTCTCTGTCCAACCGGGAAATTCAAGTCCTGCGCCACCTGGCCCTGGGCCACACCGTCAAGGAAATCGCCGAAGCCTACCACCTCAGCACCAACACCGTCCATACCTACCGTATCCGGCTCCTCAAGAAACTTAACCTCCGCAACAACGCCGAACTTTCCTTATTCGCCATCCAAAACCGTCTGGTAGAAATTTAATAATTTTTAAACAAACCTTCAGAGCCTCTTGCAAACTGAATTCTTTGTCATCCTGAACGAAGTGAAGGATCTATATCTAGTTGGAAAGGATAGATTCTTCGCTGCGCTCAGAATGACAAAAGAAGAAAAAAATTAGTTTTGCAAGAGCCTCTCCAGATTTTGCTTTTTCTGGATAGGATATTATTTTACTTCAACAGCACCAAATATGACAAAAATGCTGAAAATCTTCTGAAATAATTGACAAATATGTAAATTTAGGGTATCTATTAATAAACTAGAAGTAAAATTGGAGTGTTATTCTTTATGGTGATAGCTGAATCCCTGGCCTGCCTCTATGAAATTACTCAAGCCATTGATAAGCCCAGTTCGTTGAAAACCGGCTTGCAGAAAATTCTCTCTATCCTGGCCCACTGCATGGGCATGAACCGGGGCACTATTACTATTTTAAACCCGGATTCAAGGGAATTGCAGATCGAAATCGCCCACGGGCTGACCGCCGAAGCCCGGCGCCGGGGCCGTTACAAGCTCGGGGAAGGCATCACCGGCCGCGTCGTCGAAAACGGTGAACCGGCCATTGTGCCCCGCATCAGCCAGGAACCCATGTTTCTAAACCGCACCCGCTCCCGGGGAGATCTCCAGAAGCAGGATGTTTCCTTTATCTGCGTCCCCATTAAAATCGGTCCCCAGACCATCGGCGCCCTGAGCGTTGACCGGTTATACCAGGAAGAGATTCATCTGGACGTCGATCTCCAGCTTCTCACCATCATCGCTTCCATCATCGCCCAGGCAGTCAATAACCTCATGCGCATTGATCAGGACAAACAGCGCCTGCAGGCCGAAAATCTGAAACTGCGGGAGGAATTGCAGGACAAGTATAACCTTGACAACATCGTCGGTAATTCCAACAAGATGCGCCAGGTATTCGAAATGATTCAACGGGTGGCCAAGAGCAATGCCACCGTCTTAATCCGGGGGGAAAGCGGCACCGGCAAGGAAATGGTGGCCAGCGCCATTCATTACAACAGCAAGCGGGCCCATAAGCCCTTCATCCGGGTCAATTGCGCTGCCCTGCCTGAGACTCTGGTGGAAAGCGAGCTCTTCGGCCACGAAAAGGGAGCCTTTACCGGCGCTACCCAGGCAAAAATGGGTCGGTTTGAACTGGCTCAACGGGGCACCATATTTTTGGATGAAATCGGCGACCTCAGCCCCACGGTGCAGCTCAAACTGCTCCGGGTGATCCAGGAAAGAGAATTCATCCGGGTGGGCGGTACCAAAAGTATGGATGTGGACGTCCGCCTGATTGCCGCCACTCACCGGGACCTGGAAAATCTGTTGGTCACCGGCGCCTTTAGGGAAGATCTATACTACCGGCTGAATGTTTTCCCGATTTATCTGCCCCCCCTGCGGGAGCGGCAACCGGACATCATCCTCCTGGCCGACCATTTCCTGCAAAAATACAGCCACGAAAATAGTAAAAACATCAAACGCATTTCGGCCCCGGCCATAGACCTGTTGATGCAGTATCACTGGCCCGGCAATGTCCGGGAACTGGAAAACGTCATCGAACGGGCCCTCCTGGTCTGCGATGAGGATACCATTCGCACTATCCACCTGCCGGCCAGCCTTCAGACCCTGGACCGGCCGGACGGCAAAAAGCCCCGTCTCTGGCCGCCGCCATCGAGAACGTGGAAAAGGAAATGATCATCGAAGCCCTGCGAGCCACCCGGGGAAATCAGACCCTGGCCGCCGAGTATCTCGACACCAGCCTGCGCATTTTGGGCTATAAAATCAAAAATTACAATATCAGCCCCAGGCAGTA
>CAVZSK010000010.1:0-68306 GCA_963777875.1 uncultured delta proteobacterium | reverse complement strand
CGGTTTGATGATGGCTTGAATGGCATTCATCAAGAGATTGAGAAAAACCTCTTGCATGCGCTGGGGGTCGATCTGTAAGTTGAGGTCTGCCGGGACGTCGTCGATTATTTCAATGCCAGGCGGCGCCTGGCTGGAAATGAGTTTGATGGCGCGCTCTGACCACCGGGGATAAGGAGACGTTTTGGATGGCAAAATCTCTGGCTCGAGAAAATTCCAATAATCCCTTAACAATATCCCGGGCCCGGTGCACTTCTTGTTCGATATTCCCCAACATTTTGCGCAATAATTCTTTCTCACCCTGATCCAATTCCTCCATGACAATCTGGCAGGAAGTGGAGATATTATTCAAGGGATTATTTAACTGGTGAGCGATCCCGGCCGTCAGGATGCCCAGGGACGACATTTTCTTGGACTGCACCAATTGATCCTGGCGTCTGGCCAGTTCTTCCACCATGAGGTTGAAGGCCTCCACCACTTTCTGGGTCTCATCCTTAGTATTGAGCACCGGCAAGGGCCGAAAATTTCCCTGGGCAATGCGTAAGGTCGTGCCTTCGATGACCTTGAGAGGGCGGATGATCTTGCTGCTCACCAACATAGTCAGAACTATGCCGCAGATTACAAACAGGATGGTGGAGGTGAGCAGCTGGGTCTTCAAATTGTTGATGATCTCCAAAATTCTCTGGCGCTCAAAAACCACTAAGTGCCTTGAAAGTTCCACTAATTTTTTGCCCCTTTCCCGCATTTCGTCTTCCTGCCTGGGGCTAACCAACGGGCGGGGCTGTCCTTTGGGGATCTGTTGCATCAACTGTTGATAAGCCAACAGTTCCGCCTTGAGACTTCTCAACTCATTGGCAATCTTTAAATTCCGGCCTTCCGGTAAGATCTGCTCCAACGTTTCCAAGGCAAGTTTAGTCTGGTCCAAATTTTGTTGCAAATCCTCGGAGAACCGTACAGCAGGTAGTTTTTTTCATAACGCCGGATTTCCAGGATAATTTCCCGCAGGTCATTCGAGACCTCAACCACGTGCTGCTTAAGTTCGATGGCTTTGAGATAATAATAAGAATAGCCCGCAATCAGGGCTATGACCACGATGCTGGCGCCAAACACCAGGGCAACCTTTTGGCGAATATTCAAGTTCATGGCACCGTCACTTTAAGAATATTTTGATGGAGGGGATATCTTTTTCTTGTCCCAATCCCGACTGGTCAGGCAGGAGAGCGCCGCGCCTCGGGCCTTTGGAGCATTTTTGCGTCTCCCGCGGTTTCCCACTAAATTGGCAGCCTCTATATCTTTGGGATTTTATTCCTATCATAACACATTGAGGAATTCATTAACAAGCAGGGCTCGGCTCATGTCCTCAGAGTCGGTTAGACCTGACAGGGTGGCCAATATTGCGGGCAGACTGTTTTTCTGGTGGGAAAATATTGGAAATATTGAATAAGGAGACTTAATCTGGGACTTAGGGCCATATTGCCGGTCTATCGTACGGAAGCAATCGCCCCGCCGACCACCCGTGACCAATTCTGCAGTTTCAAAATAAAAACAGCCATGCAAAATGATCAACTCTGCAACCGAATTACTGTATGGTTTGAGTTGATTCGGGCCTGTAAGCCTTATTGCGGAAGGCCTCCAAATAGGTTTGCATCACGGCGTCGGAGGTAAAAGCCATATCCAATTGGCGACTGTAGGCCATCAGCACCGCCAGGGATTCCAGGATCGATTCCATTTCCTCCAGGGAAAATTTCACCAGCCGCCCTTGGACCAAGTCCTGCTTGGTGGTTACCTTAAATCCCAAATCTTCCAGCAGTGTTTGCAACATGCGGACTCGCCGCTCCCGGCGGTCAATACTGGCAGCCCCTCCCTTAAATTGAAAGCTGATGTAATTATCATTTATTTCCGGCGAAGCATAGGCATCCACCATGCCGAAATGGTATCCCAGGCGAGAGCTAAAGTTTATATAGCAATCTGAAATAATGGCAAAACTTTTCCCGCCCAGGCCGCTTTCCGCTTTTCCCTGGTCATACATGGTATTGGCGAACACCGAAATAAACCCTTTTAAATCAGGGGCCACCTGCCCGGAGCGAACTTCCGGATGGTGAAAACCCCGCAGCAAGGCCTGGAGGGGGCGACTGAGAATATCTTTTTCGGCGATTGCCTTCTGATCTGCCGATGCTAAGCCTCCCCCCAGATCCATAATGAAAAGATTAAAAGGCAGATTGGATTGTAACCGGGACACTCCCGGCGAGGCTACCGCCTCTTCCACCTCCGGGCTGAACATGGCATCCATGGCCTTTTCGTGGCAAAAACGGGTGATATCGTGCAGGGTACTGCATCTATCAGCCTGAAAATCCGGGCTTTCAGGATCAATGAGGTGCAGGGGGACAATCTTTTTGACCAGTTGGCGATACTTTTGAAACATGACGGTTTCCTGCCAGGACTCTACTTTCTCATATCGGTGCTGTAAGAGTTCCACCACAATACCGGGATAGACCCTGGTATGGTCAGCATCTACAGTGACTAGTTGCTCGCTTGGCAGCATCTGGACTGCTGGCCCAGCCGCGACAACGGTTGGGACCTTGAACTCTCGAGCCAAAATCGTCATGTGGTCCGTGGGACTGCCGACCTCAGTGATAATGGCATTGACGCGGTCCATAACGAGAACAAGTCGCGTGGAGGGGTGCCGGATCACAACCACCGCGCCTGCCGGAATTTTATGAATATCCCGGTCATTCTGAAGCCGATAGACCGGTCCGGAAGCAACCCCTCCCACAGCGCGGACGCCACCTTCCAGCAAGGGGAGAACCTTCGGTAGCGGCTGTGACTCCGCACCCCGGTTGTCATCAGGTTCACGTTCCAGGGAGCTATCCACCCGGAGGGGCCTTGATTGCAGAATGACAATGGCGCCTTCCTGGTCCTCAGCCCATTCTACATCCTGAGGGCCTCCGAAGTGTTTCTCCAGAGCCAGACCGATTTCCACCAGGGTTCTGATCTGTTCCGGGCTCAGACAGGCTGCGTCCGCCTGCTCCGGTGATAAAGTCTGTTCTTGACAGCCGCCTTCCGGCAGCACATTGAGAGCCACTGGTTTATGAGCAATCTTTTCCTGCAACAGGCGGTATTCACCCTGTTTCTCGACAATATACAGATCTGGATTGACCGCGCCTTCGACAGCATACTTCCCCAAGCCCCAGAGTGCATTTATGATTACAGTATTCATCCGTGGTTCGTGCGGGTCCAGGGTGAACATGACGCCGCTGGCTCGGGCTGGAATCATGCTCAGGACGCCCACGGCCATGGGCAATTCGGAGACCGAAAACTGCTGCCGACTCCAGTAGCGAATGGCTTGGGGCGTAAATTTGCTGGCAATTATGGTCTTATATTTAAGAGGCAAATCCTCGACCGTGACATTGAGGAGGGTGGCAAACTGACCCGCAAAGGAATATTCAGTATCTTCCCCCACCGCACTGGAGCGCACGGCCAATCGGTTCGTGGGCAAAGCCTGGGCCGTCAGGAGCAGAATTTCCTCCAGGTCCCTGGGAAGAGGAGTTTTGAGGATCAAGCCCTGGATCTCCTGACCGACCCTTTGGAGATCCTGGAGATTATCCTTATCAACCTCGGCCAATTTCTGGCCGACTGTTTCTGCTAATCCGGTTTCCTCCATGAACGCCTGATACGCCGCCGCCGTGATGGCAAAGCCTCGAGGCACGGTCAATCCCAGCCGGTTGCGAATTTCACCCAGGTTGGCCATTTTACCGCCCACGGCTGCAGTCTTTTCCCTGGTCAGGGCGTGCAGGGGCAGAATATAGGGAGTTTCCGGAATCTCCGGCGCCTTTTCCAATTCCTGTTGCAGATCTTCCCGGACACGTTGGAAGACGGAAACTAAGGCAGCATAACGATCCCGGCTGAGCTGATTGAGTTCGGTCACCATCCGTGAGACATGTTCGCCCAATTGCTCTACCTGGGAAAAAAGGTAACCGTTGTCGCCGAGGATTTCCGGAGAAACCTGTTCCTCCAGATTCGCCATGAGAGACAACGCTTCGTTGTTGCTGTCCAAAAGACGGCGGAAATGGGCAAAATTCTCCTGCAGGCGAACCTTGGGATCTTCTACTTCTTTCAGGAACATCTTCAGGAATTTAAACATAAAGCCCTCCCTAATCTTCCGTGAGTTTGCCCTGGCCACTTGACCTGGGCCGACTCTCTAAACCTTCACCACCAAAACCGGACAGGCGGCGTGGCCAATGACCTTTTCCGTAATGCTGCCCATCAACAACCTGGTCAGTCCAGTCCGGCCATGAGAACCCATGACAATGACGTCGGCCCCGAGATTTTTAGCTGTATCCACGATCAATTTATAGGATTCCCCCTGTTTGAGGATGACTGTCGGGGTGATTCCCAAGGAGGTAGCCCGGTCATGCAGTTCCTCGAAAAGTTGGCTGCGGCTCTCAGGCAGGCTGCATCCTAACTCACCAGCTTCGCCATACAAACAGGCGGGCAGTTCCATGACTGACAATATGCTCAACTTCGACTTATAGGCCAGGGATAATTCCAAGGCTCGATTTTCCGCCCCTTGGCTGTTTGGGGATAGATCAGTAGCCAAAAGGATATGCTCCCAGCCGATCTGGGTCCTTCCGGCACCACCAGGACATCTCTCGGAGTGAAGCCGATTACTTTCCGGGCCACGCTTCCCAGCAGGGAATATTTTAGGGAGGTCAGTCCCTTGACGCCGATGACGATGAGATCGCTGTTCTCGTCGTCCGCCAGTTCCACGAGTCGGGCATGCGGTTGGCCCAAGGCACAAATGGCCTTCACTTGCACATTCTGGGCTTCGACCAATTCCTGACAGCGGGACAGGGCTGAATCGCAGGGCTGGTGGATAAGTTTTTCGATATCGTGGACTCCCGTGAACCGGAGGTCGCCGTTATATTCCGGAGCCACCGAAACAACCACGTATCTGGCATCTCGGCCCGCGGCTCTGATACCCTCAGTGAAGGCATGCAGGCTGGCGTCCGAGCCGTCTACTCCCAGCAGGATGTTTTTATACGCGGCCATACGATTCTCCGGTCGCATATGCTTCCTTGGCTTTTTTCGTTTCCGCAAGCTTGGCCTTCCACATGGCGCCCAAAATAATCACCGCGCCGACGATCAAGGCGATACACATGGAAATGAAGCTTAACTTGCCCAGTCATGGCAATGGTGGCTTGGTCCATAGAGATAAGATTTAGAGCCTTCAGGTACTCGGGCACAGCCAAGCCCCGGCTGACCGCCACAATGAGCATAATGGTGCCCATGACGATCTTGATCATGTTCTCTTTGACATAGGTGGTGCCGATGGCGCCCAATTGCACGCCCAAGAGCGATCCACCCAGGATGATAAGGGTCAGGCGAATATCCACCATACCGCCGATGGCCCATTTAATACTGCCGCCGAAACCCATGACAAACGCAATCACCAATTCTGTGGCCGATGCTACCAGACCGGAGGCGCCCAGAACATAAATCATGCCCGGCACGCCTACAAAGCCGCCCACCGCAATGGTGGCGGCCAGCAGACCGGTGGCAAAGCCGATGGGAATGGTAAACCACAAGGAGATCCTGAGTTTGGCCGTCTTAAAGGTTACCATGGGAGGGAGATTGATGCTCTGCAGCCAGAGAGCCAAAGCAGGAGTTTTTTCCTCACCGCCGGCCCGGGAAGTCTTCCAGGCATCGTAAAACACATACCCGCCCACAATAATCAGCACCGCCACAAAGGAAAGACTGACATAGAGATTTGATCCGGACTGCCCCCACTTGGCCAGGATCCACTCCTGGATCTTGATGCCCACCTGGACTCCGACTGCGGCCGAGGCCGCCATGACCAACCCCAGCTTGATATCCACCTGACCGTATTTGTAGCGTTTGATGGCGCCCACCAACGCCTTGGGAAATTTGTGGCACATGTTGCTGGCCACCGCCACGGTGCCCGGAACACCCAGGCTCATCATCCCGGGAGTGAGCACAAAGGCGCCCCCGGAACCGATGAAACCACTAACCAGCCCCCCGATAAAACCGACAATAAAAAGAAAGATGATAGAAGTGATATTTAAGTCAATGAAATTTACTGTTTGTGCAGCCACATCTTGCATGCCAATTTCCTCCTCAAAAGATAGAGAGAATGATTTTCGAAGTGTAATTTCTGAAAGTCCAGCGTTGGGACCGGGAAATCCGGCCCCAAGCGGAAATCTACTTCTTTTCAGACATCTACTAGACATTAAGACGCAGACGGGGACGGGTGCGCTGGCGGCGAACCGGACGTTCGGCAGACGGCTGCGGCTGCACGGTCTTTTGCGGGGCACGAATTCCCATGACTTCCCAAACATTATGAGAAAAGGAACCATGCACGTAAGAAAACAAAAACACTGTGCCCACCGGCAAAGCAGCATACCAGCCGCCCCGAGTGAAATAATTCATCACGGTGTCGGTATTAAGAAAAACCGCTGCGTACAACGCCACCGTACCTAAGCCATAGGCAATTGTTTTCCCAATAAGCGTCCTGTCCCACGTGGATTCCTTAGCCATGATCATATCTCCTTGATTCCCTTTAATTGTGAATACTGGTAGTGAAACTCCGCCCATCATTTCTGCCTCGCTCATTTCCGAGGCATTCAGCACAAATTCAATCCGCCTTTTCTCATGATTCAAGGCCTCCACCGCCGCACCCAACTCCCCGAAGCGCACTAAATGCTCAAATCCCAACCCTTTGGCAGATGAGGCGGGCTTGAATTTCCGAGGAGGCATTTTGGGCCTGCTTCTTGAATTTTTCTTCCAAATACCGCTGATAGGGAGAATGAAAGATTCCGGTGCCGGACCCGTTTGCCCCCACATTGAGGGCGATGAGATCATATCCCAGCCGCTCCGCCAGATTGACCGCGTAGTTGACTACCGATTCACTGAATCGGGCCTCCCGGCTGACAATAAGAATCTTGCGGTTTCCCTGGGACTGGCTTTCTCTGGTCATCATTCTTAGTTATGGAACTCAGGTTGTCCATTTTACCCGCCGGCCTTTCCTTCCCACCTGGAGGTATCGCTTTTTCTCTGAACATGCCTTGTATCCCTTCTTCTTCCTTAATTGGTGTTCTTCCTTGGAACTTAATTAATGCAAAAGGCAGGCCAGCTTCGGCTATCAGCGAAACAGCTTGATTTTATAAGAAAAAATAATATTAGTTGATTTTGTTACACTGGAACAGCCGTTGCAAATTGCAATAGAAATACTAATAAAGCTTAATTAAATAATAAAAACAATATGTTAATAACTGTTGCACTGATTTTCGAAATACTATTGCAATTTGCAACATCAGGTTCTGAACTACCAGGATTTGGTTTAAACTGTCAAGACCATTGCTAACCCGCAGGTATCTTTCGACCTCGTAGTTAAGCTCCTGCCTGGTCACCTTGGCCCGACGAAGCTCTTCCTTGCCGTCGGGGCAGGTTTCCTTTATACTGCTAATATCGGTGCCAAAAGTCATTTCCTTGGTCTTGGCATATGACAAATTTTGGAATCTTTTCCTCAGTCCTGGGTTTTCATGACCCAACCCTGGTGCGGGGAAAGTAAGAGCAGGATTTTGGGCAGCGGGTAAAAATAGTCGATCAAAAAATTCTTCAGAGAGGCACTTGTAATGCTGTTCCGTAAAAGCGAACCAGAAACTCCCAAGACGAGTCCGGAACTCGACGAAGTGCGAGCTGGCATCCAAAAGGCGCAGCTTCCCGAAGTGGCGGCCCAGGTGGCCAAGAAGGAATTGGAGCGGCTGGAGAAGACCGACTCGGGCTTGGCTGAATACACCATCGGTTTGAACTACTTAAATCTGTTGGCCTCGCTCCCCTGGTCGAAGTTCACCGAGGACAATCTAGATCTCCAGCACGCCGAGCGGGTTCTGGAACGGCTGCACTATGGATTAGACACGGTCAAAGAGCGTATTCTGGAATATCTGGCCGGCCGGACCCTTTGCAGCCTGCAGACCTCCCGGATCCTGGTGGTGGACGATGAGGAGATTGCCCGGTCGTAACATGGAATACATCCTTCGCAAAGACGGCTACCAGGTTGAGTCTGCCGCCAGCGGCGCCGAAGCCCTGGCAAGGTTCAAAAACCAGGACTTCGACCTGGTGCTCACCGATCTGAAGATGGAGAAAATGGACGGTCTGCAGCTCCTGGAAGCCGTCAAGCAGATCTCGCCAAACACGGAACTCGTCATGATTACTGGCTATGCCACGGTAAGCACAGCCGTTGACGCCTTGCGCAAGGGCGCCGCCCACTACCTTTCCAAGCCCATAAATCTTGATGATCTCCGGCAAACAGTGAAGGAACTGGTGGGCAAAAAGAAACAATTTCAGATGTCCCGGGGTCCCATCCTGTGTTTTGCCGGCCCTCCCGGCACCGGCAAAACCTCCATTGGCCAGGCCATCGCCGAGGCCCTGGACCGGAAATTCGTCCGCCTGTCTTTGGCCGGGTTGCGGGACGAAGCCGAACTCCGAGGACACCGACGGACCTACGTCGGCGCCCTTCCCGGCCGGATCATCAATGAAATCCGTCGACTGGGGGTAAACAATCCGGTTTTTATGCTTGATGAAATCGATAAACTCGGACAGGATTTTCGCGGCGACCCGGCCTCCGTGCTCTTAGAGGTCCTGGATCCAGAACAAAACCGCCACTTCGTGGACCATTACCTGGATGTTCCCTTTGATCTCTCCCGGGTTATGTTCGTAACCACTGCTAATGTTGTGGAAGCATTGCCGGCGCCGTTATTAGACCGCCTGGAAGTCATCCCCTTTCAGGGTTATACCGAACGGGAAAAACGCGAAATTGCTCTCCGATATCTTCTCCCCCGGCAGCTTCAGAACCATGGCCTGACCACCTTCGCCGTTGAGTTTTCTCAAGAGGCCATTGTCCGGGTCATCCAGGATTATACCCGGGAGGCCGGTCTCCGCCAGTTCGACCGCGTTCTGGCGACCATCTCCCGGAAACTGGCCCGTCTTTGCCTCCGGGACCTCCAGGAATGCAAAGCCATACACGTGGATGCGGATTTGGTGGAAAAACTTTTGGGTCCAAGGAAGTTCACTCACGAGATCATGGCCGCCAGGGACCGGCTGGGGGTGGCCACCGGTCTGGTCTGGACAGAGTTTGGCGGCGAGATCATCTTTGTGGAGGCCACCAGGATGAAGGGACACAAACAGCTCATCTTAACCGGGTCCATGGGCGAGGTGTTGCGGGAATCGGCTCAAACCGCACTCAGCTTTGTCCGTAGCCATGCCGAAGATCTGCGGATCGATCCGAACTTTTTTAGCCAGAGCGATATCCACATCCACATCCCCTCCGGGGCGGTGCCCAAAGAAGGCCCTTCCGCGGGAGTCACCATCGCCATGGCCCTCATTTCACTGCTCACCGGCTGGCCCGCCCGCCGAGAGGTGGCCATGACCGGGGAAATTACCTTGAGCGGCGGTCTCCTGCCAGTAAGCGGTGTCAGGGAAAAAATCCTGGCCGCCCAACGGGCCGGTGTTAAGATGGTAATCCTACCCCAACTGAATCAAATGGATGTCACGATTGTGGAAGCAGAAGCCAGAGAAGGCCTGGAGATTGTTCTAGCCGAGGAGATCAACCAGATTCTGGATTTGGTGCTGCTGAAGGGTGACGATTAAAATTTAAGCTGACAACCATATCCCCTGCAGTGCTATGCTTGCTTAAAGTATGCGAATATCTTAGTCCCTTATACAGGCGAGGGCGCCTGTGCTCATATTTAGATTACAACCTATTCCTGACAGGTAGCGCCGGACGCCGAGGAGGGAGCGTTTCCAGCAGTCCTGATTCAGGTTGCTGATGGTGACGCCGCCTTTGCTGGCCGTGGAATGGATGAAGCGGCCGTTGCCGATGTAGATGCCCACGTGGCAGGGCTGCTCATCTTTGGTGAATGATCCGGAAAAAATGCTGGCAGTGGCATAAGAGTATTTACTGTAGCAGTATTTATTGAAGAAAAGGAGATCGCCGTACTTCAACTCATCCTGGGGTACCGACTTGCCGCTCTGAAATTGCAGTTCCGAGGTGCGGGGGACTTTTACTCCGGCCCGCTCATAGGTCTTCATGACGAAGCCGGAGCAGTCCAATCCGTCTTGGGTGGTGCCGCCGTATTTATAATCGGCTCCCAGATAATAGCTGATGGCTTCCCGAAGACGCTTATCCGATGGTGTCGTCGGGGCTTCTTCCACGGCTGGTTTGGGAGGTGGAAGAGGCTTCTTGGGGGGCTTGCCGGCGCAGCCTGCCAGGCATATGCTCAGGAGGCTGATCAACCAGCAGAGCCAGAATTTAGGAGACCGTGGCACCCGGGCTAACGTCTTTTTCCGGACTGATGAGAAAGAGACGACCATCACTTTTGGCTGCCAGGACCATTCCATGCGATTCCACTCCCATGAGCTTGGCCGGTTTGAGGTTGACCACCACAATTACCTGTTTACCGATCAGGTCGCCGGGCTCATAATGCTGGGCAATGCCGGCCACCACTTGGCGAGGTTCGCCAATATCAATCTCTAACTTAAGGAGTTTATCCGATTTCACAATCTTTTCGGCAGAAATTATTCTGCCAACCCGCAGATCTAACTGTTGGAAGGTCCCCAGGTCAATCTGTGGTTTAACCGGCGCCGCCGCCGCAGTTTTCCTGGTTTCACCAGCGTCTTTAACTTCCGGCGCCTCCAGGCGGGGGAATAAATTTTCTCCCTTGTGAAGTTTTGTTCCCACCGGTATTTGCCCCCAGGAGAGCCGGGGCAGCAGGCCGGCGTGCCGGGTATCCGGGTCAAGGCCTAATTGTTCCAGCATCTTAGGGGCGCTGCCGGGCATGACCGGGAGTAACAGGACGGCCACCCACCTGAGGGCCTCTAAGATAGTATACAAGACCGTGTCCAGACGCTCCTGATCTTGACTTTTGAAAAGCTTCCAGGGTTCGTTAACCACGATATAGCGATTGATTTCACTGATGAGTTCCCACAACCGCATGAGGGCCTTATGAAATTCCAGTTCCGGCAGGAAGCGGACATAATCATCCCGGACTGCCTGGGCCAAAGCCTGGAGAGCCAATTCCTGGGGGCCGGCCTGCCCCGCCGTCGGCGTTACCCCCTGACGGTATTTAAAGACCATGGCCAGACTCCGGGAAAAGAGGTTCCCCAGGTCGTTGGCCAGATCGGAGTTGATCCGGCCGATGAGCGCCTCCTCATTAAAGGCCGCGTCCAGCCCATAGACCATTTCCCGCAAAAAGAAATACCGTACCTGATCCAGGCCGTATTCCCTGACGAGACGCTGGGGTTCCACCACGTTGCCCAGACTCTTCGACATCTTACCCTGGCCGATCTGCCAGTAGCCGTGGACATTGAGGTGCTGATAGGGTTCCAGACCCGCGGCTTTTAAAATGGTGGGCCAGTAAATGCCGTGGGGCTTTAAAATATCTTTCGCGATAAGGTGCTGGCAGACCGGCCAAAACTTTTTAAACGAAGCGGCCTCGGGATAGTCCAGGCCGGTGAGATAATTGATCAGGGCGTCGAACCAGACATAGGTGACATAATTGTCGTCAAAAGGCAGCGGAATCCCCCAGGGCACCCTGACTTTGGGCCGGGAAATACACAGGTCTTCCAGTGGGTCTTTTAAAAACGACAGCACTTCATTGCGATAGCGCTCGGGGCGGATGAAGTCCGGATGGTTATGAATATGGTCCAGGAGCCAATCCTGGTAGCGGCTCATCCGAAAGAAGTAGTTGCCTTCTTTGACAAAGGTGGGCTTGACCAGATGATCCGGACACTTGCCGTCCACCAGTTCCCGCTCCAGCACGAAGCGTTCGCAGCCATAGCAATAATGCCCGGCATATTCGCTGAAGTAAATGTCGCCGCTGGCCTGCACTTTTTGGAGAATTTCCTGGACTACCTTGATATGGCGGGCGTCGGTGGTGCGGATAAAATTATCATAGTTGATCTGCAGCTGATCCCAGGTATCACGGAATGTGCGGCTGATCTGATCCACATACTCTTTGACCGGCATTCCTTTGGCATTGGCCGCTTCCACCACTTTTTCCCCATGCTCATCGGTGCCGGTCTGGAAAAAGGTCTCTGCCCCCATGAGCCGATGAAACCGGGCCAGGGTATCGGCCACGATGGTGGTGTAGGCATGGCCGATGTGAGGTTCGGCATTGACGTAGTAAATCGGGGTGGTGATATAAAATGGTGGTATTGGCTTTTCCATCAGGTTTAGTGTGCCCTTTACTTTTAATTCTGCCACCTGTTAAAAGGCGGTCAGCTGTCAGCAATCAGCTTGAAGATCAAATTCATATAAGAAAAATAGCAATGATAACTAGTAACTTTAAAATGATGAAGAGAATTTTACCACCACTACGGCGAAAACTAGATGACTTTTTCCTGCCACCACGTCAAAAAATCTTCATGCCGACTGTCCGGGTTGAGGCCCGGGCAGGCTTCTTTGGCGGCTTCAAACTCACTGGCGTGCAGCAAGATAGCCGGCAGGAAGGGCCAATCCCGGCAGATCCGGGGTTTCACCGGATGAATGCCACACCGGCCCTGTTCATTAAAGATGCAGCCGCCCCCCGGTTTATTTTTCACCGCCAGACCTGACGGGGTGGTCTCCAGATAGTCTTGCTTGAGGCGCGGCACGGCAATCTTGAGGTATTGCGCCATCAGGTCAATTTCACCGGGAGTGGGGAAAATGCCGCCCCGGCCCTGGCAACAATCGCCGCACTGTTGACACTGGAACGCAGGTTTGGTTGTTTCGGAGGTGGTCATAGACAATTATACCAAATTTTGTTAAAAGCCTAACCCGTTCAGGCTATAACTCTTTAATATAAATATATTTATTAACCTGAAACCGGGAACTGGAACTGATAACTGTTTTACCAACTCTCCGCCATGGCGTCGATTTCATCCTTTAAGGCACGGGTCATGAGAGTCCTGACCGCCTCCCGGGGCGATTGGTTTTCATAGAGGATGCGATACACCTGTTCCACTATAGGCATTTCCACTCCCAGCTTTTGGGCCAGAAAATGCGTGGCCGCAGCAGTTTTCACCCCCTCGGCCACCATCTTCATGCTGGCCAGGATCTCGGTCAGGTTTTTGCCGGAGCCCAGTTGCACGCCCACCCGATAGTTGCGTGACTGGGTGCTGGTGCAGGTGAGAACCAAATCTCCCAGACCGGCCAGACCGGCCAGAGTCATGGGGTTGGCTCCCAGCCTGGTCCCCAGGCGGATGATCTCGGCTAAACCTCGGGTGATGAGCGCGGCCCGGGGATTAGCGCCTAAACCCAGGCCCTCCAGAATGCCCGTTCCCAGGGCCATGATATTCTTCAGGGCCCCCCCCAATTCCACACCGGTAACATCGAAGGTGGTATAGACCCGAAAGGTGGGGGAGGAAAACAGACGCTGGATGGCTTTGGCAACCGGGCGTTGCCGGCTGGCCGCGGTGACGACGGTGGGTTGGGATTGAGCTACTTCCGCGGCAAAGCTGGGTCCGGACAATATGGCGTATGGGCACTCCGGTCCCAATACTTCCCGCACCACTCCTTCCATGGTTAACAAGGTGTCATTTTCAATACCTTTGGTGGCGCCGACGATGAGGCGCGCCGAGGGGTCGGCCGGTGGCAGGGAGCTTAAGACCTGCCGGAAGACATGCGAAGGCACAGCCATGACCACGTTGGCGGCTCCCCGGGCCGCTTCCTGCAGTTCTCCAAAAAAGCTCACGTTCGGGGAAATCTTCACCCCGGGCAAGAACATGGAATTCTCACGCTGCTGGCTGAGAATGGTGAGAAGTTCCGGTTCATACACCCAAAGGCGTACTTCGGCTCCCTGCCGTCCCAAGTGGTGGGCCAGCGCCGTGCCCCAACTGCCGGCGCCGATAACGGCCACCAGGTCTTTTTTCTGGGAAGATGACGTCTTAATCTCCTTCATCGCCCTTTTCCGCCAGACGGGCAATGCTCACCACCCGTTCCTCAGGTTCGGTGTCAATCAGTTTGACCCCCTGGGTGACTCTGCCAATGAGGGAGATGCCGGCCACGGGCAAACGAATAATTTTGCCTCGATCCGTAATGAGCATGACTTCATCATCTTCGGTAACCTGCAGGATGCCCACCACCGGCCCATTACGGTCGGAGACCCTCAAAGCCAGAAGACCAAGACCGCCGCGCCTCTGGAGGCGATATTCCGCATGGCGGGTGCGTTTGCCGTAGCCGTTGGCCGTGACCGTGAGAATGGCGCCTTCTTCGGTGGGAATTTCCATACCCACGATAATATCATCATCCGCCACGGCCATGCCTTTGACCCCCCGGGCGGCCCGCCCCATATCCCTGACATCCTCCTCGGCAAAGCGGATAATCTTACCTAAACTGGTGCCTAAGAAAACTTCCTGGGTGCCGTCGGTGAGAGCCACGCTCACCAGTTCATCGCCGTCAGCCAGAGTGCAGGCGATGAGGCCGCCGGAGCGGGGCCGACTGAAGTTCATCAGTTCGGTTTTTTTGACAATGCCCCGTTTGGTGACCATGATGAGAAAATGCTCCGGGACAAACTCACGGATGGGCAGGATGGTGGTTAATTTTTCCCGGGGCCCAAAATTGAGGAGGTTGACGATGGCCTTGCCCCGGGCATTGGGGCTGGCCAAAGGTATTTCGTGAACCTTCAGCCAATAGACCCGGCCCAGGTTGCTGAAAACGAGAAAGTAGCTGTGCGTTGAGGCAATATAGAGCTGGGAAACGAAATCATCTTCCTTGATGGACATCCCCGTCCGGCCTTTGCCGCCCCGGCGCTGGGAGCGGTATAGTGACGAAGGATTGCGTTTGATATAACCCTGGTGAGAAACGGTCACCACCATTTCTTCATCCGGGATCAGATCTTCCAGGGTGAGGTCGGGGGCCTCGGGAATAATTTCGGTCCGCCGCCGGTCGCCGAAGCGGTCCCGCAGGTCAATGAGGTCTTCTTCAATAATTTTGTAGACCAGGGACTCACTGGCCAAAATTTCCTTAAAACGGGCGATGGCAGCCAGTAATTGCTCGTATTCATCGATAATTTTCTGGCGTTCCAACCCGGTCAATCTTTGCAGCCGCATTTCAAGAATGGCCTGGGCCTGGATCTCGGTTAACTCGAAGCGCTCCACCAACTGGCTGCGGGCCATGGCCGGGCTGGGGGCAGTCCGAATCAGAGAGATAACCTCATCCAAATGGTCCAAGGCGATTTTCAAGCCGGCCAGAATATGGGCCCGCTCCTCGGCTTTGCGCAGTTCATAGCGAGTGCGCCGGACAATGACTTCCTTGCGGTGTTTGATGAATTCCCGGAGCAGATCTTTGAGAGTCAGGAGCTCCGGACGGTTATTGACAATGGCCACCAGGTTGATGCCGTACGTTACCTGCATATTCGTATGGGCAAAGAGCTGATTAAGAACCGTCTGCTCTATCTCGTCCTTCCGCAACTGGATAACCACCCGCATCCCTTCCCGGTCGGACTCATCCCGGATATCGGTGATACCCTCGATTTTCTTATCCTTCACCAGTTCCACGATGCGTTCAATGATCCGGGCCTTATTCACCTGATAGGGCAGTTCATCGATAATGATATATTCCCGCCCACTCCGGGTTTCGCTGGAAGTGCGGGCCCGGAGGCGAATCAGGCCTTTGCCGGTGCGGTAGGCCTCGGCAATGCCTTCGGCCCCGTAAATAAACCCGGCAGTAGGAAAATCCGGTCCGGGCAGGATAGTCATCAGCTCTTCCAGACCGATGTCCGGGTTGTGGATCAGAGCGAGCAGGGCTTCGCACACCTCGGTGAGATTATGCGGGGGGATATTGGTGGCCATGCCCACGGCGATGCCGGAGGAGCCATTAATCAGCAGGTTCGGCGTCCTGGCCGGCAGGACCAGGGGTTCTTGTATCGAGCCGTCATAGTTGGAGACAAAATCCACCGTTTCTTTGTCCAGGTCCTGGAGCAGCTCGGCGGCCAACCGGGTCATGCGGATTTCGGTATACCGCATGGCGGCCGGAGAATCGCCGTCGATGGAGCCGAAGTTCCCCTGGCCGTCCACCAAGGGATAGCGCAGGGAAAAGTCCTGGGCCATGCGGACAATGGCGTCATATACCGCGGTATCACCGTGGGGGTGGTATTTACCGATGACGTCACCGACAATACGGGCCGATTTTTTATAGGGCTTGTTGTAATCGTTGCCCATCTCGGACATGGCAAACAAAATCCGGCGGTGCACCGGTTTCAAACCATCCCGGACATCGGGCAGGGCCCGGCCGATAATGACCGATAAGGCATATTCCAGATACGATTTGCGGATTTCGTCTTCGATATTGACGTGGACAATCCGGGTGTCCATGGGGTCGAATAAGTTTCTCATATTTTTTTCTTTAAGCGGATTAAGGCGCTATCTTCGTCACATAGACGAACTTGCCGCCCTGCACCTTTAAAATCATCACCTCTTTGATGGGATTATTATCCGGTCCCATGGTCAGGCTGCCCGACACTCCGGGAAAATCTTTGGTCTGGGCCAGAGCCTGCCGCACTTTGGGCCCCTCGGTAGTCTGGGCCTTTTCCAGGGCGTTCACCAGCAGGAAATAGCAATCGCCGCCCAGGGCCGCGAAGGCTTCCACCTCCCGTCTGGTATCCGCCTCGTAGGCCTTGATGAATTCCTGGGCCAACGGGGTGTTCACGGCTTCCCGGTGAAAATGGGCCGTAAAATACATGCCGTCCACGGCCGGGCCGCCGATGTTAATGAGGTCGGTCACCTGGGCGCCATCGCCGGTGAGAATGGGTACCGTTAGTCCGAGTTCTTGCATCTGCCGGGCCAGTAAAGCGTCTTCGGCGTAATAATTCGGGGCATAAATGATATCCGGGGCTAAAGGTTTGATAGACGAGATTTGGGCGGAAAAATCCTGATCACCGGTCTGAATATAGGTGGTGGCGACTATCTGGCCTCCCCTTTGTTTAAATTCCTGCATGAAAAAATTAGCCAGACCGACACAATAATCCTGGGCCTGGTCGATGATAACCGCCGCTTTCTGGGCCTTTAAATGCTCTTTGGCAAAACGGGCCGCCACCCGTCCCTGGACGGTGTCCACAAAACAGGCCCGGAAGGCATATTGCCGGTTTTGCGTCACCAGGGGATTAGTGGCCGTGGGGGTAATGTTGGGGATGGCAAAACGCTCGGCAATGGGGGCGCCGGCCAGGGTGTCGCCGCTGATGACCTCGCCGATGATGGCCGCGACCTTGTCTTTTTCGATGAGCCGGCTGACGGCGTTAGCGGCTTCAATCTTATCACTTTTGGTGTCCACTAAGATAAGTTTGACATTCTTGCCTAAAACCTGGGGTTTGAGGCGCTGGGCAATCTCTATGCCTTTCCAGGCAACCTGGCCCATGGCCGCAGCCGACCCGGTCATGGGGATATAGCAGCCGATGCTGATATCCTGGGCGGCCGCAGGTAAGCACGTGAAGAAGATGAAGATAAGGCAGAAAACTTTCAACCAATGATTCATAGAGATGTAACCGTTGTTAGGGGATATTCTTTTGGGCCTCCCTCAAACGATTTGAGGGCTGAGGACCGATGACTGAGTCGCCTCAGAGCCATTTCTTACGTGTAAAGTAAATAAGCATAATCAAAACCGACATACCCATCAGTCCCAGGGCAAAGGGATAGCCGTAATACCAGCTCAGTTCCGGCATGTTCCAGGGTGATAGTTCGGTTTTAAAATTCATGCCGTACACGCCGGCGATAAAGGTCAAGGGCATAAATATGGTGGCGATGATCGTCAGGACTTTCATAACTTCATTGAGCCGATTGTTGATGCTGGACAGGTAGACATCAATAAGACCGGAAGCAATATCCCGGAAATTTTCCAGCAGGTCGATAACCTGGAAAGCATGGTCATGGCAATCCCGCAAGTAGACCCGGGTATGCTCGTGAATTAAAGTGCCCTCTAAATCAAGCAAAGTGTTGATGGATTCCCGGATAGGCCACAACATTCGCCGGCCGCGTAGCATTTGGCGCCGCAGGCTTTGCAATTCGAGAGTCAACTTACCATCCGGCTGACTTAACAGACGGTCTTCCAGGTCCTCAAGCCGTTCCCCGAAATTTTCCAGAAGAGGGAACCAGGAATCAACAATATAATCGATGAGGGTGTAGGCCAAATAGTCGGCTCCCTGGCTACGAACCTGTCCCGAACCATGGCGCAGCCGCTCCCGAATGATGCCAAAATGGTCAGTATGGGTCTCCTGAATGCTCAAAAGATAATCCGGTCCCAAAAACAGGCTGATCTGCTCGTCACTAAAATCGATCAAGTCAGTGACCAAGCGGCTCACAATGAAGAGATAATTGGGATAATCATCGACTTTGATGGGGGCCCGGCCTTCCACGACATCTTCCAAAGCCAGGGGGTGGAAACCCAAACAGGCGCCCAGGTCCTGGAGCAGGGTCAGATCCTGCAACCCTTCCAGATGCAGCCATTTAATCCCCGGGGCGATCTTTGAAATTTTGGCAGTCTGCCACAGTAGCGTCAGCCTTTTCTTCCAGGCTGTCGACGTCGTACCGGATGATCCGCAGACGAGAGGGATGTGTCAGCCGACCGCTCCGGTGCTCCAAAATTCCGGGAGGGCTGCCGGGTGGTGGATAGGTTTTAAAGGCCATGACGGTATCTATAATTTTTACTGAGTTTTTTAAGTCCAGGATGCCGGGAAGCGGATCACTGTATTTCATTATTTATCCTGTTATTATCGCTTGTATTTGCTCATTTAACAAGATTATAATTGCACTATATCTGGCAGCCGGAAACTATCCGGGAGACCAGATGCGCCTGGCAGGTCCGATGACAGCCCTCACTCAGGCTCCCGGCCGCGCCCCGGCAAGAAGAAATTATTTCCCGTTATTATCGTAATGTTTTTACACGAAGAAAGGGCACTACCATGGAATTGAAAATTGTGGATTTGCTGATTCCCGAGGAGGCCAACCTCATTTTGGGTCATGCCCATTTTATTAAGACAGTGGAAGATTTATATGAGATTTTAATCACGTCTGGATTAGGGGTAGAATTTGGTTTAGCATTTAGCGAGGCTTCGGGGGAATGCCAGATTCGGGTGGAAGGCAATAATAAAGAGTTAATCGCCGCGGCAACGGAAAATGCTCAGAATTTGGCGGCCGGCCATACCTTTAATATTCTCCTGCGCCGAGCTTTCCCCATTAATATGCTCAATGCCATAAAGATGTGCCAGGAGGTTTGCACCATCCACTGTGCCACTGCCAATCCGGTACAGGCAATCATGGCCGAAACGGAACTGGGCCGGGGTATCCTGGGGGTCATAGACGGCTTCCCGCCCAAGGGAGTGGAACAAGAGGCCGGCCGGGCCTGGCGCTATGAAATCCTCCGGAAGTTGAATTATAAACGCTAATCTGACGGGTTTCGGTTTTCAGTTTTCAATGAAGAAAGAGAAAGAACCGGAAATTTGGTTTCTTTCACGAAAACTTAGAAGTTGAAATGAGCCGATGGCAAGCATGACAAAACCGTTGGAGTCTGATCCATGACGGAAAAAAATACCCTTACGGCGGTCGTCCTGGCGGCTGGCCTGGGCACCCGGCTCAGACCCTTAACCTATCAGGTTCCCAAACCCCTTTTCCCCATTTTAAACCGGCCTCTTTTGGGGCTTATTTTGGCCCAGCTTGAGTCTGCGGGTTTTAAGCGGGTGGCCATTAATACCCATCACCGGGCGGCTGATATTAAGCTCTTTTTAGAGTCTCTGGGTCCTTCGCCTCGGGAAGTATTTCTGAGTTATGAGCCGGAAATCTTGGGGACGGGTGGGGGATTACGTAATCTGGCGGGATTTTTGGGCGAGTCGCCATTTTTGGTGATTAACGCTGATATTCTTACTGACTTGGATTTAGCCCAAGCGTATGGCGCGCACCGGCCAGAGGCCCTGGCCACGATGATCCTGCATGATTACCCCAGGTTTAATAATGTCTGGTTGGACCAGGCCGGGCAGGTGAACGCTTTTGAGGCACCTCTAACCGCGGGGAGGTCACCGTCGCCCCTGGCTTTCACCGGCATCCAGGTGGTTTCTCCCCGAATTTTCGATCTGATCCCACCGGGCATTTTTGTTAATATTATTGATACCTATCGACAGGCCATCGCCGGGGGGGAAACTGTGGCCGCGACAGTACGACACGGGTTTTTTTGGCAGGATATCGGCACTCCCCAGGACTATTTAGAGATTCACCGCCGTCTCTTGGCCGGGGACGTGCCCGGTCTAGCTGCCCTTTACCCCCATCTAACCGATCCTTATCTGGCCCCGGGAGTAACCCTGGGGGACGCAGTTTGTTTGGACGGCGGGGTTTGTCTGGGACCGGATGTGAAGGTTGGCGATGGGGTTTATTTGAAAAATACCGTGGTCTGGAGTGAGGCCGTCATTGCCTCCGGGGTCCATTTAGAGGATTGTGTGGTGGGTCAAGGCGTCCAGGTCAGGGAGTCGGCCCAGGGGAGGGTTTTTGAGACATGATTATCCGATGTTTCGGGGCACGCGGCTCCATTCCGGTATCAGGTCAGGAATACGTGAGATACGGCGGGGATACCAGCTGTTTTGAAATACGCAGTCAAGATGATGATATTATCATCATTGACGCGGGCTCGGGCCTCAGGAGATTGGGTAAGAAGCTTTTTGCCGAACATCGCTTTGCTTATACCTTGTTCATCACCCATTCCCATTGGGACCATATTCTGGGTTTTCCCTTCTTCAAGCCGATCTATGACCCTAGAACCAAGATTAATATTCTGGGTTGCAACGAAGCTCAGGGCGATATTAAAAAATTGCTCTCCCGGGCCATGAGCACCCCGTTTTTCCCGGTGCCTTTTAGTGAACTGGGAGCTGAGTTTACCTATGAAGATGATTGTGTTACGAGCTACCATGTGGGTCCGGTGGAGGTTTTCCCCATCCATCTCAACCACCCCAATGGGGGCCAAGGCTATAAATTCGTTGAAAATCATAAAACGTTTGTCTTTTTAACCGACAACGAATTAGGCTACCATCACCGGGGCGGGCTAACCAAGGAGGAATATGCGGATTTTTCCCGCCATGCCGACCTTTTGATCCACGATACCGAATATACGCCTGAAGAATATCAACAGACCCGTAGTTGGGGGCATTCCACCTATGTGGAGGCCTTGGACTTGGCCATACAGGCGGACGTAAAGAAATTTGGTCTTTTTCACCACAATCAAGATCGAGATGATGCGGCGGTCGATCAGATTGTGGAACACTGTCGGGAAATCATTGCCAGCCGGAAAGCGTCGCTGGAGGTTTTCGCCCTGACGCAGGAGACGGAGATAGTTCTTTAATCAAAATGAGATACGTGATATATTCTTTGAAACGTCAGGCGTTAAATTCACTGTTTAAACCTATACGCCTTACACTTGAAAAAATCCAGGGGAAGCGATCCACAATCGGATCAGAATGAAAAGGACGATGAACTACCAGCCCGACAAATCACCCGAACCGGATAAGTGGCTTGCCCTGGACGAAGCTGAAAGAGTCGCACTTATTCAGGCTTATCACCGGCGTACACGAGTTAAAATCCCTAATCCCCAAATACATGCCACCTTACACCTCATTGTGGAAAATCAGCTTGCCGAGGGTCTCGAAGTAGTTAGAGAGACGCTGGACAGGTTAAGGGCCGAAGGGTTAGACCGGCACGAGGCGATTCACGCCATCGGTTGGGTACTGATCCAACACCTTTCGAATCTGATGCAGGCTACGGAACCAGCCCCCAATGACCACACCCACTATTTTCAGGCCCTGCAAACTCTGACAGTGAACAACTGGAAAAAAGGCACCAGTTGACCACCCTGAAACCTTGAACATAAAGAAAGGCACTCTATGGAACCCACCGATATCAAACTGTATGCTTTAAGCACCTGCGGTCACTGCCGCAGTTGTAAGGAATTTCTGGCCCAATGCGACTGCAAGCTATGAATGCATCGAAGTGGACAAGCTCGAACCGGCCGAACGCAAAGCCATGCTGGAAGAGGTCAAAGAGCTTAATCCCCGGATTTCCTTTCCGACGTTAGTTATCGGGGATAAAGTAGTTGTGGGCTTTAAAAAAGAAGAAATTCAGGAGATCTTAAATTCCCGATGAACGCCACCGAGCTGTACGAAATGCTGAAAAAGACCCAGGAGCCCAAGGGGTATTACTTTAACACGGACAAGGACCACGTTTTGGCTTTGCTGGCCTCGCTCCTGGAAAATAAGGAACGACACGGCTATATGGGTTGTCCCTGCCGGCTGCTCTCCGGGGAGCGCACCTGGGACCAGGACATTATCTGCCCCTGTGTGTATCGAGTCGAGGATGTCAAAGAGTTCGGGAGTTGCTATTGCAGTCTTTATGTCAGCCAGGCATGGAACGAGGGCAAAATCCCCCACGATTATGTTCCGGAACGCCGACCGGTGGAGAAAATCATGGGACCGGGCATTTAACTTATTCTATAATATTATTAATATGTTGATCTATATAAATTAAGATCTGATCGTAAGGTTTTTATATTTTCAGGCATACCAGCCCGGAAAACACAAAACCTGCGGTTGACGAGGGCCGCAGGTTCCATTTCCCTATCCTTTTAAGAGTTATTCTGACTAATCTTCCAGAATCAACTCGATGGCCTCCACTCCCCGGCCCCCGATCACTCCCGAAATAGTGCCGCACTGCGGGCACTCGGTGCAAGGTAGCTGGTCGTGGCCGTCGACGTCCTCTTTGCAGGCGCCCTGAAAACCGCATTTGGGGCAGGAGATGGAACCCGGAATGACCTTGAGTTGCAGGGTAGAGCCGGACAGTGGAGTTTCCCTGGCCAACACCTCAAAAGCCTGTTGGAATGATTCAGGTGAATGAATATCCAGGGCGCCGATTTGCAGCACCACCTCTTTTACCTGACGTCCCTGGAAATCCGTCCCGTCTGCCAAATTTTTGCAGATCGTTTCAATTATTCTTTGCATGAGCGAATATTCGTGCATTTGGCCTATCCTTTAGAAAATTAAGATTATTCCCGGCAACCCAAACTGGAAGTATGGCACCCTCCCTGGTCCGACGATGTAACCATAGTAAATTCAATTATCGGTCGTTTCCAGGCAGTACTTCGAAAAATGCAGGTTATTTATTTTTTTTCCGGTCAAAAGCCTGCTGCATCTTATCCAACAATTCGTCCAGGGGGGTTGGTTTAATGATGTAATCGAAGGCGCCCAGCCTCATGCCCTGGATGCCTGACTCCACCGAGGCATGACCGGTGAGCAGAATAATTTCAAGTTGGGGCTTCAGCTTTTTCATTTCCTGCAGGGTTTCAATACCGTCTTTGCCCGGCATTTTGACATCAAGAACCACGACGTCAAAGTCCTGTTCTTTTAGCAGAGCCAGGGCCTCATCCCCTCCGGCCGCCCCGGTGACCGGCACTTTGCGGGTTTCTAACCGCTTAATCAAGGTGTTCCGGAAATCATCTTCATCATCTACGACCAGCACCCGAAATTTTTCCATGAGGAAGTCACCTTATACCGTGAATTTTTTTATTATAGGGTAAGCTGAGTTAGGTTATCTAATCAGTTACCCGGTTCTTTAGGCTTACAAGGAATTGATAATACGCTCACAGGCGGTATTGATGGCCGCTTCCATGGACGGTGACAGCCCCGGGGAGACTTCCTCGGGGAGGGAATCAACCTGGGCCACCAGGATGCAGATATCCATGTTGGTATGGTCCTTCAATTCCTTCAGAATATTGACGGTGGGAAACTGGTGCAAAGAAAAATCCGCCGTCTTTTTAAGGGGAATTTCATCCACCGAGATCTCAAACACCTCTCCTGGCGGTTTGCCAGATTCGTCCACCGCATCCACGATGATTAACCGACGCGGCCTTTTCTCACTTAGCGCCAGATTAAACAGGATATCCCTGATGCTGGTGCCCACATTCATGACCCCTACTTCCGGGGGCAGAAGATAGTGTTCTTGGAGTCGGCTGACCACCGCGGGTCCGAAGCCGTCGTCGCCGAACAGAATATTGCCGCAGCCAAAAATCAGGACGGATTTATCGAAGAGGTCGTGCATCATAACCGCGGTTTCCCGGCGCAGTCTCAGCCAGAGGCTGAGAGCTCCTATCGCTAATGTTAAAACAGGAGCCACAGAAATGGGCTATAACTTCCTGTGGCTCCTCTGCTCAATTATTAATTGGTAAGACGACCCAATTCATTACCGTTGGCATCGATAATGGCCACTTCCACAGCTACGCCGCCATCCAGGCGGTGCGTCGCGCAGCTCAGTCAGGGATCGTAGGCGCGTATGGCCATTTCCACCTTGTTGAGAATCCCCTGATCGTATTTGCCTTCTTTGATGAACTCCTTGGCCGCCTGTTTCACCGACATGTTCATGGCGGCATTGTTGTGGGTGGAGCCCACGATCAGATTGAGGCTTTTAATCAGACCGTCTTTGTCCATTTCATAGTCATGGATCAACGTTCCTCTGGGAGCCTCCACGCACCCCACACCTTTGCCTTCCTTCGGCTCGATCTTGGTACGGATGTTGGTATCGGTGATTTCAGGATCTTCCAGAAGCTGCACGGCCTGTTCGGCACATTGCAGCATTTCGATGAGCCTGGCGTAATGGTACAGAAGGGTCAAGTGAGCCGGCCGGCCGAAATGAGACCGGAATTCCTCCAGCTCGGCTTGGGCCAGGGGCGTGGCCATCTTATCGGCCACGTTAATCCGGGCCAAGGTGTTGGTCCGATAGACACCCACGGGATTATCCAGATCCAGACTCAGGGCGCCCCATTTCTTGGCATAAGGGAATTTCTGGTAGGTCCACCCTTCCACGTGTTCGCCCAGGTAGTCCAGGTATTGATCGTAGGCGAAATCATCATAAGCGCCTTCGGCATTCATCAGGCGCAGCTTGCCGTCATAGAAGTCCATGGCGCCATCGTCGCTGACGGTTCCCAAATAGCCCACTTTAATGACACCGATCTTTTGAATGGCGTCCATATACTTGGGGAAGACATTTTCTTTGGCAAACTTCAGGGTGAACTTGGAAAATTCCAGCAGTTCCTTCATGGCCGGGAGCATTTCCTGGCGCTCCGCTTCGATCATGGGTTTGCTCACCCCGCCGGCCATGGAGAAGGTTGGATGAATGGCCCGCCCGGCAAAGTTTTCCAACAGTTTTGCCCCCAGGTAGCGGTAGTGGACTACCTGTTTGGCAATGTCCGGGGCGGCCGCGGCAATGCCCATCACATTGCGCACGGAGTAATCGGCATCGGGACCGATGACAAAGTCCGGCGCGGCTAGAAAATAGAAATGCAAAATCTTATCGCTCACGTAGGAGATATTTTGCATCAACCGGCGCAGTTTAATGGCCGCCGGGGGTGGTGTGACGCCAAAAGCGGCGTCCCCCGCCTTGCTGGAGGCCAGATGGTGGGCCCAGGGGCAGATGCCACAGATATGGCAAACAATCCGAGGCATTTCTTCCGCTGGACGGCCTTCACAGAACTTTTCAAATCCTCTCAAGGTTTGAACATGTACGTAGGTATCAGCGACGTTGCCGTTATCATCCAGATGGATGGCCACCTTGGCATGCCCTTCGATTCGGGTGACGGGTTGGATATTGATAACCGTGCCCATGTATTTTTCCTCCTTATCTGGCCGGCCGGGCCGGCAGGGGGGTCAGGAAGCCGTGGCCGCCAATATAGCGGTTCATGATGGCCCGGCGGTCGACGACGGTTTTCGGATCCAGACCCACCGAAGTCAACGCCCCCATCATGTCCACCATGGGGCGGGCACCTTTGCGGATGGGCCCAAAGCAGCCCCGGCAGGGAGTCCGGGCCTGGATGCAACGGGGTACACCGGCTTTGCCGGCGCAGCCGGCCAGCGTCACCGGTCCCATGCAGAAAAACCCCTGCTCGTTGATGCAGCGCATTTTATCCAGCCCTTCCTCCGGGTTGAAGTCCAGGTTTTCAAAACCGCGTTTGATGGCGCCACCCGACGATTTTTTCTCCCGGATGGTGGGGCAGGTGTCGCAGACGCTGCGCTCCGGCAGGCTCCAGGCAGTCTTGCCCTCCAACAGGGCGGTCAGGGCTTCAACAATCCAATCGGGATGGGGCGGGCAGCCGGGGATGGTCACGTCCACCTTGACAACTTCATCCACCGCCACACAGGCCGCCGTCCAGGGAGGCACGTTGGCATCCTTGGGGTCAGCAGAGGGTTCGGTGGAAGCGCAATGACGGTAAATTTTCTCAAAGACTTCTTCGTTCTTCCACATGTTGGCCTGGGCCGGGACACCGCCGTAGGCGGCACAACTGCCCAAGGCAATAAGAATTTTGCTCTTATCTCGGAAGGCTTTCAGTAAGTGTTTCTGTTCCTCATTCCGCACGCCCCCCGTGACGATGGCCACCACGGCTTCAGGGACCTGCATTTCTTTTTGGTCTCCCAGCTGCCCGAAGAATTTATTGTCCACCAGCGCCGTCATGTGGACAAAATTTAGTTTGGGAAGCAGGTCCAGCAAGGCATCGCCGATATTGAGAATGGAGATTTCACAGCCGGAACAGGCATTCAACCAGTCTTCGGATACTCTCACCGACATCGTATTTCCTCCTTTGGAAATGTTAATGCGTTGCGGTTCGATATTGGTTTGGTTTTCCCCTCCTTATGTAAAAATCGTTGCTAAAATGTTTATTAATCATTTATTCAGGCCCTTCAGTGAGCCAACTAATCCACGAAATTAAGGTGCGCTTGCTTCTGTCCCTGCCAAACGTCTGGAAAAGACTAGATGCACCTCCCCTTCGGCGACGGTCTCGACTTCGAAACCATCCTTTTTATAAGTATCTGCGGCCTCCTGAGCCTGGTCGCGGCTGTCATATTTCAAGCCGTCCCACATATATTTCTTGCCGAAAAACTTCCGGGATAATGGCACGTCCATATTTTTTACGTCCTCCGGAATCAGGATTATTCAGTTTATTACCTGAGAGAAAACTCATAACCTGGTTTGGAGCAAAGAGTATTCCCACCAGAAAAAACTCTCGCCCATTTTCTGGATTAATCTAAGCCTGTCTAGGCTCTGGTGCTATACGGACTGGGTCCTATCGACTTGAGGGATTCAGTCATTTCCGTCATAACATCGGCGAAGCGCTGGGCTTCGGAGGAGGCGATCCACTCCAACCGGAAACGCTCCGGCTCCAGGCCGAAGTCTTCCAACATCATATCAATGGCTTCCGCTCTATCCTGTGCTTTTTTATTACCTTCCAGGTAATGACATTCGCCCAGGTGTCAGCCGCAGACCAGCACCCCGTCAGCACCCTTGGTAAGAGCGTTGATGACCAGATTCGGGTGGACCATACCGGAACACATCACCCGGATAATCCGGCCGTTAGGGGGGTACTGGATCCGGGAAACTCCGGCCAGATCAGCACCGGCATAGGAGCACCAATTGCAGAGGAAGGCGATAATAAGGGGTTCGTATTCATCACTCATAGGTCAACCTCTTTATCAGGATTTCGTTTCGCACCTATCATTGGCCTATAATCCTTGCCATTGCAGGCGGCTGGTCATGCTGAGACGGCCACCAAACGTATTATAAGGCATTTTTATATTAGTTGTGAACTAATTTTCATTTGAAAGTTCGTTCTCCCCATTCTCAGAGGAAACCTTTGAAATCTCGAAACTCGAAATTTTTATAAAAGCCCCAGGGCGGCATCTATCTGGGCATCCAGTTGGTCTAAACTAAATCCGGCAATGGTGACGCCTTTTTTGGGACAGGTGGCCATGCACGACCCACAGCCCTTGCAGAGAATTTCATTCACCTCAATGGTTTTTTTCTGGCTGCCGTCCTTCATATATTCCAGCAAGGTAATGGCCTGGAAAGGACAAGAATCGACACAAAAAGCGCAGCCGTCGCAGTTTTCGTCAATGGGATTGGAGATAGTGGATTCCAATTCCAGGTATTCCCGGGACAAGATGGTATTGGCCCGGGACGCAGTAGCCAGCCCTTCGGCAATGGACTCCTGGATGGGCTTGGGATAATGGCACAGCCCCGCCAGGTAAATACCTTCGGCGGAGGCATCCACCGGCTTGATCTTGGCGTGGGCCTCGGTGAAGAAGCCTTCGGCATTCAGCGGGATTTTGTACAATTCCGCCAGCGGGGCATTGCGATGCGGGATGATAGCCGTGGCCAGGGTCAATAAATCCACATTAAAAGTAATGGGCCGCTGCAAGACGTGATCGATCACTGTCAGGCGAATCTTGTCACCGTCAAAATCCGCTACCGGGGGGTCGTTCAACCGGTAACGGATAAAGATGACGCCTTTGCGCCTGGCTTCCTCGTATAACAGTTCCCGTTCGCCATACGTCCGCATATCCCGGTAAAGAATATAGACGTCCATGTCAGGGTTTAGTTCTTTCAGGCGCAGGGCGTTTTCCACGGAGTGGGAACAGCAGACTCGGCTACAATAGGGCCTTTCTGGGATGCGGGAGCCCACGCACTGGATAAAAGCCGCGGCCTCGGCTTCCCGGACCCGGGCGCTATTCCGGGCCAACTCCCGGTCCAGATCCAGGGACAGCAACACATTGGGATGCTGCTTGTAAAGATACATGCCTTCCGGCCGGAAAGGTTCGGCGCCGATGGCAATGACCACGATGCCATGCTCAATCTCCACGCCATTGGATAATTTGGTGGTAAAGTTCCCGGTGGTGCCGGCCACTCCCGTGACGATGGCCTCAAAGTGGACCTGGATGTGATCGTGGTTTTCAATCTTGGCAATTAACTCATAGACGAAGGGGCGGATGCGCTCCCGCCGCCAGGAGGTATGCAGTTTCAGGGCATTCCCGCCCAGCCGGTCGGTTCGTTCCAGCAGATGGACATAATACCCCTGATCCGCCAAGGCCAGGGCGCTGGTCATACCGGCAGTGCCGCCGCCCACCACCAGAGCCCGACGATTGATTCCCACTTTAAGGTATTCCAGGGGTTCCATCAGACGGGATTTAGCTACCGCCATATTGATGAGATCCCGGCATTTCTCCGTGGCCTGAACCGGCGCGCCCTGGTGGACCCAGGTGCATTGGTTCCGGATATTGGCCATTTCAAAGAGATACTTGTTTAAACCGGCATTGCGCAACATATCCTGGAAGATGGGCTGGTGCGTGGAAGGACTGCAGGCCGCCACCACCACCCGGTTTAAGTCGTACTCGTGGATTTTTTCCACCATCTGCTTCTGGGCATCTTCAGAACAGCTGAAGAGATTGTCCTGGACATAAGCCACGTTTGGTATGGTCTGAGCATAGTCCACCAGACCCGGCACGTCCGCCACACCGCCGATATTAATACCGCAGTTGCAGATGAACACCCCCACCCGAGCTTCTTCTCCCAATACCACTTTCTCGATGGGGTATATCTTTTTCTTCAGAAGCGTCCCCCGGGCGGCAGCCAGATCACGGGTAGCCGCGGCCGCGGCGGAACTGCCCTCCATTACCGATTGGGGGATGTCCTTGGGGCTGGTAAAGGCGCCGCAGGCAAATAATCCCGGCCGGGTGGTGCTCACCGGTGCAAAACAACTGGTTTCCACAAAATCGTTGGGGCTGAGTTCAACCCCCAATTTTTCGGCCAAGAGTTTGGCGTCCGGGGCTATTTCCATGCCCACGGCCAGGACCACCATATCGAACACTTCTTCCCTGGCTTCTCCTTCTTCGGTGATGTATTGGACCCGTAAGTCCCCTTCCCTGCCCTCCGGCAAAATGCTGTGTACCCGGGACCGGACCAGCCTGGCCCCCCGGCTTTCAATACCGACCATATACTTTTCAAAATCTTTCCGGGTGGTGCGCATATCCATATAAAAAACGGCCATATCCAGATCGGCACCGATGTGCTCCTGGGCCACGATGGCCTGCTTCAAGCCGGTCATACAGCAGACGTTGGAGCAATACGGGTGTTCCCCCGGTTTCTCACTGCGGGAACCGACACACAGGACCCAGGCAATTTTTTTTGGTTCTCTGCCGTCGGAACGCCGGGTGATGTGGCCCTGAAAGGGGCCGCCCGGGCTCAACATCCTTTCAAATTCCATGGTGGTGACCACGTTGGGATGTTTGCCATACAAATAGGTGTCGATCCCGGCGGGATTGAAGGTCCGGTAACCGGGGGCCAGAATGACTGAGCCGACCTGCAGAGTAACGGTTTCCGGCTGTTGCTCATGGTCCACCGCCTTGGCCTGGCAGACCTCCACGCATTGCATGCACTCGGAACAGACGCCGCAGTTGAGACAGCGTTCCGCCTCCCCCTGGGCCTGAGCCTCAGTGTATCCTTGCATGACCTCATCGAAGCAGGTGCAGCAGACTTCGTGCTCCAGTTGCGGCATCGCTTCCCGGGATTTTTTCTCTTCATCCAGGGGAATATCCGTCCACTGCTGCATGGCCTTGGCTTCTTCCCCCAGATCCCGACCCTGGGTCAGGTCGGCGCCCTGAAGGTAACGTTCAATGGACTCCGCCGCCTCCATCCCGCCGGCCACGGCACTGATGGCAATCCAGGGTCCGGTGTGGACATCGCCGGCGGCAAAGACCCCGGGTCTGGAGGTTTCATAGGTGACCGGATTCACTTCTATCGTGCCCCATCGGGTGGTCTTGATCTCGGCCCCTTCGATGCCGTTCAGGTTGGCCTTCTGGCCGATGGCCGGCACTACCATATCCACTTCCAACACATACTCAGAGCCGGGTATGGGTACCGGCCGGCGCCGGCCCGAACTGTCAGCCTCGCCCAACTCCATGCGCAGACATTCCAGACCCGCCACCTTATTATCTTTGACGATGATTTGTTGGGGGGCGGCTAAATACTGAATGGGAATACCTTCGCAACCGGCTTCTTCAATTTCTTCGGGATTGGCCGGCATCTCCTCCCGGGAACGGCGATAGACAATGATGACCTCGGCTCCCAACCGGCGGGCTGACCGGGCCACGTCAAAGGCCACATTGCCGCCGCCGATGACCGCCATGGTTTTACCCACCGGTGGTTTCTTGCCCGTGTTGAGATCCCTCAAGAAATCAACTCCCTGCATAACTCCTTTGACATCCTCGCCCGGGATGCCCAAGGCCGCCCCCACATGGCAGCCGACACCGATAAATATGGCTTGGAATCCCTGGTTGGTAAGATCATCCAAGGTGAAATCCCGGCCCAGGGCGGTATTGGTTTTCAACTCCACTCCTAACCTCAGGATGTTGTCGATTTCCCGATCCAACACGTCCTTGGGCAGACGGTAATCCGGGATACCCACCCGCAGCATACCGCCGGTTTGGGACATGGCTTCGAAGATCGTGGGCCGGTAGCCCTGGCGGGCCAGGCTGTAAGCGCAGGCCAGGCCTGCCGGACCGGAACCGATAATGGCAATTTTCTCCGGCCTCGCCTCCCGCAGCGGCATCGGCAGCTTTTCCAGGTCCACCTGATCCGCGGCAAAGCGCTTGAGGTTACAGATGGCAATGGGCTCATCCAGGTCCCGGCGCCGACATTTGTCTTCACAAGGATGCGGACAGACCCGCCCCAACACCCCCGGCAAGGGCAGGCGTTCCATGATAAGCTGCACCGCCTCGGCATACTTGCCCATTTTAATGAGCTGCACATACCCCTGGACGTTAATGCCGGCCGGACAGGTCAGCGTGCAGGGAGCCCGGTCCAGTTTGTCGATGCTAAACCCGGAAGGAATGGCCTGGGGATAGAGCCGATAGATGGCTTTTCTGTCAGCCAATCCCAGATTAAAGGTATCGGGGAGTGACACCGGACAGATCTTGGCGCAATCGCCGCACCCGGTGCATTTGGCCAAATCCACAAAACGGGGTTTTTTCTTGAGCGTCACCGCCAGGTTGCCCGGTTCGCCGCTGATATCGGTGAGTTCCGTCTGACAGAGAAGCTCGATATTGATGTGCCGGCCGACCTCGACCAGTTTGGGGGAGATAATTCACATGGCGCAGTCATTGGTGGGAAAGGTCTTGTCGATCTGCGCCATCTTCCCGCCAACGGCGGAATTTTTTTCCACTAAATAGACATAATAGCCTGAGTTGGCAGCATCCAGCGCGGCTTGAATGCCGGCAATGCCACCACCGACCACCATGACCGATCCTTTTATCTCCCGGGCCATACGACTCTCCTTGTTAACAAATCGATTGACGATTCCTTTTGACAAAATTATATCCAAAGAAGATATTGCCATATCCATGCCATCGTTGGACAGCAAATTAAGCAAGTATATCAACATATTGTCTTGTGCTATAATAATCATGTGGGGAATATCACCCCGACGAGGAGGGATTTCCCCCAGATAGACAGTATTTTAACACGTTATTTTTCCAAAAATGATGGAGTCTTGACGGGACTATTCGGCAGGCTTACATTATTATTACGATTCGAATTGGTGGACCCGGACAAGAGAGGAAAAAGTTTATAATTATCGCCAGAAAGAAAGTCCGGATTTCCGGAACAGTGCAGGGAGTCGGCTTCCGCCCCTTTGTCTACCGATTGGCAGTCAAGCACAATCTCAGTGGGTATGTTCTCAACACCTCCAGCCATGTCGAATTGGAGATTGAAGGACCTCCCGAGGCCCTGGGCGCTTTTCTGCATGATCTGACCACCGAAACGCCGGTCTTGGCCTATCTCAGGGAAGTGGTGGCCGAAGACGTCCTTCCTTTGGGCGAGCAGAGTTTCTCTATTCTTGCAAGCCATTATTCCGGCCCCACTGCGGCGGTCATTCCTGCGGATGTGGCCCTGTGTCCGGATTGCGCCGCAGAGATCAAGAATCCCCAGGATCGCCGCTTTCTCTACCCCTTTACCAATTGCACCAACTGCGGGCCACGATTTACCATCATCAAGAACCTGCCCTACGACCGGGCCCACACCACCATGGCCGCCTTCACCATGTGCGAGGCCTGCCGGATGGAATACCAGAACCCGTTGGACCGCCGTTTTCATGCTGAGCCCTCTGCCTGTCCGGTTTGCGGTCCCAAGCTATGGCTGGAATACCAGGGGCAGCGATACGACTGCGATGCCCTGGCCAAAACGGGGGAGTTATTCCGGGCTGGAAAAATTGTGGCAGTCAAGGGATTGGGTGGCTTTCACCTGGCCTGCGACGCCCGGCAGGATGCCCCGGTGGAGTTGTTGCGGCAGCGCAAGGGTCGGCAAGACAAACCCTTCGCAGTGATGGTACGGGACCTGAAAAGTGGCCGCCCAGATCGCCGAACTCACGGAAGTAGAGAAAAATCTGCTAACGTCCCCGTCCAGCCCCATCGTGTTGGTCCGCCGACGCGCTGGAGCCGACCTGGCCGCCGGATTGGCCCCCGGCAACACCTATCTTGGCCTCATGCTCCCGTATACCCCTTTGCACCTGTTGCTCCTGCAGCACTCACCGCCGGTGCTGGTGATGACCAGCGGCAATCGCAGTGAAGAACCTCTGGCCTTTGCCAATGACGAAGCCCGCCGAACCTTGGGCGAACTGGCGGAGGCATTTTTGCTGCACGACCGAGATATTCAGGTTCCCTGTGACGATTCCGTGGTCCGACCGGTTGCCCACCACGCCCCCATCATTCTGCGCCGGGCCCGAGGCTATGTCCCCGGGGCCATTGCCCTGCCCCTGACCTGCCCGCAGGATATTTTGGGGGTGGGGGCCCAGGATAAAAACACCTTTTGCCTGGCCTGGGACCAATCGGCGCTCCTTAGCCAGCATATCGGCGATCTCGATACCATCGAAACCTTGGATTATTATCGTCTCGCCGTCGAACATTTCAAGGAACTCAGCCAACGTCGTCCCCAGGTAGTGGCCCATGACCTGCACCCGGCCTATCTGAGCACGCACTACGCCCGGGAATTAACCGATGTCCGGTTGATGGGCGTCCAGCACCACCACGCCCATCTTGCCGCCTGTCTGGCGGAAAACGGTCGCACCGAGCGCTGCCTGGGTTTGGCCTTTGACGGCACCGGCTACGGGCCGGACGGCACCATCTGGGGAGGAGAAATCCTGGTGGCGGACCTGACCGGTTACCGCCGCGTAGGCCACTTTGCTCCCGTCTGGCTCCCCGGCGGGGAAACCGCCGTGCGGCATCCCGGCAAGATGGCTCTGTCGTATCTCTATGCCGCTTACGGAGAAGCGGCCAAAAACAAGGCGGCACAACTAAGCCTAAAATTTTCCAGTCTGGAAGATCAGATCCTGTGGCGGCAGTTGACCACCGGCTGGAACTCACTTAGCACTACCAGCGCCGGCCGACTCTTTGACGCCGTGGCCGCCGCCCTGAATATTTGCCGCCAGCGCACCTATGAGGGTCAACCAGCTCTCGAATTGGAGATGGCAGCCGCACAGCCGGAAGATGGCTTTTATCCCCTGGAGCTGCTACCCGGCAAGGAGCCTTTGGTGGTGGATACCATCTCCTTGTTTCGCCAGGTGGTGGATGATTATCTGCAGGGAACGGCGCCGGAGCGAGTGGCGGCCCGTTTTCATGAGTCCCTGGTCCGCGCCTGCGAACAGGTTTGTGTTTCTGAGCGGGAGAAGTCGGGGCTGAATCTCGTCGCCCTTTCCGGCGGGGTCTGGCAAAACGGCCTGCTTTTCACTCGCTGTCTGGAAAGATTGACCAAGGCAGGGTTCGAAGTCTTGTCTCACCAGCAGGCGCCCCCCAATGATGGTGGTATTGCCCTGGGGCAGGCGGCGGTGGCCGCGGCGATTCTAAGCCGGGAATAGATTTCGGTTCTCAACGGAACACGTCCATTTTTAGCAGAAGACATTGCGCCTCTCCCCTGATATAATTTCACTAACAAATTTTTTAGCTGAAAGCTGACTGACTGCTGAAAGCCTTTGCGGAATTTCTGCTTCGACGGATAAAAGGTCCACACTCATGTGTCTAGCCATACCCATGAAAATAATTGATATCAACGGCACCATCGCCACCGCCGAGGTTGACGGCGTCACCCGGCAGGCACGCCTGGATCTTACTGCCCGAAGCCGGGCTGGGTGACTTATGTCCTGATCCACGCCGGCCTGGCCATCTCCCGGCTCGACCCGGAAGACGCAGCCGAAACCCTGGATTTGCTGCGGAAACTGGCCGATGAAATTCAGTGAGGAATTCCGGGACAAGGACCTGGTGCAAAATCTGGCCCGGCGTCTGCTGGGTTCATCCCCGGCACCGGCCACCATCATGGAGGTGTGCGGCACCCATACCATGTCGGTGGCCCGCTTCGGCTTGAAAATGCTTCTTCCCCCCGGGGTTCGCTTGATTTCCGGGCCGGGCTGCCCGGTCTGCGTCACCTCCCAGCAGGACCTGGACGGCTTTCTGGCCCTGGGTGAACAGCCCGAAGTGGTGCTCGCCACCTTTGGCGATATGATTCGGGTGCCGGGCAGCCGGACGTCACTGGATCGCCAACGAGCCGCAGGGTGCCGACGTCCGGGTCGTCTATTCTCCCTTTGACGCCGTGGAGATCGCCCGCCAGGAACCTGACAAACAGATCGTTTTCTTCGGGGTCGGCTTTGAGACCACCATGCCGGCCACAGCCCTGGCCATACTCACCGCCGCGGCGGCCAACCTGGAAAATTTCTCGGTATTCAGCGTCCATAAAACCATGCCGGCAGCCCTGCGCGCCTTGCTCTCCAGCGGCGAATTGCAGGTCTCCGGCCTGCTGCTGCCCGGCCATGTCAGCGCCATCGTTGGCGCAGCCTCATACGATTTCATCCCCCAGGAGTTTCACCTGCCCTGTGCGGTCACCGGTTTCGAACCCCTGGATATCCTGCTGGGCGTCGAAGCTATTCTGACCCAGCTCCGGACCGGCGACAGACACGTGGCCAACGCCTATAAACGGGCCGTGTCGGCCCCGGCCAACCCCAAGGCCCAGGAGGTGCTCCAGGAAGTTTTCGTCTCTGGCGACGCCGAATGGCGCGGCCTGGGTCTCATTCCCGGCAGCGGGGTTAACATCCAGCCCCATTTAGCAAATTTTGATGCCAGGGTTCGATTTGCTCAGGCACTGGCCAAGGTACCTCCACCCAAAGCCACCCCCTGCCGCTGCGGCGAGGTCTTGCGGGGCCTCCTGCCGCCGCCGGACTGCCCCTTATTCGGCAACACCTGCACCCCCTCCCAGCCCATCGGCCCCTGCATGGTCTCCAGTGAAGGCGCCTGCGCCGCGGCGTATCGTTTCGGTTAGAACGTTACGGCAAGATGATTTTCTATTGCAGGGCCATGGGGTAAAGCCATCACCGGTGATGCAGATCAAAGCGCAGAGGTCTTGAGCCGCAGACCTCCCGGGCGATTTCCTCCACCAGATGCAGTTCCTTGGGGGTGTGGATGACACCGGCAACGACAATGGTTCCGTCTTCCAGAAATACTTTCAGGGTGGGCGCCAGGACCCGAGGATCAGTGGCCACTCGGGCCTTGAGGCGATGGGTCAGGGCCAGATCAGCCAACTGAGCCCTGGCCTCGGGAGTGGCCTGACTCTCCTTTTCCGCCAGCGCCTCAATCAGCAGCTCCACCACCTGGTCATAGGTCAAGCTACCGGTATTGAAGACACAATCATAGCTGCCTTCCTCATCCCAGGCCTTCTCATAATTGGCCTGCAGGTAGCAGGCCCGGTCCCGGTCCACCCGGGCCATAAGTTCCTCGAGCCGCTTCCCGGTCCAGGCTTTCCTGGACCATAATGCGCTCCAGCCGCACTTCCGGGGGGGCCACCAGCCGCACCTTCAGACAGAAAGGCACGTCCTGGAGCAGCAGGAAAGCGCCCCGACCGATGATCACGACCTTATCCGCGGCGGCGTATTGAAAAATCAGGGATTCCAACAGGGTTATATAGCCGTGATACTGCCAGTCGTGACGCTCCCAGAAGGTGGGGCAGACTTCGTCCAGTTCCCGGGCCGCCTGTCCCCAGCGTTTACCCTGCCGGTCCAGATCCAGAAAAAGTCGCTCCTTGTCCACATATTCATACTTCAACCGTTCTGCCACCCGACGGCCGATCTCCCGGCCGCCGCTGCCATATTCCCGGGAAATAGTCAGAATAGCCATGTTTACTCCTCCTCCGAAGTGCCCGGTTGGCACAGTAGCAACTGGGGCCGACGCCGCTTTTTCGGCTTTTCGAAAAGTATACCAGAGCCACAGCTTGCCCACGCCAATAACGCCGAAGGCAAATAGTACCTCCATGGCGTATTTAAACCAGGTGGGCAGAGACAGCCAGCGCTCCACAAAGGGATCGGTAAAGATCATTTCCGCCGCGACCCGGCCCAGGATCGCCGCCCCGATATAGATAATAATGGGATAACGGTCCATGAGCATGGCCAGCAGGTTGCTGGTGAAGACCACAAAAGGTATGGACAGGGCCAGTCCGAAAAGCAGCAGAAAAGCATTGCCGTGGGAGGCGCCGGCCACCGCCAGGACGTTGTCGGTGCTCATGGTGATGTCCGCCACCACGATGAGCCACATGGCCTGGAGCAGGGTCTTGGCTTCCTTGTCGGCCTGTTCCGGAGAGCCTTCGATGAAGAGTTTGACCGCAATCCAGGCGATGAGCACCCCGCCCGCCAGTTTGATGAATTCAATATTCAGCAGCTTGGCCACAAAGAAGGTGAGGACCACCCGGAGGAGCACCGCGGCCCCGGCGCCCAACATAATGCCCCATTGCCGCTGTTTCCGGGGCAGCGAGCGCACCGCCATGGCAATCACCACGGCATTGTCGCCGGCCAGGATGATATCAATAATGACAATGTTGATAACACCGGCGAAAAACTTCCAATCCAGCGTCTCCAGGCCCCAGGCCGCCCAATCCATAGGCACACTCCAGCACAGTTTCGTAGGGGCGATTCGCGAACCGCCCCCACGAGTAATTCAATAATTTGATAGTTACTATTTCATATCATTAGGAGGATCTAATCAACCACTAAAACACCGGCGCCGGGAACAGAATCCCGCCGAAACAGCAGGTAGGCCAGGATCAGGGTCCAGACCACGTTAAATGCCTGAGCTACCAGGAAGGCCAGGGCCGGTCGGCCGCCCCCCAGTTTGGCGATGTCCGTAAATCTGGTTTCCAGACCGATGCTGGTAAAGGCCAGGGCAAACCACCAGACCTCCAGGTTTTGCAGGGGCCTACCGATGGCCTTGATGGTGGCCTCACTCAGAATAAAGGAAAATAACAGGGAAGATGCCAAAAACCCCAGGACGAATTTGGGGAAGCGGTACCAGATTTCCCACAAGGTGGCCTCCTCGCCTTCCTTGACACCCTTCATGGTCCAGACCACGGAGAGAATAAAGGCCGCCACGCCGATGAGCACATTCTGGGACATCTTGACGGTGACGCCCACCTTCATGGCCAGATCGCTGATCAGGGCGCCCGCGGCCACCACCGATCCCGAGGTGTCCAGGGTGCCTCCCAGCCAGGCCCCGGCCACCGCGTCCGGGATGCCAAAGGCCTTGCTGATGATGGGCATGAGCACCATCATGGGCACGGCGCAGATCAGGACGATGGAGGTGACGTAGGAAAGTTTCTTGGGGTCGCCTTTGACCGCGCCGGACGTGGCGATGGCCGCGGAGACGCCGCAGATGGACACGGCGCTGGAAAGCATGGCGGAAAACTCGTCGTCAATACCAAGCTTTTTGCACAGCCACCAGCAGCCGTACCAGACCACGGACACCACCGCCAGGGCCTGAACCATCCCCAGAAAACCGGCTTTCATGATCACCCCGAAGAGGACCCGGGCCCCCAGGATGACCAAGCCGATTTTGATGTAAAATTCCGTCTTCACGGCCGCCATCATCCAATTAGGCACCCCGATAAAATTGCTCACGGCCAGACCGATAAACAGACAGAAAAGCACGTATTCCAGGCCGTATTCGTGAATGGTAAAGTTGCCCGCCAGAAACAGGGCCAGCCAGGAAATGAGAAAGACAAAGGGGAAGCCGGTGATGAAATAGCCGACCGGCTGGCCCATCAGCGCCATGCCGATGATGCCGATGACCAGATAGGCCAGGGCCACATAAATGGCCAGGAGAATATTATCCCCGGTCACGACCTTATCCAGGAGATTACCGGACTGCCCCGAGATATCCTTCCCCACTTCCCCGGCCGTAGCCTTGAGGCCCTTATCTTTGGTCTGTTTGGCGGCCTCTTCCAACTTTTTGGCAGCAGCCCCGGCAGCCTTTCTATCCTTGGCTTCTATGGCCGCTTTCAAGGCCAGGGCCTGCTCTTGTATGGGCGTCTCTCCTTTGGCTTCGGCCTGTTGGATAACCCGATCCACCAAAGGCACAATACCGGTGGCGTGGGACTGAAATTCTGCCCCGGTAGTCCATCTGAACTTGGGCGCCTTAAAGCTCTGGCCGGTGAAAGAAAAATACATGATAGCTAAGGCAATAATGCCCAGACCGATCCAGACGCCCAGCCAGTCCTCCGATTTATAGAGGGCTTGCCACTGGCTCGTGGTTAATTCTTTTTTCTCCCGCTCCTCCCACTTGCTCTTTAAGGCTTCCAGTTCCTCCTCTTTGGCCAGGAGTTCGGAGATCCTGGTCTCGATCTGACCGGCTCCGGCTTTGGAGGGCAGTCCCAGAATTTTTTTGATGCTTTCCATTTCATAAAATTTCATATGGTCCTCCTCCTTCCTTCACCCCATTTCGATCTGGCCAGGGGGGCTATCCCGGCTTCTTGCAGCTAGTTCAGAAACAGGCACCTTGGTATTGACACACGGAGTGTCATCACCTTTGTTGGATACTAACACGGCTCGTATAATGCTTACCGGACATTCTTTTGCCGGCTTAGTGAGGACCTGCCAGCCTGGTGGAGGGCAAAATCCCTCCTGCCCCCAGCATCAGCCTACTCTTTTTGACGAAAGGGCATTGCCGCCGGTTCGGCCGCCGAGACCTCCGCCAGGGAATCTGGTTCTAACTCCGGCGCCGCCACCAGCTCCGGCTTTTAGCCGATTCTTGATTCTTCAGATGTTCACCCTTCAACCCCTCCAGTTCCTCCTCCTTGGCCAAAAGTTCGGAGAGCCTTGCCTCGATCTGCTTAACCCCAGTCTGGGAGGGCAGTCCCAAGAGTTTTTTGATACTTTCCATTTCATAAAATTTCATGCGGTCCTCCTCCTTCCTTACACCACAATTCGCTGTGGCCGGGAGGTTTGTCCCGGCTGCTTTTAGCCAATAAATTTTTGGAACCAACTCAGACAACTTTCAAAACAGGGGAGTTGCGTCTCACCTCCTTTACCCGGGGCTGACGGGTTTAGCCCCTTGCCGATCCAGTCTGGTTAACCTAACCTGTCTAAAAAATGTCGTAAGAATTGAATTTATTACCAACACATTAGAACCTTTGCCGTTTTTTTTCAACACTTTATTCCATTCAACTGATTATTTTTTTAACCCGGAGGATTAATGTGTGGCCAGAATGCTGCGAATAATAAATCCTTCCCGTGAAATGATCAATAAACGTGCAATTTCAAGCAACTGCGGCAAGCGTCGGCAAGGTCCCCCCGCTGCCAGGACCGGCGGAAGTTGACATAGGTCGGTAACCGCCAGATCTCTTGTAAAGAGAGGTCGTGCAGGTTGCCAAAAAATGACGATTGGATTTGGTGCGGCTATGCCTTTGACATAATAATCGCCGGCTGAGGCAGGCATATTCGTATAAACGCACGGAGAGACGTCCCCTTCGGTGGAAACCACCGCGGCCCGTAACACATTTTCCGGGCACTCTGGTCTTCGGCCCGGAGAGGATCTGTGGGGATAATGAATGGGAAGATTACTTCGGATGCCGGCGGCAGCCAACTCCTCCAGGCGCCTGGTGATTTCAGCACCTTCCGGCTCAGATAGTGCCGCCAGGGATTCTTGTGCCAACTCCGGTGCCGCCACCAGGTCTAAGGTGCTGATGACCACCTGGCTGATTCCCAAACCCTGAAGCGCCATGGGCAACTTTTCCAGATCTGCGAGTCCGGAACGCAACAGCATATAGGCGATATGTACATGGGGGGTGAGCTTCCCCAAACGGCGTTTGCAGGCCTGGAGGGAGCGGATGGCCTCCAGGACCTGCTGAAAACTGGTGCCCTGCCGCCAGGCATCATTGGTCTCGCCGATACCGGCCAGAGAAAAGGCCAGCACATCCATATCCGACTCTACGATACGGGTAATGAGGGCCTCGGTCAGAAGTGTAGCATTGGTGGTGGCGCCCACCCGGCACCCTGCCTGTTTGGCCAGGGACACGAAGGTGAAAAAATCGGGATTCAGGAAGGGCTCCCCCCACCCCTGCAGGTAAACCAGGTTGACCCTTTTCAGATCAGGCACCAGGCGCTGAAAGGTGGCCAGGGAAAGATGCCGCGGCTGCCAATGGCGGCGGTACACCGTGTGGGGACAATAGGCGCAGGAGGCGTTGCAATGAGACGTGACCGCTACCTGAAGCCAATCAAATTTCTTGTGGAATAAACCTGTCAGCCAAGGCCCAAACAAAATTAAATCCTAACTTATTTTGTTATGCGGGAATGCCGAGATCAGCGACACGGTGAGGATGGGTGTAGATATTCAAGCGCTCGCCCCGAACAAAGCCGATGAGCGTGATGCCCTGGAGTTCCGCCAGCCTCACCGCCAATGAGGTGGGGGCTGAAACTGAGGCCATCAGGGGAATTCCCGCCCGGGCCGCTTTAAAGACCATCTCAAAACTGGCCCGACCGCTGAGCAGAGCAATTTTATCACCCGTGGGCAGATTTTTCATGAGGGCCTGGCCGATGACCTTGTCAAAGGCATTGTGCCGGCCCACGTCTTCGGCTCCCAGGATGACTTCCCCGTCTCCGGCGGAGGCCAGGAAAATGGCGTGGGTAGCCCCGGTTTGGCGAAAAATCTCTTGGCGCCCCGGCAGACTGGCCATCAAGGTCAAAATCTCGGCCACGGTCACCCGCACCTGCTGGTCGGGAAATTTTCGAAACTGACCGGCGGTTAATCGCTGTCCGGCCAAGTCGGCATTAGTCAAAACCGCGTCTGCCATCACGGCACTGAGATCCCGTTTGTTCTCGAAAATTTTGGCCAATTGGACCTGAACCTGGGCATAAACCCGTCCGGCACTGCGGTCCGCAGGAGCCAGGCGCATTTCCACAATGTCGTCCGTTTGCTCAATGATGCCGCTGGTCAATAAGAATCCATAACTTAGTTCGATTTCCAGTCCGGGCAGGTATAACAACTGGTAGGCTTTCAAGCCGTTAATGGACAGGGTCAGCAGGGACTCCGTAGCCAATTGCTCCTGTTGCCGCGGCTTGATCTCCTGTCCCTGGACCTTCCAGGCAGTGACGCTACTGTAGTGCAAGGATTTCCGGCAAGAGCCATTTTTCACCCAAAACAGCATAAGAGGTTTCCTGACTAACTAAATAATTATCTGACCACTAACCGAAACTCGAACACTTATAACTACATTTCCCCCCAACGCAGTTTCGTCCGCAGGATTTCGAAATAATTCTTATAGGGCGATTTTATCAGGCGGATCACTCCGGGTCCTTTTTTTATTTCCACAATATCCTGGGGCTGCAGGGCAAATCCCACCTGCCCGTCAAAGGTCAAATAGACGTCCCGGCTGCGTTCGTCCAGGACCACGGAAACGGTAAAGGTGTCCGGCAGGATCAAAGGCCGGTTGGTGAGCGTAAAGGGACAGATGGGAATTAAAGTGATGGTCTGCAACGTCGGGAAGACGATGGGGCCACCCGCTCCCAGGGTGTAAGCGGTGGAACCGGTGGGCGTCGAAACAATAAGCCCGTCGGCCCGATAGGTGGTCAGGTATTCATTGTCGATATAGGTTTTTAATTCAACGATGCGGGCCAGCGCCCCTTTATTAATCACCACGTCATTCAAGACGCTCTGCTGGCAAAAAATCTCCCCCTGCCGGATAACCGTGCCGGTCAACTGCATCCGCTCTTCCACCTGGAAATCATAGTGCAACACTTTTTCCAAAATGGGATAGAGCTTTTGCAGACCGATGGCGGTGATAAAACCCAAGCCGCCGACATTGACGCCCAAGATGGGGGTGCCCTGCTGGCCATAGTGCCGGGCCGCGCTCAAGAGAGTGCCGTCGCCGCCGAAGACAATAATAACCTCGGTTTCCACCGGCAAAGGGGGAAAATTGGGTTCCGGTTCATTGATCAGCAGGTTGGCTTGAATAGAGCGCGCCGCCAGCCAACTTTGCAAGCCTTCCCCTGCCTGGATGGCACCGGCGTTATTTTTGGCCACTATGGCGATAAGTTTAATCATGGTCATCAGATCAGACCCGAAGTTATCAGATTATTATCAAATGCTCGTTGACAGATATCACAATTTCTTGTAATTATCAACTTTTGAATTAAATTTCCAAAGGAGAAGCAAGAGTGTTAACCGCACGCATCAAACAAATCAAACCCTCCCCGACGCTGGCCATCGATACCAAGGCTAAGTCCATGCTGGCCAAGGGAATTGATATCGTCAACTTCGGCATCGGCGAACCCGATTTCGATACTCCCGATAATATCAAAGAAGCAGCCATCAAAGCCATCCGGGACGGTTTCACCCGTTACACCCCGGTGGGCGGTATCCCTGATCTGAAAGAAGCCATCGTCCAGAAATTCAAGCGGGATAACAACCTGGACTACAAACCTGAAGAGATCATCGTCTCCTGCGGCGGTAAGCACGCCCTCTATAACCTCTTTCAAGTGCTGTTTGAACGCGGCAATGAGGTCATCGTGCCCACCCCCTACTGGGTCTCCTACCCGCCCATGCTGCAATTGGCCGACGCCACGCCGGTGATCGTGCCGACCCCCGAAGCCAACGGCTTTAAGCTCACGGCCGAAGTCCTGAAGGCCCACCTGACCCCCCGCACCAAGGGCCTGATCCTCAACAGCCCTTCCAACCCCACGGGATCGGTGTACTCCCGGCAGGAATTGGAAGCCCTGGCCGAAGTTATCCTGGCCCATAAACTCCTGGTGGTCTCAGACGATATCTACGAAAAGATTCTTTTCGACGGCCTGAAATTCTCCAACCTGGCGCAACTGGACCCCGAATTGAAAAAGCTGACCTTCATCCTCAACGGCGTCTCCAAGACCTACGCCATGACCGGTTGGCGGATAGGCTATCTGGCCGGTGACGCCACGGTCATCAAAGCCATGACCAACCTCCAGAGTCAGAGCACCTCCAACCCGAACTCCGTGGCCCAGAAAGCCGCCGCCGAAGCAATTAGCGGCCCCCAGGACGCCGTCGCCATGATGGTCAAAGAATTTGCCCGGCGACGGGATGACATCCTGGCCCGGCTGGCCAAAATTCCCGGCCTCAAATGCGTCAAACCGGGTGGAGCTTTTTACGTTTTTCCAAATTTCTCGGAATATTATCAGAAGATCAAACCGGACGCGGCGGGAAGCTACTCCGACCCCCTGGCTAACCTTCTTTTAGAAGAGGCCCACGTGGCCCTGGTAGCAGGTACCGGTTTCGGCGAGGACAACTGCATCCGTTTTTCGTATGCCACCTCCCTGGAACGAATTGCCACGGGCTTGGAGCGGATTCAGGCGACTTTACAGAAATTGGCTTAATCAGGCAGGACAGGATATGCCAGCGCGCCGGCCATGAAAATGGCCGCCGCGCTGCTCCCGTGGTGGATGAATTACTTGCCCATACTACGTTTGGAGGCTTTCAACGGGTTGACCTTGACAGTCTGACCGCCTTTGGTGGCGGTCTTGACGTGGGTGGCTAAGTTACAGGTGCCCATCCGCCATTTTACTTCCGGATTCGGCACGGCAGCACAAAATTTGGCATTTTCCGCCGTCAAAATACGATCGCAACCTTCACATTTTTCAATAATTTCGTTGCACTGACCGCCGTTAAAGGAGCAGCCTTTTTTAGTCATAAAATTGCACGGAGTACCAGCTTTAATAGTTATACAGTCCATGGGTATCAGTCCCCTTTCCCCTGCAGGGCATATTTTAAATCAAATATTATATTATATAACACTTAAAATTAGATTGTCAAGATACAAAAAGGAGGCGCTCAGAGATCGGCCTTCAGCTCGGTTAGGATAGTTAGCGGACTCGGCCCCGCCGATAATTCATCAATAGTAGGCGCGGTTACCTGACGCACTGGGTCAGCAGCAAGCCGATCACTGAAAGCTGCACGCCCGCCCTTAAAAAAAGAAAATTGACGTCTTTTGATCCGGTAATTGGGACATCTCCTGCATTTCTGCTTTCATCTGCAAGGCGTCTTCAATGAGTAACACCATTTTCAGATACTTATAGCCGAACCGCAGGAGTTCCACGTCACTTTTTTGCAGCACTGCCGTCACGTTTTGGGGTATCTCAAAAATCTCTAAAAAAGGCGTCTCCAAGACAAACCGCCGGAATTTGTCCACATCATAGGCCACCAGGTAAAACAGGGCCGGGGCCCGGGCATCATTGGCGGGTGGATCCAGGGTGGCCCGTTTCAGGATGATTTCCAGCCACTCTTGATTCAACAGGTCGTAGGGCTCCATGCCCTGGTCGGATTTCCACTGCTCCAACGTCCATTCTTGCCCTTCGCTAAATCCCTGACAAAAATCCAGGCGTTTGCAAAAATAGGTATCCTCGACACCATCTCCCACAAGGTTGCTGCCCTGGGTAATGGGAAAGAGGCGGCAGGCACCGGGTCTGTCTTCATAGACGCTGCAGCCGGCCGCAGCCAAAAAGGGGCAGCCGACCCCCGCCGCCGTATCGATATCCAGCATCACCAGGGGCAGATAGGACTTATCTTCCACGACCTTGGTGGTATATTTTTCTAAAAACTCCGTGGACGTGATCCCCAGTCGCCGCCGCAGCCGCATGATGTCATAAGGTTTAAGAATGACGGTGGGTTGCTGGCAGCATTGATTAAAACAGCTTAGCCCTGGGTGGCACGTAAAGTGAAATCGGGCTGTCAAGGGACAGTTTTGCCGCTTCTGCCTGGTCTTGATACAAATCAACCATACATTACTTCCTCGTGGTTCTGACATTTGATGTAACATATTTTACGTCATTTAGTTTATTCGCAGCCCCGCCGGGAATGCAGTCGCGCCTCAAGCCGGGAGTCATGTACCGGACCAATGGGAATTCAATAATTCCTGCTTCCCAAAGCACCTTTGTTGCAGTATTTTTATAGTGTAACTATCAAATCAAAGGAGAGCAATCGGCGGGGCCTAATAATTTCAGCGCTTGCTGCCCCCCTGCCAGAAACGACTATGCCGCGTATCCTTCTCAGTCATGGGGCCGGCGGCCGGGAAATGCTCAATCTCATTGAGCAGGTGTTCCGGCGTCACTATAGCCCGGCCGAGGTCAGCCAGGACGACAGCGCTATTCTGACCCTGGAGGCGGTTAATCTGGCCTTCACCACGGATGCCTTTGTCGTCTCTCCCCTTTTTTTCCCCGGCGGCGATATCGGCCGGCTGGCCGTGGCGGGAACGGTGAACGATCTCCTCACCGCCGGGGCCAGACCAATAGCCCTGGCGGCTGCCTTTATTTTAGAGGAAGGTTTTCCCATCGCCAGCCTGCAGCGCCTCACCGATTCCATGCAGCAGACGGCCGCCGAGGCCGGGGTCAGCATTGTTACCGGCGACACCAAGGTTGTCCCCCGGGGTTCGGCGGATCAGGTGTTTATCACCACGTCGGGGCTGGGTGTGGTCCTGCGGCCCGGCGTTTCCGGGGCCTCGGCCCGGCCGGGAGATGCCGTTATCCTCACCGGTTCGGTGGGCGATCATGGCACCGCGGTGATGTTGGCCCGGGAAAAACTCCTGACCGGTGAAAATATTGTCAGCGACGCCGCGCCTCTTAACCGATATTGTTCTGAATCTGTTGGCAGCCGGAGTTGAAATTCATGCCTTGCGGGACCCCACCCGGGGGGGACTGGCCGCCACCCTCAATGAAATTGCCGGGCAGTCCCGGACCGCCGTGGAAATCCGGGAAACCCAGGTGCCCATCCAGCCGGCCGTGGCCGCGGCCTGCGAGGCCCTGGGGCTGGACCCCTTCACCGTGGCCAACGAAGGCAAGATGGTGGTCGTCGTCGCGCCCCAGGACGCGGACCGGGCCCTAAAGCTCATCCGGGGCTGCCGCTACGGCCAGGAGGCGCAGATTATCGGGGAGGTGAAAGATGGCCCGGCGGGCCGGGTGCAGGTGCGCACGGTTTTTGGCACCGCCCGTCTCCTGGAAATGCCCTCCGGGGAACTGCTGCCGACGGATTTGTTAGACGGCCTGCTCAGAACTGTAAGGCGGGAGGTGCTGCGCTTTCCCGCCCTACAGCCGCTACCCCTAAACCGCCCCGGCCTTCACCTTCTCTTCCAACAACTGCCCCAGCATGTTCAGGTGGGTCTTCTCTTCCTGGGCCACCTGGAGCAGGAAGTCTTTGGTGGCCGCGACCTCGGCTTTTTCGGCAAAACGGCCGTACAGGTCCAGGGCCTGGGTTTCCAGCATCATGGCAATATCCAGGGCGCCCATTAAGGTCTGCATGTGAGGGCTCGTTTTTCTGGATAAAATCTGCCATCTTGTAGCCGCCTTCCATAATATCGGTCTTGACATTTGCTTCAAGTGCGGCCACATCTTTTCCCGGTTCCACCTGCTGGTAAAATTTCACAAATTTCTGCTTGTGCAGGTCCGACACCTCCACCATCTTGGTGAACAGTTGCTGCACGTCATTGTCCTGGGCCTTGGCCAGCAGGGTCTGATAAAACTGCTTCAGGCTTTCTTCCATGCCGATGGCCAGGGCGGCGATTTGGGCCGGGGTTTCATCGCCCCGCACCAGGTCCAGATTTAATTCCTCGGGACCGCTGGCCTTGTACCCCTGCCAACCCTTGATGCCGCCCTTCAGATTATAGACTTCCTTGAACCCATAGCCATTCAGCAGTTGCGCCGCCACCCGGCTGCGTCCGCCGATGGCTCAGTAGGCTATCACCGGCTTGTCCTTGTCGATTTCCGCCAGGGAATCCCCCAATTGCCCCAAGGGGATAAGTTTGGCCCCGGGCAGGTGTTCCTGTTCATATTCCGAGGGCTGGCGCACGTCCAACAGGGTGTAGCTGCCCTCGGGATGTTCGGCCATGAACTTTTTGGCCTCCTCGGAGTCGATACCTTCCACGAAGCTAAATAATTTCTTGAGTTCAATCATCGTCCCACCATCCTTCTCTCAGGCTTCTTCAAGTTCACCGGAAATCTGAAACTTCCGCATAAACCGCCGGTCGATATAGTCTTTGAGCCAAAAAGCCAGCTTACCAGCAAACACGAACTGTTTTTTCCTGAAGATGGCCCGGTCGTCACCCAGATTAAAGATCAGGAGATAGTCCCCGCCCGGTTTGAAACGCCGCATGATCCTGCCCTCCAGGGCCGCCTGCAGATTGTGCAACAGGATGGGGTTTTCCCGGACGGCGTAGACCCCCACTTTGTCCAGGGGCTGGGGCTGAAAATAAATGCAGTCGCCCCCGCCGAAAATTTCGGGATGAGCCACCGACTGCAGGAAGTTATTGACCAGCAGGCCCCCATCCGGGCCGGTGGGGAGACCGGAATTGCCAAACAGGGCTGCGGGCCGCACCCCTAAGGCCAGGAAGATCATGTCAAAAGGCAGCATGCGCCCGTCTTTGAGCACGGCCACGTTGGTTTGCACTTCTTTCAGATGGGTCCCTTCGATGACCTCCACCCCCCGGCCGGTCAGCGAGGTGAGGGCCAAGGTCCTGACTTTATCAGGAAAATCTCCCATCAACCGCCGGCCGGCCACCAGGGTGAACCTGGCCTCGCCGCCTAAGTTAGAGGCCAGACGCCATAAGTTGGCGGTAATCTCCAATCCCGCCGGCCCTCCCCCGACAATCACGATGTGGTGGGTCTTTTTCTTGAGCCGGTCTTTAATATGTTGTTGGGCCTGAAGAAGTTGTTCTATGGGCTTGACGGTGAACACCCTGGCGTCCTGGGCTATCGGCAGGTCAGCCGTGGGTATGCCGCTGCCGGTGTTGAAGGAGACCACATCATAGGGAATCTCTTCGCCTGAGGCCAGAACCAGACGTTTTTCCACCGGCTTGATGGTTGCCACCACCCCCTTCTGGAAGCGCCCTCCCCCGCGGTGCACCATTTTTTGAATATTAAACCGGATTTCCTGGGGACGGTAGGTTCCGGCCAACATCCCCGGGCCCATGCCGGAATAATAATGATGTGCCGCCGGGCCGATGACGGTCACCTCATGGCCCCGGCCGGTAAACTCTGGGAGATTTTTCAGGCAGGTCAGGTGGGCATGCCCACCGCCCACTAAAACCAGGTGTTTAGCCATAATGAGACTTTTACCGATCCTTCCAGGGCCTTGGGGCCCTTGTTGGTGGAGAAAAAGTTATCTTTGCGGGGTGCCCAGAATTGTGCCCGCTATGCCTTGTCCTGCGGCAAACTAGCAATGGTTTATTATAATTACCGGTTTTGGGGCTGGCAACAGATTTAGCAAAATTTCCTTAGATTATCCCATGAATTTGTTTAAAATAATAACTTGTCGGAGTGCAAGCGGCAAGGCGGGCAGAATAAAGGTCAAGGGGAAGGCAGACTGCACGGGGGGCGTGGCCTCCGGGTCCCGGACGGGCGCCCCCATGGGGTGTCGAGAAATCTTTAACTGCTTATTTCAGCCGGGGATCGATGTTTCCCGGGCCGCCGCAGTCCGGGGTATAGCAGGCGACGTCGTGAAATTCGCATTTCTCTTTACATTCCGGGCAGGTCTGCGGCGGAGTCGGGGCAGTCAGGGTATAACCGCATTTGCTGCATTTCCAAGTTCCTTGGGCGGGGCTGGCGTGGTCATCATTACATCTCCTTTACCTTAGTTAGTTGATGAAATCTTCTGGCGCTGGCGCGAAAAATGACGATATCCTATTCATGATGCCTTTATTTAATATAACCTATTCAGCCTCCTAAAACAAATCAAGTCGGTGGCGGAAAAATAAACTCGATTCGTGAACCCTGATCTCTTACTTCTGTTTACCCGTTATCCGGAGCCGGGAAAGGTCAAAACCAGGCTAATCCCGGCCCTGGGGGCTGAGGGCGCGGCCAACGTGCACCAGAGCTTAACTGTCCATATCTTGCAGATAGCCAGGGCCTTCGCCATGGCCAGCGCCACGGATCTTATCGTTTGTTTTGACGGCTCCCACGTCCAGTCAGATGCAACACCTGTTTGGGGCAGAATTCTGCTACCAGCCTCAATCACCGGGGGATCTGGGCCAGCGGATGTTGCAGTGCTCTGGCCGACGCCCTCAGGCAGGGCAGACGCCGGGTGGTCCTCATCGGGTCCGATTGTCCCGAAATTACGGCCCAGATACTGAGCTCGGCCTTCTCTCAATTAACTGATTACGATCTGGTGCTGGGACCGGCCAGAGATGGCGGCTACTATCTCATCGGCCTCACCGCCCCTTACCCGGAATTGTTTCAGGACCTGCCCTGGGGGACGGCGGCAGTTTTGGCGAACACTCAAACCAGGGCAGCGCAGTTGGGCTTGAAAACGGCTCTCCTGGAACCGTTGACGGATATTGACCGGCCCGAAGACCTGCCCGGGTGGGAAAAAATCACTCGTCAGGCCGGATATGAATAACCCTGGGCAGATTTCGGTCATTATTCCAGCCCTCAACGAGGCCGAGCATCTCAAGGCAACCCTGCTCAGCCTGCAAACCGACCCGGACACGGAAATAATCGTCGTGGACGGCGGCAGCCGGGACGCCACCCGGGATATTGCCCTGGCTGCGGGGGTCACCGTCCTGAGGGCCCCCCGGGGCCGGGCCCGGCAGCAGAACCTGGGCGCGGCCGCCGCCTCCGGAGAGATCCTGTTCTTTCTCCATGCCGACACCCAGGCGCCGCCGGATTACGCCCAGTGTATCCGTCAGGCCTTGCTTTCACCCCACGTCGGCGCCGGGGCCTTCAGCCTGGCAATTACCGGCCCCAGCCCCGGTCTAACTGCCATCACCCGGATCGCCAACCTCCGTTCCCGGTGGCTGCAACTGCCCTATGGCGATCAGGGCTTATTCCTGCCGGCCCACCTCTTCTGCCGCCTGGGGGGCTTTCCGGAACAACCCATCATGGAAGACTTCGCCCTGGTCCGAAAAGTGCGGCGCTGCGGCCGGGTCATCACCCTCCCCCAAACCGTGCTCACCTCCGGCCGCCGCTGGCAGCACCTGGGCCTCTGGCGCACCACGTCCATCAACCAACTGATGATTTTGGGTTATTACTTAGGCGTGGCCCCGGCCACCCTGGCTAGAATCTATCGCCGCAGTCCCTGAAATATTTTTTGGTTCTTCCGACTTTTCCGTGGGTGGTAATGTGATATAAAGAATCCTCAAAAAGGGGATTCTGATGCGTGACACCGACCTTTACAAACAGATTTTGGGCCTTGAAAATCCCTGGTATGTTTCCAGGGTCGAGTTGAAGGTTGCAGAGCAACGGGTTGATATCTGGATTGAACATGATTTTGGGGTGCAATGGGAATGCCCCAAATGTAGTCAGACATTCACCTGTCGGGACCATGCCGAAGAAAGAATCTGGCGGCATATGGATACATGCCAATTCCGCACTTATCTGCATGCTCGCATTCCTCGCATCGATTGTCCCGAACACGGGGTCTTACAGGTCAAGGTTCCCTGGTCGGAGCCACGTTCTCGCTTTACCCTGCTTTTTGAATGCTTTGTTATCGATGTTATTGAACAATGCGCCACTATCCAGGGAGCCTGCCGCCTTTTGCGCTTGAACTGGGACGAAGTGTGGGGCGTCATGAGCCGGGCGGTGGCCAGGGGTTTGAATCGTAAGCAGGAGCGAGTCATTCCGGCTATCGGGATTGATGAAAAGGCGTTTAAAAAAGGGCATAAGTATATGACTGTGGTCTGCGACCTGGAAAGGGCCACCGTCGAACACGTGGCGGAAGATCGCACGGCCGAGAGCCTGAAAGCTTTCTGGAGGGGATTGAGCCCCGAGCAGTTAGATGGTGTGGAAGCCGTGACCATGGATATGTGGTCTCCCTACATTCGGGCGACAATGCAGTGTGTGCCCGGTGCCGATCAAAAAATCGTCTTTGATCGTTTTCATATCATGAGCCATATGGTTAAGGCCGTGGATACGGTGAGGAAACAGGAAAATCGGCAACTTTCCGCCACAGGTGACGACACTCTCAAAGGGACGAAATATCTCTGGCTGTTTAGCTCTGAGAACCTGCCGGATAAGCATCGCCCTAAATTCGAGACCCTCAAAGATATGAACCTTAAGGTTGGGAAAGCCTGGGCCATCAAAGAAAGTCTCCGGGAATTGTGGGAATATAGACATTCAGGGTTAGCCCACCGATTTTTCAAAAAGTGGTATGCCTGGGCTTCTCATTGCCGTTTAGAGCCGGTCAAAAAAGTAGCCAACATGCTGAAAGAACATCTGGATAATGTCCTTACTTACTGCCGTCATCGGGTGACCAATGCCGTCGCCGAAGGACTCAACAGCAAAATTATGGCCATCAAGCGCCGGGCTTGCGGTTATAGAAACAAGGAACATTTTAAGATCGCCATCTATTTCTATTGCGGCGGACTAAATGTACCCATGCTAAATCCGGATGGACCTATTTTTTTATATTAATAGCGACCTCTTCTTATTCCCCCCTCACCTCAATTTGATATTTTTGAGATATTTCTAGGTGGACAAGTAACCAATTGGCTCAATTAGCTCAGGACCCTGTGTCGGTGTTACTATCTTTGACCGGTAGCACCCCCAATTGCCGATAATTGCGGATTGCCAGAGGTGTGGCCCATGCTTGGCACTTTGCCGGCTAAACCGCTTGGGCCAGCCTGAAGATATCCAACAGGCCGGAGCCCTGATGGTATGGTTCTCGCTTGAGATCGGTACAGCTGGCCAAAAGTCTTTCCTTTACCTCCTGGGGGCGGCCGATAAACTCCGGGTGAATGGAGAGGAACAGGGCCAGCCCCCCCGACACCATGGCCGCGGCCTGGCTCGTGCCGCTCAGGCGGATATACAGGCGGGGCGGAGCGGCTTGAGCGTCGAAATTGACGTGGCAGGAGGTAATCTTCTCCCCCGGGGCCAGGAGGTCCGGCTTGAGGCGGCCATCCCCGGAGGGCCCCTTGGAACTGAAGAAAGATGGCCCCCATTTATGAGGGTGAAGGCGATGGGTGGACCCCACCGTGATGGCTTGCCGGGCGTTTCCCGGGTCAGTGATGCTCTGAAAATTGAAGAGAGACTGAGGCGCCGGTGTTCTCTGGCCGCTATCGGAAAATTGGGTCGTGGGGAACTCGGCATAGCCCGAGTTTCCCGCCGCCGCCACTACCAGCACCCCCGAGAAAACCAGACGGTCCACTTCTTCGCACAACGGGCTGCCGCCGCACCCGAAATCCCAGGGATTATACGGGTAGCCAAGACTCAGGTTGGCCCCGGCGATCACCGTGCGGCCCGTCTCTTCGTTGATCTTGCGGACAAAAAACAGGGCCTTGATTGCCTCGGAAGCTTGGCCCTTGCCCTTTTCATCCAACACCCGCAAGTCCACCAGTTTGGCCTTCGGGGCCACCCCCTTGACGTCCGCCACCGTTTCCAGCTTCTGGCTGCCGGGCAGCTCGACTCCGGCTTCCGGCACCGGCTGCTTTCCGGCGATGATCCCGCCTATGTGGCTGCCATGCGGGTGGAGGTTGCCCCCGTTCACCAGGTGAACGCGCATGACCACGGAGTTGCCGGGATAGCCTGGCTCAATCTTGAGCGGACCGCCTTGAATCTGTTGAAACCAGTCTTTCTGCGTCAGGGTCTCGTGCCACCAGGTGGGAAAAAGGCCGCGCTCCGGCGAGGACCGCATCCCCTCCGAAGTGAGGGTGCAGATCATTGATGCCACTGTCCACGACGGCCCAGGTGATCCCTTCGCCATAGTGCTCGAAGGTGTTCCAACTGGCCTTGGCCTTGGTGGTTTCCACTGCCTGATCCAGATAAGCCGTTAGAGGTTCATCCAGAAATATCCGATCCACCTCTGCAAACTTTTCCACTTCCTGAAGCTCGCCCGCGGTTAACCTGGCGAAGACAAAAAAGTCAGTGTGACCCTTAATAGGTAATCCCTTGAGCCTGTCCATCAGGGCCATCACCGGGTAAGGATCGGCCTTGCGGATGATAACCGCGGTCCGCTTCTCCCTGATCTCTGCAGGCGCCGCAAAACCCTGCCCTTTCGCCAACCCCTTCTTGATCTCCGCTTTTTTGACGCCCAGCGCTTTCCAAATCCGATGGGAGATTTTTCTTTCCGGGAGTAAATCAGCCATGGTCTCAGCCTCCTCAGACGGGCGCAGGTTGAGGGAGAGGCTGGGGGCCGTGCACGATTTCATAGTCGCCGAGATCGTTTATGACTCCGGCCTCTGCCCGGATCTCCTGGCTAGCCAGCCTTTCCACCATCACCACCGTGCGCTTCGTCTTGCCGCCGCCGTTCGTCTCCCGGGTGGTCCAGGTGCCGGTATTGGCGTAAAGTTTATCCTTATAGCTGGGAATCTTCTCCCATTTGGGATCATGGGTGTGCCCCATGACGACCATCTGGTAAATCCTGGCGTCCAGGTGGATTCTTCGGCCCTGGGCGTCCCGGTAAAGTTTTGGCCCCTGCCCCGGGGTGAACATCCCCTGCAGATGGCGCATTAAAGGCTCTCCGTAAATCAGGGACCGGGCCGCCACCCCGGCCGCCGGGTAGATGGGCTTCGCCGGACCGTTCAGATCCAAATGTGGCACATCCCCCAAGGGTGGCAGCGTGGCGATGTCAGGCCCAGGGTCCGGTGCAAACTTTGCCTTCATGATCTCATCGGCTACCTGGCGAAATTCCTTCCCTTCCTGGCTCTGGGCCTGGTAGAGTTCACGATAGGCTCCCTCCACCACCAGGTCATTGCTGAACACCATCTGCCGGTTTGTATCCTCGGCGTTCAACAAGATATCAGGGGTCCTCAGGTGTTCTTCCCCCGCCTCACTGGTAACCGACAGGGCCGATTCCTTCATGTAATCGCCAATACTGATGGGGTCGACCCGCGGGTCCTGCTGATATTGCCGGTTCCAGACCCAACCCTTGAAGATGGTTCCCGGCTTCCCATGCTGCCTGAGCCAGTTGAACCATTCGCCCCAGTGCTCCGGCGAGTCGTCGATACTCGGATCCACATTTTCTAACCGGTTCCAGAAGAGCCGCACCAGGCCATATCCCCGGCACTCATCGTGCTTGGGATCGGGCCCGAAAGTACCGAAATCGACATACTGATTAAATTCATCATATTGATTGCCGTGCTCCATATACACTCCCAGGTTTGCGGCGTTGTAGAAGTTCTGGAAGACCAGATTATCGCCTCGATCCAGGAAGTTGAAACGATTCACCAGGATATCTTTCAAGGTGGCTTTGAAACCGTCATGCACCAGGGCGTGATCGTGGTTGCCGGCGATGATGACCAGCCGGTGACCAGGCTTTTGACTGAACTGCCCCAATGCTTCAAAAAACTTCTGATGTTCCGAGGCTATCCGGTCTAGAGCCTGTTGATACACCGCAATGTCCAGATCCAGATGTATCTGGGCCGCCTCGGCCGCGGTCAAATCCGCCTCGGGCACCGCCTGCCACAAATCGAAGGCATCGCCCAGAAGAACCAGATCAAGACGCCTCGCATCAAAGCGCCCCTCCAGGTAGTGCACCAGATGTGTCATGTAAGTGTCGCTCTGGAAGTCCTCCAGTTTCCATTGGGAGCCAAAGGAAAGGTGCAAATCGCTGATCACGGCCACTGCTTCAGGTGGGGTCATCATGGTGGTCTCCTCGTGTTGGTTTGCCTGCGCCGAGCAATTTAATTCACCTTGCCATAGGTTGATCGACTTGTCAATGGGAGGGAGAGGAAGCAAAAATTATTCGGTATTTTTTCCCTTCCCTGGGCTGCGGAACGTCCCTGACCTATCGTCCCCTGATCTGGCCCTCCGGCGCTGCCCTCCATTCACAAGTGTCGACGCCGTAGCCACCACCACGACCGTCACCCCTTCCTCTTAAAAGATCAACTGTTCGCACTGGTTTTCCGGTCCAGTCAGCCTTCCCGGTCAACTGATCCAGCTGGCTTTCGCCACCCGTGCCAATTACAATGTCGTATTTTTCACCCAGATATGCCGGTTCAGGCCGCTGCCGAAGCGTGCCGCCGCAACCTTCTTTGGTGGGATGATATTAATTATATTATACAAATTGTAAATAAATTGATATAATTAGTCTCAAGTCGAGGGTCTCACCTCTTCTCTCAAAGAGAGCAACCAGGGTTACATGAGTAAGTTTAATTCTTCTCCTTTGTTATAATAGGCTTGTTGCAGGGCGTTTTTGGAAATTTCAATCCTTACGCCTTGATCGCATTCATAAAGCTCTTTGCCACCGTTCAACCGTAATGGAGCTAACCTTGATTCAAAATTTCATATATTCCTGGTTTCAAAGCTACTCCTGGCAACTGGTATTCCTCCTCGTCTTATTCCTTGCCGTCTGCTTGCCCTTTCTTCTCCTGCACCGGCGCCTCAGGTTGATTTTAAACCAGACACTTCTCTGGCAGGATCTGGAAAAAACCATATCTGAACTTACCCCGGAAGGTATCCAGTATTTTCCCAACCCTTCCAAATATGTCCTCCAGTCGGTGCTTTCCAACCAAAAGGGCGTCGCCCGGGCCAATGCCGTCGGTCCGGCCCTTGATTATTTGTCTGCTGAAGTTGACAGCCCCATCAGCATTCTGCGTTCCCTGAGCTATTTATCGGTCCTTGTCGGCCTGTTAGGCACTGTTACCCTGCTAGCCCTGGCGCTCCAGAGTGTGGATGCCATCGGCCAGTTTAAAATCGAGCAGCTCAAAAACATTTATCCCTTAAACGCCGTGGCCATCGGCCTTGCCGTCGTCATGTATCTCAGCTACTCCTGGTATCGACATAAAGGCGACCAGTTCCTCCTCCAGGTAGCCAGGGTTCTTGGACGCTTGCGGATCGACCAGCTCGGGGCGGCTGACCCGGTTCTGTTGGCAACCTTAGAAAAAGTAGGAGAAAAGTTTACAGATTGGGGCAAGGAGATCCAGGAGCACCATCGCCAGGAAATGAACCAGCTCCTCCAGGAAGTGCGGGACCTGGGTGAATCCATCCGGCAGCTCGTGGTTACAGCCATTGCCGCCCGCCAGGAGGAAGACCGGGCCCTGGTGCCCCTCCTGCGCTCCCAGGATGCCAAACTGGAACTTCTGAACCAGAGGCTTTATCAGAATTATCTGCTGTTAGCCCAGGGAACCGGCTCCCCGGACGATCTCCCCGTAATCGATCCACTCGTGGGGGACCCGGCTCGAGCTGCCAGCAAACCCAGGGAATCCCGGAATCGCAAGAAAACCGGATTCTTCAGCCGCTATTTCAAATAAGGAGGCCGGAACTCATATGGCGTGGCGCCGCCGAGACGATTTTGACAACCCCGCCTGGCCGGGGATGGTGGATATTTTTGCCTTTACCCTGGCCCTGTTCATGATCTTCTGGTTCGCGGGCAACTTTCCGGCCAAATTGGAAAATCTGGAAAAGAAAACTCAGGACCTCACCGCCAGGATGAGGTTGCTGGATTCGAAGAATATTCACCTTACTGAAAGCAACCGCAATCTCAGCGCTAAACTTGAAGCTCTAACCCAAAACAACCAAAATCTCCTGGCCCAGGTGGATTCCTTACAGGAAAAAAATCGAGATCTCGATTCCCAAAACAAATCTTTGGCCTCAGGCACCCTGGCTCTTAACGCCAAGATTGCCCACCTGGACGAAGAAAATATCCAACTCCGTGATATCGGCCGCAAAGACTGGGAGGAATTACTAAAACTCCTGCAAGAAAAACTGGTTGGCCTGCCGATGAAGATCATCCCCCACCAACGTGATAAGGAAATTGAAATTCAGGGCAACCCGAAAATAACCTTCGAAACCAACGAATATGATCTTACCGAATTTGACCAAAATCGCCTGGAACATTTAGCGACCATTTTACGCGACCTGCGGCAATCCAGGAAATTCTTTATCACCATCAACGGTATCTGCCGACCCCCGGGAGCTACAAAGGGATTTCCCGCCCCGGAACAACACCGAACTGTCGGCCCTGCGCGCTGCCACCGTGGCCGCCGTTCTGGAGAATGCCGCGGCCGGCCTGGGACAGCATCTCAGGATCTTGGGACTGGGCAGTAAGGGAGTGGCAAAGACTCTCACCTCAAGAGAAAACCCTGATACGATTTTCCGCCAATATCGGACAGTCAGTCTGGTTCTCAAGGTAGATGTGGCCTCTTTGCTCCAGGAAGGTCAGCCCAGTCAGAACCGATGAGGTACACAAGTACTAAAAGTTTTCTCCTATTTAAATCTTACTCTCCGCCAAGGTAGTTTCAGAGGACATTGACCTTTTATTATCTTTTACTTTGTCCGCAGCACTGAAATAGAGCCTGTGGCAAGAGGTTAATTCAGGCAATGGCTTATAACACTATGCGCACGGTTTACCTGAAATGGCGAGCCCTGGAAACCCGGCTGGAGGCCGCCCGGGAAGAGTTAAACCATCAATACCTGGCCTTGCTCCATAAGGCCGAAGCCCTCCAGCTTGATACTCGTCTCGGACTGCTCAGTTCTACCTCATGCCTCTTGAACCAGCCCCTTGACTCTCAGACCTTCCAGCTTCAGCAACGCCTCAAACAGGCCTTGGTCATTTTAGGGAAAGGGTTTTTTCGCCGGTCGCCGACCTCTGTGCAGCTCGATATCTTAAAATATGCCGACCGTCTAGAAGAAATCTGCCGACAGTGCCACCACCTCAGCGTTAGATTGCGCCTCACCCATAAAGTTTTCGACTCTTGGCACCAACATCCCGACCTGAGTAATCCTCAATCTCTTCGCCTGGCATTGTCTAATCCCGAGGCCGTCTGGATATCTCTGCTTCTCCGGCAAAGATGCCTCCTTAGCCAGCAGATCATTAACTTTTCCCTTGCCAGGAGCTGGCAAATCAAATTAACGGTCTGCCAAAGATGGCTCACATTGCTGCAACCTTCCCTGCCTCCAGAAATCTTCCAAGTTCTTCAAAACAGCCTATCAGAATTAGAAAATCAGGCCTCCAGTCAACCTGGGCAAGAACTATTTCGGTCGATTACCTCCCAGGGTCAGCTTGACCATTTAAGCAACCTCGCCAATCAACAAGCTACCGAAATTATTTCCTCGCAACCAACTCATCGAAACTCTTAAATTTATATCTCTTCAGAAAAATGGGGAATAGATGATTTTTCATTATGAGCCGGGGAGCAGTGCTTTTCAAGTCACCCTTTTCTTATGGGAGATTTAAGAGGATTTATTGAGTTTAATTCAACACCATTGACCTTGCCCCTCACCCATCAAGATTACCCTGACCGATGTATGGATGGGTAATGGCTACCCTCAAAATCGAACAGAAAAGTGACTAGGACCTTTGGCAATTGGTTTGATCAGTAATTACTAGCAATTTTAGTTAAATTTTCGAGAAAATTCCTTGACAAATCAATGCGCCTCATACAAAGATAAAGAAAATAGTTCTGCCACTCGGCAGGCTTGCCCGTAGTCCAAAAACCATACCTAATTGCTTGTGGAGAAATGCTTGCGCCGGCTGGCGAGCGCCCAGAATGGAAGGGAGAAAGGGGGAGAGAGGGATGATCTGTTACCGGCATTTATTGTTGCTGGCGATTGTGTTTACCGGCCTTGTGATTGTGGCGCCCGCCGACGCTCTATCACCGTATGATGATGTGCTGGTAGCTCAGGGTTTGCGTAATCTTCAGGCGGAGAATTTTGACGAGGCCTTGGTCAACTTTAAAACTGCCTGGGAAAAAGGTGCCAAAACTCCTGAAAAAGCCTATTATCTCGGCATTGTCAACTTCCGTCTGACCAATTACCCCGAAGCCCTGAATTTCATGGAACGGGCCGTGAATTTAGACCCCAAATTTAATGAAGCCCGCCTGCAACTGGCTGCCATTTACCTGGCTTTGGATAAACCCGCCGAAGCCCTGCCATATCTGCAAGAACTGGAAGCTGCCGGTTACAAGCCCAGCGTCACGGCCATGTATCTGGGTCAGGTTGCCGCCAAACAGGAGCGGTATTCTGAGGCGGTGCGTTATTTCCAACTGGCTGAAGCAGACCCACTCCTGGCTCAAGAAGCCAAAATCCAGGCCAGTCTGGCCATGTCAAGACAGGATAAGCATTCGGATGCCCGCCGGGCCCTGCAAGAAGCCATCGGCGTCAACCCGACTTCCCGGGAAGCAGGTTTTGCCCAACGCTATATCGATGCTCTAGACCGCCGCATCAAAGATACCAGACCCCTGCACATTCGCTTAGGAGCCAGTTTTGATTACGACTCTAACGTGACGTTGAATCCCGGAGATGCGGGTGCAGCTGGTGTCATCCCCACCGGGGGGAGAGATGCGGTCTTTACTCAATTCGGCAACTTTGAATATGAGTTCTTTCCCACCGGCCCCTATGGGCTGATGGCCAGTTATAATCTTTTTATGACCTGGCACCCTCGCCTGACCCTGTACGACGTTATGAGCCACACTTTTGGCGCCACTCCTTCGTACCGAACCCCCAACGGGACTTTCTGGCTGCCCTTCCGGTTTAATTATACCGATCTGGATTCCAACAAATATTGGACTGCCTTTACTCTGACACCCACTTATCTCCATATGCTAAAGCCGGATATCGGCCTGGAAACCGGTCTCAGGCTGGCCCGCAACTATTACTGGTGGCTGCAGCCGTTTCCCCAGGAAGACCGCAGTTCCATGAATATTGGCGCCAATGTGGGCATGTATTATTTCTTTAAAAGACAGCAGGGCTATGTCCAGACCCGGGCCAGTTATGAATATAATGACGCCTCCGGCAGCAACTGGACCAGCTCCATGTACAGTCTCCTCCTGAGCACCCTCTATCCGGTAACCGACAAATTGCGGCTCAATCCCAGCTTGGAGCTGATCTACCAACCCTTCGACCATCCCTGGTTTAACGGCGTTGATTACCAGGCCAAGCGCCGTGACCAGACCCTGGTCTTCGGATTTCAAGTCTTGTATAAACTCTACAAGGATTTTGATGTCAATGTACATTATTATTATATCCGGAATGATTCCAACACTCCCTTGTATGACTATGATCGACAAATAGCCGGAGTTCTTTTTGAATATCGATATTGAGGTAGATGTTTGATCGAAGCTGCCGCGGCGCCCTATTGCCAAGCCACCTAAAGGCGATAGTCTTCTCACGGTCAACATTATGCTTCCCCCCATTTGGTGCCGATACTAACTAACGAGGGTAGTACCCCAGAGGACCTTTGCCAGAGGAGAAAAACTTATGCAACCCCTGCTTCGGATTGTTTTCCCGTTGCTGTTCAGCCTGCTGCTGATCCCCCAAGTATTCGCCGCCCAAGAAATTGGCAGTATTTCTGAGGTGACCGGTGGTGTCGATATTCTGCGAGCTGGCAAGCTCCCGGCCGAACCGGCCAAGGTGGGCGAAAAAATAGCCCAAGGGGATATTATTCGGACCAAATCGGGGGGCAAAGCCCAGGTCCAGTTCAAAGATGATTCCGTCTTAACCATCGCCCCCGACAGCCGGGTAGCGCTCAATGAATATGTCTATGAGCCTGAAAAAAACCAACGACAGGCGTCCATTAAAATTTTCCAAGGGCTCGTACACACTGTGGTTAACAAAGTGTTTAATAAAGAGAAACCCGATTTTACCGTGGAAACCCAAACTGCGGTCATTGGCGTGCGCGGCACCGATTACTACACCTTAGTGGGCCCAGCCATTTCCGATATCTATAACAATTCCGGCACCACTGAAGTACGAAACATTTTTGCCGAGATTCCCGGTAAGGTCAAGCTGCAAGGCAAGGAGTTTACCCAGGTGGGGAGGAATCTTCCTCCTACCCTGCCCCTGCCTCTGACCGCAGATGATATCAATTGGATAAAGGGTCAAATGGTTCCCAAAATGGTAGGCAAACCCTCCGGTACCGGGACAGTCTCGAGCCAGGCGCAACTCATGAGCAAAGTCGGAGGGAGTGCCGTTGAAACTCAAACCACTAGCTACCACCGCGTCGACACTTCCAGGCCAGACGAATGTCATCCAAAACCTGCAAAGCGCCGTGTATGTGCCGCCTCAGCCCGCACCCATTCCTCAGCCACTTTGCCTACACCTTTCAACATTGTGATTTCCTGGGGGAGTGGCGCCCAAGATTTGGATCTCTACCTCACTGTGCCCAATGGTTCAGCCCAAACAGTTTACTATGGCAATCCGGGGAGTTCAACCACCCAGCCTTATGCCTTTTACCACTATGACTCAACGGTCCCGAATGGCGGCGAAGTGATCACCGTCAGTCGCTGGAATACGGGAGGAACCTATACCGCTTACGTTCAGGATTTCACCAATCAGGGAAACCCAAGCAGCACAGTTTTATCTTCCAGTTCCGGAGTGACGATGCAGTTCCTCCGAGGCGGCACAGTCTCAGTGGTACCCGTCTCTACGGGCGGGAGTAAAGCCATCGTGACCGGCGGCACGCCATTCGGGCCATTGTCTTCAATTTCCCCTCCCAGCGGCTTGGCCGGCAATAATTGGACTGCCGTGTCCATTAATCCCACCACCGGAGTAATCACTCCAATTAACACCATAGGACCATATTATTAACCCGACTACAATCAACAACTTCCACGACAACAACTATACCTTCAACCGTGGCGCGCACAAGCCCAACACCTGTGGTGACTCCAACAAGTACAACAGCCAGATAATTGCCATACCTGTAGCTAAACCGATATCAACAGAAATTAGGAACTATGCCTGGGGGGCCTGCTAAGGCCCCTCGCTTATTCCTGGCTGATAATCTGTAGACGAACCATTTCCTGAGCGTGGCGAAGAGACTGAAGGGGGAGCGGGCTCCCCAAAATAGATAAGGCGAGGTAAACCCCGCCTTATCTATCCAGAACATTGAAGACTGTAACGTTCAGCGTCCTCGGCCGCCACCCCCGCGGCCGCCACCGCCACCATAGCCACCCCCACGGCCGCCGCCACGACCGCGGCCGCCACCGCCACCATAGCCACCCGCCGCCGCCACCGCCACCGCCACTGCCACCGCCAAAACGGCTTTTTTGTGGTTTGGCTTCATTGACGGTCAATGGCCGACCATCCACCACTTTGGCATTGAGCATAGAAATGGCCTTGGTGCCATCGGCTTTGGTTTCCATTTCCACAAAACCAAACCCCCGGGGCAGGCCGGTTTGGCGATCGGTAATAATCTTGGCTGAGACTACTTGGCCGGCTTCGGCAAAAAGTGCCTCTAACTCACCCTCGGTCATCTGATGTGGGAGATTACCTACATACAATTTCATACTCATGAATTGTCCTTTATTTGCGGTTACCCGCGTCCGTGGGAAAAAATAATCTGTTGAGAAGATGAAAAAATGGGCGCCCAAACCTCTAACTTATTCGCTCATCATCTCGGTGGGATTCCGGCGCTTCAGATTTTGATAGGTCTTTGTTCTGGCGGCGTTTAAGTTTTCTTTCTGTTTCTGCTGTCGAGCAATTGCCTTAGCGCGTTTGTGTTGGTTAAATCTATTCCGTCCCGTGTCATCCCTCCATATAAAAGTAAACAATGGGCGAACTCCGGTGAAAAATTCCACCGGAGTTCTTAAATCAAATTTGTTTACCCAATCTTCACCACATTCTGCGCCTGCAGTCCCTTCTGGCCCTGGACCACCTCAAACTCTACTTCGTCATTCTCTGCCAAAGACCGGAAACCTTTGCTCTGAATGGAGCTGTGGTGGACAAATACATCGGGGCCATTCTCACGAGAAATAAATCCAAACCCCTTGGAATCATTAAACCACTTCACCCTACCTGTTTCCTTCATTAAAAACCTTCTCCCACATTTAATGTTAAGATTCCTTCCTGCTAGCAAAGCAGGAGGAGAATGCATGTCAAAAAATGGAGGCTAATCGCATACCTTCCCCTCCAGGCAGCTTTTCCCCGAATTCAGTTTAACATGCAATATATACATCGAATGTACTCAAAGAGAGTAAATCTTGTCAAGTAAATTTAGCGGTACAGCCTTGGACTTTTTAAAGAATTCTCCCGAATAAAAGCCATCCCGAAACTTGCCGCGGTTTGGTGCTTCTCCCAACCCATGACCCGGCTTAAGGCGTTGGCCGATAACCCAATTTTCCCTTACTGGTCAATGCCTATCTCTGAGAAGCCAACCGGAGGAGGTTCCTTGGATTTTCGGCCGGACCTGATCCTCACCCCATCGGGCCCGATGTCTACGAATAAGGTCAGCGGCTGGGGCCAGGTCAGGCCGTCAAGGCAAAGTTTGACTTCCTGAGACAGGCGTTGGACAATGTCGCTGCGCAGTTCACGCAGCCGTTGCTCCATATAACGCCGACCAGCTTCCTCGCCCAACAGGTTAATGGCGGTGGCCAGCCTTTTTTCGTATTCCTGGACCAGCACAATCAGGGCTCAAACAGTGGAATTTTTTTACCGGCAGCGCGCTTTTCCTTGCCAGGCTGCGTCTTTTCGGTGATCGGAATGACACTGCCAGGCAACCGAACTCCTTGGGAGTCAATCAGAACTTTAAGGGTGACCGGAACGATGGAGTTGAGGCCTTCGAGCCGGCGACTTACTTCGGCGATGATTTGGGCTTCAAATTCGGCCCGGTTTTTTTGCAGCCACTTGTCAAGGACGGCTTTGGCATACTCTTCATCACCCTGGAAGATCTCAACCAATTGTGTCAGTTTACCTTCATAGGAATGCTGATCCATTTTTAGGTATCCTCCGCTATGGGATTAGATTGTCGCTCCCGTTGGCGGGCCACCGGCAGGATCCAGGGGAACAGGGCAAAGGCCGGCAGCGCCGCTAAGAAAGTGTAGAAGAAAAAAGGTCCATAGCCGAAGCGAGCTGCGCCGAGACCGCCTAAATAACCGGCAATGGATCTGGTGAAACCGAACAACATACTGAAAAAGGCGTAATGGGTGGCGCTATGCCGTTTATCGCACAAAGACATCATGAAGGCCATAAAAGGGGCGGACCCCATACCTCCGGTCAGACTCTCACCCAAAGAAGCGATAAAGGTGGTGTAGCGCCACATGCCCGGCCAGGCGGCCACCCAGTAGCCGAGGTTGGAGAGGGCCTGCAGGGCCCCTAATCCGAACAAGGACGGTGCGATGCCCCAGCGACTGGTAACGTAGCCCCCGAGCATGGAGCCGACGATGGTGGCTACTGCTCCGAAGGTACCGGAAACAAGGCCGATTTCAGTACGGCTGAAACCCATATCCACCCAAAACGGGCTGACCATGGATCCCATCCAGGCGTCGCCCAGTTTAAAAGTAAGAATAAACAGGACGATGGCCCAGACATGGGGGAGTTGCCGGATGCCGCGGGCGGCTTGCACCAGTTGCTGCCACACCGCCGGTTGTCGAGGTTCCCCGGACGCCACCAGACGAGGTTGTTGAAAATCAGGAAACACGAGAACCACCAGGGCCATGATCGCCATCAAGATGGCCACCCCCACGAAACTGGCCCCCCAGCCCACGGCGCCACTGAGCATCACCAAGCCGCCGCCGGCGGCAATGAGCGCCACCCGGTAGGCACCCATGCGCAGGCCATTGGCAATCCCCAACTCGTTGGTTTCCAGCAGGTCGATGGTATAGGCGTCAATGGCGATGTCCTGGGTGGCCGACGCCACACACAGGCCGCCGATCAGCGCCCAAAAACTCCAGGGGGCCGGGGAGATGGAAAACTGGGGCACCAGCAGCATGCCCCCGGCGCACGCCAGTTGGGCCGGCACAATCCAGGCCGCCCGCCGGCCGAAGCGGTCCACCAGCGGCGCCCAAAATAGTTTGAGACTCCAGGCCAGCCCTAAAATGCTGAGAAAGCCGATCTGCTCCAGGGGCATCCCCTGGGAGCGAAAGTACACCGACAGCGTAATATTGATAAATCCGTAGGGTACCCCTTCGGCAAAATACAGCGCCCCCACCACCCACAGCTTCCGACGCAACGAGAGCTGGCGGCTTGAGCCGGCAACAACATTCGTTCTGGTCATGATCGCCCCTAGCATACCACAAGTCGCCGTCATATTCCGCAATTTTTCAAGGATGATGCGAAGCTGTTTATCAGAGGGGAAAAAAAAATTCCTGAACGAAGAGAATCCTTGACAAACATTTTAATCCCTGTATAATAGCTATTTGTCAATGACGCGGGGTGGAGCAGTCTGGTAGCTCGTCGGGCTCATAACCCGAAGGTCCAGGGTTCAAATCCCTGCCCCGCTACCAAGAATATTGAGGGTTAGATGAAAGTCTAACCCTTTTTTATTGCCTACACATATTTTCCCTCCCCCTTTTAACTTCCCCTATCATACCTGTTCGGTTTATACTCGTTGCCAAAACGTAGTGTCTGATTCACCCTACGTGCAAGCTGAACCATTTATGACTGAAAGTTTGACAATTAGAGGGCAGTACCGCAATTAGAATTGAACTATTAAAATCCCCCTTGCCCCTTTTTTAGAAAAGGGGGGAAGAGATGATTTTCCCTGGTCGGGCCGCCCTGGATGATAACCGCTTTTCAAGGCGGGCCGGGCAGGCCGCTAGGCATACTCTATTGTTGACGTCTCATTCGTAGGAACAATACCCAGAGGTTTGGTTATGTCTTTTCAAATAGATCTTTGGACCCGGTTTGAATGTGCGGGTGTGCCGATTTATCTCCGGGGCGACCGGCCTGATTGGTTTGTCCCCAATTCCCAGGCAGATGACCTGCTGCGAAAATTGGCCCGGGACCCTGACTGCGGCCTGGATATCCCGGCCCGCCTCTTTTTGGAGCGCCTGCCGGACAGCCCTCCCCTCCCCTATGCCGGCCGGGCGGCGCATCTGAACACCGACTATCTCCGGGAATGCTGGTTTCACCTCACCAACCGCTGTAACCAGAGCTGCCGGCACTGTCTGTTTGCCTCTTCCCCGGCTGAAAAAACCGAACTGGCCGGATCGCGAATCTTAGCCCTGGCCGACGAGGCCGCGGCTTTGGGCTGCCGGGTATTTGCCCTGACCGGCGGCGAACCGCTGGTCCACCCGGAATTTTCTCAGATCGTCAATCACCTGCTCACGTATGACAACACCCATGTGGTGGTCTTAACGAACGGGCTGCTACTCCAGCACTACGCCCAGGCGATGTTGCAGTGGCCGGGGGAGCGGTTCCATCTGCAGATCAGTCTGGACGGGAATCCGGACCATCACGATCAGATGAGAGGCCAAGGAGCTTTTAGCCGCCCTGAGGTCGCAGTTGGCATGGCTGGGCCGTCAGAATCGGACCTTTACCCTCTCCATGTGCGTGAACGCGGACAATGTTGCGGATATGTCCAGCGTGGTGGAACTGGCGCACCAGTATGGAGGTGCCAATGTCCATTTCCTCTGGTACCTGGTGCGGGGCCGGGGGGAGGCCGCCAGGTTCGTGCCGCCAGCAGCTATTTTCCCACATTTAGTGCAGGCCGGGCAACGGGCGGCGCAGTTGGGCGTCAGCATCGACAACCTGGAAAGCCTGCGCACTCAGGTGTTTTCCCCCAGCGGCACTATTCACGACGGCCCCGGCAGCGGTTGGGATTCCCTGGCCATCGGCCCGGACGGGACAATCTATCCCTCACCGGCCCTGGTGGGGCTGCCGGCCTTAGCCACGGAACTGCCGAAATCTTTGGCCACGGCCTGGCGGGAAAGTCCGGTTTTGGCAAAAATCCGCCAGGTCTCCGCAGCTTCTCTGGATTCGCCCTTCCGGTTCATCCTGGGGGGCGGCGATCTGGACCACAGTTATATCCACGGGGGCAGATTTTTGGGCTCTGACCCTTATCTACCTCTGTATGAACAGCTGGCTCTTTGGCTCATTGCCCAGGAAGTCCAGCCCTCGCCAGCCTCAGATAAACCGGGGTTACGGCTGAAAATGGGAGAAGTGCTGGAAACCTGCGGCGCCAACGGCGGCGTGGCCTTGACCCATCACAACTGTCTGCTGGCCGCGGCCGGCAGCATCGACACCATCAAGGCCTTTTACCAGGACGCGGCCCTGGCCGAAAAAACCGATATTCTCAATCCCCTGGCCTATCCGGAGGAGTTGATGGCCCACATACCGCCAGCCTTGCGGTTTCGGGGCTACGGGTGCGGCAGTCCGGTGCTGGAGGCCGATCTGCAGCCGGGGGAGCGCGTCCTGGACCTGGGCTGCGGCCGGGGCATCGAATGCTTTATCGCCGCGCCCCTGGTGGGGCCAACGGGCCTGGTCCTGGGCGTGGATATGCTGGAGGCCATGCTTTCCCAGGCCCGGTCAGGCGCCGCAGGGGGTGGCGGCTCATCTGGGCTATGACAACCTGGAATTC
>CAVZSK010000009.1:0-34957 GCA_963777875.1 uncultured delta proteobacterium | reverse complement strand
GATCGGTGAGCGGTTAAGCAGAGGGCGAAGTTATGCCCGTCGGGGCCAGGTAGTTGATATCGAGATCGAGAAAGGCAGGGTCAAGGCCAGGGTGCAGGGATCGCGCGCCCGCCCCTATACGGTGGAAATCCTCCTGAAACCCCTGTCCCGGGCCGAATGGCTCCGGATCATCGGGACCTTAGCGGACCGGTTCCTGACCATGGCCAAATTGCTGGCCGGGGAGATGCCTCCGGACCTGGAAGAACTATTTACCGAGGCCAGGCTGACGCTCTTTCCCCACCGCTTTGGGGACCTGCAAACCGACTGTACCTGTCCGGATTGGTCCAACCCCTGCAAACATGTGGCCGCGGTCTTCTATCTGCTGGGGGAAGAATTTGATCGGGACCCCTTCCTGATTTTCAAATTGTGGTTACCGTTTCTCGGCGGCGTTCGGAGTGGGGCCGGTGGCGGGGCTGGATCAGGCATCCTTCTGGGTTCCCAGCCGCCGCCCAGGGCCTTGTAGAGCTGGACCAGGGTCAGGAGCTGGTCCCGCTGCACCGTGGCCAGGTCCAGTTCGGCGGTGAAAAGCTGGCGGTCGGAATCCAGCACCGTCAGGAAGGACTCGAGCCCGCCTTTGTAGCGTTTGGCAGCCATCTTGGCGTAGAGTTGATTGCTCTTGACCAGAGCTTCCTGTTCCTGGCGGAATTCCTTGAACTTGGTATGGGCCACCAGGCCATCCGACACCTCCCGAAAAGCCTGGCGCACGGAGAACTGGTAGAGGATCAGGGCCTGGTCCTGTTGGGCCTGGCTGGTCTGGAGGGTAAAATAGTTGTAGCCGCCGGTGAAAATCGGCAGCGTCAGGGTGGGGCCGATATTCCAGATACTGGAGGGTCCGGTGAACAGGCGTCCCAGGTCGACGCTTTGGGTGCCGGCCAGGCCGGTGAGGGCAATCCGGGGGAAAAAGTTGGCCCGGGCCGCACCGATGCGGTAGTTGGTGGCGATGAGGACCTGCTCGGACTGGCGGATATCCGGCCGGCGTTCCAGGAGGTCGGAGGGGAGACCGGCGGGAACTTTGGGGCGGACCACCAGTTCCGGCAGGGACTTGCCCCGGGCGATGGGTTGGGGGTTGTTCCCCAGGAGAATGCTGAGCTGGTTTTCCTTCTGGGCGATCTGGCGCTCCAGGTCGGGGATCCGGGCGCCGGCGGTATGCACCAGGGAATCGGCCTGGGCCACGTCCTCCCCGGAGACCAAGCCCCCCTCGTGGCGCAATTGGACCAGGCGGCGGGATTTCTGGAAGGATACCAGGGTGGACTTGGAGATCTCCAACTGGCGGTCCAGGGCGCGCAGCTCGAAATAGGCCCGGGCCACGTCGGCCACAACGGTGGCCCAGACGGCCCTTTGGCCCCATTCAGAGGCAAAAAACTCAGCCTGGGCGGCATCGGTCAGGTTCCGCAGACGCCCGAACAGGTCGATCTCCCAGAAGAGATCAAAGTTGAATTGGGCCAGGCTGTCAACCGACGGACACCCGGCGGGAGGGGCGGATAGACGCTGGTGCGGCTCATTTTATCCCGTCGATAGAGGGCGGTGCCGCCTACCTGGGGAAGCCAGAAGGAGCGGCTCACCCCCACCGAGGCCCGGGCTTCGGCCACCCGGGCCATGGCCAGACGGACATCGTAGTTTTGGGCCAGGGCGGTGCGGATCAGGTTCTGGAGAGCCGGGTCGTTGAACATCTCCCACCAGGCCAGGTCGGCCAGGCTGGCGAGATCAGGCTGGGGCTGACCCTGAAGGGACTGGAAGCGATAATCCTGGGGCACCTCGCCGGGGTCGCGAGCGTATTTGGGGGCCAGGCAGCCACTGAGGAACAAGGCGCCGATCAGAAGTAAGGCCAACCTTTTCATGAGCCCCCCCCCTTCCCCACCCCGGGCGGGACCGGGTGGTTCGGTTTGGACTTCGGCCGGCGCGGTCTGGGGCCCCTGCAGCTTATCCACCACTGTCTGGACGGCGTAATAGAGCACCGGAATGAAAAACAGGCTCAGGAGCGTGGCGGTGGCCATACCGGCAACGACGGTAACACCCACAGACAAGCGGGCCGCAGCGCCGGCGCCGGTGGACAAGACCAAAGTCATCAACCCGAAAACTTCGGCTAAAGCAGTCATGAGAACGGCCCGGAACCGCAAGCGGGCACCCTCCACCGCGGCCTCAAAGGTGGAATAGCCCTCCAGGTCCCGCTTGTTTTTGGCAAACTCCACGATCATGATGGAGAGTTTGGCGTTGAGACCGATGAGCATGACGATGCCGACCTGGACGTAGACATTGTTGGCCAGGCCCCAGAGCCAGATCCCCAAAAGGGCCCCGAAGACGGTGATGGGCAGACCCAAAATCACCCCCATGGGGATGGCCCAGCTCTCATAGAGGGCCGCCAGGGTCAGGAAAACGAAGAGCACGGAGAAGGCAAAGATATAGGCGGCCTGGCCGCCGGCCAGCTTCTCCTGGTAGGCCAGCCCCGTCCATTCATAGCCGAAACCCCGGGGCAGGTCCTGGGACAGGCGCTCCATGGCGGCAATGGCCTGGCCGGAGCTGAAGCCGGGCGCGTACTGGCCGGAGAGTTCGGCGGCGCGGAACATATTATAGCGATTGATGTGGATGGGGCCGCTCTGAGTACCGACGTGCACCAGGGTTCGCAGGGGAACCATCTGGCCGTTGGTGTTGCGGACATAGATATCGCCGATGTCATCCGGGCTCTGGCGAAATTCCGGTTTGGCCTGGACCATGACCCGGTAGACCCGGCCGAATTTGTTGAAGTCGTTGATCATGAAACCGCCCAGGTACAGCTGGAGACCGTCAAAAACATTTCGCAAGGGTATGCCGAGAGTCTGGACCTTATCCCGGTCAATATCCAGCTTCACTTGGGGCACATTGACCTGGAAGGTATTGAACAAGGCAGCGATGGCCGGTTCCCGGGAGGAGGCGGCCACCAGATTCTGGGCCGCCTGAAAAAGTTCCTCGGGGGTGCGGGCGGAGCGGTCCTGAAGCTGGTATTGGAAGCCGCTGACGTTGCCCATGCCCGGAATCGAAGGCAAGGAGTAGACAAAGGCCCGGGCCTCGGGGTAGCCGGCGAACTCCCGGCGCAGGTGCTGCATGATGGCGCTGATCTGGGTGTCCTGGGAGGTGCGTTTATCCCAGGGGGCCAGGGTCATGACCAGAGTGCTGGCATCAGAGCTGAAGGTGTTGGTCATGAGATTAAAACCGCCCCAACCCAGGACGGTCTGAATACCCCCGACTTTGGCGGCAAATTGTTCCGCCCGGGTCAAAACCGCCGTCAGCGCGTTCCAGGGAGGCCCCCGGTGGCAGGTTGAAAGTGGCAAACACGACCCCCTGATCTTCATCGGGCACCAAGCCGCCGGGCAAGATCTGCAGGAGAGCTGCCGGCGCCCAGAAAAACCGCGGCCAGGAGGATCAGGGCCAGGGCCAGGCGGCGCATGAAGAATTTCACTCCACCCAAGTAACCGGCAGTGGTGCGGTCGAACAGCCGATTGAAGCCCCGGTTGAAGGCGCCCAGAGGTCCCGGCTGTCTTTTTTGGGACGCAAGATCATGACGCATAAGGCCGGGGTGAGGGTCAGGGCCACCATGATGGACAATAATGGCGGCAAAACAGAGGGTGAGAGCGAACTGCCGGTAGAGTTGGCCGACAATGCCCCCCAGAAAAACCACCGGAACATAGACCGCGAGGAGGGCGCAGGCCACCCCGATGATGGGCCGGGAAACTTCGTCCATGGCCTTTTCCGTGGCCTCAAGAGGGGCTTAAGCCCTCCGCCATCTTGTACTTTACCGCTTCTACCACGACGATGGCGTCGTCCACCACGGAGCCGATGGCCAGGACCAGGCCGAATAACGAGAGGGTGTTGATGGAAAAGCCCAAGGCCGCAAAAACGGCAAAGGTGCCCACCATGGGTACGGGCACGACCAGGCAGGGGATTAACATGGCCCGAAAGTTACCCAGGAAAATCAGGACCACCAGCATGACCAGACCCAGGGCCTTGAATATGGTAAAGACCACTTCGGTGAGTGCGGCCCGGACGAACAGGGTGTTGTCGTAGGAGACCTCGTATTCCAGACCCGGCGGGAAACTTCTTTTGGCCTCGGCCATAAAGGCCCGGATTTTGTCGGCCACGTCCAGGGCGTTGGCCCCGGGAAGCTGGTAGAATCACCATGGTGGTGGCCGGCTTCCCGGCTCGCCGGGAAAACGAGGTGTACCGTCGGGCGCCCAGTTCGGTGCTGGCCACGTCCCGGACGGTGCAGAATAGAGCCGTCCGGCTGGGTGCGGATGATGATATTGTCAAATTCTTCCTTATCAGTTAAACGGCCTTTGACATCCACGGTTTTTTGGAAAGATCAAACCGGATTTAGCGGGCGGCTGGCCCACCTGGCCGGCGGGAGCCTGGACATTCTGGTCCTGCACCGCCTGGGCGACATCTCTGGCCGTGAGACCCAGATTGGCCAGCCTGTCGGGCCTGACCCAGAGGCGCATGGCATATTCCCGTTCCCCCACAATGGCGATGTTGCCCACACCATAAATGCGGGAGATGGGATCGTACAGGTTCAGGGAGGCATAATTACTGAGAAACAAATCGTCAAAGGTGTCATCCGGGGAATAGATGGACACAACCAGGAGCATGTCCGGCGAGGCTTTCTGGACGGTGATGCCAAAGTTAATAACCTCGACCGGCAGGGCCCGGTTGGCCCGGCTCACCCGGTTCTGGACGTCCACCTGGGCGATATCGATGTCGGTGCCCACGGCAAAGGTGCAGGTCAGGAAATAGCGGCCGTCGCTGGTGCTGTTGGAGGACATGTAAATCATGTTTTCGGCGCCGTTGACTTCCTGCTCAATGGGGGTGGCGACGTTTTCCCCCACCACCCGGCGCTGGCCCCCGGTGAAAAAGGTCTCCACGGTGACCGTAGGGGGGCTGATGGGGGGATATTGGGCGATGGGCAGACTAAAAATGGCCACGAGTCCGGCAATGACAATCACCAGGCCGATGACTATGGCAAAAATGGGCCGGTGGAAAAAATCTTTAACACGAGCCCTCAGCCTCCTTGCCTGTCCTGACTGACAGGTTGGACCGTGGGGGCCACCTTCTGCCCCGGGATAGCCCGTTGCAGGCCATCCACCACCACCCGGTCACCGGGTTTGAGCCCCTCGGTGACAAGAACTAAGTCCTGGTAGCGCTCCCCCAGGGTGACGGTACGGAGAACCACCTGGTCATCAATACCCACCACTAAGACATTTTGCACGCCCTGCATGATTTGCACCGCCCTCTGGGGCACCAGGAGGGTGTTGGGCCGCTCCTCCAGCATTATCCGGACGCGGCCGAAAAGCCCGGGCCGGAGCAGCTGGTTGGGGTTGGGGAAGCTGACATAGACGTTCAGGGTGCCGGTGGTCAGATTCAGGGTCCGGTCCACAAAGCTGAGCCGGCCCCGGAAGGGATAGACGGAATCGTCGGCGATGATCAATTCGAAGGGTGCGGCATTGGGCTCCGGCAGGAACGGGCTGCCTGAGTGGAACAATTGGGCCCGGCGCAGGTAATCAACCTCGCTGATGCTGAAGACAACCCGCATGGGATCCCAGGAGGACACTGTGGTCAGGAGGGTCTGGTCCCTGGAGACCAGGTTGCCCACCGCCACTTCTTCCTTGCCGATGGTGCCGGCGATGGGGGAGCGGATTTCAGTGAATTTCAGGTCAAGTTCGGCCCTGGTGATGGCGGCCCTGGCCTTATCAATGGAAGCCCGGCCGTATTGGACGGCCGATTCGGCGTTATCCAGGTCCACCTGGGGGGCAGCGTCTTCGGCGACGAGCGGTCGCAGACGTGCCACGTCCTTCTGAGCCTTTTCCAGGGAGGCCTGGGCCTGGGCCAGACTGCCCCGGGCTTCCTGCAAGGCCGCTTTATAGGGCCGCTGGTCGATAACAAACAGGAGTTGTCCGACTTTGACCTGGCTGCCTTCCCGGAAGAGAACCTTTTCCAGGAAGCCTGCCACCCGGGCCCGTATCTCCACGGTCTGGCGGGCCTCGGTCCGGGCCACGTATTCCCCGTAAATAGGGACGGTGCTCGGGGTCACCGGTGCTACCACCACTGCCGGCGGGGGGAGGCCCCGGGAGGTTTCGGACTGATCCCTGGAACCGCAAGCGGTGATCAGAAGCAGAAAAATGCCAAGACCTATCTGGATAGATTGCTGGAGACTCGAGTGGCCAGGGTATCTGGTCTTACACATGGAAAACCTTTCAGGGCGGCTAAGGCGCCAGGACGGATGGATTAAGGAAGAATCATCACAGCCGGACATGCTGTTTCCCGATCCGGGCCATGGCACAAGCGAATTATATTAAAATAGATGGTCAGGTTACAAAACAAACTGGATAAACTCAATAAAAAACCTTTCAAGCTCCGATGTATAATACAAGATTTGAACGCCTGATTCATTACAATTTTTCGAAAAAATTTATTTTCCACCGGTGCTATGATAGATTTGTCAAGCACCAAGGAACCAGGAGAGGGAAGATTATCGATGGGGAGATACTGGGATGAATTTTAGACGGGTGCAGCAGGACGGACTGGTCTGGTTTTGCTGGACGTTATTGGCAGAATTTCCGGAATTAGAGCACCGGGTGTGGACTCGCCACGGGGGGGGTCAGTCAACCCCCGTTTGACGGCTTGAATCTCAGTTTTTCAGTGGGTGACGCCGCGGACCGGGTGAGTCAGAACCGCGCGGTGGTGCGGCAGGCCATGGAAGTGGAGGAACTTATCAGCGTCGGCCAGGTCCATGGGGCCAACACCCTGATCCTGACGGACAAGAAAAAAGTGGCGTCAGCCGGAGAGGTAAAAGGGATTGATATTCTCATCACCGACCTTCCCGGGGTCGGGCTGTTGATCAAGCAGGCGGATTGCCAGGCGGTGGCGCTCTATGACCCGGAAAAACGGGTGATCGCCAACATCCACTGCGGCTGGCGGGGGAACGTACAGAACGTCATCGGGCAGGCGGTGCGGCAGTTGCAGGAGGTCTTCGGCAGCCGACCGGAGGGCATCCGGGCGGGGATCAGTCCGTCGCTGGGACCCTGCTGCGCTGAATTCATCAACTATAAACAGGAAATCCCCCCAGAGTTCTGGTCGTATCAAGTCCGCCCGACCTATTTTGATCTCTGGCGGCTCAGTTGTGACCAACTGAAAAATGCCGGGTTAAGGCCGGAACATATTCAGGTGGCGGGTGTATGCAGCCGCTGCCAGGAAAAAGATTTTTTTTCCTTTCGCCGGGATAAAGTCACCGGGAGAAACGGCACGGTTCTTGGCGTTGCGTCCCAACTAATTAAGGAAGGCAGGGAAAGGCTGAGGATGGGCCTTTCCCCTGTTCCTCTGCCTGGCTAGGTGGGAGACTATCTCTTCGTCAACCAGGTGTTGATAGTTTAAGCCTGGGGCGGTTCGTTTTTCTTGGTTACTTTGTCTTTGACTTCACCGAACATCTTTTTGGCGGAATCAACCAAATTTTGGACCTGCTGGGGGTATTTGTAGCCGATGTACACTCCCACGACGAATAATAAAATGCCAAACCACATGGTACTTTTTCCTTTCTTTTTTAATATATCAAGACGTTATGTGCCCGCCGGGGTGGGTGCTTCCAGGCGCTGCAGCGCTTCCCGGGCGACCTGGCCCACGGTGGTTTCTCTTAAGTTGCCGGCCTCATAGAGCTTGACCGGCTGGAGGTCAGCCAGTCAGACGGCGGAGTTCAGAGGCGGCTTCCTGCTCCCCGATGATGCCCAAACACCAGGCGGCGTAGGTTCTTACCTGGGGGTTGGAATCGGTCAAACATGCCCGGATGCGGGGTGCGGCCTCCTGCACCACCTGGGGGTGAGTTTGCCCCAAACTTCCCAGACCCCACAGCATGCCCTCCCGGGTGAAATCCTCTTCCAGAAAATTGAACAGCATGAGAATAATATCTTCGACGATGGCGTAATTATTTTTGCCGATTTCACCCAAAACGGCGGCGGCGCCCCAGCCGAAGCTGGCCGAGTCTTCGTTTAAAGACCAGAGCAGTCGGGGGATGATTTCCTTGATTCGTTTTGGTTGGGTTTTGCCAATATAGCCGATGGCTTCGGTGGCCCGCCAATGCAGCAGGCTGTTTGGCTCGAAGAGCATCTGCAATAAGATTGTGACCACACCACCAGTACTGGCGGTGAGGTCCGCCATCGCCGGGAGGTCTCCGGCTAAGAGCAACTGGACAATCTGAGCGCGTTTGGTTGAACGGGTAGTTGTCATAGTTCAGAAATATGGCTCGTTCTCATGCCCCTAAACGGCAGGGGTTAGAATGGAAAGTCATCCTCTTCGGCAGGGCCACCCGGGGGTGGCGGGAAAGGCTCTTCCATATCTTTGGGAGGCCGCTCTCCAGCCGGACTCAAAAATTGCATGTCCCGGGCTTCAATTTCGGTGGTATACCGCTTAACGCCGTCCTTTTCCCAGGATGTGGTCCGAAGCCGGCCTTCAATATAAACCAGTTTCCCCTTGGAGAGATACTGGCCGCAGATTTCCGCCAGTTTGCGCCAGACGACAATCCGATGCCACTCGGTCTTATCCTGGCGGGTGCCGTCTTTGTCAGTATACGATTCGCTGGTGGCAAGATTAAAACGGGCCATGGCGGTACCACTGGCAGTGTACCGCATTTCCGGATCTGACCCCAAGTGGCCGATGAGAATAACCTTATTTACTCCTCTGCTCATACCCGCATCCCCCAAAAATGATTCAGGAGTATTTATCAAAAAGAGCCTGTGAAAATATTCTCTACCACAAAAACCTTAAGGTGGCAAGCATCATCCTCAAGTTAGTACTCCCAGCTTTTTTGGGATACCTGGTATCCGGATATCCCGGTCGGCTCAAAGTTCAGCCGGAATAATCGGCGCGCTCCGGGAAATACGGTGATCCCTGGCCCGGCCAGGGAAGCACAATCCAGAAAAAAGCGCCCGCGGGTGACAATAACATTTTCGATGTGCTATGATAAAAAAATTTAGGCGTTTGCTTTTAGAAAGATACCTTGGGGCGGCGGGGCCGGCCGGAGCCAGGAACTGCTACCCCAAGAAACAAACGTGTTATGGTTTCTTGTCTGGACATCATACTTTTTCCTATTGTACCGCCCGCTAATGATTCACAGAGGAATCAACTATGGAAGTTAATTTCTTTACCCAATATGCCGATGAGTGGGGACCGGCTAAAATTGTGCACATCTATGAGCCCCGGTTACCGTTACAGGCAATAGTGGTCATAGATAACACTGCCCTGGGACCGGCCGTTGGCGGGGTCCGGATGGCGCCGGATGTGACCACGGCGGAAGTCTTCCGATTGGCCCGGACCATGACCTGGAAAAATGCTGCGGCCGGCCTGCCGCACGGGGGCGCCAAGGCTGGCATCATCTCCGAGCCGACGGCGCCCATGGACCAGAAAGAGCGAGTCATCAGGGCCTTTGCCCAGGCCATTGCCGATCTCACTCAATACATTCCCGGCCCGGACATGGGAACGGATGAAACGTGCATGGCCTTTATTTATGATGAGACCCGGCGCAGCACGGGCCGCCCCAAAGTAACCGGGGGCATTCCCCTGGATGAACTGGGCGCCACTGGTTTCGGACTGGCTGTGGCCGCGGAGCAGATGGCCGGATTTATCTCCATGAGTCTGGTGGGCGCCCGAGTGGCAATACAAGGTTTCGGCAACGTTGGCAAAGCGGCTGCGAAGTTCCTGGAGAAAAGGGGCTGTGTCCTGGTGGCAGCCAGCGATTCGGCGGGAGCAATCTATCATCCCCAGGGACTTAATGTACCTAAGCTCATGGTTATCAAGGAGAAAAACGGCAAAGTACAGGATTATGCGGATGCCGAGGCCATACCTGCAGAAGAAATTTTCACCGTGCCCTGCGACATCCTCATCCCGGCAGCCCGGCCAGATGTTATTACCATGCATAATGCTCCCCGGGTTCAGGCCAGGATTATCCTCCAGGGAGCAAACATCCCCGTTGATCCGGAAGCGGAAAAATATCTTCATGATCGGGGAGTATGCAGTCTGCCAGATTTTATTGTCAACGCCGGAGGAGTAATCAGCACGGCGGTGGAATATCGACATGGCTCCATCGCCGAGGCCTTTGGGACCATAAGTGAGAAAATCCAGGAAAACTGCCAGGCAGTCTGGCGCCTGGTAAAAGAAGGAAAACTCTACCCCAGAGAGGCCGCCCAGCAATTAGCGCAAGCCCGGGTACAAGAGGGCATGGGCTATCAACGTCATTTTTAACGGGGCGTGGACTTGACAAAATCATAATTAGGGTTACATTATTGTAATTGGTTCTCAATAATTTTAGAAACGATATGTCATCAGAAATTGAAATTTTTAGAGAATTTATCCGTTCCCGGAGATTGAGACAAACGCCGGAACGGGAGAATATTGTGGCAGAGATCTTTCGGAAACGAGAGCATTTCGACGTTGATGAGCTGTTTCTGCGGCTTTTGGACCAGGGCAAGAAGATTTCCAAGGCCTCCATTTACCGGACGTTGCCATTGTTAGTAGACTGTGGTCTTATCCGAGAAGTAAATTTTGTGGATGGACACTGGCACTACGAACAAATTTATGGGCAACCACATCACTGTCATTTACGCTGCCTCAGTTGTGGGGCCATGGTGGAGTTTGAAGAACCTCTGATCGCTGGGGTAGAAGCGAAATTATCCAGTAATTACGGATATCACATTACTAAACATGTATTAGAAGTACAAGGGTATTGTCCACGCTGTCAAAAACATCATCTTGCCGAAGACCAGGAGTCTAAGCATGTCTGACCAGCCAGCGACCTATCCGCTCCCTCATCAAACTCGACCTCTGGCCGCTTTTGCGGCGGGAGAGGGCGCGATCATTACCGCCTTTACCGGGGGGCGGAAATTGCAGGAGCGCATGGTGGCGCTTGGTTTGTTTCCAGGCCAGCGGCTGACTATTTGTCAGAATAACGGCAGTTCGCTGGTCGTGAGTTTATGCGGCAGTCGTCTGGCACTTGGCCGGGGCGTCAGCCAGAAAATTCTGGCCACGCCAGCCACTAACACCTGCCCCCAACACAAAGCTTGTCAGTGCCCGGTTCAGGATATTGAGGATCTCATCTAGCCCAATATCTTTCATGGTTTTCCCCTCCCCCGCAACCCTTCCGGACAAACGACTATTTCTGGAAAATACCTTGACTTTTTATCTTCAGAGAATAAAATCTAACCATGATACATAAAGAAAGGAATCTCAGGTGGCCTTAGAATTATTTGAGGTTTTAGAGCGCAAGTTGGAGCAGGTTTTGGGCCAGTACCAAACTCTGCAGAACGAGAACGCCACGCTCATGAAGATGTTGGAAGAACAGGAAAAGGCCTTGGCAGAGACGCGCGAAGCTCTCGGTAAAATGAACAAAGAGCGGGATGCGGTGCGTCAGCGGATCGACCAGTTATTAAATAAATTAGAAGTGCTGGGTAAAGAGAAATAGGAGACTGGTCTATTTCGACGCCAATTACCATACATTTTGAAATCCTGGGACGGCCACTTACTTTAAAGAGTGAAACCTCTCAATCCCAACTTGAAAATATCGTTCAATTGGTGGAAGAAAAAATTCGAGAAACCCGCAAGTCTATGCCAAAAGCCGCCAATGAAGAAATTGCTATCATGACAGCCCTGAACATTGCATTTGATTATCTCGAAATTAAGGAGGAATTTCACCATCTCCGCCAGGAGATCGAGTCAAAATCAAAGAATCTGATTCAATTGATTGAAACGAGAAGTTCACTTCCCCTGCGGTGAAAGTGATTGGCAGGACCATTTTTGTTCCAATACTATTTGAACCGGGACACCAGTCAGACTCCGGTGCGCAAATCCCTTTCAGGGAGAGCCTAAAGGAGAACCATGGTAGACCCACTTGACTAACGTCGGTTCAAGAACGTGCTGCCAACACGTCACATTCGCGGGGGAGTGAATATATAAGAATTTTAAAGAAACCGCACCGGAAATAATAAGGGATGCCCGAAGGAACGGCTCATATAGTACTCGTTGACAATAATTTTTTCACCCCCGAACCCTAGTGGTTCTGTATATAAAAATGTTGTCCATAGACTGGAGTTAGACAACGTTGGAGAATGGTACCGCAAGTTTTCAGAGGAGGTTTTAGCATCAGGAAAATTTTGTCGTTTTATTTGAATTTTGCCTTTGTCTGAGCCCTTGTAAGCAATCATTCGCCTTTTCTTCCCCCTTATTACCATCCTCGTGCGGCTGGTAGCCGATCTTTTTTTGTCGCCTATTTCACAAGCGAACATTTGAAATTTTTTTCACAATCTCTCGTGTTGCCTTAACCGGGCAGGCGATTATTCATATATCCATAAGGGGAAGAAACACAATGGGATTGCCGCTGGAATCCATTTCTCTGTTGGCGGTGGGCTTGAGCGGCGTTATAGGAGTCCTCGCCGGCTTTTATCTACGCCGCATGATCATCGAATCCAAGATTGATTCGGTGGAAAATCTGGCGAAAAAGATTTTAGACGAAGCCCGTAAGGATGCCGAGGCCTTAAAAAAGGAAACGGCATTACAGGCCAAAGACCAGCTTTTCCAAATGAAGGTGGAATTCGACAAAGAAAGTAAAGAGCGCCGTTCGGAACTCAATACCCTGGAAAAACGCCTTCTCCAGAAAGAAGAACATCTAGAAAAAAAGATCGGCATCTTGGACGGCAAAGAGGCCGAACTCAGTAATCGCCAGAAAGCTATTGACACTCTTGATAAAGAAATCAAAGAAAAAGATGCATATTATCAAGGTCTTATCCAGGAACAAAGAATAAACCTGGAAAGGTTGGCCGGGATAAGTTCCGAGGAAGCCCGCAATCTCCTGCTGAAAGCCTTGGAGAGGGAAGTTCGAACGGACGCCGCCCGCCTGGTAAAACGCATTGAGACTGAAGCCCGGGAATTTGCTGACAAAAAAGCAAAGGAAATTATTGGGTTAGCCATAAAGCGGTATGCCAGCGAGTATGTCGCGGAGCAGACCGTATCGGTGGTGAATCTGCCCAACGAAGAGATGAAAGGTCGGATCATTGGACGGGAAGGACGAAATATTCGAGCCTTGGAGGCGGCCACCGGGGTTGATGTCATCATCGACGACACACCCGAGGCAGTTATCCTGTCAGCCTTTAATCCCATCCGCCGAGAGGTGGCCCGCCGGGCCCTGGAGCTTTTGATTACTGACGGCCGCATCCATCCGGCCCGCATTGAGGAAGTAGTGGAAAAAGTCAGCCAGGAAGTGGAAGCCAACATCCGGGAAGCCGGTGAGGAAGCTGCTTTTGACGCTGGCGTGCATGGTCTGCACCCTGAAATGGTCAAACTGTTAGGGAAGCTGAGGTATCGCACCAGTTATGCTCAAAACGTGCTGCAACATTCCATCGAGGTGAGTTTCCTGTGTGGTATTATGGCCGCGGAATTGGGTTTGAATGTCAAGCACGCCAAACGCGCCGGGTTGCTGCATGATATCGGCAAGGCCGTGGATCATGAAGTGGAAGGGCCTCACGCCCTGATAGGGGCGGAGTTAGCCAAACGCTACGGGGAATCCGCCAAGGTGATACATGCAGTCCATGCCCACCATGAAGACATTCCCCCCGAATCTGTCCTGGCGGTTTTGGTGCAGGCCGCAGACACCTTATCCGGAGCCCGTCCGGGAGCCCGCCGGGAAATGTTGGAAACCTATGTCCGGCGGTTGGAAGAATTAGAAAAGATTGCCCGTAATTTTAACGGTGTCAGCAAAACCTACGCCATTCAGGCCGGCCGTGAGATTCGCCTCATCATTGACAGTGATAAGCTCTCCGACGAAGAGGCCTTTTTGTTATGCCGGGATGCGGCCAAAAAAATCGAAGCGGAACTCACCTATCCCGGCCAGATCAAAGTCACCGTCATCCGTGAAACCCGGGCCGTGGAGTATGCCCGTTAACTTTTTTCCGGGTTAAGCAAGATTTATCTTTTCAATTATTAATACTTTGAGTAATAAGGTTATGTGGTTGGCAGGAGTCGGGAAACAGGTTTGCCCATGAGAATTTTTTTTGTAGGTGACATTATGGGGTCGCCGGGCCGTAAAGCTATCTCGGGACTACTCCATAAGGTGGTGGACAAATATCGTATCGATCTGGTTGTCGCCAACGGTGAAAATGCCTCCGGTGGCATCGGCATCACTCCTGAGGTGGCAGAACAACTCTTCCAGATGGGCATCGATGTGATGACCACAGGCAATCATGTCTGGAAACATAAGGAAATACAAGCATATATAGAAAATAACGACCGTTTGTTGCGACCGGCCAATTATCCCGCGGGAACGCCCGGCCGGGGCCTAACCGTTATTGAAACCGCTGCCGGTGAGTCGGTGGCGGTTTTGAATCTGGAAGGCAGAATTTTTATGAATCCCCTGGAATGCCCCTTCCGGACGGCAGACCGTGAACTGGCTTCCCTGCCTCCGGAGGTAAAAGTAATTCTCGTGGATATGCATGCCGAAGCCACCAGCGAAAAACTGGCCCTGGCCTGGTATCTCGACGGACGGGTCAGTGCCGTGATCGGCACCCATACGCATGTCCAAACTGCGGACGAACGCCTTTTTCCCGGTGGTCTCGGGTATCTTACTGACGCCGGCATGACTGGCCCCGGCGACGGGGTCATCGGTATGGACCGGCAGGTAATTATTGAACGTTTTCTCTCCCACCTGCCCCAGAAATTTAAGGTGGCCAGCCAAAACATACAATTGCAAGGAGTGGTCCTGGACATCGATGGCGATGGCAAGTGCCGGGAATTGGTAAGAATTCAAATGCATCTAAAATAGGCCGCATCCCTCAAAACAGCTTTTGCAGAACGTTTTGATGGGTACCATTAGGTTAAGAAATATGATCCGGCGCTCCTTTCAGGTTATTAATCTCAACTTCCCCTTGTAAGCCATAATAAAGGTTAGTGAGAAAGGCCGATACTGATGTTGCAATATGTTGACTTGGAAAGCCTGAAGTCTGATTTCGTCCGGCAAAACAGGCAAGAAATTCCTCCCGAATTCTCCAACTATGCTGATTTATGGGAAAAATCAGCGGAAAATTTTGTGGACCTGTTTCTTGGCTACCTCAATCGCCAGGGACTGGAAATCCGCTTTAAACAGCCGATAATTTAATAATGCCAGTTAGTTCTCATTCCATTCGGATGATACCGGCAATTATTATTGACCCCGTTCGGGAGAATACAATAAATTTAGACGTTATGATAAATCAGCAACAGTTTAGTAGCTCCGGAAAGGATGGACCATGAAAATTCATGAGTATCAAGCCAAACAACTCCTTGAGAAATTTAAGGTTCCCATTCCCCAGGGTGGGGTGGCCGTCACCGCGCATGAGGCTTTGCAGGTCGCCGAATCTCTGGGCGGCGACCGGTTTGTGGTCAAGGCCCAAATTCATGCCGGCGGCCGGGGTAAAGGCGGCGGCGTCAAGGTCGCTTCCTCCCTGTCCGAAGTGTCCAGTTACGCGGATGCCATCCTGGGGATGAATCTAATAACCCACCAGACCGGCCCGGAAGGCCGTCTGGTAAAAAAGGTCCTGGTGGAACAAGCCCTGGATATCAAGCAGGAGCTCTATCTGGGGGTGGTGATTGACCGGGCCCAGGTCCGGCCGGTGATCATGATGAGCGCCGCCGGCGGTATGGAGATTGAAGAGGTGGCAGCCCGGACTCCGGAATTAATTGTCAAGGAAGCCATCGACCCTGCCGTGGGACTACAACCTTATCAAACCCGCAACCTGGCCTTTGGCGTCGGTCTTGATCCGGCCCTGCTGCGGACCGCCTCGAGCTTTATCACAAATTTATATCAGATGTTCCTGGCCTATGACTGCTCCCTGGTGGAAATCAACCCCCTGGTAGTGACCGCCGACGGGCAGATGCTGGCTTTGGACGCCAAAGTCACCTTCGATGACAACGCCCTCTACCGCCATAAAGAACTACTCCCCCTGGAAGACCCTGATGAGATGGACCCCCTGGAATTGGAAGCCACCAAGCATAATCTGAATTACATCCGCTTGGACGGGACCGTTGGCGCCATGGTCAACGGCGCCGGACTGGCCATGGCTACCATGGATCTCATCAAGTTGGCCGGGGCCGAACCGGCAAATTTCCTGGATGTGGGCGGCGGCGCCAGCGCCGAAATGATTGCCAATGGGTTCCGGATCATTCTGTCGGACCCCCGGGTCAAAGCTATTCTGATCAACATCTTCGGAGGCATACTCCGGTGTGATGTGTTGGCCGAAGGGGTCATGGAAGCTGCCAAAAAGGTGAAGGTCGACGTTCCCATCATCATCCGCCTGGAAGGGACCAACTGTGAAATTGGACGCAATCTGTTGGGGGACTCGGGACTGAACTTCACCGTGGCCGGGGATATGTTAGATGCCGCCAAAAAAGTGGCAGCCCTGGCCTAAAGGTTAGCCTGGTCGACAAGAGGGAGCACTACTGTAAAGAAATTTTTCAACGTGAAAGAGGTTTTCGATGAGCGTTCTGGTCGATAACAATACTCGTGTGGTGGTGCAGGGCATCACCGGCAAAGAAGGTTCCTTCCATGCCCGGCAGTGCATTGCCTATGGTACTCAGGTGGCCGCGGGAGTAACCCCTGGCAAAGGCGGCCAAAAAATGGACGAGGTGCCGGTTTTCAATACCGTCAAAGAAGCGGTGGCCCAAGCCGGCGCCAACACCTCCTTGATTTTCGTCCCTCCAGCCTTTGCTGCTGATGCCATTCTTGAAGCCGCGAGCGCCGGCATCAAAGTCATTGTCTGCATCACCGAAGGCATTCCCACCCTGGAGATGGTCAAAGTGGCCCGGCGGTTGGAGGGCACGGACATCCGCCTCATCGGCCCGAATTGTCCGGGCATAATTTCCCCTGGGAAGGCCAAAGTCGGCATCATGCCCGGCCCGATTCATCAAGAAGGCCCGGTGGCGGTGGTGTCCCGCAGCGGCACCCTGACCTATGAAGCGGTCTATCAATTAACTTTGCGGGGTTTGGGACAATCAACCTGTGTGGGCATCGGGGGCGACCCTATTATCGGTACCAATTTTATCGATATGCTGAAACTCTACCAGGCAGACCCGCAAACCCAGGGGATCGTTCTCATCGGCGAGATCGGCGGCACCGCCGAAGAAGAGGCCGCGGCCTTTATCAAAGCATATGTTACCAAACCTGTGGTGGCTTTCATCGCTGGCATGACCGCGCCCCCGGGCAAACGCATGGGTCACGCCGGCGCCATAATTTCCGGTGGCAGCGGCAAAGCCGTGGATAAAATTGCCGCTCTGGAAGCTGCCGGCGTTACGGTGGTGCGCAACATTGGCGAACTGGGAGCTACCTGTCAGCAAACCATGCGTCTTTAGGATGGTTTTCAGTTTCCGGTTTTCGGTTAAAAGCTATCGTTAGAAGCGCTGGTTGAAATTTAAGGTTGGTTGCATTTAAAACCGCACTTGGTATACCTTTAGACCCACAGTTTCCTCACCCCCTTGGGGGAGAGGGTTAGGGTGAGGGAGGTATTGGCGGCGGTGAATTCCGAAAAGTCTATGAAGCTGTTACTCCATATCTGCTGCGCCCCTTGCACCATCTACCCGCTTAAACATTCTGCGGGAGCAAGGGATGGATATACACGGGTTTTTTTACAACCCCAACATCCATCCCTATCAGGAATTCCAGCGCCGGTTGACGGCTTTGCAAGAGTATGCCCCGGCCGTTTCATTGCCTCTCCAGATAGACGGCCGCTACGATATGGAAGAGTTCCTGCGGCTGGTGGTCTTTCGGGAAGAACAGCGTTGTCGCTTCTGCTATGGTCTGAGGTTGCAGGCTGCAGCACTCGCAGCCAAACAGGGCAATTTCGATGCCTTTACCGCCACCCTGCTCTACAGCCGTTTTCAGAAGCATGAGGTCATCCGGGAAATCGGGGAGCAGATCGGACAGGAGGTGGGAGTGCCTTTTTATTACGCCGACTTTCGCTCTGGCTGGCAGGAGGGCATCAGCGAATCCAAACGTTTAGGTATGTACCGGCAGAATTACTGCGGCTGTATTTATAGCGAAAAAGAAAGATTTTATAAGGCCCAACCCAGACAAGATCATTAATCTATTATGTCTAAATCCCAATCAGGTATTGTCTATCTCATCGGCGCCGGTCCGGGCGATCCCGGTCTCATGACCGTGCGCGGCCTGGAGTTAATCCGCCGGGCCGATTGTCTCGTCTACGACTACCTGGCCAATGAGGCCTTTTTACTGGAAGCCTCACCTCAGGCTGAAATCATTTATGTGGGCAAAAAAGGGGGCGACCATACCCTGCCCCAAAAAGATATCAATCAACTCCTGGTTGATAAAGCCCGGGCTGGGAAAACCATTGTCCGCCTCAAAGGCGGCGATCCCTATATTTTCGGCCGGGGCGGCGAAGAAGCCCAGGAACTGGTGCGACACGATATCCCCTTTGAGGTGGTGCCCGGGGTGACCTCAGCCATTGCCGTGCCCGCTTATGCTGGTATTCCTTTAACCCACCGGCAGCATGCCTCTCTGGTCTCTTTTATTACCGGACACGAGGACCCCCATAAACCGGAAAGCGCCATCCCCTGGGAAGTTTTGGCCCAAAGCCCCGGCACCCTGGTGTTCCTCATGGGGATTAAGAACCTGGCAGATATCTGCCGGGAACTCCGGTCCCACGGCAAGGCTGCCTCCACTCCCGCGGCGGTTATCCACCGGGGTACAACCCCGGCCCAACACACCGTTTCCGGGACCCTGGCGGATATTGCCCAAAAGGTCCAGGAAGCCGGTCTGACGCCGCCGGCCATTTTTGTGGTGGGCAGCGTGGTAGAGTTGCGGCAGCAGTTAAATTGGTTCGAAACCCGCCCCCTGTGGGGCAAACGTATCCTGGTGACCCGTTCCCGGCACCAGGCCAGCGCCTTTGTCAAGCTTTTACGGAACACGGCGCCACCTGCCTGGAGGCTCCCACCATCGACATCCTGCCCCCGGACGATGGCTATGCCGCCCTGGACGAGGCCTTAAAGAAGTTAGATCGATATCACTGGGCCATTTTTACCAGCCCCAACGGCGTTGAGGCCTTTTTTAACCGGCTCTTTGGCAGCGGCCAGGATGTCCGGGCTTTGGGCGCCTGCAGGCTGGCGGCCATCGGCGCCGCCACTGCCCAATCTCTCCGGGAACATGGTCTGGTGGCCGATGTGGTGCCAACCGATTTCCGAGCCGAGGGCCTGGTGGCCAGCCTCAGCCCCCTGGTTCACCCCGGTCATCTCCTCCTGTTGCCCCGGGCCCAGGAAGCCCGGGAAATTCTGCCCCAGGAAATGGCCAATAGAGGTGCAATTGTTCACGTGGTGCCGAGCTATAAGACTGCGCCGCCGGCAAAGTTGCCCCCGGCTACCGAGGCGGCTTTGCAAAACGGTGACCTTGATGTCTTAACCTTTGCCAGCTCCTCCACCGTGACTAATTTCGCCCGACTGGTTGGTCGGGACCAGTTTCAGAAGCTGGCAGCCAAGCTGGTCATTGCCGCCATCGGTCCCGTTACCGCTAAAACGTTGGAAAAATTCGGCCTTCAAGCTCACATACAGCCCCAGACCTATACCATCCCAGCCCTCACTGAAGCTATCGTCGATTATTTCCAGACTCCGAACCGATGAGGTCTTTCTCTTGAGTCTGAGTTTTTCACACCCGGGCCGGCCGGTTCCTCACTCTGGCAGTTCCCGTATCGATTATCAGGGAGATTTAAATCCGGCTCAGTTTGAAGCGGTCAGCCTGACCACTGGCCCGGTTTTGGTCATTGCCGGCGCCGGCAGCGGCAAAACCAGAACCCTGGTCTACAGGCTGGCCTATCTGGTGGAACACGGCATTGCCCCCTGGAATATTCTGCTGCTGACCTTTACCCGGAAAGCCTCCCAGGAAATGCTGCACCGGGCCTCCCAGCTCATCGACCGGCCCTTGCAGCAGGTCGCCGGCGGCACCTTCCATGCCGTCTGCCACGGCTGGCTGCGCCGTTACGGCTCCCGTTTGGGCTACAACTCCGGTTTCACGCTGCTGGATCGGCATGATCAGGGTGATCTGGTACGGACGCTGCAGGACCGTCTCGAAATCAAGGCCAGCCCCGGCCAGTTTCCCCGGCGGGGGACCCTCGTCGAGATCTTTGGCGCCCTGGTGAACAAAGACCTGGACCTGGAAACCTTGATGGCCCGGGAATATCCCCAATTTATCAACCAGGCTCCAACCATTTTTACCCTCAACGAGCTCTACCGGCAACACAAACGCGAACATTACCTCCTGGACTACGACGACCTGCTCCTGGAAGGCCGGCGCCTCCTGACAGAGCATGACGACCTGCGCCTGGAGTTATCCCAACGCTGCCAGTATATTATGGTGGATGAATATCAGGACACCAACCGCCTGCAATCCGAGCTTGTCAAGCTGCTGGCCTTTACCCACGACAATGTCATGGCGGTGGGGGATGATTCCCAGTCCATTTATTCCTTCCGGGGAGCCAATTTTCGCAATATCATGGATTTTCCCCGACTGTTTCCTGGGACCCGCATCATCAAGTTGGAAGAGAACTATCGCAGCACCCAGCCCATCCTGGACCTGACGAATACCATCATTGCCGAGGCCAGCGAGAAATATACCAAGTGTTTATTTACTCAGAAAAAAGAGGGCCCCAAACCTGTCCTGCTCCAGGCCGGCAGTGAAAATGAACAATCCCGGCTCATCTGCGAGATCGTGGCCGAACTGCAAAAACAGGGGACATCGTTGCACAACATGGCGGTGCTGTTTCGTTCGGCGTATCACTCCTTTGATCTGGAACTCGAACTGCAGGGGCGACACATACCCTTCATGAAGTTCGGGGGCTTTAAATTCATGGAAAGCGCCCACATCAAGGATCTTTTGGCCCACTTGCGAGTCGCCGCCAATCCCCGGGATTCCGTAAGTTGGAACCGGCTGCTGCAGTTGGTTCCCGGGATCGGCAAAAAGAGCGCCCAGAAGTTCCTGGCCCAATTAAAACAAGGGGAGTTTTCCCTGGCAACGGCCTTACAATGGCTGACCTCCCAGAAAAGCGCCAAAGCCCGAGCCGGACTGGAAAGCTTGGCAGACCTGCTGCAGGAACTCCAAAACCCGGATCTTGGCCCCGCCACCCGACTGGGTCTGGCCTTAGCCTATTACGAACCAATTCTCCAAACCCATTTTGATGATTATCCTAAAAGACAAAAGGACCTTAAATCACTGCTCGATATTACCGCCCGCTACCGGAAGCTGGACGATTTTCTAAATGATCTGACCCTGGAGCCACCTAACAGTATGGCGGAAATCGCTGCCGAGCCGGGGGAATATTTGACCCTCTCCACCATTCACTCCGCCAAGGGGCTGGAATGGGACGCGGTCTTTATTATCTGGGCCGCAGAAGGTCGTTTTCCCTCCGCCTATTCCCAGGAGAAGGAAGAGGAACTGGAAGAGGAGCGGCGGCTCATGTACGTGGCTGCCACCCGGGCCCGGCATTATTTGTATATTACCTATCCCGCGGTCAGTTATACGAGATACCTGGGGACAACCTTTAATACTGTTTCCCGCTTTGTCCGTGACCTGCCCCAATCGTTGCTGGAATCCATGAAGGTGGAGCCGGCCTGGTAGGGAATTGTCATAATTCCTTTGATGAGGAAAAACTTTAGAGAGTTTTTCAACTGATATCGATAACGCTAAGAATGAATTATGGTTTATTTCGAACCTGCTTACTTAAAAACTCAGCGCGCCGGCCTTCTCCAGCCCAAAATTGACGCGGCCTATGATACCATGCTCTCCTGCGAAATCTGCCCTCATCAGTGCCGGGTGGACCGCCGCCATGGCGAACTGGGTCTCTGCCGCACCGGCGATAAGCCCGTAGTGGCCAGTTTCGGCCCTCATTTCGGCGAAGAGGACCCCTTGGTGGGCGAACACGGTTCCGGGACCATCTTTTTCAGCCACTGCAATCTTTTCTGCATCTTCTGCCAGAACTGGGAGATCAGCCACGGCGGTGAAGGCGAGGAAATCGACGTGGAGGACCTGGCCGCGATGATGCTGCAGCTCCAGGCCCAGGGGTGCCATAATATCAATTTCGTCACCCCTTCCCATCAGGTTCCCATGCTCCTGGCCGCCCTGCCCTACGCCATTGCCGGAGGTCTGCGCCTTCCCCTGGTCTATAATACCGGCGGCTATGACTCATTGGCTACCTTGCACCTCTTGGATGGCATCATCGATATTTACATGCCGGACTTCAAGTTCTGGGACGAACAAGTCGCCTCTGCCCTGTGCAATGCCTCGAATTACCCGGAAGTGGCCCGGCAGGCCTTTAAAGAGATGCACCGCCAGGTTGGGGATTTAGTCCTGGATGAGCCCGGCGTCGCCTACCGGGGACTCTTGGTGCGGCATTTAGTCCTGCCGGACGGCTTGGCCGGCACCAAAGAAATTATGCAGTTCCTGGCCCAGGAAATTTCCCCCCGCACCTATGTGAATGTCATGGGGCAATATCGGCCTTGCGGCCAGGCTACCCAGCATCCATCTTTAGCCAAGTTCTTATCTGGCCAGGAGCATCGTGCAAGCCCAGCAGATGGCCCGGGACGCCGGCTTAACCCGGCTGGACCAAAGAGACAAGCTCTGCCGCTGGCTTTAATGGTATCTTAACGTGCAAATTAATATCTCTTTATATTTATAAAATTAGATAGTTAATAAATAAACCTAAGAGTATTTCTTAGTTTTTTCAAGGAAGAACTTAACTAAACCATGATCTATGCCATCGGTGATATCCACGGCTGCCTGAATCATCTAATAAATCTGCTCAATCTGGTAAATCCAGATTTGGCACAACACCAGTTGGTATTTGTTGGCGACTATGTGGACCGCGGTCCCAATTCCAAAGGAGTGGTGGATTATATTATTGACTTGAAAAAAAAGTATAATCCTGAGAATATAATCTGTCTAATGGGTAACCACGAACGAATGTTCCTCGATTTTTTACAGGGTCGGGAAGAGATGTTCTTTCTCCTGAATGGGGGAACTGCGACTGCGGTCAGTTATTGGGGAGATCAATGGGAGCGCCGGGAGAGACGTCTTCCTGATGGACACGAGCTTTTTTTCGAAACCTTGAAGCTGTATTACGAGACCGAAAACTTTATCTTCGTGCATGGTGGTTTGCGGCCCGGTCTGCCGTTAGCGGCTCAAAAAGAGGAAGACCTCTTGTGGATAAGGAAAGAATTTATCATCTCGGAATTTGATTTTGGACGTCGGGTAATTTTTGGCCATACCCCGGTTCGAGCCCCGCTGCTCCTGCCCAATAAAATCGGCATCGACACCGGGGCCGTGTATGGGAATAAACTTACCTGCGTCCTGCTTCCCGAGGAGAAATTTTTTTCAGTTTCCAAATAGCCGGCCAGGTTGCCGTGCTGCACTGAACCTGGCCGGCCGAGCCGCAATCGGACCAAACGATATCGAAATAACTATTATTTATCCTGCCTGTGCTAGTCTGATAACTGTATATTGTTTCCAATTTGGCACATTGTTTGTGGGATGGAGGAGTCTCTAGGATGTTAAAAAAAATTCGGCTAAAATTTCTCTTCCTGATGTTGCTGACCTTAGTGTCAATCATGTTAATGCTGCCTTCCGTGGTGCCCAATTTACCGAATTGGTATACCCAATACATTTGGAAACAAGGCTTCCAACTGGGGTTGGATCTGAAAGGCGGCACCCACCTCATCCTCCAAGTAGACTTGGATCAGGTCGTGCAGAACAATCTGAACATGCAAGGTCAGGACCTCAAAGACATTGCCGAAAAGCGCGGCCTGGATTTACAGGTCGGTGCCGCCGACAAGAGCGGTTCTTTAAGCGTCAACCTGGCCAAGCCGGATGAACAGGCTGCTTTCACACAGCTGATTAAAGAAGAATTCTCTCAACTGACGATCAAAGACTCATCCCGGCAAGGCAGCGGGGTCATGTTCACCCTGGCATTTCTTCCCCAGGTAGTGACCGAGCTCCAAGAAAATACTCGAGCCCAAAGTCTGGAGATTATCCGCAATCGGATAGACCAGTTCGGGGTAACCGAACCGACTATCGTCCCCCAGGGCGACAACCAGATTGTGGTGCAATTGCCTGGATTACAGGATCCCCAGCGGGCCATCAGTCTCATCGGCCAGACGGCCCAGTTGGAATTTAAACTGGTGGAAGATCAGCAGGCCCTTAATTTGGAGGAGCTCATCGATCGAGCCCTGGCCCAGGGAAAATTAAAACCCGGTTACACCAGGGAGGAATTAAATCAGGCCCTGGCGGATAAGTTACCTCCGGATACCGAGGTCTACATTGAAAAAACCATCGACAAGAACACCAAATCCGTCAAACGCCAACCCATCTTAGTCCAAAAAAAGGCTTTGCTGACCGGCGCCGCCATCAAAGGCGCGGTCGTCCGCATCGGTGACTATAACGAACCTTATGTTTCCGTGGATTTTAACTCCTCCGGGGCCCGGCAATTCGGCCAGATCACCGGCGCCAACGTCAATCGCCGCCTGGCCATCATCCTGGATGGAGTGGTGCGCTCTGCTCCCGTGATCAAAGAACGCATCGGCGGCGGCAAGGCGCAAATCACCGGCTCCTACACCTCCGAAGAAGCTGCTGATTTAGCCATTGTGCTTCGAGCCGGCGCCCTCCCCGCCAGTGTCAAAATTGTCCAGAATATCACCGTCGGCCCCACCCTGGGACTCGATTCCATCCATAAAGGCATGGTCTCCGGCCTCATCGGCACCCTGCTCGTCGTCGCCTTCATGATTTTTTATTACCGCCTCTCCGGCCTGGTGGCCAATTATGCCCTCATCTTAAATATCATCATGCTCCTGGGGGTGCTTTCCCTGTTCCACGCCACCCTGACCCTGCCGGGTATTGCCGGTATCATTCTCTCCATCGGTATGGCCGTGGACTCCAACGTCCTGATCTATGAACGTATGCGGGAGGAATTTCATGCCGGCAAGCCGTTGAAGGCCGGTATCGACGGCGGCTATGACAAAGCCTTTTTGACTATCGTCGACTCCCACGTCACCACCCTCATCACCGCCGTGGCCCTCTTTCTGTTCGGCACCGGTCCCATCCGGGGTTTTGCCGTCACCCTCAGCGTCGGCGTCCTCCTCAACCTTTTCACCGCCCTGTACGGCACCCGGGTAGTTTACGATTATCTCATCTATAAAAAATGGCTGACCCAGTTAAATTTCTTTGAACTTTTCGGAAAAACCCATTTTGACTTTATCGGCTTTAGAAAATACGCTTTTGTTTTCTCGGGCTTTCTCTGTGCCTTGGGCCTGCTGGCCTTTATCCAGCTTGCCAGAGGCCAGGGCAACCTGGGCGTGGAGTTCGCCGGCGGCGCCATGGTTCAGCTCAAAGCTCAGCAACCTTTCACCGTTGATGCTGTGCGTGACGCCTTGAACCAGAAAGGCTGGGGGCATGCCGAAATCCAGCCCATCGACGCCGGCCAGGGTCTGATGGTAAAGCTTAAAAAATCCGAAGAATCAGTCGGTAAAATGGCCGAGGAAATAGGTGCGGCCCTTAACCAAAGCCTCACCGGCAACCGCTTCACCATCGAAGGGACCTCTGAAATAGGCGCTTCCGTGAGTAAAGATTTACAGAAATGGGCCCTGATCGCCATTCTGGTTTCAATGCTGGGAATTATTATTTATCTGGCCTGGCGGTTTGAATTCGTCTTTGGCGTCGCCGCCGCCATCGCCACCTTTCATGACGTTCTGGCGGTCCTGGGAATTTTTTATCTCCTGCACCTGGAAATAACCCTGCTGGTGGTCACCGCCCTGCTTACCCTGGCCGGTTACTCCCTCACCGACACCGTCGTCGTCTTTGACCGCATCCGGGAGAACCTGATCAAAGTTCGGGATTCTCTGGGAAAAATCATCAATGTCAGTATCAACGAAGTACTTTCCCGGACGATCGTTACCAGCACCACTGTCTTTCTGGTCGTTTTGGCCCTTTTCTTGTTCGGGGGTGTGGTAATCCGGGACTTTGCCTTAGCCATGTTATTGGGAGTCATTATTGGTACCTACTCGTCCATCTTCGTGGCCAGCCCTATTATTTATGCCTGGCGCAAGGACACTAAGAAAGTGACGATCAAGAAAGAAAAGGTCAACGAGTTGGCAGCCCAACAGCAAAAACGGACCCAAAAAAAAGAAGCGTCCCAACGCAAAAAAAACTCCCGGAAGTAGCCCGGTGAAGCAATTGCTTCTGACTGGCCGGACAAAAATGATTTAATAACTCGAAACCAGAAACCAGAAACTTAAAACCATGGCCTCAATCAAAGCGATCGTCTTATACGGCTACGGTCTCAACTGTGATCACGAGACCAAATTTGCCCTGGATCAAAGCGGCGCCGAAGCCCGCCGGGTGCACATCAACGAGTTGATTTCCCGGCAGGTGCCTCTCCAGTCGTATCATCTGCTGGTCTTGCCGGGTGGCTTCAGTTGGGGAGACGACCACGGCGCCGGGGTGATTTTAGGTTTACGCCTCAAGATGGCCCTACAGGCAGATCTAGAAGAATTTATTCAAGCCGGTAAAGTCATTATCGGCATCTGCAATGGCTTCCAGGTCCTGGTCAATATGGGGCTGCTGCCAGGACTGGACGGCGCCTATTTCCAACGCCGGGTAGCCCTTATCCATAACGACTGCGGCAACTTCCGGGATGCCTGGGTTAATCTCCGGGTCCGCCCCACCCGTTGTCCTTTTGTCAAAGACCTCGAGCAGCTCGAATTGCCGGTGCGCCACGGAGAAGGCAAGTTTTTTGCCCAGGAGGACATGCTGACGGAATTATTCAATCGTAAGCAGGTGGTCTTGCAATACGCCACCCCCGGGGGTGACCTGGCCCAGGGCCGTTTCCCCGACAATCCCAATGGCTCTTTGCGAGATATCGCCGCTATCTGCGACGATAGCGGCCGTATTTTAGGAATCATGCCTCACCCCGAGGCCTATATCAGCGCTTTTCAACATCCCACGTGGACCGCTCAGAAAGAAGCCTGGCGGCGGCAAGGCCTCCCCTACCCTGCCCCTCCCGGCGCCGGTTTAACAATTTTTCGCAATGCCATTGAGTATCTCGAATCACATTTATACTGAGCGAATATCATTAATCTCTCAGCGTTCTCAGCGTCTCGGCGGTGCATTTTTTAAACGCCGAGACGCTGAGGTCGCAGAGGGGAACTAATCCATGTCCCAGGAAAAATCGGCAGCAACGCCTTCATCTGATCTCCCCCTAGAGATAAGCTCTTTGCTAAAATCGCAGACACTATCGGTGTTAGCTACGCACCGCCAGGGACAGCCGCATGTCAGCCTGGTGGCCTTTGCCGCCACCGCCGACAGCCGGGAGCTTATCTTTGCCACCACCCGCACTTCTCGAAAATTTGCCAACCTTCAGGCTGATCCCCGGGCCGCCCTGCTCATCGACTCCCGGACCCATCAGGAATCTGACTTTCACCTGGGCCAGGCCCTTTCAGCCACCGGAACGGTCATTGAACTTTCCGGCCCAGAAAAACACTCACGGCTCCAGCTCTTTTTGACCAAACACCCCCATCTCCGGGAATTTGTCCAATCCCCCTCCTGCGCTCTCATGTCAATGCACGTTCAGGTATATAATTTAGTAAGTAAATTTCAGAAAGTTATAGAATACCGGCTATCGCCATGAGATATCTACGGGCCCTGTCAGACATTACGCCGCCAGACCGTCCCCAGGTTGGCGGCAAGGGGTATGCCCTGGCCCGTCTGGCCGGGCAAGGCTTTCGGGTCCCGGCCACGTTTTGCCTGACCACCGCCGCCTATAATGACTACATTGATGCCACCGGGCTGCGGGAACGCATTCTCATGGAACTTAATCGCAAGGATTTCAAGGAGATGCGTTGGGAGGAAATCTGGGATGCCTCTTTGCGGATCCGCAATCTGTTTCTCACCACCTCCATGCCCGTTGCCATGACCACCGAACTGGGAGACTTTTTCAGTCGCCACCTGGCGGATCGACCTGTAGTGGTACGTTCTTCGGCCCCCGAAGAAGACTCCGCCCGGGCTTCTTTCGCCGGTTTACACGAATCTTTTGTCAATGTCATGGGGGTGGCAGCCATCTTACACCATCTCAGGCTGGTCTGGGCCTCCCTGTGGTCGGACGCCGCCTTGCTCTATCGCCAGGAATTGGCTCTGGACATCGAACAAAGCTCCATGGCCGTGGTCATCCAGGAACTGGTGAGCGGAGATGCCTCGGGCGTCGCCTTCAGCCGCAACCCTAATGATGAGACCCAGGCGGTGGTTGAAGCAGTCTACGGCTTAAACCAGGGACTGGTGGACGGCGTGATTGAGCCGGATCGGTGGTTGATTGACCGTTCCTCCAGGCGTCTGGCCCACCATCCTCCTTCGTCGCGCCCCTCGTTTTATCAGCCTGACGGCGAAACCATCTCCCGGCAAGATCTTCCGGCAGACCTGGCCTCCTCCCCACCTTTGAATGCGGCACAGGTATGGGAGGTGTACGACCTGGCGCTTCAGGCCGAAGCAGCCTTTGGCGCCCCCCAGGACGTGGAATGGACCTGCCAGAATGGCATCTGGTATATGCTCCAGTCCCGTCCCATCACGACTGTGGCCGCGAACGACCAGGATCAGCGCCCCTGGTACCTCAGCCTCCGCCGCAGCTTTGAAAATCTCAAGGTCCTGCGCCAGCGCCTGGAAAACGAACTGCTCCCGGCCATGACGGCCGCCGCGGCACAGCTACAACAACAAGACCTGAACGGCCTCGATGATGTCTCCCTGGCTGGGGCTATCCAGCACCGCCAGGAGATACATGCCCATTGGGTGGCCGTCTACTGGCAGGATTTTATCCCTTTTGCCCATGGCATGCGCCTTTTCGGTCAGCTCTACAACGATGCCCTGCGTCCGGCCGATCCCTATGAGTTCATGAACCTGCTGGGGGGAGCACCTTTGGCCAGTCTGGATCGGAATCGCCGACTGGCCGAAATGGCTGCCAGGGTGCGTCAGGACCCGGACTTGGCCGCTAGAATCCGCCGCAACGACCTCCAAGATTTAAAACCTGATTTTCAACAACTCATAGATACTTTCCTAAAAACGTATGGCGACCTTTCCTGCCCGGTCACCGGCGGCCAATGCCGTCAAGGCCCCGAAGCCGTGCTGCAACTGGTTCTGGAAATGGCCGGGCATCCACCCCGCCCCTTACCTGCCACTCCTGCCGACGAAGAAGCCCTGGTCCAGGCTTTTGTTAATTGTTTCTCTGGCACCAAACGAACTGAAGCCGCTGACATTCTGGATCTGGCCCGGGCCAGCTATCGCCTGCGAGATGACGATAATATCTATTTAGGCCGGATCGAAGCCCAGAAAATCAACGCCATCCAGGAAGCCTATCGACGCCTGACCCATCGAGGTCTCAAGCCGCCACCCGACCTGCCGGAAGGAGAAATCGTCAAGGCCCTCCTGGACCGCCGTTATCAACCCCAGGCTCCTGACCGCACCACTGCCTCTCCAGACCTGCCTCAGATCAAAGCCCGGCAACTCATCGGCCAACCGGCCGGCCCCGGCCTGGCCCAGGGTCCGGCCCGGGTGATCACTACTTTTCAGGACTTGGCCCAGTTTAAACATGGCGAGGTACTGGTCTGTGACGCCGTGGACCCCAACATGACCTTTGTGGTCCCCCTGGCCGCGGCCGTCGTGGAGCGCCGGGGCGGCATGTTGATCCATGGCGCCATCATCGCCCGGGAATACGGCCTGCCCTGCGTCACCGGCGTCCCCGAAGCCACCACCCTGATTCACACCGGTGACGCCCTCACGGTGGACGGCTACCTGGGCATTGTCATCATTGATTAACCTTTTTACCAGGTTTCTATCCCTGGTTCCCACGTTAGACTTGGGAACCCAATATTGCGCCAGGCTGAGCTTGGCCACCTAATCTTTATACCTTAGTTCGCTCGTTGTCCTTGGGGACTAAAGACGCCTATCCCATGCGTAACCTCATCCTGATCTTAGGCGACCAGTTAGATCACTACTCCCAGGTTTTCCAGGGTTTCGATCCCGGCCAGGATGCGGTCTGGATGGCCGAGGTTCAGGAAGAGGCAACTTACGTTTGGAGCCATAAACTGCGGCTGGCTTATTTCTTCGCCGCCATGCGCCATTTCCGGGAGGAGTTGCTGGCCCGGAGTTTTACCGGTTCACTACCACGAGCTCACCACTGACCCCACCGCTGACCGTGGCAAAACATTTTCCGAGATCCTCTACCAGGACGTCCAGCGCCTGCAGCCCGAAAAACTGCTCTTGGTCCGCCCGGGAGATTATCGGGTACTCACCGCCTTGCAGCAGACCGCCGCCGCCCTGGACCAGCCCCTGGAAATTCACCCGGATAATCACTTTCTTTGCTCCGTCGCCGAATTCCAGGACCACACGGCCGGCAAAAAAAATCTGCTCCAGGAAAATTTTTATCGTCATATGCGCCGTTCCCGCCAGATTCTCCTGGACCTCCAGGGTAAGCCCGTAGGCGGCCTGTGGAATTATGATAAATCCAACCGCCAGCCCTTTCGGCCGCCATGGTCCTCCGGAAATTACACCTCCCCTACCCTTTCCCCCGGACGCCCTCACCCAAGAAGTCATCACTCTGGTGCACCAACGTTTCCCGCATCATCCCGGCAGCCTGGACCATTTTACCCTGCCGGTCACCGCAGCCCAGGCCGAGGATTTCTTGTTGGATTTCATTGAGCACCGCCTGCCCTATTTCGGCGACTATGAAGACGCCATGTGGATGGCTCAACCCTTTCTCTACCACTCCCGGTTGTCCGCTCCCCTCAATCTTAAACTCCTCAACCCTCGCCGCTGCCTGGAAACCGCCCTGGAGGCTTATGAAGAGATGAACGCTCCCTTATCTAGCGTGGAGGGCTTTGTCCGCCAAGTTTTAGGTTGGCGGGAATACATCCGGGGTTTATACTGGCTGCATATGCCAGGCTACCAGGATCTTAACTATTTTGACCATCAACTGGACCTGCCGGCTTTTTATTGGGACGGTGACACCGAGATGAATTGCTTCCGGCAGACCATTAAATTCATCCTCGCCCACGGCTACTCCCATCATATCCACCGCCTCATGGTGGTGGGTCTGTTCGCCCTGTTGTTCGGCGTCCATCCCAAGAAATTTCATGACTGGCACCTGGCTATGTACCTGGACGCCATCGACTGGGTCTCCCTCCCCAACACCCTGGGTATGAGCCAGTTCGGAGACGGTGGTATCGTCGGTTCCAAACCCTATTGTGCCAGCGGCAATTATATTCACCGGATGAGTAATTTCTGCTCCCAATGCACTTTTAAACCGGACAAGAGCGTGGGCGCCGACGCCTGCCCCTTCACCACGTTGTATTGGGATTTTTTGGACCGACACTATGCCCGACTGAAAAAGAATGTCCGTCTGGCCTATCAACTGCACGCCCTGGAAAACAAAAGGTCCCAACCCGACCAGATGTCGGCTATCCGCCGCCAGGCGGCAGATCTAAAAAAGGCTTTTGCTTAAAAAAACTTCTGTGAGGTTTTTATGGACGATGCTTCTCTCCGACACACCTTGCGCTCTCTTTTCACCTCCCAAAAACTGGCCGTGCTGGCCACCTATGGTGATGACCAACCCTATTGCAGCCTCATGGCCTTTGCTGTCAGCGACGACTTCAAACATATTATTGTGGCTACGAAACGGCACACCCATAAATACGCCAATATCCAGCAGCATCCCCGCATTTCACTGCTGGTGGACAACCGCAAAAACCAGGTGGATGATTTCCAACAGGCCGTGGCCGTGACTATTCTAGCCACAGCCGCCGAACCGGCACCCGCCGAATTCGAGCCGTTTCTCAACCTGTATCTTTTTAAACACCCCTATATGCGCAGTTTCTGCCAATCGCCGGACTGCGCTTTACTGAAATTGGCGGTAGAACGCTATCTGGCGGTGAGTTCCTTCCGAAATTATCTGGCTTCGGAAGACGATTACCTGGAGGTTCGGGAGCTGCGGCCTTAAGCCATCCGCCACATCACTAGCGGACTCAAGTAAAATTACTATTGCTGTTGCGTATGCGAGCAAGTGATAATGCGACTGTTCTGCCCCCATCACCCCCAACAAGTCCAGTTTGTCCGTCAGGCCTATGACGATCAAGGCCAAAAGCAAAACGCTGAACTGGTGAATCAGTATGGCTGTTTCCAGGACTGCCAGGTGGATTATTTCCGGGATGATCTAACCTATCGGTATATGTGCCTGGAATGCGGCCTGGAAGCTCAGATCGACCCTGAATAACCCGAACGTGTGACATTGAAGCAGGTTTGCCTGCCTGAGCCCGCCAGCGGCCAACCTGGGTTTTTATCGACCGATTCATCAGGTAATATCCTGCTCTACCAAACTCCAAGCTGTTGAGGTAAACCAATATGGTCGAATCATCTCTCCAACTCCCCAACACCCCCGAAGCCTGGGCCAAAATCATTTTCACCACCGCATTTCTGCTTCTCCTTCTCCTGGAGATTCTCTTCCCCCTCCGACGCCGCACCCGGCCCTGGGGTCTGCATCTACTCACCAATCTGGCCATGACCGTCACTGGTCTTTGCCGTGGGCGGCCTGGTGGTCCGCCGCAGCGCCCTGGCCGTCTCGGACTATGCCGCCTCCCATCATCTGGGCCTTTTAAATATGCTCCCCCTGCCCGGCTGGCTCCAGCTCATTCTGGGCTTTCTCTTCCTGGACTGGACCTTCTACCACTGGCACAAGCTCAACCACAAGTACCCCTTGCTGTTTCGTTTTCATAACGTCCATCACATCGACCCGGATATGGACGTCACCACCTCCTTCCGCTTCCACTGGCTGGAAGTGCTCTACTCCACCCTCTTTCGGGTGATCCAGGTGGGAGTTTTCGGCATCTCCCTCTTCACCTACGTCATCTACGAAATCTTTTTCCAACTGGCCACCATGTTCCACCACGCCAACCTGCGCCTGCCCTTCCGCCTGGAAAAGGCCCTGAACTATATTTTTGTCACCCCCCGCATGCATGGCGTCCACCACTCCGTCGTCGCCAACGAAAACTACTCCAACTTCTCCGTGGTCTTTCGCTGGTGGGACCACCTCCACAAAACCCTGCGCCTTAACATTCCCCAGCAGGAGATCACCATCGGCGTCCCCGCCTACCTCCAACCCGAGGACAACCGCCTGGACAGCCTGCTCCTCATGCCCTTCCGGAAACAGCGCTACTACTGGCGCACCCCGGCAGGCGAACGCCCCCTGCGCCAACTTGGCCCCGAGGCGCCCAAACAGACGGTGTTGGTGCCATAAACAATTAGGGTATGATTACAGATTGATTGCAGAGACATGCATATGAGGGTAAGATAAAATTTGTTTGGAAATTTTCCTTTTATTGCCACTCGAAATTGAATCCTGTTTGCAACCGACTCTGGAGGATATTCCCAATTATGGCCATCTGTCGGCTGTGTGAAGTTTATAATTTTAAAAGTGTTCAGTGAACTGGCCCTTTTTGGCTCGGCCCTGCGAAACGACTTCCAGTTGGACAGCGATATTGATTTTCTTGTGACCTTTGCCGCCGATACTCATTGGAGTCTTTTTGATCTTGCCGCCATACAGGAAGAACTTCAGGACATCGTAGGCCGTAACGTCGATTTGGTAGAGCGGCGCGCCGTGGAAAAAAGCGAAAACTATATCCGCCGCCGCCACATTTTGCAGTCCGCAAAGCCCATCTATGTGGCGGGATGAGGCCTATCTGTTGGATATCCTTCAGGCGGCCCGCAAGATCGTCAAATTTTCCCAGGGCTATGATGCCCAGAAATTTGCCTCTGATACCTTCCGCATTCGTCATTGACAAGGCCACCCTGCAGCGGCCTGATTGGGCCCGGCCGGTCACCGAGCTTGGAAACTGGCTCGCTGCCACGGCCAGTGTCTTTATGCATCCCAGGCCAGGCACGCCCTCTTCTTCCTGGCCCTGCGCAACCGGCTGGGCCGCCGGCGATAGTCTGAGAAAAGGCGGGCACGGAGGCCCGCCCCACCAATACAGCTCACCCAATACTCTTTGTTTGCCATCAAGATAGTATGAGCACCAGCTTCACGGCTTGCCATTATAACGTTTTGATGTCATAATGTCGTATATGAAACCCCTAACGAAAAGAACCACGATCTACATCGACCCGGACCTGCACCGGGCCTTGCGGCTCAAGGCCGCTGAAACAGATCAGTCAATTTCCGATCTGGTCAATGAGGCTGTCAAACTGAGTATGCTTGAAGATGCAGAAGATCTGGCAGCCTTTGACGAACGCCGGCAGAGGAACCCAATCTGGATTTTGCAGAAGTCCTGAAAGACCTGAAGCAGCGTGGCAAAATATAAGATTCTGATCAAACCTGCTGCGGTCAAGGAAATCGAAGTCCATTCCCCTGAAAAAAGTCCGCCAGCGCCTTGTCCAGCGTATTGGCGAACTGGCTGAAAATCTCTCATCCCCCCGGGAGTGAAAAGTTATCCGGGCAGGATAAGTATCGACTGAGACAAGGGCCATTTCGCATTCTCTATGCCATTGAGGACCAGGAACTTGTGGTGACCGTCGTCAAGGTTGGACATCGCAAAGAGGTGTATCGGTAACCTGCCACTATGCCCCTGCCCGCCCCCACCAACCTCATCCTCATCGGCATGCCCGGCGTCGGCAAGAGCACCATCGGGGTGCTGCTGGCTGAACGCGCCAATCTCGGCTTTCTGGACACCGATGTCCTCCTGGAGGCCCGGGAAGGCCGCTCCCTGCAGGAGATCGTGGATCAGGACGGCTCATCCGGGCATGCGGGCGGCGGAAGAGCGCCTCATCCTCTCCCTGGATTGCACCAACCAGGTCATCGCCACCGGCGGCAGCGTCGTC
>CAVZSK010000008.1:0-67099 GCA_963777875.1 uncultured delta proteobacterium | reverse complement strand
GCCCTCGGAAGGATTTTCTTTAATGAGGCTGTCGCCGATTGTTGCTGAATTATAAAGAAAATTATTAGGTTACAAGGAGATGGGATGGTTTGTCATAGATACAGTGACAACAAAATCATAGATTTATCGACCAGGTGACGTGGGCCGGGAGCCGGATCTCATGGGTACAAGGGCATGAGGGAATACTTGTAAAGTCGAGATCTGATGTGCAAAAAGCTAAATGAAGGTTTCATTTCTTAAACATCGGACAGGGCGCATTGTTTTGTAACTCATTGAAATTAAGTTAATTTATAATTTGTATAAATCTTGCATACTATAAAGATGATTTCAGATACGCTTTAAAGAAGGTTCAATAGTTGAACATAGGTACATGGCAAGACAGGGGACACGATTGTAGGACTTGCATAATTTTATGGAATAGAAGAATTTTCGAAAAAGGAGGTACAGTATGACGAAGGAAAAAGGGCAGTATCTGGTCCTGGGCGTCTGCCTGCTGGTGGCGGCCCTGTCGCAGCCCTTGGGCGCGGCGGTAATCGAGGGTTTTGAATCCGGGAATCTGGCCTTATACACCGCGATACCGAGCAGCAATTTCACGGTCAACGCCACCGCGAAACACGACGGCAGCTTTGGTCTTTTTGGACAGTCTGTTTATGGTCAGACGAGCGAGTGGATTTACCGGGCCGATGCTGCGGTCACGACCAAGCAAGGGGACACATTCTCCGCCTGGCTCTGGCGCAGCAACGTCGAATCGACGGTAGCTGATGGGGGGAGATCATACCTGGGCTTCGGCGCTTCGGCGGCGGGCACCTATTCGGCGGTCATGGCGCCCAACACCAGTGAACTCATCATTCAGAAAAATGAGGGCTACAACTTTTTCATCTAACCTTAATGCCGTGCCCCAGACCTATCTCGCCAACCACTGGTACAAACTGGCCGTTGACTGGGGCGTGGGTGGTCTTATGACTTTGAATCTCTATGACAGCGACGGCATTTCCCTGCTCAACACCGTCTCCGCCACAGATAACACCTATACTTCCGGCGGCATAGCCTTCCGGGGCTTTAGAGGCGACTACTACTTCGACACCTATGAACTATCCACAGCCCCGCTTCCAGGGACGCTGCTCCTGCTGAGCTCGGGCCTGCTGGGTCTGATTAGCTGGCGGCGGCGGTCATAGCAGAGTCAAACCGGATTAATCTCCTGACCAACAACCGAGGCAGGGTCGATGAGGGCCCTGCCTTTTTGGGTTCCATTAAGAACGAGTCGAGGCGCGCCAAGACACCATTGTAATTATTTTCACTTGACTTGTGGAGACAATCGATTCATATTTAGATAGCACTTAGAATAGGGTTAGCAGGTGATGAAAGTGAAACCAGAGGAAAGGCCTGTGAAGATCTGCAAGACCTGCCGGTAATGGTCCAGGAAAAAAAAGGGTTTCCGGCGCTACGACAATCGGGGCGTGGGCCAGTTTTGGCATTGTGAACACTGGCAGACTGGCAAGCCGGGAAGCGGGGCTGAAAAACCGGCGGCAGAGCTTTCCTGACGGACCTGGGCGCTGGGCCTCGGGCATAATTAAGAAAGTAGTGAAACTGTTAAAATCCCCCCTGACCCCCCTTTAGAAAAGGGGGGGAATAGATGATTTCTCCTTTAGGTTGTGCCGGGGGAAATATTTCCACCATGGCACCCCGGAGCCGATCAGGCCTGACAGGCCCGGTCAGGTAGAATAAGAGTGGAGTATTATGCAAATGGCGGCTTTCAGTAACATGGGAGTCATGTGCATAAATGGGGAAGTACAGGGAGTTTGCCAGAATTGTCTCTGGTTGGAATGGAATCCGGAACTCAAGAGATGCACCAACTCCAAGACATGTGTTTGTCCCAGGCGGGATGAAGAGCAGTTAGGCGACTTTGAATCCGGTGAGACAGCTTTTTTCCTTTAACTCTTGTCATTATTATCTATCCGGCACTGTCGGCGCAAGCCAGTGCTCAAGATATGGGCTTCCCGCAAAGGGAGTGGCAGCCGATATTTTCCCAGGCATTGACGGATCACGGTGAGAGATTCAGCCACCGTGATTAAATGGCCGGGGGAGATGAACAAGGGCCGACACCCCTGGCGAGACCGCAGGACCCAACCTACCTTTTTTTCCTTCCAGGTGAGGGGGCAAAAACTTCCCGCCTCCAGCTTGATCCCTCCAAACTCCCCCCAGTTGATGACGATCTCCGCAGTGTTAGGCATGTTCGACAGCCGCTAACAGTTCTTCATCTGCCAAGTCTAACATGGCAGCGCCGTATTGGTGCAACTGTAAGAGAAAAGTAACCCGGTCCAGACCGACCAGGGAAGCAGCCAGGCCCGAAGATAGGCGCTTTATCTCGAACAGTTTTACCGCCATAGCCATTTTCGCTTCGTATTCAAATTGTTCCCGGCTTTTTTGCAAGGCATCTGGTAGGATTTCGGGGTAGTCTATTTTCATTTGGGGAGACATAAAAGCTCTTTATATTTGAAGTTGCTTAAAATTATAACCTGTAGGATGCAAACGGGCCATAAAAGTTCATTCATGAGCGTGGCTCTCGCACCAGTTCGGCGCTGTAGATAAAAGCGCCATCCCGCCGGAGCATCTGGCCGTCTTGTTTTTCCATGATCCAGCCGCTGTCTTTTTTGCCGCCGAAAGGCAGGCGCAGGGGGGTAAAGGTAAAATCCGGGTTGTTATGCACCATGCCGAAGGTCTGTTGTAAGAGGTCCAACTCCGGGGCCGGGGCAGATCCGAACAGGGAGACAGAAAAAGGGTAGCGGGTGCGGACGGCTCGGGTGATGGCGTCCGTGGCGTCGGAGACTTTAATCAGGGCCAGGAAGGGGCCGAACATTTCCAAATCCGGGACCTCGGCCACCTCGCAGATGATGGGCTGGATCAGTTCGCCGGCCAGATCCGGCGGCTGGAGAAATCGGGGGCTGTCTAAGCGGCGAAGGGCTGCCTGGAGGAGGAGTCGGGTGCGCTGGACTTTAATGGGGCCGATCCAGACTTCGGGGTCCCGGGGGTCGCCGACTTTGAGGGTCGGGCAGGAGATACCAGGAGAGCGGTCTTGACGGCGTCATAGATGGGGGCGGCGATGTAGGCTTTTTTGATGGTGGTGCAATACTGACCGCCGTTGATGAAGGCGCGTCGGACCAGGTAGCGGGCCGCGCTTTCCACCGGGGCATCGGCGCCGAGGATGGCCGCGGGCATGCCGCTGGGCCCGGCAAAGAACAGTTTTTCAAAATGAGCCGCCTGGGCCGCGTAGAGATTGCCGACCTCACCCCCGCCGGAGATAAAAAAGGCCTGCACCTGGGGATCAGCCACACAGGCGGCCCCAAAGGCTCGGTTATCCAGGCCCAGGTTGGGTTGGAAGGGTGCAAAGGACTGGAGCAGTTCGGTGACGAGCCGGGCTGTGTGCGGTGTCTGGGAAGAAAAGCTAAAACGGAACCGGTTGCCGCCCAAAACCGCGGCGCCGCCCACCCGGGCCAGCATCACCGGGACGGCGTCGTAAGGGAAGATGGCGGCGACGGTGCCGTAGGGAACTTTATTTTTGATATAGGCCACGTCTTGCACCATGGTCTGGAGGTGTTCCACCGCGAGTTGCACTTCGAGGCCGGCGATGGTGCAGGGAGTGCCGGTGTCCTCGCCGGCGGCGGCCACCAAAGCTTTCCGGTGGTCTGTTAGAGAGGCTCCTAAAGACGACAGCAGGTTGAGTCTGGCTGAAACTTCAGGAGGAATGGCTTGAGCTGCCGTTAGCGGATCGTCAGGCTGGGCGTTGGTATGCATGGGCATTTCAAAGTTCCCCCTCGTCCGCTATATAAAAGGGCAGATTATTGTAGACCAAATGGCGGGATGCGCTTCGCTTTCCCGCCCTACAAGGAAAATCTAAAAATTTCGGCAAGGCTGATTCACCCTTTGGCCAAAGAGGCGGTAGTTTTTGTTTTTTCCTCAAGTTTACTATAAAATAAAAGCAACGGGCAAGAATTGGGGCAGGAGAAGTGAGGTCGGAGTTGCTTTATTTACTCTGGATAAGCGGTGTGGCGGCGTATTGGGTGGGGGTCTTGTTGGCGCAGATCAATGGGTATCCTTTGAAGCCCTTTTTGAGCCTGGGGGTGTTTGTGATCGTGGCCTGGGGGCAGTATGCTCTGATTTGGCGACTGCTTTGGGGCCGGGACTTGCTTGGCGGTTTAGCTTTGGGTTTTTTGCCGGCTTATCTGGGTTTTTATATGCAAAGCCAGCACTGGGTCAGCGAATTATTGATTTTGGGAATGCTGCTCAGTTTGGCCACGCTATAATGCTTTCCTGGCTCAGAGGTGGCAGCAGGAATGGGCGCTGAGCGGGCGGGAATGAGTGACCAGTATCTGGGCGCAGCTCCCAGGGGTTTAGTGTTTACGTTGGTAAATATTTTACTGATCATCGGTTTAGTGCTGATCTGGTATTTCCCGGCGACACCACTGCCGGGGCGGGGAGGGGCCTGGGTATTGGTGGTGGCGGCAATACTGAATCAGGAATGCATTAAGAGGAAATATTACGCCTCCTGGCGGGGCAGTATGATCCTAGCCTGGATGGCGAGCGCCTTTGGGGTCGGGCTCAGCCTCTGGCTGCTGGCAGTTCTCTTGTTGAGGGGGCAGGGCTGAAAAATTGGCTACCATGAGCCGAAAAACGTCAAAGTCCAGGAAAAAAATCAGACCCACGATATGGGGCTGGCGTCAAATGTTGGTTTTAGGATTAATCTGCGTGGTGCTTCCCGGCTGCAACCTCAACCTGACTCAGGTTTTTATTCCGCTGGCCTATGCCGGCATCGGGATGTGCATTGCTTTGTTGGTGTCCCCCTCGGTGACGGCGGCAGTGGTTGGCTTTGTGCTGGGGGGGGTCATAGGCGCGGCAGTTTATAATAATTCCTTGAAAACAGATTTAATGGAACGGCAGGAATTGCTCCCGGGGTTCCAGGAGGGGAAGTATAAATGATGGAAACCCAGGAGAAGAAATTGATTCCAGGCATCGTGGAACTGGATCAGGTGCAGCAGGACCTGTTGGGTATGTTGCAGCAGACGGAGACGCATCTCTCCGGGGAACAGTTAGGATCCCGGTTGGGCCTAAGCCGGACGGCGGTATGGAAGCGCATTGAACGTTTGCGGGCCTGTGGCTATCAGGTGGAAGGAAGTTCCCGGCGGGGGTATCGGCTACAACCCGGCCAGGACCTGCTGTTGGCGGCAGAAATTACCGCAGACCTGCCCAGGCAGTGGTTGCGGGGGCCGGTGAGGCACTTTGTCCGTGTGCCCTCAACGAATGATTTGGCCAAGGATTTGGCCCGCCAGGGGTACCCGGAAGGTTCCGTCCTGGTGGCGGAAACCCAGAGTGCCGGCCGGGGGCGTTTGGGTCGGGTATGGGAATCACCGCCGGGAACGGGGATTTATCTCTCCTTGATACTGCGGCCACCACTGCCCCCGACGGAACTTCCCAAGCTCACCTTAACGGCGGCAGTGGCAGTAGTGGAGGCCATCAAAGAGGCCACGGGCCTGGTAATGGGGATCAAATGGCCCAACGATATCTTGTTTGCCGGTAAGAAGCTGGGGGGCATTCTCACCGAAATGGAAACGGAAAGCGATCAGATGAGTCATGTTATCTTGGGGGTGGGGCTGAATATTAACACCGCAGTTTTCCCGGACCATTTGCAGACGGTGGCGACCTCTTTGCGAGGCACCGGCCGGAGATATTCCCGCCTGGCCATTATACGGGCCTTTTTAAGGACTATGGACGTGTTCTATGGCAGGTTTTTACGCCAGGAATTCCCGGCTATTCTTGACGAATGGCGCCAGGCGACGGTTACTTTGGGAAAACCGGTGACCGTGAAGCTCGGGGCTGGAGAAATATCCGGTTTGGCTGTGGACGTGGCTCCGGATGGCGCTTTGCTGGTGGAGAAATCAGGGGGAGGAGTGGAGAAAATAATTTCCGGGGAGATACATCAGGCCCCCTGCCGGTGAGGGCAGGAGGCCGTTTAATAAACCGTTAATAATATAAAAATTATTTTTTCAGATCTGCAATCTCGGATTTTAACCGATCAACTTCAGCTTTATAGCGCTCCACATCTGAGTCAGAGGGCCCGGAGGCTTCCGGGGCGGGGGCATCGGATTTCTTGAAGAACTTGTCTTTGGCTTCTTCATATCCCAGATAAACCGCTAACGCCCCTCCCAGGAGCAACAATAGGGGAATCGACCCGGCCAAAAGATTGAGAAACGGTTTCCACCAAATGCCCAGCCCGATAAGACCCAGGGCCAATGCCGCTAAACCACCAGTTAATGCCGTCATACAGTTACCTCCTTGCGTTTCCGTGAACCTACTTGCATTTTTTAGATAAATTTTTTTGTCTTTTGAGCACTATCTCTCATTATTTTATTTAACGTCCGAAAAATATCATACTTTAGAAATTTAATCAACAATAAGCTGGGCTATTTTTCACAAGGCCGGGGACAAAGGATAAGATGATTGAAAAAGTTAGAAATTTAGCATTATTGACAAATAGCCGGTTGGTTTTTATAATAACTGTACAAAATAATGACCAAGTCTGCACCTTTTTTACACGTCCCTAAAATAAATTATTAAATTTAAGAATAATATTATGGCAGAACAGGATTACTATACGATATTAGGGGTGTCCCGCACCGCGACCCCGGAAGATATCAAAAAAGCTTATCGAGCTCTGGCGAATAAATATCACCCGGATAAAAATAAGGGTGATAAACAAGCCGAGGAAATGTTTAAAAAAATCAGTGAGGCCTATGCAGTTCTGAGCAACCCGGAAAAGCGGCAGGACTATGATGCCTTGGGTTCTTCGGCCTTTCGGGGCAAGTTTTCCCAGGAAGACATCTTCCGGAATTTCGATTTTGGGAATACCTTTAAAGACATGGGTCTTGGGGGAGATATTCTGGGCCGATTATTCGGGGGTCAGGGTTGGAGTGCCAGCGGATTAGGGAAGAAAGGCCGGGGGAAATATTTTGATTTCTCGACTTTTGGGGATTTCGGTGCCGGGGAGAAGGTCTCCCAGGGTCGGGATCTGCAACTGGAGCTGCCCCTGACCCTCCACGAAATGGCCTTTGGGGTGGAAAAGATTGTGGAATTCCAACGGAATGGGCAGTTGGAGAAGGTTTCCGTGAAGATTCCGCCGGGGACCACGCACGGTAAAAGACTGCGGGTTCCGGGTAAGGGCGGTCCCCATCTCGCCGGTGGTCAGTCCGGGGATTTATTCATCAAGATTAAAGAGATTGCTCATCCGGTATTCAAACGGGAGGGACATGACCTCTATGTGGATAAGCATATAAAATTTTCCGAAGCTGTTTTAGGTACAAAGCTCACCGTTCCTACCCTGGACGGAAAAACCTTGAGTTTAAAAATTCCTCCGGGCACCAACAGCAACACCAAAATGCGGCTTAAAGGGCATGGCCTCCCCATAGGCAACGGGAAAACCCGGGGGGATGAATATGTCCGGATTATTGTCGACATTCCACCTGTTATCAACAAAAAGCAAAAAGCCCTGATCGAAGAGCTGGCCAAAGAGGGGATGTAAGAGGCTACCTTACCGGCCGGAGCAGGGCGGTAGAAGGCGACCGGCAGGGAAGACGGTGAGATGGCAAGGGCACCTGTCCTCAACTGGGCGAACCAACCTTATATGAAAACAGGCAAGAGGCGATAGGCAAGAGGAAAAAATCAGCAACCTTGAATACTGCCAGACCCTCATCCCTGGTTTCAGGCTTCGTGGTGTTTCTTAAACATGAAAGGTTTTGAGGGTAGCGATGCGGCCCAGCTTCTTCCTGCGGCCCGAGATTTTCGCGATCTTTTAGGGAAAGGGTATCCACATCAGGCCAGCCTGACCCTGGTGGGCAATCGCTACCACCTCTCCCGGGCAGCTCGGCAGATATTGGTCCGAGGGGTATTCGACCCGGCCGCGGCGGCTCGACGTCGGTTGAAGTTGTGCCCGGTGAAGGACTTGGCCGGGCGGCCCCTGGCCTTGGACGGCCATAACGTCGTGATCACCCTGGAGTGTGCACTGGGGGGCATACCAGTGACGGCGGCCGACGATGGCTTTATTCGGGATATCGGCCAAGTCTCCCACAAGTTTCGGCCCTCTGAGTTGACTGAGCAGGCTTTGTGGCGCCTGAGCCGCTATTTAGCCGTCCACGGAGCCGGGCCGGTGATGTTCTGGTACGATGCCCCCATGAGCCGGAGTGGGGAATTGGCGGCGATGACCCGGGAAATTTTGCAGGACTGCGAGTTACCGGGTGACGCCCAGGCGGTGCCGGTACCCGAAAAGAGGCTTTTGGAATTTAAAGGTGTCATTGGCAGCAGCGACACCTATTTGATAGACCGGTCCGGGCTGGTGGCCGATGTGGCGGGGGAAATTATCCGGCAGATGCCCGGTGTTCAGATCGTAAATCTGAGGACTGAGTAAAATACCAGGACTGAGGGCTGAGGCGCCATTTTTCCGGGCACCTTAATGCTTGTCTGTGGCGTTGGGAACGGGGCCGGGGGGCGAGCTGGCAGTAGCCGGAAAAGTAAGCATTACCTGGCCAATTAAAGTAAAACGACTTGACAGCCGAGAAATTTTGGATACACTTATAATTCTCTACAACCAGACGGATTTGTCTTTTACTCAAAAATGAAGAGTTTTTTGTGTATATTTAACGGATGGGATTCACTCCCCGTCAGGTTGATTTAACAAGGGAGGAGGCGAAAATGGATGCCGGGCGTAAGGGTCAAAGCAAATGAGCCCTTCGAGATCGCCTTAAAGAGATTTAAAAAGCAATGCGAAAAAGCTGGGATTTTATCGGAAATCAGAAAACGGGAACACTATGAAAAACCCAGCATAAAGCGAAAGAAAAAAGCTTTGGCGGCAAAGAAGCGGGCTCTGAAGAGAATACGCAAGTTAGGGGCCAGATAATGTCGCTTCTCGACAAGATTGACCACTGTTTTAAGACTGCACTGAAAAATCAGGATCGCCTGAACCTCTCTACTTTACGCCTGTTGAAAACGGCGCTGAAAAATCGAGAAGTTCGGGAAAGACGTGCTTTGACCGAGGCGGAGGTGGTAGCCGTTATTACCAGTCAAGTAAAACAGCGGCAGGACTCTATTGCGGAGTTCACACGTGCAGGTAGAAGCGATTTAGCCCAACGAGAAGAGGAGGAACGAAAATTCCTCCTCTCTTTTTTGCCGCAGCAATTATCAGTTGAAGAAATTCGGAGTGAGTTGGCGGGTATTATTTCGGAAATACAGGCTGCTGGTCCGGGGGATCTGGGAAGGGTGATGAAAGCGGCCATGGTTAAACTGGCTGGCCGGGCGAACGGCAAAGAGGTTAACGAGTTGGCCAAAAGGATGCTGGGAGGGGAATAGTGACCTTCCTGGGGGCCATGAAGTTTTGCGGGTGAAATGGCGCAGCAGACACAAAAAGTTCTTGAATTTCCACAAGTAATAAAAATTTTACAACGTTTTGCCGGTTCGTCCCTGGGGCGGCGGTGTTTGGCGACTCTGCAGCCCAGTTGGAATTTCGAGGAGGTGCAAGTTCGACTGCAGGAAGTGAATGAACTTGCTGAGTTGACGGTGGTGGAAGGGCCCTGTCCGCTTGAAGGCTGTCCAGACCTGACGGCTATCCTGAGGCGGGTGACGGTGCCGGGAAGTGTCTTGCTGCCGGAAGATTTTAATCAGCTTTTGATGGTGTTGCGTCTGACCAGCCGGGTGCGGCGATATTTCCAGGGCGTTCAAGACCGCCAGCCGCGGATGGCCCGCTATGGTCAGCAATTGCGGGAACTTGTCGAAGTTAAAACAGCCATTCAAACCGCCATCAGTCCACATGGCCTCATCTTAGATCACGCCAGCGGGGAATTGCGACGGGTGCGCCAGGAGATGCAATCCTCCCGGCAGCAGGTCAGCCGGAAGTTACATCAGCTCTTCGGCCAGTCCGATATTCGGGATGTTTTACAGGATCAGGTAATTTCCCAGCGGAACGGGCGTTATGTTATTCCCATAAAAGCCGATTTTAAAGGTAAGATAAACGGCATTATTCATGATCAGTCCCATAGCAAGGCAACGCTCTTTTTAGAACCGTTTGAGATTGTAAGTTTAAATAATACTCTTAATCTACTGGCCGGGGAAGAAAAGCGAGAAGAAGAAAGGATTCTTCTTCAGTTGACCGATATAGTGCGGGCTCACCAGGAAGTTATCCAGGACAATCTCCGAATTTTGGGGGAGGTCGATGCGCTTCAGGCCAAGGTTTTATATGCCCAAGAATATAAAGCAAGGACGCCTGGGTTGACTCGCCAGGGACGGGTACTGTTGAAAGAAGCCCGTCACCCATTGCTTCTGCAGCGGGATACGGCAGAGAAGGGTTTTCAGGCCACCATCCCCGTGGAATTAGAACTTACGCCGCAGTCCCGCTTCCTGGTGTTATCCGGGGCCAATACCGGCGGCAAGACGGTAACTATGAAAACGCTGGGATTGCTCTGTCTTATGGCCCAATGCGGCATGCCGCTGCCGGTGGCGGAGGGGAGTGAAGTCTGTGTATTCGAAGGCATCTTTGCCGATATTGGCGATACCCAGAATCTCGCCCAGAATCTCAGCACCTTCTCGGCACATATAAAAAGGACGGCAGAAATTCTGGCCAAAATTCAAGGCCGCTGTTTGGTATTGCTTGATGAGTTGGGTACGGCCACCGACCCGGCTGAGGGCGGGGCGCTGGCCCTGGCTATGCTGCGGGCCTTTGGACGGTCAGGCGTCTATGGAGTGGTGACCACGCACTACCACCTGCTCAAGGCTTTTGCGCATGAAGAACCAGGGTTTGCCAATGTTGCGGTTTTGTTTGACGAACAGACTCAGAAACCTCTGTACCGTTTAGCCTATGGGGTTGCCGGTCCCAGCAACGCCTTAAACATCGCCCGGGAATTGGGACTGTCTCCAGAAATTATTGCCGAGGCGGAGACCTATCTTGGCCGGGAAGGGCTGGAGGCCTTGCAGCAGTTGGCTAAATGTGAGGCGGCCCAGCAAAGTCTGGCGCAGCGGGAGCAGGACTTAAAACAGGCAGAGGGAGAGCTGCAGCGGCGGGAAGGAGAATTGGCGGGGTTACAGGAAAAGCTGGCCAAGGAGCGCTACCGGGTCCTGGAGGAGGAGCGCCGGGAAGTAACCGCGGCGATTCAAAAGGCGGAAAGAGAATTCAAAGAGATCTTGAAACGCCTGGAGAATCGGCAGGATTCCTGGGGTCGCCTGCGCCAGGAGTTCTCGGCGGGACAACATCGGCTCCAATTATTAGTCAATCCTCCTAAGCCGGAGACTCTGCCGCAAGAATTTAGACCGGAACCCGGTCAGAAAGTTTGGCTTGCGGCCTTGGGGCAAAAAGGCGTGGTAGTGTCGGGGCCTGACAAAGAAGGCCGCCTGGAGGTGCTGGTGGGAGCGGTAAAAATTCGCCTGGCGCCCCACGAAATGCGAGCGACCTCGGGTAGTTTAGAGGATGGCCGAGTTTTTCGAGGCAGTGCCAGAGGCGGCGTCAGGGTGGCCGAGGAAGCCCCAACCTGGCAATCGCCCTCTCTCAACATCATTGGCTTGCGGGTAGAGGAAGCCATGCCCCTGGTGGACAAATTGTTGGATCAGGCGGTTTTGCACGGTTGCCGGCAGGTTGATATAATTCATGGCATCGGGACCGGCCGCTTGCAGCAGGCGGTGCGGCAACATCTGCGCCAGCACAGCATGGTAAAGGAATTTCACTCCGGGGAATCAACCCAGGGGGGGCGCGGCGTTACCGTGGTTGAGATCAAGGAATAAACCGGGGAGTCAGTTTCCCGTCGTTGTTCACAGGTATTGTCTATTCACCCCTTCACCCTGACCCCCTCCTTGGAAGGGTAGAGGTAAAATGCAAACAAAAACTTTGGGCAATTGGTATATCTGGCGGTTGGCGGCAACAACAATTTTCATTAACGAGTTCTAAAGTAGAATATTATTATGGCGCCTTTCATCCCGGAAGCAAAGCTGCTGGAGATTAAGGACGCAGCGTCAATCGCTGACGTAATCGGGCAATATATCAGGTTAAACCAGCGGGGACGCTATTTAGTGGGCTTATGCCCGTTTCACGCCGAAAAGACTCCTTCCTTCACGGTCTATCCCGAACGCAACATTTTTCATTGTTTTGGCTGCGGTGCCGGCGGCAATGTTTTTTCCTTTCTGATGCAGCACCTGCGTCTGACTTTTCCAGAGGCGGTGGCAGAGCTGGCCCAGAAATATGGCATTCCATTGCAATGGAAAAAAGAAATCAGCCCGGCTCAGGGACAATTAAGCCGTCAGCGACAAACTTTCTATGAAGTCAATGAGCTGGCGGCTAAATTTTTTGAAAACAAATTAGCACATCTCCAGCAGGGGGAGAGTGCCAGACAATACCTGGCCCGGCGGGGACTGCCGGAGTCGGTGGCCAAAGCCTACCGGCTGGGTTATGCGCCGGACGACTGGCGTTTACTGGTGCGGGCCTTATCAGATCAGAGGGGTAATTTAGAGGCGGCCCTCCAGTTGGGGTTGATTGCCGAGCGAACTTCCGGTGGGCATTATGATCGGTTTCGGGGTCGGCTGATGTTCCCGATATTTGACGTGCAAGGGCGGGTCATCGCTTTTGGCGGGCGGGTTATCGGGGAAGGGGAGCCCAAATATCTTAATTCGCCGGAAAGCCAGCTGTACTCCAAGGGGCGGAATTTATATGGGTTGTATCAAGCCCGGGAGGCCATTCGGAAACAGAATATAGTCATTCTGGTGGAAGGTTATATGGATTTACTGGCGTTGCGGGCTCGGGGTATCGAACCGGTGGTGGCAACCTTGGGGACGGCCCTGACCCGGGAGCAGGTCCGATTGCTCAAGGGTTACACCTCCCGGGTAATGCTGGTTTTTGATGCGGATACCGCGGGTTTGAAAGCTATGCAACGCAGTCTGCCACATTTTGCCGGTGAGCGTTTGTCGGCCCGGGTCTTGGTTTTACCAGCCGGTGAAGACCCGGATAGTTATGCCGCCAAGTATGGTGTGGAGATTTTTACCGATCCCTGGGAGCAAGGCCAGCCGCTTTTTGCTTTTATTTTGGACCAGGCCACCTTGGGGCTGGGAGATGCTTTAGAGGCAAAATTAGCAGCTTTCGAGAGCCTCAAACCATATTTTCAAGGTGAGGTAGATTCGGTGGAAAGGAATCTCTGGCTGCAGATGGCTGCCAAACGATTGGGCGTGCCGGAATCGGCTTTAGAGGCGTCGCTAAAAACCTACCGTCAGGCAGCCTTGCCCACCATCGTGGTCCGCCAGCAGGAAGAGGCATTAAATTTAGAAAAAAGATTTATTAAATTGTTGTTAACCTACCCGGAAGTCCTTGCCAGGTTTGACTTAGAAGAATATTTAGATCAATTTGTCCATCCCGAGATGCAAACTATTGCACAGTATATACATTCCTGTTATCAGCAAGTTGGCTACCTGGACCATAGTTTATTAATAATGCAGATTGAAGAAGAAAATATCTGCCGTCGGATCTGTTCTTTGGCGCTGGCGGCAGAGGAATATCAGCTGGAAAATTTGGAATCGGAGTTAGCGGATTATACTCGCAGCTTCCAGAAAATTCAGCTTAAGAGGGAACACCAGAACTTAAAAGAAAAAATGGAACACAGTTATAAGACTGGAAAAGGAGGTGATTACTTAGCCTTACAGGCCCAATTACAAGATCTCAGGCAAAGGCTGAAAAAATTGGAAAGCTCTCATTAACCTTTGGGGGGAAAGGAGAAAATGGATGGGCAAGGGAGTAACTTTTGATAATTTGGGGGGGTATATTTCCTTGGATGATCCACACGGATACATTTCCTTTGATGACTATGCCGAACAGGGAACCTCGCCGCCGGTATTTCAAGAAGGCGCAAAGGAGATGGTTGTTTTTGAGGATCTTGACTTCGAATTATTAGCGATGTCTGCCAAACTAAATTTGCCCTTACCAATGGAGGCAGAATCAGCTGATTCCTTATTACATATCGAAGCCAATCCTTCGACCCGCCTCGATGACCCGGTGAAGATGTATTTAAAGGAAATGGGGATGGTTTCCTTGCTCACCCGGGAAGGAGAGATTGAAATCGCCAAAAGGATCCAAGAGGGGGCCAAAGAGGTTGTGGCGGCTTTATTGGAAACCCCGTTTGGCGTTGAGGCGATATTAGACATTGGCAATCACTTGGAACAAGAAAAAGCAAATACCTTGGAAGAATGTGGGGATTTTTTAGAAGAGGAGGATTTAGAACAAACAATATACCGAGACCGTTGGCGGCAACTCATTCAGGAGTCTTGTCGGTTAGACATTCTTATGAAACGAGTGCAATCCCGTTTGCTGACCAAAACCTTACCGGAGGAGAAAAGGCTGCGGTTGGAAGCCCGTTTGGAACGGTATCGTCAACACATGCTCCAACTCTTAAAAAATCTTAAAATTCCACCAGTTCATCTCAGTAGAATAGTTCGAAAAATAAACGATTATGGCTATGCGGCGCGGGCTTGCCAAAGGGAAATGGCTGCCTGTGTGAAAAAAGCCGGAGTAGACGTGTTGGAATTTAGACGTCTGACTCGCTCACTTAAAGCCAAGAACTCGCCGCTACCCTCGGATCTTCCCAGTGATATGGTAAAGTTGGCGGAAACTTGGTTTAAGGCCCAGAGGCGATTAAAGAAGATTGAGCAGGATACAGGACTTACGGCCGCCTCACTGCTCGAGATCCAAGGTCGGCTACAAAAGGGGGAGCGTCAAACCTCACGAGCCAAGCGTGAATTAGTGGAAGCCAATCTACGGCTGGTGGTTAGCATTGCCAAGAAATATACCAACCGGGGGTTGCAGTTCCTGGATTTGATTCAAGAAGGGAACATTGGCCTGATGAAGGCCGTGGAAAAATTTGAATATGAACGGGGCTATAAATTCAGCACGTATGCCACCTGGTGGATACGTCAGGCTATTACCCGGGCCATTGCTGATCAGGCCCGGACGATACGTATCCCGGTGCACATGATTGAAACCATTAATAAATTGTTGCGCACTGCCAGATATCTGGTACAAGAAATCGGACGGGAGCCGACGCCCGAAGAACTGGCGAAAAAGATGGAGTATCCGTTGGAAAAAGTGCGCAAGGTGATGAAAATCGCCAAAGAGCCCATTTCTCTGGAGACCCCCATTGGCGAAGAAGAGGACAGTTACCTGGCCGATTTCATCGAAGATAAAAAGATCACTTCACCTACCGAAGCCATAGAGAATCTTAATTTGGCCGAGATCACCCGTACCGTGCTGTCCACCTTGACCCCCCGGGAGGAAAAAGTTATCAGGATGCGTTTCGGCATCGGAGAAAAATCTGATCACACGCTGGAAGAGGTGGGGCGCAAATTCATGGTCACCCGGGAAAGGATTCGCCAGATTGAAGCTAAAGCCCTGAGAAAATTACGGCATGCCTCCCGCATCAAACGATTACAGAGCTTCACAGAGAATTAACTGGCAACCCCAAAGCGAGCGAGGTCAAATAATAGTTCGATAAATTTTAATTATGTATTATAATAATAATTTTATGCCCGCACATGGGGCAGCAGACATCCGAGGGCCCATAGCTCAACGGTCAGAGCCACCGGCTCATAACCGGAAGGTTCCTGGTTCGAATCCAGGTGGGCCCACCAGAACCGTAGCCATGGATATGAAATTGCTTTGGATATACCAGCAAGACAGAGAGACCAGATAGAAGGATGGGGTGCCGGAAGAGCACCCCATTTTTAATTGTTATGGGCGCCCCTGTCGATCAGATATTAGCTCTGGTGGAAAAACAAGCTCCGGCGTCACTGGCTTATTCCTGGGACCGGGTGGGTTTGTTGATCGGTTCTCCTCGTCAGGAGGTGAAAAAGCTGGTCGTGGCGTTGGAGGCCACGGAAGCTGTTTTACGCGGGGCGGTGGCGATGGGGGCGAACTTAGTGCTAAGTCACCATCCCCTCCTTTTCCAGCCGGTGGAGCGGTTTTGCCCTGATAAACCTTGGGAGCGAGCCATTGCGTATGCGATAAAGCACGATCTGGCGGTGGCTGCGGCCCATACCAATCTGGACACCGCCCACGATGGTTTAAATGCCTATCTATCCCAAGTTTTGGGTTTGACCCAGGCCGAGCCTTTAGAAGTTACCAGAGAGGAGGCTTTGCTCAAGCTCACTGTCTTTGTGCCGGTGGGGTATGAAGATCGGGTTCGGGAAGCAATCTGCCGTAGTGGGGGCGGTATGATCGGGAGCTATGCGGACTGCTCTTTTCTGGTGCGAGGACAAGGGACGTATAAGCCCTTGACCGGGGCACAGCCCTGGCGGGGGCTGGTTGCGGAGTTTAACCGGGCGGCGGAATCGCGCCTGGAGATAGTGGTGCCTGAGGGGTTGGTGGCTGCGGCTGTGGAGCAGCTCAAGGCGGTCCATCCCTACGAGGAAATCGCCTACGATCTCTATCCCCTTAAAAACCGGGGTATCAGGTTGGGAATCGGTCGGGTGGGGGATTGGAGCCAGCCTCGGCCATTTGATGAGGTAGTAACCGAATTGAAACGGATTTTCGGGACGCCCCTCATGAAAGTGACCGGCAAGCCGCCGAGCCTGGTAAAAAGGGTGGCGGTCTGTGGGGGCAGCGGCGGCGAACTCATCGCCCAGGCTTGGGAAAAAGGAGCAGATATTTATATCACCGGGGATATCCGCTACCATCAAGCAGTTCCCTGGGCCCAAGAAAACATGGCAATCTTGGACCTCGGACATTTTGCCACCGAGGTTCTTTTTATTCCTGAATGGGGGCGGCGTTTAGAAGCAAGCCTAAAGTTTGCTTCTTTGCCGGTGGAGGTAGTCGTTGATACCTGGGGAAAGGACCCGTTTTGCTATCTCTGAGTTTGTGGTCAGTCTGCAGGCAGACAGGCGCCAAGAACCGGGTATGAACCAGGTTCAGGCAGTCGGTTTATTCCGTTTGAAGAAATTATGATACTGGAGGACACCTTTGTTACCGGAACTCAATAACCTTATCTCTCTGCAATCGGTTGATTTGGAAATCAGAGGCCTGATGCAGGTCCAACAAGAACTACCGGAAAGCATGAGAGGGCTTGAAAGCAAGTTAGCTGAAATTCAGGCCATAACTGCTGAAAAAGAGCAGGAACTGGAAGAAATCAGAAAACAGCATCGTCAGTTGGAATCGGAAATGGTTATGCTGGATGAGGGCATCACCCGCAGCCGGCAGCGCCTTATGGAGATTAAGGACAACATTGAATATAAAGCGATGCTCAAGGAAATTGCGTTCAAGGAAGATCGTAAGGATCAAAAGGAATCGGAAATTCTTGAAGTCCTGGAGCAGATAGAAACTCGCAGCTCCGCTCTGGCTTCCTTAAATCAGGAGGTGGCCAGCCGGCTGGAAGTCCTGGAGACAATGCGGGCTGAGGTTCAGGCCGAAATTGCCGAGCAATTGGAAAAATTAAACGTTTTGCAGACCCAGCGGCAAGAAATCCAGAAAGCCATCCCCAAGACGCTTCTGAAGCGTTATGATTTTATCCGGGACAAACGCCAGGGTATAGCCGTTACCGAGGTCCGGCAGGGGGTCTGTCAGGCCTGTCATATGGGTTTGCCGCCTCAGAAGTTCATTGAACTGCAGATGGATAAAGAACTTATGACCTGCCCCCATTGTCAGCGGATCATTTACTTCGCCCCTCAGGAAGAAAATGGCGATCCGGACTCCGCCCACGCTGCCTGATCTCGCCTGCTCCTGATCTGGTTCGGTGGCGGCCAGGGATGGCTGCCGCCAGGACTGCGGCGACTCCTCCAAAAACCGGTCAATTTCCTGTTGAAAAAGTTTATTACCTGTGCTATCTCAAGTGGACCGGATATTCTCCTGGAGAGCTTATAGTCAGCCCATTGACCGCAAGCGAAAAAAACCTTAAAATTATAAATGATAAATCATCAGAGCAGGCTAGATGATCGCCGGCCAACGACATAGTTGGCGGGAGGAAAGTCCGAGCTCCGCAGGGCAGGGTGCTGGGTAACACCCAGTGGGGGCGACCTTAAGGAAAGTGCCACAGAGAATAGACCGCCGGAGCGAATATTTCGCTTCGGTAAGGGTGAAACGGTGAGGTAAGAGCTCACCAGTTCCGGTGGCGACACCGGAAGCTTGGTAAACCCCACCCGGAGCAAGGCCAAATAGGGGAGCGATTGAGGGCGGCCCGCCCGAAGCTCCCGGGTAGGCTGCTGAAGGCCGTAGGCAACTGCGGTCTTAGAGGAATGATCATCACCGGAATTTTCCGGAACAGAACTCGGCTTATGGCCTGCTCTCGATGATTTGTTATCCCTTTACTCTCACCTTGTCTCATACCCAACGATAACGAGGTTTATCCACGATGACCCAGCCTGCCGAGCCCGTTGCCCCTGCCAGCGGTGAGAAACCTTACCTGTCGGTGGTAATCCCGGTTTACAATGAGGAAGAGAATCTGCCGGAATTAGGCCGTCGCCTGTTCACCACCTTAAATGGCCTGGACTACACATATGAAATTATTTTCGTGGATGACGGCTCTGGAGACCGATCCTGGGAAATTATCTCCCAGATGCACCAGGAAAACCCCAAGCAGGTTAAGGGACTGCAATTTATCCGCAACTTCGGGCAACATCCGGCAATTTTCGCCGGTTTTCAGGCGGCTCGGGGAGAGGTGATCGTCACCCTGGACGCGGACCTGCAAAATCCCCCGGAAGAGATACCCAAACTGGTGGCCAAACTGGCCGAGGGCTATGACACCGTCGGGGGGTGGCGGGAAGTTCGCCAGGACTCTTTTTTCCGGCGTCTGCCGTCTGCGGTTATTAACTGGCTCATGTCCAAAGTAACAGGGGTGCACCTGCACGACTATGGCTGTATGCTCCGGGCCTACCGCCGGGAAGTGATCGACAGCATCAATCAATGTCAGGAATCCACCAGCTTTATTCCGGCCCTGGCCAACATGTTCGCCCGGCGCATCACCGAGGTGCCGGTTAAACACGCCGAACGCACCAAAGGCCAGTCCAAATACAGCCTGATAAAATTGATCCGCCTCAATTTCGACTTCATGACCGGCTTTTCCCACCTGCCCATTCACGCGGTGGGGGTCCTGGGTCTGATTATCGCCATCATCGGCTTGGGCTTTGGTTTGTTCCTCATCCTGCGGCGGTTATGGGTGGGTCCGGAAGTGGAAGGCGTCTTTACCCTCTTTGCCATCCTTTTTGTGTTCGCCGGCCTGCAAATGTTCGGCCTGGCCCTCATTGGTGAATATGTAGGGAGGATTTACCGGGAGGTGCGGCAACGGCCCCGGTTTGTGGTAAGGGAGGAGTTGGGGGGAAAAAAACCAATTTTGACCCAAGGGAGGGGCATTATGATAACAACCGTTACCGATGAGAGAGAAATACAGCAATGTCAGGATAACCTTTCAAAATTATTAACAATAAAGTTAACCAAATTAGGCCGATTCACCTTTGGTAGTCCATTCGGAACATTTAAACACAAGGTTTGTTATAATGATAACATATGGTGGTATTATGAAAAATGGCAAGAAAAAAGACACGTAAATTTATTCGGATTTCTTCCACTCCACCCAAATAACTCAAATGTTGAAGATTTAACCATCGCTATTCCAGTAAGAGATATAGATAGAAGGCTTCAAGGAGTATTTGTTCAACATACTGGAAATAAAAACTATTTTTTAATGCATAGAGGACGATTTCATAGGAGATCAAAAGATAGTTTTTACAAATTTCATGAAGGAAAGTCTGTAATTGTGTTTGATGGTAAAAAGAAAGAAGAGTTATTTCATGTAACAAATTTAAGCAATGAACAGAGCGTATTGAATGATATTATTCAATTTATGGATCAAGTAGTTAAATATAAAATTGCTTGTCCGTTAAAAAATAATTCTTCTTTAAGTTCAAAATTAGAGATTTCTATGAAATACACAATAGTTTTAAAAAAGACCGAAGAAGGCTACAGTGTTTTCTGCCCGGGTCTGCCAGGTTGCTGGTCGCAGGGTGATTCTGAAGCGGAAGCATTGGAAAATATTCGAGATGCTATTGAGGAATATTTAGCTGCTGACAATCATACCGCGAAGCAGATGAGTATCAGATTGAGGCAGTTATAAAATTGCTTATTCAGGTGAAGTTATCTAGTTTTAAGGGTTGCCTCAGATTTAATAGATTTTAAGCCCTAAAGAATTTTCTTTTGCCAGGATAAATATGCGCATCATTTTCATGGGTTACAGCAACATCGGTCATATCTGTCTGGAGGTCCTCATCGAGCTGTGCCGCCAGTTTCACGATGACATCGTGGCGGTGGTGACCCATGAGGATAATCCCCGGGAAGAGATCTGGTTCAAGTCAGTGCAAGAGTTGGCCCTGGCTCATAACCTGCCGGTTTATACCCCGGCAGACCCCAATGAACCGGCGTTTGTGGAATTTTTGACGGAGTCTGGCCCCGGATTTTCTCTTTTCCTGTTACTATCGGCTGATGCTCAAACAGCCTATATTGGATATCCCCACCCAAGGGGCCCTGAATCTCCACGGCAGCCTGTTGCCCCGGTACCGGGGCCGCTGCCCGGTCAATTGGGTCCTGGTGCACGGGGAGCCCTTGACCGGCGTCACCCTGCATTACATGGAAGCCAAGCCGGATTGCGGCGACATGGTGGCCCAGGCCCAGGTGCCCATTACTCCGGAGGATACGGCCCTGACTCTGTCCGACAAGCTGACCACGGCTGCCGGGCGAACTCATGCGCCGGGCCTACCCGCTCCTGCGGATGGATCTGGCCCCCCGGATACGCCAGGACCACAGCCGGGCCAGCTACTTCGGCGGCCGGACCCCGGAAGACGGCCGCATTGACTGGCAGCAGCCAGCCGACCAGATTTATAATCTCATCCGGGCCGTCACTCATCCATTTCCAGGCGCTTTCACTACCTGGCAAGGGAAGAAAATATTTCTTTGGGCCGCCAAAATTGACTCAGAGTATTCCGGCCCGCCATTGCCGCCGGGAAAAGTCTCTATGGCATCGTCGGATAACTCGATGCGGATCGGCACCGGCCACGGCGTACTGGCGGTGCAGGCGGCGCAGGTGGAAGGGGAGGCCGAAGGAACGGGCGAGGCCTTGGTGCAACACTTTGGCTTTCTGGATGGGGAAATCTTGGGATTGATTTGATTTGCAAAAATTAACGTCACGTTGGGTCCCAAGGAAAAAAGCCAGATTCTGGCCGGTATCGTCGCAGGCGTCAAGCCTGCGGCTACCAGTAATACTTAATCTAAGCATCTAGGCATAAGGAGGCATTCTTGAAAATACTTATTCTCGGGGTCAATGGCTTCATCGGCAATGCTCTGGTCCGCCGTATCCTGAACACGACCAAGTGGGAAGTCTTTGGTATGGACCTGTACAACAATAAGCTGGAGCATTCCCTGGACCACCCCCGTTTCCACTTCCTGGAGGGGGATATTGCGATCAACAAGGAGTGGATCGAATATCAGATTAAAAAGTGTGATGTGGTGTTACCGTTGGTGGCCATTGCCACGCCCATGACCTACGTTAAAGAGCCTTTGCGGGTTTTCGAGCTTGATTTTGAGGAGAATCTGCGGGTGGTGCGCCAGTGTGTCAAGTATGGCACCCGGATTATCTTTCCTTCGACGTCGGAAGTCTACGGGATGTGTCCGGAGGCGGAATTTAAGGAAGACGAGAGTGTCCTGGTGCTGGGGCCCATCAATAAACCGCGCTGGATTTACAGTTGTTCCAAACAATTGTTGGACCGGGTGATCTGGGCCTATGGTCAGCAAGGTCTGCAATTTACCCTCTTCCGTCCCTTTAACTGGATCGGGCCCAAATTAGACGATATTTATGCCGCCAAAGAAGGCAGTTCCCGGGTGGTGACCCAGTTCATCATCAATCTGGTGAACCGGGAGCCCATCCGGTTGGTGGACGGTGGTTTGCAGAAACGGTGTTTTACCTTTGTTGAGGATGGTATCGACTGTTTGATGAAAATCATCGAAAATCCGGGAGGGGTGGCGGACGGCAGGATTTTTAACATCGGCAATCCAGATAATGAAGCGTCGGTAAAAGATTTGGCCTTCATGCTGAAAAAGATGTTTCAAGAACACCCGGACCACCGCCGGGACGAGATTTATTCCGAGATCATCGAAGTCCCGCATGAAGAGTATTACGGCCAAGGTTATCAGGATATCTTTACCCGCAAACCATCCATTGCCAATGCCCAAAACAGCCTGGGCTGGTCGCCGCAGACTGATTTGGAGACTTCTTTGAGAATTACTTTGGATGCCTTTGTGGAAGAAGCCCGGCTCTATAACAACCAAACAGAGGGGCAGGAGATCTCTTGAGGCGTTTGGCCCTTAAGGTTGACGTTGACACCCTGGTGGGATTCAAAGAGGGGGTACCTGCCCTTCTGAGTGTCCTGGAAGCCAGGGGGGTGCCGGCCAGTTTTTTTGTAGCCATGGGGCCGGACCATTCCGGGCGGGCCATCCGTCGGCTTTTCACCCATAAAGGTTTTTTGCAAAAAATGCTGCGTACCGGCGCTCCCCGTCTGTATGGTCTTAAAACCATGCTCTACGGGACACTGTTGCCCGGTCCGCTTATTGCCGCCTCCGCCCCGGAACTGCTGTTGAGAATTTCTGCGGCCGGACATGAACTGGGGACTCCACGGCTACGACCACGTCCTCTGGCAGGACCGGTTGCCCGGCCTGACTCGCACCGCCGTGGCCGCGGAAATTCGCCGGGCCCAGAAGGTTTTTGTGGAAATCCTGGGGTATCCGGCCATCTCCTTCGCGGCTCCGGGCTGGCAGTGCACTGCCGCGGCCCTGGACGCCCTGGTGGGCGAACATTTTTACTATATTAGCAACACCAGGGGCCATGCTCCCTATTTCCCCCGTATCCCGGAGCGAGCCTGGCCAATTTTGGAAATTCCCACCACTCTGCCCACCATGGACGAACTGTTAGGTCTGGACGGGCGCAGCGCGGCCGACTTTAACAGGGAAATTCTGGCGGCTCTAGAGACCGATGGGACCCAGGTACTGACCATTCATGCCGAGGTCGAGGGTCGGGTGTGCCTCAAGGAATTCACTGATCTGCTGGGCCAGGTGCACGCCCGGGGAGTAAGGTTTATCCGTTTGCTTGATTACGCTCAGGAACTCTGGCAGCAGCCGGAACTCATCGCCCGGGCGTCGTTTTTACCGGGAACCTTGCCGGGACGGGCCGGGACAGTCAGCTGTCAGGGCCGACGGGAGGATTCAGCATGAAAGTGGCGGCTATTATCCCGGCAGCCGGAGTCGGCCGGCGTATGCAACAAAACACCCCCAAGCAGTATCTCACTTTGGGGGGCAGACCCATTCTGGCCACTACTCTATCGATCTTTGAACAAATGCCCGAGATCACGGAGATCACCGTCGTGGCTCAACCCGCGGCTTTAGATTTCTGCCAGAATCGGGTTATCGCCCCGTTTGGGTTTAAAAAAGTTCTGCGGCTGGTGCCCGGCGGCAAAGAGCGGCAGGACAGCGTCTATAATGCCCTGAAAGTCCTGCATCGCCAGAATGACTGGGACCTCATCCTGGTTCACGACGGGGTCCGCCCGTTCGTCACTCCGGATGAGGTGCGCCGGGTGATCCGGGCTGCCGGGAAGCATGGTGCGGCTATCCTGGCCTTGCCGGCCCAGGACACCGTGAAAAAAGTGAACCGGGAAGGCCGGATCCAAAAAACCCTGAAACGTCAGGACATCTGGTTGGCCCAAACGCCCCAGGCTTTCCAGGCCGCCATCATTTGGCGGGCCTTTGTTGAGGCCTACAGTCGGGAGTTCTACGGCACCGACGAAGCTTCCCTGGTAGAGGCTCTGGGGGTGCCGGTGATGGTAGAGCCCGGCTCTCCGTTAAATATCAAAGTCACCACTCCGGAGGATTTGGTCATGGCGGAGGCCATCCATGAATTTCGGGAAGGGGCCTGATCCAGATATGACTAGCATACGAGTGGGAATGGGCTACGATGCCCATCGACTGGTACCTGGACGCCCATTGATTCTGGGTGGGGTGGAAATCCCTCATACCCTGGGTCTGGCCGGGCATTCCGATGCCGACGTTCTGATCCATGCCATGGGCGACGCCCTCCTGGGGGCCGTGGCAGCCGGCGACCTGGGGCGACATTTTCCCGATACTGACCCGGCCTATAAAGGCATTTCCAGCCTGATCCTGCTGGAGAGAATTGTGGGCGTGGTTCATAACCTGGGTTACCAGGTGGTCAACGTGGATGCCACGGTCGTGGCCCAGGCCCCCAAATTAGCCCCGCATATCCCCCTGATGATTTCCCGGCTGGCCCCCATCTTGCAAATTCAACCCGGCGAACTTAACGTCAAGGCAACTACCACTGAAGGCATGGGGTTTACGGGCCGGGGCGAGGGCATCGCCGCGTATGCCGTGGTTTTGGTGGAAAAAATTTCTTAAGCACACCTTATTTGTCTACCATATGCGCTACGAAGGTCCCATTTACCGGCCTCCCAGTGAAGCCGATAGCCTCCTGATTCAGGCGACGGTGGGCTGCCCCCACAACAAATGCACTTTTTGTATGGTCTACAAAGACGGGGTGCCTTTTAAAGTCAGGCCCACCGCCGAGATTAAGGCGGACCTGGCAGAAGCCCGGGAGAGCTGCGGCGACCGGGTGCAGGACCATCTTCTTTCCCGCCGGCAACACCATAGCCATGCCCACGGAGGCTCTGGCGGAAATCTGCCGCTACAGCTACAGTTTATTCCCGCACCTGAAACGGCTCACCGTCTATGGCTCAGCCCAGTATATCCGGGCGAAAGGGCTGGATAAACTGCGCCGGCTGGCCCAAGCGGGGTTGAGCCGGATTCATGTGGGCCTGGAAAGCGGCGACGATGAAATCCTGACCCGTATCCGCAAAGGCAGCAGCCGGGAGGTGCAGATTGCCGCCGGCCAGATGCTGCGGCAGGCCGGCCTCGAAGTCAGCGAATATGTGATGCTGGGCATCGGCGGGATGGCGCGCACCGCCCGGCACGCGGTCGCCACTGCCACCGCAGTCAACGCCATTGAACCCCATTATGTGCGGCTGCGCACCTTTATTCCCAAGATTAATACCCCCTTGTTGGCCGAGGTCCTGGACGGCCGCTTCCAGATGCTTTCCCCCCACGGCGTTATCCGGGAGACCATGGCTTTGCTGGAGGGGATTACGGTACCCACCCGGGTCACCAGTGATCACTATACCAATTATGTCAATGTCGAGGGGCGGTTGCCGGAGGATAAAGAAAAACTGCTCCAGGTTCTAAAGGCGGCGCTGCTGCGGCCGGAGGCGGATTTCCGTCCTTTTTTTATCGGCCGGCAGTAATCATTGCCGATCTCACGGCATCCTCCTTGACTTTTCCCTCCCTCACAAGGTAAAGTTCGGTATTATGTCAATAAAGACATGCTTGGGATGATTATACTCTGATGAGCGAATTTTTCCGTTTAAAAACCATTGCCGAAGTTTTGGAACTCATAGGGCAATTCACTCCCCTTGACTCCGAGCCGGTTCCCCTGGCCATGGCCTGGAACCGGATAATGGCCGAGGCGGTAAAGGCTGAGGCGGACGTGCCGGAATTTGCCCGCGCCACTATGGATGGCTATGCAGTCCGGGCCCGGGATACCTTTGGCGCCGGTCCCGGCAACCCGGCCTGGCTCACGGTCGCCGGCGATGTGAGCATGGGCGAAGCAGCCCGACTGCCGCTGGAGGCGGGGCAGGTCCAACGCATTGCCACCGGAGGCATGTTGCCGCCCGGGGCCGACGCGGTGGTAATGGTGGAATACACCCAGGAACTGGCGGACCAGACCCTGGAGATTTATCGCAGCGTGGCACCCCTGGAAAACGTGGTGCAGCGGGGTGAGGACGTGTTGGCCGGTTCAACGCTGCGGCCCGCCGGCCTGCGGTTGCGTCCCCAGGATGTGGGCCTGCTGGCAGCTCTGGGGGTGACCCGGGTTGAGGTCCGCCGGCGTCCGCAGGTGGCCATTATCGCCACCGGCGATGAGATCGTCCCCCTGGAAGCGCCCCTGCAACCTGGCCAGATGCGGGATGCCAACTCCTATGCCCTGGCGGCCCAGGTAGCTGCCATGGGTGGTGAACCAATTTTTTCGGGCATAGTCCCCGATCGCCTGGAAGTGCTGGTGGACCGATTGCAGGGGGCCATCACGACTGCAGATGTGATCCTGCTCTCCGGCGGCAGTTCCGTGGGGACCCGGGACCTGGCCATTGCCGCCATCCAGTCCTTCCCGGAGGCGGAAATCCTGGTGCATGGGGTGGCCATCAGCCCCGGCAAACCGACTATCCTGGCCAAGATCGGGGCCAAGCCGCTTTTCGGCCTGCCGGGTCACCCGGTGTCCGCCATGGTGGTCATGGAAGTGCTGGTGCGGCCATTACTGGAGCGGTTGCTGGGTTACCTGGGCCATGATGAGTCCTGGGGCCGGACGATGACCGCTACCCTTTCCCGGAACCTGGCTTCCACCCCGGGGCGGGAGGACTTTATCCGGGTGCGGCTGCACCCGGAAGGTGACACTCTCTGGGCTGAGCCGGTGCTGGGTAAATCCGGCCTCATCTCCACCATGGTCAAGGCCGACGGCTTGATCCGCATCCCGCTGAACGCCGAGGGCCTGGAAAAAGGAGAGATGGTGGAGGTTGTTCTGTTTGAAAGATAAAAAGGCTTTCAGCACTCAGCTATCGGCTGTCAGCTTTTTAAAGGTTTCGCTGCAAGCTGACAGCCAAAGGTTTTTGCAGAAAAGCTAAGCTGCCCGTAAGAACCTCATAATAACCAAGGAAAATGAATGAAACGCCATATCTACCTAAAAATGAAAACCGTGGAGGAAGCCCGGGAAATTTTTCTGTCCCGTTTTGACCTGGATGGATTTTTGCCGTCCCAGGAGATTCGCACGGTTGAGGCTTTGGGTCGGGTCACGGCGGCGCCGGTGTTTGCCCGGCTGTCGTCGCCCCACTATCACAGCGCCGCCATGGATGGGTATGCGGTGGTGGCTGAGGTTACCTTTGGGGCCAGCCAGGATAAACCCAAGCTCCTGGAACTGGGGCGGGAGGCTTTTCCGGTGAACACCGGCAACGCCCTGCCCATGGGCGCCAACGCGGTGATCATGGTGGAAAACGTGCATCCGGTGGCCGAGACGGTTATCCAGATCGAGGCTGCGGCTTATCCCTGGCAGCACGTCCGTAAAGTGGGGGAAGATCTGGTGGCCCATGAGATGGTGCTGACGGAAAAGACCGAAATTACCCCCTACGCCATGGGGGCTTTGCTGGCCGCGGGAGTTACCCGGCTAAGGGTGCGGCGGCGGCCCCGGGTGGTCATCATCCCCACCGGCGATGAACTGATCTCGGTAAGCGACATTGACACGGACACTGTCCCTCCCGGCCGCATCATCGAATTCAATTCGGTGATGTTGGCCGCCCTGGTGGAGCAGCTCGGCGGCCTGCCTGAGATTCACCCCATCGTGCCCGACCGGCGCCAGGAGATCAAGTCGGCCCTGGTTGAGGCGGTGCAGCAGGGGGATATGGTCATTATCAACGCCGGGTCCTCGGCCGGCACCGAGGATTACACCGCCCAGGTCATTGCCGAAGTGGGGGAGGTGCTGGTGCACGGCGTGGCCATGATGCCCGGCAAACCAACGATTTTGGGGGTGGTGCAGGGCAAACCGGTCATGGGCAACCCCGGCTATCCGGTGTCCGCGGCCCTCTCGTTTGACCAGTTTGCGGCGCCCCTCCTGGCCGGGATCCTGGGGCGCCGGCTGCCGCCCCGACCGGTGGTGGCGGCCCAGCCGGCCCAAAAGATCCCCTCCAAGGCCGGCCTGGAAGAGTTTATCCGGGTGACGCTGGGGAAGGTGGGCGACCGCATCATGGCCACCCCCCTGCCCCGGGGGGCCGGCACCATCACCTCCCTGGTCCGGGCCGACGGCCTCATCCGCATCCCGTCCGGGAGTGAAGGGGTGGAGGCGGAAAAGCCGGTGCGCACCGAACTGCTGCTGCCTCCCGAACAACTGGAACAGACCCTGGTGGTCATCGGCAGCCACGATAACACCCTGGACGTGCTGGCGACGCTCCTGCGCCGCCATCATCCGCACCTGCGCCTGTCCTCGGCCCACGTGGGCAGCACCGGCGGTTTGCTGGCCCTGCAAAACCGCCGGGCCCATTTCGGCGGCAGTCATCTCTTTGACCCCCAGACCAACGCCTATAATGTGCCCTCTATCCAACGCCTGCTGCCGGAGCTGCCCTTGAAGCTGATTAATCTGGTGCACCGGGCCCAGGGGCTCATGGTCCTGCCCGGAAACCCCAAAAACATTCAAGGCTTCCAGGACCTGACCCGTCCCGAGGTTCGGTTCAGCAACCGCCAGCGGGGCTCCGGCACCCGCATTCTGCTGGACTACCAGTTAGGGCAGCTCCAGCTCTCCCCCGATGCCATCCAGGGCTACGACCAGGAGGAATATACCCATATGGCGGTGGCGGTGAACGTGCTCTCGGGCGCCGCGGATGCCGGTCTGGGCATCATGGCCGCGGCCAAGGCCCTGGGGCTGGACTTCATTCCGGTAGTCACCGAGCGCTATGATCTGGTGGTGCCGGAGACGACTTTTGGCGATGAACGCTTCCAGAAATTGTTGGCGATTATCAGATCAGAAGAATTCAAAACTGTGGTCCAGGACATGGGTGGTTATGACATCCGGGACACCGGCGACATTATGTATGAGCAATGAACTACTGCGGCAGGGGATCAGAGGAAGGATTTAGAGGCTATCCGGCTGTATTCTCGTGCCGCACGAACGAGTTTTCCGGATATTCTTCCCGCCTTGGCCATGGATTGTCCTCCAGGCCAGAAGGCTTGCGCCACCAGGTGAGGTCTTTTAACTGAACTATTCGGGTGAGATTTTAAAAGAGCATCATTTGTTTTATAGTCCTTTCAGGCGATGAGGCAGTTGACAGCCGGAAAGAAAATTGGTTACAATTTAAAAGTTGGAGGGATGGCCGAGTGGTTTAAGGCGGCGGTCTTGAAAACCGCAAACCGAAAGGTTCGTGGGTTCGAATCCTACTCCCTCCGCCAGAATTTCCGGCCTACCTATTCGGAGAGATGACCGAGTCGGCTGAAGGTGCTCGCCTGCTAAGCGAGTGTGGGGGGAAACCTCCACCGAGGGTTCGAATCCCTCTCTCTCCGCCACTTCTTTGGCGGTCCTATTTTTTCTCTTTTTCGATGACGTCATAGGCCCAGCTTAAGGCCGCGGACACCGTTGGAAAGCCGATGGTGCTCGTCAACATAATCAGGGCATGATAAATTTCTTCGGGGCTGGCGCCGTTTTGCAGAGCCCGGCGCGTGTGGCTATGCACCGAACCTTGGGAACGGATCGCGGCCGCCGCGGCCAACTGGATAAGGTGGGCGGTTTTTCCCGATAACGGACCCTCCTGTCGGATCGATTCCCCGAACTGTTCCAGGGCCGTTACAAAGGCGCCATGTTTTTCCTTGAGGTGCGCATACCAGGGCGGATATTTGGCTTCGGACATGAATTTTTTCTCCTCTTTTCTTTAATAAGGCCCATTCCCGTCAGTACTATCTTTTTGACCTTCTCGTAAAAATTAATTTAAGCATTAACTTCGTAAAAGTCAAAAATCACCGCCAAGAGCAGGCACCCAGGTTGGACCTCCAGGGCAGAAAGGCTTCTTGTTGACAAGCCCATGGAAAAATACTACTGTTTAAAAAAGGTTAGGAATTATGGAGGACGGCATGAAGTCTTTACCGGCATTAGCGGCCACTGGTATCGGTTCGGTACCTTTTCTGGACAATCAGGCAGCCGTGCGGCTGATCCTGGAGAATCTCACGGAAATACCATACTGGCCCCAGATGGCCCAGAAAGGTTTTCAGGAAGATATGGTATCCCAGGGGGCGGGAGGCTTGCCGCTCATTTACCGGGATATGGAACAGCGTCTGGTGCGGGTGACCGACGCCGGGGACAGAGATACGGCCCTGACCCAATTTTATGAAGCCGCGCTCCAGGGAGAGCTGGAAACGTTCTCCCTCTCGCCCGAAGAGGCCTCGGGATTTTACAGCCTTATGGAAGCCCTGCTGCCCCTACCGGCCGGTGCTCCTGCTTTTGTCAAAGGCCAGGTGGTGGGCCCGGTGACTTTTGCCACCATAGTCAAAGGTCTGGACGGGAAGGCCATTCTGTTCGATCCGGAACTGATCCAGGCGGTTACCCAGGGGCTGGCTTTAAAGGCCGCCTGGCAGGTGGCCAAAATCCGGGAAACCGGCCGTCAGGCGGTCATCTTTTTTGATGAGCCTTCTTTGACTGGTTTGGGGTCGGCTTTCATGCAAATTTCCCGGGAAGAGGTGATCAATTTGATTACCGAAACTATTGCCGCGGCCCGGGAACCTGGAGAGGCTTTTTTCGGGGTGCATTGCTGCGGCAATACCGATTGGTCAGTGCTCCTGGAAACTCCCATCGATATTCTCAGCTTCGATTTGTACGAATTTTTTGATAATTTAAAATTGTACGACAAACACCTGAAAAAATTTCTGGCCCGGGGCGGCTACCTGGCCTGGGGCCTGGTCCCCACCAGCCCCACGGCCCCAGCCGAGACAGAAGCAGCTTTGTGGGCGAAATTCACCTCCCAGGTAGAGGAATTGGTCCACATCGGCCTGGACAAGTCCAATCTACTCTCTCAGAGTTTACTCACCCCAGCCTGCGGATTGGGGTACCTAACACCGGATAAGGCGCAAGAAGCCTTGGCTAAGTTAAAAGCTTTAAGCCGTCGGGCCACAAGCTGGCTGGCCACCCTTTAATGCCGCGGCCGGTTTCCGGTTGAAAGATAGTGTGGGATCGAATCGAGTACTTTGAGATTAAGTTTGTTTAGGTCAAACCCGATGAGTAAACCTTAATTGGTCGCCGGTAACTCATCGCCAATCAAACAACGGGAGTTCCCATGGAAGTTAAGAGAAATCATGGTGCGTGATGTCGCCACCCTGGACGTTGGGGATGAACTCAGTTTAGCCAATGACATTATGAAATTGGGCAGGATCACACATCCGCCGGTGGTGGCAGGTACAGTTGGTGGGAATTCTTTCGGAACGGGACCTTTTTCGGAGTTCCCTGGTGGGGAGGCCTTGGGACATGAGCCGAGCAAAACCCGGGATGTCATGAAAGCCGTCAGGATTCAGGACATTATTGGATTTGGCCACGACGTCATCCCCTAACCGCTCCAGCATTTTCTTAACGATCTCGGTCAGGGTAAGCTCATCGTCCACAAACAAGATACGCTCATTTCCCGTGGGTATAACCAAAGGTTTGCTTTCATCCGGGGCAATTTCTTTTTCTTGGGACGCACTACGGGGAAAGAGAATGCGGAAGGTTGTCCCTTGACCTGGGGCGCTCTCCACGTCGATATTACCACCATGATCCTCAATGATGCCGTGGACCGTAGACAGACCCATGCCGGTGCCTTCCCCTTGTTCTTTTGTGGTAAAGAACGGCTCATAGATACGTTCCATAGTCTGACTGTCCATACCGATACCGTTATCCTGGACGGTAAGCTGGACGTAAGCACCGGGTTTGACATGGCGCCATCTGACCGGTCTGTCCCGATCCAATTGAACGTTTTCCAGACCGACATTGAGTCGGCCCACCTTTTCCCGCATAGCGTGGGCGGCATTGGTGCAAAGATTGAGGAGAACCTGATGAATACGAACGGCATCCCCGAGGATAAAGCCGGCGTTGGGATCGATATCTGGTTGGATGATTATGGTGGTGGGCAAAGCAGCCCGCACCATTTTCAGACCGTCATCAAGAATGGCGCTGACCTTGACGGGTTTGAGTTCCGGTTTCTGGTCCCGGCTGAACAACAGGATTGGTGAACGATATGAGTGCCCTTGTTGATGGATTGCAGCACCCGGTTGAGATTATTATGTAATTCTGATTCATCCGGCAGATCCTGGAGGGCGCCTTCGGTCCATAATTTAATGGCTTGCAGGATATTTTTGAATTCATGGGCAAAGCCGCCGGCCATGGTGCCCAGGGCTTCCATTTTCTGAGATTGGATGAGCTGCCGTTGCATTTTTTTATTGTCACTGATATCGGTAACGATGGCCTCGGAACCGGTATAACGGCCAGTTTGGTCGAAAGAGGGCACGGAACTCATCAGAACGGTAACCGGAGGTTTATTTTTAGATGAGATTTCCAATTCTTCCTGGCTGGACTGGCTGGCTTTATTTCGGCAATCATATTTTTGAAACTTCTCTTGATTCTCGGAATTCAAAAAATCGTACATATGTTTGGCAATCAACTCTTCGGCCCCGCACAGCACTTTCGTGCGCGGATTGACTTCTCGAATAATATTGAGTTCGTCTATTTTCAGGATACCTACCTGGGCATTTTCGAACATCTTACGTAGATGTTGCTCGGACTCCTCTTTTTGGCGGATCAGATCGGCATTGTCCAAAGCAATGGCGATCTGATTGGCCGAACTTGACGATAAAGTCTTTGTCGCTTTCGGAGAAATTACCATCTCGGGGAGTTCGATCAGCCAATAAGACGCCGGTGACGGTTCCCCGGGAGGTTCATAAGGGCGCGACAATGATGGTCTTGGGTTTCAGCAACTGGTTCCATCTCGTCGATGGACAGGCGCAGGGCCCGCCAGGGGACGAAGACCTCGGCCAAGGTCTGGAAGAATGGTTTTATCTTCCACTTCATATGGTATTCGCAATACTCATCCCCTTCGTAGAAGCATTTCGTTTCTTTCACTTCGGCCGCTGGGAGGTTCAGACCGTGGGCAATCCGGTATAAATTCCTTATTAAAGAAGCAGAAATCCTCTTTACCAGGGATATCTTTGAACCAGTGGAGGCGGATGACGGCTTGATCACGGGTTGTTTTCACCACTTCGATGGTTTTGTTCTTGGCAAATTTTTCGTTAATGGCCTGGATGCGTTTCAGGCTGCGGCGAGGATTGCGGTAGGCGAACAGTAAAATGCGCTGGATGTAACTGAATTTTTTACGGGCCGAGGACTCAAAGCCCATTTTGTGGACGATGTGCTCATCTCCGGTAATCTTCTTGGCGTTTTCAAACAAGCGGATGACGACATCACTGGAAACCCAATTATTGATTTCCATGAGAAACCTGAGCGGGTCGGGCAGGGCTTCGATTTCCGGACCCAAACCGCTTAATAGCCGCTCGATCTCCTCAGGAAAATTCTCCTGGAAATATTCGATGACTGCCCGAGTATTCAGGCAGCTATGGTGTTTTTCCATGTGTTTAAGATCATATAGATTTTGGGCTAGTGTATCATTATCGGAAAAATTTTGCTCGGGTAAAGGTCCAATACTCCTCGAATTTTACCGGCTCAGTGTCGCTCCCGGCCAGCACCAGATTGGTGTTGGCGTCAACTGTGTAATCCAGCAGGTTCGCCGGGAGACCAACGGTAATATAATCTTGTCCCTGCTCCTGCCAAGCCTCGGAGATTTCTACCTGCCGGACCCGCGATATTTTCCAGTCTGTTGATCTGGTTCTTGGCCTTCAATTCCATGAGATCTTTTTCCAGGATCACCGAAAGTTCCGGTGTGGCCAGATCTTTGATTAAAGCGGGGTCTTGTCGCTTCCAGGCCCCCTGCAATTTAAAAAAGATATCCTGGGCGATTTCCTTGAAAGTGGCCTCATTAAAGGCAGGATCAGTCCGTTGGATGGGCTCCAATTCCGCCTTTAAATCGTGACCCGGTAACGAAACGGGAACCGGTTCCGGCGTTTGCCAGGACGTTGGCATGGTCACGGCGCCCCCACCCAGGTCGGCGGTTTGATCGGCCTCCTGGCGGCGCCGGTTTAGCATTCTATACCCCAGATACAACAGACCGCCAATAATGATGATGTCAAAAAACCCGATGGAGGTGCGGATCCGCCACCGCCCATGGGAGCACCCGCCTGCCCCGCATGCCCGGAGCCCCCCGAAGAGCATATTGCCGATCATGCCGCCGACGAGCCCTCCGGCCGAGCCACCGGCCATACCACGCCCGAAACTACCAAAGCCTGTAGACGGCGCTGGCGTGGCCATACCCGGCCGTTGTTGTTGCCCGGGTGTGACCGTAGACGAAGGCGGCGCGGTCTGGGGTCAGGGAAGGTGGCGGGGTGAAGGTCTGGCGGGGTGGTGAGGTTGAATGCGATCTCGTGTACTATCCCGATTAGGGCTGAAAAAATGGTCGTACTAAGACGATGCTTATGAGAAAAAATATTCCTTTGTTCTGAAATTCTGTCTTTTACGAGGTCATCATAGTTAGGAGCTTGGCAATGGTTTTGCTTAAGCTATTGTATGTATAATTTTAGTAACTTTTGTTCTACTTGCAATGATAATCGTGTCCTTTCGCCTTACTAATCGGTTTGCAGATGGACTCGCTTGAATTTCCGTTTGCCCACCCGCAGGAGATAGGTCTGGCCGGTGGACAGTTCCAGATCGACGTTGCTCACCTTGTCGCCGTCCACCTGGACGCCGCCTTGCTGAATCAGTCGCCGGGCTTCGGAGGTGCCGCCGGTGAGCCCGGTCTGGTGCAGCACTTTGGGCAGCCAGACGACTTTTTCGGCTACGATTAGCTTTACTTCCTCGATTCCTCCGGTAAGGCGCCCTCCCGGAACATCGCGGCGAATTCCTGCCGGGCTGCTCCTCTGCCGCCGCGGCCGGGCTGTGGTAGCGGGCCACTATTTCCTTGGCCAGATTCTCCTTGGCCAGCCGGGGGTGCAGGGCGCCGCCGTCCAGATCGGCTTTGAGGTGCTCCAGTTCGGCTACCGACAGGTCGCTGAGCAGCTCATAGTAACGCAGCATGAGGATATCGGAAATGGACATAATCTTGCCGAACATCTCCTGGGGCGGCTCGTCGATGCCCACGTAGTTCCCCAGGGATTTACTCATTTTCTGGACGCCGTCCAGGCCTTCCAGCAGGGGCATGGTGAGGACCACCTGGGGCTCCTGGCCATATTCCCGCTGCAGTTCCCGGCCCACCAGCAGATTAAATTTTTGGTCGGTGCCGCCAAGTTCCACATCCGCCCGCAGGGCCACGGAATCGTAGCCCTGGACCAGAGGATAAAGGAACTCGTGGATGCTGATGGGGGCGTGGTTGATAAATCGCTGATGAAAGTCCTCCCGCTCCAGCATTCGGGCCACGGTGTGTTTGGCCGCCAGTTCAATGAGCCCCTGGGCGCTCAGAGGCTTCATCCAGCGGCTGTTGAAATCGACCAGGGTTTTTTCCGGATCCAGAATTTTATAGATCTGCCGTTCGTAGGTCTTGGCGTTCTCTTTGACTTCGGCTTCGGTCAGGGGCTTCCTGGTTTCGCTCTTGCCGGAGGGATCGCCGATCATGCCGGTGAAGTCACCGATGAGGAAGATCACCTGGTGTCCCAATTCCTGAAAGTGCTTGAGTTTTTGGATTAAAACGGTATGGCCCAGATGCAGGTCCGGGGCCGTGGGGTCGAAGCCGGCCTTGATGCGCAGGGGCTTGCCGGTGGCCAGGGAGCGCTTGATTTTGGCGGCCAATTCCTCTTCCGGTAAGATCTCCACGGCCCCCCGGCGGATGAGGGTCAGTTGCTGGTTAACGGTCATATGTTGTTGTTTCTCCTTACTATTTCAACTTATAGAATGAATTTTCTTATTCACCCCTCACAGAATTTCAGTGTTGCGTCCCAAGTAAAGGATTCTAAATTAGAACCCAAGCCAGCGCACCGGCCGCTCTTTGCGGGGCACCATGGGTGGGGTTTTGGCGGAGTAGCCGATGGGAGTGATGGCAAGCAGATGCCGATCTTCCATCCCCAAAAATTTCAGCAATTCTTTTTCCCGGGTCAAAACGCCCGACATCCAACAGGTCCCCAGGCCCTCGGCTTCGGCGGCCAGGAGGAGATTCTGCAACAGGGCGGAGCCGCTTTGGACGATGACCTCCTGGGTGAAGGGGTCGGGATCACGCCAGACGGTAATGGCGACGACGTGGGGGGCACCGCCCAGATTCTTGAAGAATTGCTTGACGAAGGCTGACCGTCTCCTCGTCAAAGAGTTCCCGGAGTTTCGGTAGGAAACCCTTCTCCAGCCAAGGGAAGCCAGGGCCACGAAGTCGTCCCGGGGCTTGCCGGTTAAAACCGTAATGTCCCAGGGTTGCAGATTGGTTCCCGAGGGCGCCCACAAGGCGGCCTCACAGACCCGTTCCAGGACTTCCCGGGGCACGGGGTTGGATGCATAGATCCGGTGACTGCGGCGGTTTTTGATGGCAGTGTAAAGATCCATGATATTTCTCCTTGTCCTTAAGGGTAGCTAGGCAAAAAAATCGTCTTCTGAAACAGCCTCTCGTAACTCGGAACTCAGAACTCGAAACCCTTTCCCCTACCTGTCCCGCTGCAGTTGCTGCAGCAGATGCACCTGAGTCAGGAGACCGGGCTGGAAAACGTCCAGCAGGGCGATGTCCAGACCGGCGCCGGCCAGCAGACCCAGGCAGGCGGTTTCCAGTTCCAGGGGATGCAACTGCCGCCGGCCGCGCGCAGGTCGGACAGTCCCACCATGGTACGGCCCGGTTCCCCGAACAGGGCGCCGCCGGCCAGCAGGCGGACGGCTTGAATGACCGTGGTGGTTCCGGTAGTAGACGTCCGGCCAGCTCAGGTTCGGCAGCACCGGATCATAATGAGACGCGGTCTCTGCTACTCCTGCCGCCATGGCCAGTTCCCGCAGCCGGGCGGCCAGGGTAAGTTTTTCCTCCAGGGCCGGCGGCGTCATAGAGCGTTCGTCGAACAACAGCAGCACCAGATCAGTCCGGGCCTGGACGGCCAGAGGTAAAATCTCTTCGAGTTTCTGCTCCTCCAGGGTCAGGGCATTGAGAAGGGCGGCTGCCGGCAGACAGCCAGGCCTTTGGTTAACACCCCGGGGATCGGACCGTCCAGGATGAGGCGGGTGGGGCTCACTTCCTGCACCGCCTCCACCAGGAAGACCATCCGGTCCTCATGGCGATGAGAGAGGTAGCCGGGATTCAGGTCGATAAGGTCCACCCCGGTCTGATCCAGCCGGCGCACCAAGTCCTGGAGGGGCCTTTTGTCCAGATGCTTCAGGGAAGCGGCCACGACTGGATTTAAGGCGTTGAGATTATCCGCGGCTATGAGCATGATATCAATAAGGCTGTCAGGCAGCAGCAGCCACCGGACGGCTGAGAGATTGTGCTTACCTTATCATGCCTGTCAGGGCTTGACAACAAAAACAGCAGGTTAGCTTTAAAATGGGGACGTGGCCACCGTGGCGAGGTTTAAGCTTGACAGGTTTGGGACTTCTGATAAAAACCTTGACAGTCAGAATTTACTGGTACGCAATAACCGCTCTACCAAAAGCAGTTTCCTCTTCACGCCGGTCTCCTTTGCCGGGAAAGGGTTGGCGTGAAGGTAAATGGTGTATCGTCATGGCAACGATTTTCAGTTTAGGAATGAATAACCTTCTTCCCACCCTTTACTAAAAGGTTTCAGCCCGTATGTTTTTCTTGGGGTTGCCAACTCCTCCTACCTTTTCCTGGTCCTCCTCTGGTTCTGCCCCGGCAACCTGATGGCCACGGAAACCGAACTGCCTCCGGCCCCCTCGGCCCCTGAAACCATCCTGAGGACCTTTTACCCGCTGCCCGAGCGTGTTACCTTGTGCGGCGAAGAGGTTCCCCTCCAGGACCCTGAGGTCCGGGAGGATCTGGACCGGGAGTTCACTGTTATTTTGTGGAACCGGACCCAGACGACGATGTGGTTAAAACGGGCGGCCCGCTATTTCCCCTATCTGGAAAAACGGCTCCAGGAAGCCAAATTGCCGGACGACCTGAAATATGTGGTATTGGTGGAAAGCGACCTGCGATCTGACGTCCGCTCTCCCGTCGGTGCCAGCGGTCCCTGGCAGTTTATGAAACCTACGGCCAACCGGTTCATGTTGAAGACCGATGACAAGATCGATGACCGCTACGACTTTAGCCGTGCCACCGAGGCCGCGCTGCAGTATTTCAAGGCGCTGTATCGCACTTTTCATAACTGGCCCCTGGCCCTGGCGGCCTACAATTGCGGTGAGGGCCGGGTGCAAAAGGCCATCAGAGAGCAGGGGGTCACGAACTATTATCACCTGGACCTGCCCGATGAAACCGACCGATATGTCCTGCGGATCATTGCCGCCAAAATAATTCTCAGTGATCCGGCCCGGTACGGCTATGATATTCCGGCCCGGGGCCTTTATCCGCCCTGGCAACCTGAACAGGTGGAGTTCGTTTTGGCTAAAGAAATTCACCTGCGCCAGGTAGCCGAGGCCTGCGGCAGTTATTATAAATTAATCCGGCGGCTCAATCCCCGGGTGCGCACCGCCACCCTGCCGCCGGGAATGTATAAGCTCTATGTCCCGGCCGGGACCGCTTCCCATTTTTATGAAAATTATCTCCGGGGCCGATTAGGTGGAGGAAAAAGTGAAACAAGCGATCAACCTGCCGCTCTCAGCCCACCACCCAAGAAAAAATAGCGGGTTGGAATTATGCTGTGTAACTATTTTTGTTTTAGACTGAAAGCTGATCGCTGACAATTTTTCTGTCTTTATTGGAGAACCCGTGACCGCACCTCTGCCCTCTCCCCAACCCGTGGACCTGATCATCCTGGGCGGTACCATCATCACCATGAATGACCGGGGCGAGGTTTTTCCCGCCGGCGCCATCGCTATCAAAGATGATACCATTGTGGCCGTGGGACCTCAGCCGGAGATTCTGCCCCGTTTTTGTTCCAGGGAAACATTATCGTATGCAGAGGATATCGTCCTCCCCGGGCCTGGTCAATGCCCACACCCACGCGGCCATGACCTGCTTCCGGGGCCTGGCCGACGATTTACCCCTGGAAATATGGCTCAACGAGCACATCTTCCCGGCGGAACGGCATATCTCCCGGGATCTGGTCTATTGGGGTACGAAGCTGGCCATCGCTGAAATGCTCCTCTCCGGCACCACCACCTTCTGTGACATGTATCTCTTTGCCGATGCCGTAGCCCAGGCCGCCCATGAAGCCGGCATACGGACCGTGGTGGGAGAAGTTCTCTACGATTTTCCCTCCACCAATTACGGTAAGCCGGAAAACGGGCTAAAGTTTACGGAGACCTTGCTCCAGACCTGGCAGGACGACCCCCTGATCCACGTGGCCGTGCAACCCCATGCGGTTTACACCTGTGCCCCGGACCTGCTCAGCCGCTGTGGTGAACTGGCCGAACGCTATGACGCCAGGCTGATTATCCATTTAGCCGAAACCCACCAGGAGGTGGTAGACTGCCAACAGCACTACGGCGCCACCCCGGTGGCCCATCTGCATAACTTAGGGCTTTTGAACCACCGTCTGGTGGCCGATCATGGGGTCGTCCTCAGCCAAGCGGACCAGGAACTGCTGGCCGCCCAGGGCGTCAGTGTGGTGCATTGCCCGGAAAGTAACATGAAACTGGCCTCCGGGGTGGCCCCGGTGGTGGAACTGCTTGGACAAGGGGTGAATGTGGCCTTGGGGACGGACGGCTGCGCCTCCAATAATAACCTGGATATGTTTCAGGAGATGGATACCGCGGCCAAGCTTCATAAAGTGCATCACCTCGATCCAACGGTGCTCCCCGCCCCCACGGTTCTCGGCCTGGCCACCGGCGGGGGCGCCCGGGCCCTCAACCTGCACCACCACATCGGCTCTTTGGAACCGGGGAAGCAGGCCGACCTCATTGTCATTAATTGCGACCAGCCCCACCTGGTACCTCTGTATAACCCTTATTCGCAATTAGTCTATGCCGCCACCGGGGCCGATGTGCGCACCGTGCTTATTGCCGGACGAGTGGTTATGCAAGACCGACGCCTGTTGACCCTGGATGTGGCCGAGGCCATGGACCGGGTGCGGGAATTTGGCCACCGGATTCAGGCTAATGAGCACTAGCCTAACGTTGTTTCTCCAGGTGCCAAGCCTGACGTTGTTTCTCCAGGTGCCAATAGCCGCGCTGGCTACAATTCCAGACGGTAACTGATAAGAGGTTGCTACCAACTGACTTTTTATGGTAGCTTTTGGATAGGATGATCGGCTTGCAGCGTTCCGTTTTCAGCTGTTACCTGCACAAAGGAAAAAACCATGCCTCAGAATCCATCAACCATCGGCTTTCAGTATCTGCAGGAAACCCGCTATACCCGGGACAGTCTCCGGGCCGAACCCCTGGTCCAATATCCCCGCAGCCCCCTTTACAAAACCTATCCACCCGGAACCACCAGATTGGCCTTGCCGCCGGTGCCGGAGGCTTTTCAGGCGGATGTCTGGCAATGTGTCCGGCAGCGCCGGTCCCTGCGGGATTATGCCGAACAGCCCATCACCCAGGAAGAGTTGGCCGGTCTGCTCTGGGCCACCCAGGGGGTCACTGCGGTCCGGCAGAATTTTGCCTTTCGGGCCGCGCCTTCCGCTGGCGCCCTCTATCCGGTGGAAACCTACGTGGCCGTACATCGGGTGGAAGAGGTCCCGCCCGGCCTCTGGCACTTTCAGGTCCCTGATTTTACTCTGGAACTGGTGGCTGCCGGCGATTTCCGGCGCTCCCTGGTGTTGGCCGGCCTCAACCAGCAATTCCTGGGCAGTGCGGCCGTGGTGTTTATCTGGACCGGTCTTTTGGGACGCTCCCTGTGGAAATACCGGCAGCGGGCGGTCCGTTACCTCTTTTTGGACGCCGGCCACATCTGCGGCAACCTGCATCTGGCCGCCACGGCCCTGGGCCTGGGCTGCTGCCCGGTGGCCGCCTTCTTTGATGAAGAGGTTGAAGAGATAGTCCATGCCAACCCAGAGGAGGAGGTTGCGGTGTATCTGGCCGCGGTGGGGCGGTTGGCAGGCAAGCCCTGATTCTTTTCCCCGAAACTCGAAACTCGGCATTCAGTGAACAAACGCAAACAGCTCATCTTCTTCGTTCTCGGCGGCCTGTTGATATTGGCCGTGAGCCTTTCCATGGTCTCCCAGTGGTGGCGGGCCCTGCCTGACGGTCTGCTCCTGGCCAGCGGCCGCATCGAGGGTGACGAGATTGTCATCGCCCCCAAGATTGCCGGGCGTGTCGTTAAAGTATTGAAAGATCGAGGCGACCAGGTGGTAACGGGCGAGCTTTTGGTCCGCCTGTCCTCGGATCAGATTCAAGCCCAACTGGACCGGACCCGTGACCAGGAGCGCTATTGGCGGGACCGGGTGCAGCAGGCCGAAATCGACCTGGATTATACGACCCGGCAGGTGCCCACGGATATCGCTGCCGCCGAGGCCCGGGTTGCTTCGGCCCAAGCCCGGATTCAAGAAGCTGAAGCCATCTTGAGCAGGAATCACCAGGATTTTCAGCGGTATCAGTCTTTGTTGCAGCGCCAGGTGGTGCCCCAACAAAAACTGGATGACGCCACGGCCAACTTCCGGGCGGCCGACGCCAATAAAGCGGCTTTGACCAGGGAACTGGCCCAGGTCCAGGCCCAACTCCGTAAAGCCCAGCTCCTGCCCCGCACCGTCGCCCTCAAACGGGCGGAGTTGCACAGCGTCCAGGCCAGTCTGGCCGCAGCCCAGGCCGCGGTCCGGGAGGCCCAGGCCAACCTCGACGACACGGTGATCTACGCCCCGGCGAACGGCGTCATCCTTACCCGGCAAATCGAACCCGGGGAAGTGGTCAATCCTGGAACGCCGCTTTTTACCCTGGTGGATTTAAACCAGCTCTATCTGAAAGTTTTTATCAACGAACCGGATATCGGCAAAATCCGCCTGGGTCAGGAAGCCCGCATTTTTGTGGACGCCTTTCCGGATAAGCCCTTTCCGGCCAAAGTCTCCCGGGTATCGCCCCGGGCCGAGTTCACCCCAAAATATGTGGAAACCCGGGAAGAACGGGTCAAACTGGTCTTTGCCGTGGAACTTCGGGCTGACAATACCCAGGGTTTCCTTAAACCCGGTATGCCCGGGGAAGCCCTGTTGCGCTGGCAGGACGATGTGCCATGGCAGCGTCCCCGGTGACCGAAACGCCTCCCATTATCGCGGTCCACGATTTAGCCAAAATGTATGGTACCTCTCCGGCGGTCCGGGGAATTTCCTTTACCATCCGGGCCGGTGAGGTTTTCGGGCTGTTGGGGCCGGACGGCGCCGGCAAATCCAGTCTCATGCAGATATTGGCCGGGGTCCTGCGCCCCAACGGCGGGGCCGCCACGGTGGCGGGACAGGACGTGGTCGCCGACCCCGAGGCCGTCAAAACCCGGATCGGCTTTATGCCCCAGGGCTTGGGTCTGAATCTCTACGACAATCTTAGTGTCCAGGAAAATATCGAATTTTTCGGAGACCTCCGGGAAGTTCCGGCTGCCGTCTTTCAGGAAAACCAGGCCGAACTGCTCCGCATCACCCGCCTGGAGCCTTTTTTGGACCGCCCCGCGGCCCAACTCTCAGGCGGGATGCGCCAAAAGCTGGCCCTCTGTTGCACTCTCATTCACCTGCCCCAGATCATCTTTCTGGATGAACCCACCACCGGGGTCGATCCCATCTCCCGCCGGGATTTCTGGCTGATCATCAACCGTCTGGTGGTGGAGCGGGGCACCACCGTTCTCATGACCACGTCATATATCGACGAAGCCGAACGCTGCCACCGGGTGGCCTTGCTGCACCATGGCAAAATCATCGCCCAGGGCCCCCCCGCCAACCTCCAGGCCGAGGCCGGCTGCGATGCCCAGGGCCGGCCGTGCACCCTGGAAGAGGTTTTTATCAAGGCCATGGGCAAAGAGGCGGTGGCAGGTGTTCCGGACCCGGTGACCACGTGCGCCCTGCCTAAGCCTGAACCGGTAATCCGGGTGGAGGCCTTGACCAAGAAGTTCGGCGCCTTCATCGCCGTCGACCAGGTCAGCTTCCAAATCAACCGGGGGGAGATCTTCGGCTTTCTGGGACCCAACGGCGCCGGCAAGACCACCGTCATCAAGATGCTCACCGGCATCCTGACCCCCACCAGCGGCCGGGGCTGCGTCGCCGGCTTCCAGCTGGGCGATAGTTCCCGCCTCAAAGCCCACCTGGGTTATATGTCACAGAAATTTTCCCTGTACCGGGACCTCTCCGTCTTGGAAAACATCCGCCTCTATGGACGGGTTTACGGCATGTCCCATCCCCAGTTGGAGTCTCGCCTGCCGGAAATCCTCACTCTGGCCGACCTCCAGGGCCAGGAGGACCATCTGGCCGGCGACCTGCCTTTGGGCATCCGTCAGCGTCTGGCCCTGGGTTGCGCCATTTTGCATCAACCCACCGTCGTTTTCTTGGATGAACCCACCTCCGGGGTTGATCCCCTGGCCCGCCGGCAGTTCTGGCATCTCATCTGCTCCCTGGCCGGCCAGGGGGTCACCATCATGGTGTCCACCCACTATATGGACGAAGCCCAACATTGCCAACGCCTGGCCTTTATTCACCAGGGCCGGCTGGTAGCCATGGGGGCTCCCGAAGAACTGCGCCGCCAGGCCGAAGCCGCCAGCGGCCAGCACCTGGAAATCAGCAGCCCTGAATTTGGCCAGGTCTTCCTGAGCCTGCGGCCCCACTTTCCCCAGGCCTTTTTACACGGCAGCCGTATTCACCTGCCCACCCAGGACCCGGACCGGGATGCCGCCCGTATCCGCCAGTTAAGCCAAACTGCGGGATTACCGATTTCCCACCTGGTGACCAGTCCCCTCACCATGGAAGACACCTTTATCTACTTTATCCAGACCCAGGATCATGCTGCTTAGCCGCCGTCTCATGGCCGTGACCAAAAAAGAGGTCAAAGAAATTGTCCGGGATAAACTCTATCTGAGCCTGGCCTTTGGCGTCCCTGTGCTCCTGTATATCCTTTTCGGCTTCGGCCTGACCCTGGACGCCAAAAATATTCCTTTTGCCGTCATCGACCAGAACCGCTCACCCCTGTCCCGGGCCCTGGTGGACCGCCTGGTGAATTCCAAATATTTTATCCTGCGGGACTATCTCAGCGACTCCAAGCCCCTGGATGAAGGACTGGTGGACGGGCGTTTGCGGTTGGGCCTGATCATCCCACCCCACTTCGACCGCACCCTGTATCTCGGCCAACCCAGCGAAATCCAGGCCTTGATCGACGGCGCCTTCCCCGACCGGGCCGCCGCCATCCTCAGTTATTTGGATATCATTATCCGGGAATTCAATCGGGACCTGCATCTGCCCTTTGGCGACAACCTCCCGGCCGGGTTCTTCATTCAGGTGGAAACCCGGGCCTGGTTTAACCCCGACCTGGAAAGCAAAAACTTTATCGTCCCCGGTCTCATAGCCACCAATCTTTTCTTTTACACGGCCCTGCTGGCTTCCATCGCCGTGGTCCGGGAAAAAGAAAGCGGCTCCATTTTTAACATTTACTGCTCCCCCATCCGACCCTGGGAGTACATTTTGGGGAAACTGCTGCCCTACTGGGCCATCGGCTTTCTCAACTACTTTCTCCTGGTTATCCTGGCCCACTCCCTCTTCCACATCCCTTTTCGGGGCAGTTTTGTCTTTCTGACCCTGGCGTCCTGCCTCTACGTCGGCGTCTGCGCCTCCCTGGGGCTGCTCATTTCCATTCTCCTCAAGACCCAGGTGGGTGCCATGCTCCTGACTACCGTCATCACCATGATTCCGTCCTTCATCTACTCGGGGTTTTTTATTTCCGTCCCCAGTATGGGGGTAGAGGCTCAGGTCATGGCCCATCTGCTGCCCGTCACCTATTTTATGGAAATAGTTCGGGGGGTGTATCTCAAAGGGCTGGGATGGGCCGATTACTGGTTTGAATTATTGATATTAATGGTGATTTTTCGCAACTTTTTTCGGTCTCAGCCTCAGGCGGCTGCAGAAACGGGTGGGCTGAGATGGAAAAAGCAGGGCATAGGGATCAGGGAAAGGGATCAGGGCAAAGAATTTATTCTCTCATCCTTTTTCCCTCTTCCCTGCACCTTCGGGGGTGGGGGTGACCAGTCCTTTAGCCATGCTCTGGCTCGCCTGGGCGCCCTGCTGCGCAAGGAATATCTCCAGTTCTTCCGGGACCGGTCCCTTATCTATATCGTTCTCTATGTCTTTACCATTGAAATCTATATGGCCGGCACCGGCTTCAACATCGAAGTAAAAAATTATCCCACCGCCATCTTTGATCGTGACCGCAGCCAGTGGAGTGTGCAACTGGCGGAAAAATTCCGGCTGCCTTATTTCCGGGTCACCGAGAACCTCACCACCGATGCCCAAATGGTGGATCTGTTGAATCGGGGGGCCGTGTCCCTGGTAGTCGTCATTCCCCACGGGTTTGCCAGATCGCTGCTAGAAAACAAGCAGGCCTCCATCCAGGTCGTCACCGATGGCACCCTGTCCAACACCTCTTTGCTGGCCCTGGGATATGCCGACCAGATAGCCCAAACCTTTGCCCAGGAGTTGGGACGGCGACTGGGCCAAGTCAACCCCCAACAGGAACGTCGGCAGCCCCAGGTGGAGCTGAAACCCCGGGTACTGTACAACCCCAATCAAAAGGGGGAATGGTTTGCCGGTCTCATCGAACTGTTCAGCGTGATTACTTTGGTGTCCCTGCTCCTGCCGGCCGCAGCCATGGTCCGGGAAAAGGAATCCGGCACCATCGAACAACTCCTGGTGACCCCCGTCCGACCGGTGGAGATCATGGCCGCCAAAATCATCTCCATGGCCTCCATCGTCCTGGTTGCCTCGTTGGGCAGCCTCTTCCTCATCATCTTCCCGGTCTTTGACCTTCCCTGGCGGGGCAGTTTGCCGTTGTTCTTTGCCGCCACAGCTCTCTATGTCTTTTGCGCCACCGGCGTTGGCATGTTCATCGCCACCATCTGCCGCACCCTGCCCCAGACTATTCTTCTGGTGATCATGATCATCGCCCCCATCCTGTTCCTGTCCGGCTCCTGGACACCCGTCGAGGCCATGCCGCCGCTGTTGGGCTACCTGACCTATCTTTCGCCTCTCAAACACTATCTCGCCATCGGCTACAATATCCTCCTGAAGGGCGCCGGCCTTTCCGCCCTCTGGCCGGATTTTTTAAACCTTAACATCCTCGGCTTCGGCCTGTTTGTCGTCTGTGCCTACCAGTTCCGGCGGCATTTTAGCTAAAAACCTCTCTCTGACTAGTATCTATTGGTTTTTAATAAATATCTTTCTAAGCAGGAAATTCTGAGGCCCTGCACTGGACCGAACTTCGATTGTCCTAGTAATGAACACAGGTGAGGCCGCGCCTGTGGGGAACACAAATAAAGCTGACCGGACAGGGGAGGCATCCGGTCAGCAGGTGTAGGGGAAAAGCAGGTTGGGGAGGGCAGGGAGCGAGTTCCCTGGTCCTCCCCCAAAAAACACTTATTTCCGGCGCCAGACGGGGCCGGTGGCGGTGTCCAGTATTTCGATCCCCTGGTCGCCAGTTCCTGGCGCAGGCGGTCGGCCAGGGCCCAGTCCTTTTGTTGCCGGGCTGTTTCCCGGGCCTGGAGTTTGGCGGCGATGGCGGCGTCCGTGGCCGTTAGGGGGAAGTTCATTACTCCCAGGACCTGGTCGAATTCCCGGAACCTCTCCAGAATGGTTTGGGCCCCGGCCTCGTCCAGGCGGCCCTGGTCCATGCGGATGTTGATCTCCCGTTGGAAGTTAAATAAGACCGCCAGAGCCCCGGCGATATTCAGGTCATCATCCAAAGCCGCCATAAAATCCCCGGCCATCTTGGTCAAGTGCTCCGGCAGGTCGGCCCAGGACTCGCCCTGGCGCACCCGGCTGAGGCGCTCCAGGAACAGGTCCAGTCTTTTGCGGGATCTCCGGGCGCCCTCCAGGGCCTCCGTTGACAGATGCAGGGTTTTGCGGTAGTGGGTGGCCAGGAGCACGTAGCGGAGGTCGTCCCCGGCAACTCCGGAGTTGAGCAGGTGACGCACCGTGGCCGGCTCGTCCTTATCTTCGCCGTTGATTTTGGCCTCCAGCACCGGTTCGTTATGCAGCCAATACCGGGCCAGTAGTTTGCCAGTGGCGGCCTGGCAGACGGCCAGGACATTTTCGTGATGGGGAAAAATCAGGTTAGCGCCGCCGGTGACGATGTCAAAAGAGTCTCCGAAATGCTGCAGAGCCATGGCCGCGCACTCCAGGTGCCAACTGGGGCGCACATTGCCCCATTCGGTGGCGAAGTAGAGCCCCTGCTTCAGTTCACCTAATTTGGCGCGCTTGAGCAAAGTGAAATCACAGGGATTGTCCTTTTCATAATCATCCAGATCCACGGTCTTGCCCACCCTGATCTTGTCCAGATCCACCTGGGACAGCTTACCGTAGCCTTTGAACCGGGAGATGTCAAAGTAGAGGGAGCGCAGCTTTTCATAGGCGTAGCCTTTTTCCAGCAGACGTTTGGCCAAAGCCAGCATGTCGTCCACATGATCCGTGACTTTGGGATAAGCCTGGGCCCGCTGTAGCCGCAACACGTCGATATCTTTAAAAAATTCATCAATATACTGCTGGGTGAAGGCCTTTAGGGGGAGACCGGCGGCTTGGGCTCCCTGGATGGTGCGGTCGTCCAGGTCAGTGAGGTTGACTACCTGTTTGACATGAAAACCGCGGTACTCCAGATACCGGCGCAGCAGGTCGGCCGCCATTAACCGCCGGGCTTCGTTAAGGGTTAAATAGCCATCCATGGTGGGGCCGTCCGTGTAAATGGCCGCCTGCCCTAAATGCTGGGGTAAAAAGGCCTGTTTACTTCTTCCTAAGGTGTTGAAAAAGCACAGGGAGGGTGTTTCCTTTTCCACGAAGACCGGGGTGGAGAGATACCGTTCGCCGCTGTCCGGGGTGATGACCACGATCAGGCCCTGGTCCAACTGTTGGGCCAGCTCCAGGGCCACGGCCACTGCAGCCCCGGAACTCATGCCCAGCAGCAGCCCTTCTTCCCGGGCCAGGCGCCGGGTGGTCTCAAACGCGTCTTCGTCATCGACATTGACGATCCGGTCAGCCTGACTTTTATCAAAAATCCCAGGTTTATACGATTCCTTCATGTTCTTTAAACCCTGGATTTTGTGCTTCATGTGGGGTTCCACGGCGATGATCTGGATGGCCGGATTCAACTCCTTCAACCGCCGGTACAGTCCCATCACGGTGCCGCTCGTGCCCAGAGTGGCCACCACGTGGGTGACCTGGCCTTCGGTCTGGTCCCAGATCTCCTGGGCCGTGCCGTGATAATGGGCCAAAGGATTGCTCGGGTTGTTGAACTGATCCGGTAAATAGTATTTGTCAGGGAATTCCCGGGCCAGCCGATAGACCTCTTCGATGGCGCCATCGGTGGCCAGGTGCGCCGGGGTCAGCAATATCTGGGCCCCCAGGGCTTTGAGGATGAGCTTGCGCTCTTCGCTGGCCGACTCAGACATGGCAAACATGCACGGATACCCTTTGACCGCACAGACCATGGCCAACCCGATGCCCGTGTTGCCGCTGGTGGCCTCGATCACCGTTTTCCCCGGGGTGAGTTCGCCTCTAGCTTCGGCGTCCCGGATCATGGTCCAGGCCACCCGGTCTTTGATGGACCCCCCGGGATTGAAATATTCCAATTTGACATACACTGCCACCCGGGGTGTAGGATTGAGACGGTTCAACCTGACTAAAGGCGTATCGCCGATAAGTTCCAGAATATTTTCATAGCAGCGTTTCACGGCCGCACTCCTGACTTTCAATTGATGAAGACTGGGGACTAAGGACTGAGGAAAAAATTATGCAAGACATGTAGGCGCCTCAATGACCCTCGAACCAGAGGGGAATAGTGGAGATTGCCTGATCGGGCTTGACCTTCAGGTCTGACAGGGTGGAGAATCACTACTCTCCAGAATGCCCAGCAGATGTTCGTTGACCACCTCGATCACCGAGGTCACAAAGGCTCGCTGGGCCTCCGGGCTGTCCTGGAGCACCCCCATTAACCGGTGAATCAGGGCCAGAACCACGGTGCCGGCTTCCGGCGGCGTGACGTTATTCTGGTTGAACATGGTCAAAATTTCATTGACAATCTGACAGAGCCTTTCGGACAATGCCGTCGCCTCCGTTTGCGACTGGTCTTCAGACATACGCTGTTCCTCCCGGGAAAATTCCAGGGCGCCCCACCAGCTTTGGTGTGCCGGCCGCCCCGGCTACAAACCGCAATTGTTTTATTAATCAATAAAATTATCATAGTTAAAAGATATTTGCAAATAACCGTCGGAACCGCAACTGGTTGGGTTGAATCAGGATAATGTGAAAGGAGACAAGTCCATGGTCGGGATGTTACACATCTCGGTGACGGTGATGATTTTTTGTTAATAATCTCTGTTTCAAAATCTGAACTGCCTTGCTGCCGGGAAATCCCGGCTGGCATTTTTATTGTTGTATATATTCAAGTAGTTATATAAATGCCGGCCCAATTTAGAGCTCCAGTAAAAAAAATTGAACTCGATGTCCGAAAATTGGAACATTGTATCCGATTTTCGTCAAATCATGTTTTTGCTATGCCATTAAAATAACATATCTTCTTGGTATATTTTTTGATTGGCACAAATAATGCATCATAATAAGAGCAAACGGTTGGGTGGCAAAAGTAATGTCTTAATGTTTCGAATTGTGAACATGGGAAGGCTCGCCCCCAAATTTGAGCCAACACCCAACGTGGCCAAGGAAAATTGATAGTTTTACTGCAACTATTTTTTTCCAACCACCTCGCGTTTTGGAAGGTCATAAACCTCCATATCATCCCACGAAAAGGGGCCAGACTTCTGGCCCCCCCTCCTTTTAGGGTTACGCCAACGTCAAGCGCCACCCCAGATCCCTGGCTGGAAGGAACGCTACCAGAAAAAATATCTTCTTGCTTTATTTTCATATGTACGCTTATAGTCTTTACCAAAAGTTTTCATGTTTAAGAAACACAATAAAGCCTGAAACCAGGAATGAGGGTCTGGCAGTATGTTAAGATCGCTGATTTTTCCCTCTTGCCTATCGCCTCTTGCCTGTTTTCATACAAATATTGTCTGATATACTCATCCTGACCCTCTTCACGGGGCCGAGCCTTAATCCCACCTGCGTGGGCGATGGTTAAATCAAACCACAACTTTTTTCCGCCTCACCCTCTCCCCCAAGGGGAAGAGGGGATGAACGGCATGTTATCATCGTGATACAAGGTTGTGGGTAACGGCTAGCCCTTCGGGAGGGGAAAATAAAGGACAGAACTGACCCTATGAAAAAAACCCGCCGCCGTCACCGTAGCGTTCTGGAAAAAATCCTCAAGGTCTTTCGGGAGGCCCAACATCCTTTGCTGCTGGCGGAACTGGCCGACTTGTTGGGGGAGCGCCGTTCCAAACGGCAGCTTTTGGAAGAGCGCCTCCAGGAATTAATCGCCGCCGGCGAACTGGTGGCCCTGGAAGGTGGCCGCTACGGCCTGACTGCCGCCATGAACCTCGTCGTCGGCCAGGTCTCCGTGCATCCTGACGGCTTCGCCTTTGTCACCCCGGAAGCCAAAGCCGAAACTGGCGACGTCTTTGTCAACCCCGGTAATCTCAAGGAAGCCCTGCACGGCGATAAGGTCGTGGTGCGCCTGGAGCGCCGAGGCCGCCGGGGCAAAAAGGAAGGCCGGATCATCCGGGTCCTGGAGCGGAAGCTCAAGCGGATCGTCGGCGTCCTCCAGGAAGCCGGCGGCAGGTATTTCGTCGCCCCGGAAGACGAACACCTGCTCTTCGATCTGGTCATCCCCACCGACCGTTCTTTGGCCGGAATCGTTGGTCAGATGGTGCTGGCCGAGATCACCGACTATCCCGCCGCCCGGCTCAATCCCCTGGGGAAAATCGTCGAAGTCCTGGGCAACCCCGCCGACCCCGCCGTCCAGGTGAAGGTGGTTATCCTGAAACACGAGCTGCCCCATGAATTCCCTGACGCGACCTTGCGCCAGGCCCAGGCCACTCCCCAGGAAGTGTCCCAAACCGCCCGCTCCGGACGCCTGGACCTCACTGACCTCCCCATCGTCACCATCGACGGCCTGCACGCCCGGGACTTTGATGACGGCGTCTGCCTCATTAAAAAGCCCGGTGGGGTTTCGGTGCTCTACGTCTCCATCGCCGACGTCAGCTCCTATGTCCAGCCCGGCTCGGCTTTGGATGTGGAAGCGGAAAAACGAGGCACCAGCGTTTACTTTCCCCAGTACGTCCTGCCCATGCTGCCCCCGGAGCTGTCCACCGGCATCTGCAGCCTCAATCCCCAGGTGGACCGCCTGGCCGTAACCGCGATTCTCACCTTTAACCGCAACGGCAAGGTCAAAGCAGCCGAATTTGCCCGAACCGTGATTCGCAGCCAGGCACGGTTAACCTATGATGAAGTGGAGAAGATCCTGCACGGTGACCGGCAGGCCCGGAAAGGACGCCGGGACTTGGTCAAAATGCTGACCCAGATGGCTGATCTCTGCCGCCTGCTGCGAGAACAGCGCCGGCAGCGGGGCAGCCTGCTCCTGAGCATCCCCGAAGCGGAAGTCCTCGTCGATGCTCAAGGCGTTCCCTATCATGTTCGCCGTCTGGATCACCTGCTCTCCCATCAACTCATCGAGGAATTCATGATCGCCGCCAACGAGGCTGTGGCTGAATACCTGGGAGAACCCTCCATCTTTCGGGTCCACGATGCCCCCGATCCCGACAAACTGGCCGTCTTCCGGCAATTTATCGCCAAGCTGGGGCTGGTTCTCCCCAAAGAAGCCGACAAGGACCCCCGGGCCCTGGTGAACTTCCTGGACAGTATCCAGGAGCTGCCCATGGGTTTCATGATCCAGGTCATGCTCCTGCGCTCCCTGAAACAGGCCCGCTACTCCGCCCAAAATGTCGGTCACTACGGCCTGGCCTCATCTTTCTACACCCACTTCACCTCCCCCATCCGGCGCTATCCCGACCTGGTGGTGCACCGCCTGCTCTTGGATCGTCTCCAGGGCAAGGCCGTCTCACCTCAACAGGCAGAACAGCTCGAGGACCAGTCCCGGGAACTGAGCGCCCGGGAGCGGGTGGCAGTGGAGGCCGAACGGGAGATGCTGGCCCGCATGCAGGCGCGCTGTCTGGCAGAGCACATCGGCGAAATCTTTCATGGCGTTATTGTTGGCGTCACTGCCTTCGGCTTTTTCGTCTCCCTGGACGAAATCTTCGCCGAGGGCCTGGTGCGCCTGGTGGACCTGCCCAACGACTATTACCTCTTCCAGGAATCACGCCTGCGCCTCAAAGGCAGACGCAGCGGCCGCAGCTTTCAGATCGGCGACCGGGTCACCGTTCAGGTTGCCCGGGTGGACCTGCGCCGTCGGCACATTAATCTGCAGCTCATCGAAGAGGAGGAGGAGCCGGAAGCGGCTTAAATGAAAACGGTGATCCAGGAGGAGTGAGCAAAAAAGACAAACTGGTATTATTATTCCTCGCTAAAATAATCTCCCAGCAGTCCCCGGCTGTGCTCGTCCTCGTGACAATAGACGCAGAGATTCTCCCAATTGGAGCCATCCGCAGGGTTATTCCGGGGATTGCCGTCCTTATGGTGCACCGTTAAAAGCTGCCGGTTTTTATAGGTGAATTCCCGGCTGCACTTGGCGCAAACCATCCCGTGGAGTTTGAGGGAACGTTCCCGATAACTGTCGGCTGAAGTCTTCATAGATGGTAATCCTGGCGAAATGGAGTTTCATACCAATATGCAATCAAATGGTGGCATAGGCTTTCCAGCCTGTGCAATCCCAGAGGTAATCCCGTTAAAACTAAATGTGCATTTTGACTGCGACTTGGTATCAGAAGCTCATTTCTGTTGGTTAAAAAATTTCAAATACCCCCGGCTGCCCTCGGTCATGCCCAGAGATTGTTTTCTATTCATTGAGACTATAATCAGAGTCCACACCGGTGCCGCGCCGCCTCATACCATCCGGAGAAAATTCCCCCTCAGCCCACCGCCATGGCCGCGGCAATTTCCTCCACCACCTTCCTGGTGGCGGCCACCGGATCTTCAGCCTGACGGATGGGCCGCCCCACCACCAGGTAATCCGCCCCTTCCCGAATGGCTTTAAAGGGCGTCATAGTTCTCTTCTGGTCGTCCCCCGGCACCGGCGCCCACTCCGTCCGGATGCCAGGGCAGACGACGATAAAGTCGTGGCCGAATTGCTCTTTCACCGCCCGAACTTCCCGGGCGGAGCAGACCACCCCGCTGCACCCGGCCGCCTCGGCCAAACCGGCCCGCAGCAACACCAGTTTTTCAGGCGGGTCGGCATATTTCGGGTCGATCCCCGCGGCCAGCAGATCATCGGTGTCCATACTGGTCAAGACCGTCACTCCCAAAACCTTGATCCCATGGCTGATCGCGGCCACCGTGGCCTGGAGCAACCGGGGCCCCTGTTCGCAGTGAATGGTGGTGAACCTGGCCCCTTTGAAAAGACCTTTTTGCGCCCCCTTCACCGTCTCCGGGATGTCGTGAAATTTCAGGTCCAGGAAAAAACCGGCCCCGGCCTCCTGGGCCACGGTCTGAAAAAACTGGGGCCCTTCCGCGACAAATAACTCCAACCCAACCTTAAACAAACCCACTTCATCCTTCAGCAACCGGATAAAATGTCGGGCTTGCTCCCCGTCGGGCACATCCAAGGGAAAGATGAGTCGCTCTTTAGCTTGCATAACCGCCCTGTTACTCGAAATTTTTATGCAAACATACCATGGCCGCCGTCATCGTGCAAGGATTTTGGCCGGCGGCAAGCTGACCTCCAGCCGGATCCCCTGCCATCAGGACCTAATCCCAGATTATCCCCCGCCTCCCGCGTTCTACGCCGGTGCCGCTGGTGTGCGGCAGCTTCTGGTGGTTCTTAAAAATAATTTCGCCTTGGTAGCCGCAGGCTTCAGCCTGCGCCGAGAAAACCTCCCTTAGCGAAAAATCTTTCGAGAAACTCGATAATTTCTTTATGTATTGGGTTTGTATCGTACTGGACGGCCCATGGCCGCCGTCTGGGAGAAATTTTCCTGTGAGAAAAAACTTTCGAGAATCGCTATAATAATAACCAAGTTCAAAATATGAAACACCACCACTAATTAGGCTATACATTATTGTAAAGTTACCTAAATCGACGTTCAGTTTTGTGAACATACGAACTATAATAAATTATTATGTTATTAGTTTTTAGCCTGCTATTTGCTCAATCGATGTTTAATTTTCTTAACACTTCCCTGCCTGGCAGAGCCTCATCAGTGCTACCTGTCAGAATAGAACCTGGATAACTGAGTCGCTAGAATATTTAATGTGTTAGTAATTTTCAAATATAATAATTAGTCTATGAACGGCATAAACATTGCAAAAAGATTGGCGTAAATGTGTATTAGGATATCCTGCAAATCTGATCACCTAACTACTCACATTGCTAAGGAGAGACTAATTATGCTTCGTCATGTCTTTGTCGCTCTCATGTTCATGCTGATTCTGGCCCCCCTGCCGGCCAAGGCCGATATGGTGCTGGATTGGAACGAATACGCCCTGCAGACCATCAGGGATACTGCCTCAACATCCCCCGTATGGCATCCCGGGCTTTGGCCATTACCCAGGCGGCCGTTTTCGATTCGGTCAATTCCATCTACCCAACGAACCAACATCCTATAATCAGCTTCCAGGTTGACCGTTAATACCCCCACCTCCGCCGAAGCCGCGGTGGCGGCAGCCGGTTACACCTCTCTGGCGGCGTTATTTCCCAGCCAATCGGCCAATCTGCATGGCCAAGTATACCGCCAGCCTTGCTGCCATCCCTGACAGTCCGGCCAAAGACCGATGGTATTAATCTCGGGACAGCAGGTGGCCAATGCCATGGTGACCTTGCGCTCCACTGACGGCTGGAATGCCTCCAGCTCTTACACCCCCACGTCCGCCGGTGTCGGCCACTGGCAGCCCACTCCCCCGGGCTTTGCCCCTCCTTCTCTTGCCGCAATGGGGAAATGTGACGCCGTTTACCATGACGTCCAACATCCAATTCCGCCAACCGGCGCCGCCAGCCTCAACAGGCCAGAGTATACTGCGAGCTTTTAATGAGGTAAAGTCGCTTGGGAACTATCACTAGCGCCACCCGCACTCCTGACCAGACCAATATTGCCTATTTCTGGGCTGATGGGGCCGGCACCGAAACTCCGCCCGGGCACTGGAACTCCATCGCCCAAACCGTGGCCACGTCCGAGAATAATACCCTGGCTGAAAATGCCCGTCTGTTCGCCTTGTTAAACCTGGCCGAGGCCGACGCCGCCATCGCCGCCTGGCATATGAAATACGAATATGATCTCTGGCGGCCCATCACCGGCATCCGGGCAGCCGACGACGACGGCAATCCCATCACGGATAGCTGACCCCTCGTGGACTACCCCTCGCTCATTACGCCTCCCTTCCCTTCCTACGTCAGCGGTCACAGCACCTTCAGCGGGGCCGCGGCCGCGGTTCTGGCGGAGTTGTTCGGGGACGACATAGCCTTTTCCTCCACTGCGGATAACGAGGCTTACCCGAAATTTTAGCAGTTTTTCCGAGGCGGCTGCTGAAGCCGGAATGAGCCGTATCTATGGCGGCATTCACTGGCAATGTGATAATGATCTATGGATTGAAAGCCGGCGAGGAACTGGGACAGTATGTCTATGCCAATTTCCTGGTCCCGACGCCCTTGCCGGGAACGCTGACCATGACCCTGACGGGGCTTGGCGCCATGCTCCTGGCCGCCTGGCGGCGTCGTCGTTAACTCCACAAGATCACTTTAGAATCAACAAATAAGGGGCGGTTCCCGGACCGCCCCTCACTATTAGCTCTGGGTCCAAGTTGGACTGCGAGTCGACATGGCGACCCACCTGTCTTGGCTCTGGTTCCAGCCGCTAGGCCAACACCTCCTCGGCCTGGCGCATTAAATCAGCAATGGCCAACCCCTGGGGGCAGGCCTGCTCCGCCCGGGAGTAGTCCACTCGAATCAAACGCTGCCGCACTTCTTCCGGTAATGCCGCGAACGCGTCCCGGGCTAACTCCGGCTCGCCATAATCCCGGTGGTACATGAGGCAGCGCATGACTTCGTTGACCGGTACCGCCCCGCCCACCGCGGCCTGGCAGATGTGGCCGCAGCCGGCGCAATAATCGCCCCTGGTCTCCTGGGCATACTGGCGGATGGCGTCGAAGTCCTCCCGGGCCAGTTTGGTCTGGTCCCGGGCTGCCGCCACGTTCGCCGACAGGATGGTCAGGTTGGGCATTTGGGAGCAGAGGCTGGCGATCTCCGGATTCTCCCAGACGACCTTGAGCTTGGCCTGTTTGTCGGTGAAACCCTTTTTCAGGAAGCGCTCCGCCACTTTCAACTCGCCCGGGCTTTCGGTTTTCGGCATCCCCGGTCCGCCGCCCATGGTCTTCATGGCCACCAGGCCGATCCCGGCCTTGGCGCAGGCATTCACGGCTTCTTTCATCTTGGGGTCGTTCATCACCCGGAAGTTGTAGGTCATCATCACCGCGTCGATCCAGTCCAGTCTGGCCGCGCCCGCCAGACAGTCCGCCATGTTGGTGTGGGTGCTGAAGCCGAAGTATTTGATCTTACCGGCCTTCTTCATCTCGGCGCCCCAATCCTTAAAAGCCGGGGTCATCTCACCAATGCCGCTAATGCCGTGGATGTAGAACAGATCCACGTAATTTGTCTGCAGTCTGGCCAGGCACTTATCCAGGCGACTCGTGAGGTTGCCTCCCTGGGGGACGAGCTTGGTAACGATAAAGACCTCCTGGCGGACTCCGGGGTTGCGGGCCAGATAGCGGCCGAACCCGTCCTCACTCAGACCGTTGCCATACGCCTCGGCCGTGTCCCAGTAATTGACGCCCCACTTCATGCCCTGCTTGATGAGCAGTTGGTTGTTGATGGTGTCGAACATGCCCCCTAAGTTAAGGATGGGCACGCTTACCCCGGTCTTGCCCAATACCCGTCTGGGCATGGTCCCGGTCTTGGCGCCGGCCTCCGACTCCGGGGCGGCCATGGCCCCAGGCACGCCAGCCCCGGCCACTGCCAGGCCGGCCAGCCCCACGGTCTTGACAAATTCCCGGCGGGTAAAGCCGGGACCTTTGGTCTCTTGGCTCATAATTACCACCTCCTAGTGGTTTTGGGGAAATTCAATTATCCCTGTTCGTTATCATATAGTTGCAAGGCTTCGCCTTATCATTCCTCATTTGTCAGAGGCTTAGCATGGTCGAAGCAATAATTGCAGCTCTAACGACAAACTTCGGAACCCTAGTTGAGCTTATCTGGTTCCCAAGCTGAGTCATGTTAACCAGTCACAACCCCCTAAACCAGCAATCGTCCCGCCCCGGCCCGGGATTCATTTTCGCTGAAGACCCGGATGGCCCGCTGGCCCGCCACCGGACATTCATGCTCGCACATGCCGCAGCCGATGCACCTGGCCGGGTCAATAAACGGCCGTTCCAGCCGCACGACGATGTCCACCTTCACTCTTTCCGCGGCCAGCCCTGACTCGGCCGGGGGGCCCTCCACGGTCAACATGTTGCCGTTGACGGCAAGGATGCGCCGAGGGCCGACCTCGGGCTGGTCCACCACCCCCAGGTGGTAATCGCCGCCGGCCAGATTTATTTCGGTGGCAAAGGGGGCTTCCAGCTCCACCTCCGACCCGAACATCCAGGCCGGCAACGCGTCGCCATCCCGGATGATCTCAAAGGCCGTCCGGGTAAAAATCGCCTTGGGGCTAACCGGGCATAACTCATGACAGACCAGGCAGGGCCGGTCCATGGCCCAGGGCAGGCACCGGCCCCGGTCCACAAAGGCCGTGCCCATACGGATGGGGCCCTGGGAGGCAAACTCGCCCAACCCCAGTTTTTCCTCCAGGCTCAGGGGGCGGATGGCCGCCGTGGGGCAGACCTGCCCGCAGGCAACGCAATTGGGCTGGCAGCCGCTCCGGCCCAGCCGGTAGTTGATCACCGGACTCCACAGACCCTGGACCCCGGCCTCCAGCAAGGCGGGCTGGATAATATTGGCCGGGCAGATACGCATACACTGGCCGCAGCGCAGGCACCGGGCCAGATGTTGGTCTTCATCCAGGGCCCCCGGGGGGCGGATGAGCAAGGGGTCCCGGTTATCCCCGGTAAGCCCGCCCACATCCCACAGGGAGGCCACCACCAGCCCGGCCCCGGAAATGATCAAGCCCCGCCGGGACAGATCCGGCAGCCCCGTCTCACCGGCCGCCGAAGCCCGGCCGGCAAACGTGATCCGACCGGACGGACAGTTGTCCAGGCAGTTGAGACACAGGACGCACTCACCCACAATAATCTCACCTGCAGGCCGGCAGGCGCCTTCACAATGTGCCTCGCAAAGACGGCAATCGCCGCATTTACCCGCAGTCTGCTTGCCCAGGCGCCAGGGGCTGAAGCGTCCCAACAGACCGAACAGCGCTCCCAGGGGGCAGATGAAACGGCAGAAGAAGCGCGGCCGGACCACATTCAGGCCTAACACCACCAGAAACACTACACCCAGGAGCCACACCGACGCATAAAAGCGCGGCCCGTTCAGACCGGCATCCACCAGGGGCAGCAAGGCCAGGTTGACGCTCCGGTACACCAGGGGCAGCGGGTCGATAATCCCGGTCTGCAGCGAACCCATGAGGGCCAGAACCAGGAGGAAAACCAGGAAGTAATACTTTAAGGCCTGCGCTGGCTGGTGACGGTTCAACTCCGCCTGTCCCGCCGGCTTCAGCCCCCGCCGCCCCAGCCAGCCGGTGAACTGGTTGATGGTTCCCAGGGGACAGACAAACCCGCAAAAGAAGCGGCCCAGGAACACGGTCAGGGCGATGACGACCACTGCCCAAAGCAGGTTGCCGTACAGCCCGCCGGTGGTCAGAAGCGTGGCCAGAGCCGTCAGGGGATCCAACTCCAGTATCCAGTTGATGGGCCAACCCCGCAACTGCCACCAGGCCGTCCCCACCGTGGCCGTGATACAGAACCACAAAAAGATGAGCAGGAAAAAAATCTGACTGAGCCGCCGGACTGTTACTATGCGCATGGAATGGCCATTATCTGGGAGAAAGAAATTGTCGCTAAATAATCAAAAGTCCTCTTGTTAGAGCCTCTAATACAAAGTTCTTTTTTTTCTAACCACTATACCACTGATTCACTGACCACTAACCAGTATTGATTTCTACGGGACTAAGCTTCCGGTAATCCGCCACTCCAGCCCCGGCGGCTGCGGCCATCTTGATGTAGGGGATGTCGGTCAGGCGCCGCCCCAACAACTCCACGCCCACGGCATCCGCGGCCACCGGGTCGGTGGAGATCACCATGGTGCCGGTCTCCTTCAAATCGGACAGGGATCCGCCGGTGGGACCATTGGTCATCATACTCACCGTACCGTCCAGGATGCACAGGGTGGGTTTGAGCAATTGCGCCAGTTCGGTGACAATGCCGTTAATATCCTGGTGAAAGACGTTGCGCCGTCCCCCCAAAAAGCCGTAGATATTTTTCAGGGTCATGGAGGCCCCGGCCCGTTGATGGTCCTTGACCGGACTCAGGATAATGACTTTGGTGACTCCCTGAAAAACCCCGGTCAGGGTCGGCCAGTTCTGAATCAGTCTGCCCCCCGGCAGGCTGACGGGATGAAACAGGGCCGCCCGGGGCGTTATCAGCCTGGCCCCCGACGTTTGGGCCGCGGCTGCCAGACCGGTGATCTTAAAACAGCTCTCCGGGTCGTTGATGGGGTTGTCCGTCACCAGTACCTGGGCCGCCCCGGCCTTAAAGCACAGGCCGGCCACCGCGGCCAGCAATTCCGGGTTGGTGGTGGCGCCCAAAGAGGGCGGGGTGGCAAACGCGGCATTGACCTTGATCAGCACCCGGTCGCCCGCCTGGATGAAAGACTCCATCCCCCCCAGGGCCTGTATTCCTTGCGGCACCATCAGCGCCCGGTCCATGCCCCGAATGATGGCCATTTTCCCCGTTCCCGGGGTCAGGGCCGGATTGGCAAAATCTCCCAAACCGGTTAAAGCTTTGGGCTGGTGGGCCGGGGTCGGGCCTTTAGAGTCGTGTAACGCCAGACCCAGCCCGCCTGCGGCCAACGCCGCCGCCGAGGCATACCCCAGCCGCTTCAGGAAGTCCCGCCGGTTCATCTCCTCGGCTAATATCTTTTCAGGTTCGTTTTTAGATGGTTTCATAATTATTGTCGTTGCCAAGATGTAATGTCTGATTCACCTCTTCACCCTTGGCAATCAGTATCTTCAACCTCGTTCCCAAGCTCCAGCTTGGCATCCTCATATTTCTCTGTTTTTTTAATAAAGCAGAGGGGATTTCATCCACCATCGCGATTCCATCTCTTAGTCACGGCTTTCCCTTGAGCGCCCTTTGCAATCTCCCGGCCAGTTCCACCGCGGCCGCCGCCGACGTGGCATCGTGCACCCCGGCCACCGTCCGGCCCTGGACCATGATTAATTCAAAAGAATTGTCCAAACCCAAAACCGTCATCTCCGGCGGCCCTCCCGGCGTCTGAATCTTCCGGTACCCGTTGGCGATCAGAAAATCCCGGAAACGTTTGGCCTCAGCCTCGGCCTCCGCCGGCGTCTGCCGCTCCGCCCAAAAAGCCGTGGCCTTGCCATTTTTCAGGGTATATTCCCCGGTGTAGACGTTGTTGAACCCTTCCAGGCCAAAGGCATCCGCGGCATTCAGGCGGACGCTGTCCCGCTCCAGCCCTTCCTGGGGCAGGCGCCCGGTTGCCGAAGTAGTTTCGCCTTCTGCGGGTAACTTGGCTAACAACGCCGTCGTGAAGGTCTCCAGGGCGCCGGGCAGGTCGTTTACGGCCCGGTCAGCCACCATCTCCACATAAAATTTCCCCCTGGTGAAGAACAGGGCATTGGGGGTCGTATAGGCATTGGCGGTCAGGGCTAGAGGCCCGGCCCCGGGCCGGCGCTGCGAACTGAACACGGCATAGGCATTTTGCGCCTCGCCCATATCGTAGACAAACACTTCCAGGTGCGCCCCTTTGGGGTTTTCCAGGGTGAAGCTGCGGCAGGACATTTCTTTGAAACCCGCGGACAGGTAAAGCTCGGCCTTGCCGTTGATCTTGTCGGAAAGGTTTTCCGGGCCGTAGCTCTGGGCGGCAGCCACGGGAGTAAATCCGGCTGCTTCCGGGATGAGGCCGGCCGTAGCCGCCCCGGCCCCTGCCTTGAATCCGGCCCCCCGGCCCCGGGGCCTGCAAAACCGCAGTCACGGCGGGATTAAAACGGGACTGCTGCACCAGCAGCCAGATCGTGATCAGACCCAGCACCGCCACAATGCCGTACCCGGTCAGCTTCTGGGCTTGGCTTATCCTTTTTGTCCTGGCCCGGGCCATAGGTTAGTTCCCAAAAGCACTTTCGTAGTCTGCAGTTGCCGTCAACCGTGATTTCATCGTATTCATGCAACCATGATCACGTTGCTTGGGAGCGAAGCAATATCCTTGCTCTCAGAACAAATTGCTTTTGTAGGATCGCTGCTTGCCGCTCGTATTCTGTCACCTGAAAAACTGTCAGAAGCCATCTGGGCCTATTTGCTGAGTTTCTTCTGCAAGTTCAGATCATAGAGCGGGGCAAACTTGAGATCATCCTGCAGGACTGCTTCCGGGGATTTGGCGGTCAGCAATTCGCCGTCTTTTTGAATATATCGCAGCTCCGCAGTAAACCCGCAACCCTCTTTGCAGGCCTGTTCCAGTTTCGTCTGGGCCGTGCCATATTGCAACTCGGCCTTGCTCATGTGGAATTTTTGCCGCCACTCATACCATTGCTGGGGCGTCAGGCCGCTCTGGTCCACGAAGACGTAATAGACCACCTTATCCGGGCAATCTTCTTCTAGATAGACGGTATATTCCCCATACTTTTCCGGACTGCTCTGCGTGGCCGCTTGGGTCTCGATGAGCCAGGCGGTGGGGTGTTGCCGGGATTTGGCAAAGGCCTGTACCGGTCCCGAACACGAAGGCCGGGTTCATCTCGTCGGCCACAAAATTTCCGGCCAGGAACTTCTCGGGCGGTTTGAATTCGGTCAGCCCGTTGGCCTGCCGTAACGCCGCCGCCTTCTGACTCGCCGCCCCGACCGGCAGACCATAACTCGTCAGCACCAGTAAACCCAAAAATATCAGCCCAATCCGCCTCATCAGCCCCTCCTCTCAACCATAATCTGCGTGTCCTCAATAATATATTCTTTTTAACCATTATTCTAAAAATATCAAGTGCCAAGTCCCGACTCCTCAGATCAAACCGGGTGAGCGTCAACCGCGACTGCCACTAAGATCACTGTCTCTCCGCTTGCAGTGACGCAATCGCCAAAACCTGCCCCTGGCACCACACCGCGCCCATATCGATATTCTTTCCACCCGGTCGATACCTGACTGGAAAAATTTCCGCACCCTCGTTGACAAGCACAAACAAGATGATTAAATTGAAATTTACAAAAACAATTTTGCTAATGGTAAATATGCACTATGCACGGGCATGGACTGAAGGCCACAATTTAATTTCTTATTAAAAGGAGCAAGCTATGAATTGGGATCAAGTTGCCGGAAACTGGAAGCAGTTTAAAGGAAATGTCAAGGAGAAATGGGGAAAACTCACCGATGACGACCTGGAGGTCATTGAAGGCAAAAAGGACCAGCTCGTCGGCAGGTTGCAGGAGCGCTACGGCTATACCAAGGAACAGGCAGAAAAAGAATTCAATAGCTGGAAATAACCTCCAGCCGAAAGTCATCATGCAAAAGACTTATCAATACGAAGACATCGAACAGATACTGGCCCAGGCCGATGATCTCCTGCAGCAATTTGATCCAAAGATCATCGCCTACTTGAAAGAAGAACAACAGGCTCAACTTGAAGAGCAGGCTCAAATCTTGAAAAAACTCAAGTCTGAGGTTCACGACAAGATCGGGAAGGAAGAACCAGCCAAGAGCAAGCCTTACAGCGAGGGCATGCACGAGGCGATCGATGATATTGTGAAGGCCATGAAAACCTTGTCAAACTATCTTTCCTGATTTCCCCCCACAAGGGGGGGCCGCTGGTTCTTGAACATCGCTTCGGCCACCAATCCCCCTGCGAGGTGGGAATCCTGGGTAATAAGTTGGCCGCGGTTCTTGTGGAACCTGAAAAGTTAGCAAGTTAGTCTTGTCGAAAAGAAAGGAGATAATGGGATATGAAAAAATTCATGGGGTTATTTGTAGTTTTAACGTTTCTTGCGACTTTTGCGTTAAGTGGCTGCGATCAATCACAACAGCCGTCGAAACCAGCCCCGGAGAAGGGTGCAACTGGAGCGCCTGGAGCACCCGGAGCGCCTGGAGCACCTGGAGCACCTGGAGCACCTGGGGCACCTGGAGCACCTGCGCCAGCCCCAGCTAACAAATAAACGAGGGATATCTGGGTATATCCTCGCCAAGGGGATATACCCTTCAGTTTAAGGGCGCCTAACCTCAGGAAAGGTTTATTGACATGAAAAAATATCTTCTGTTTTGGCTCTTGGGCATACCCATCCCCATTCTGATCCTGGTGTATGTGCTGCGCGGTTGCTCTTGAAAAAATGAACGTCAACCCTATTTTCAACACAGAAAATGGCGACATTAAGATACAGTCTGGTCCCCCACACAAGGTTTGTTTTTTATAGTGGTTCTCAAAAATAAATTCGCATTGGTAGCCGCAGGCTTCAGCCTGCGCCGAGAAAACCTCCGTTACGCGAAAAATCTTTCGAGAAACTCTATAATTTTCCCCCATATTCCTAAACCAGTCTATGGTGCCGGCCACCCCATGATCGGCACCGTGCTGATGCTGTTCTTCGGGCTACCCTCGATAACCCGATCGCTGTACGCCACGTAAACCAACACCTTGTTCTCCCGGTCGAAGAAGCGCACGACCTGAAGCTTCTTGAACATGAGGCTGCGGTGCTCGTCAAAGATGCTCTCGCCGTCCTTAAGCTCACCCATGATCTTGATCGGGCCGACCTGACAACAGGCAATGCTGGCGTCACTCGTGTCCTCCGCCAGGCCCAATTCGCCCTTCACCCCTCCCGTTTGCGCCCGGGCGATGTGACAGACGACGCCCTGGACCTTGGGGTCTTTGAAGCTGTCGATGACGATCTTGTCACTGAGACCGAACAAGCGAAAATGCGTGCTGACCGAACCCGTCGTGCCACGTTCGGGGCGACTGAAGAGCCACCATCCGAAGAGCACCATGAACAAGAGAATCCCGCCGCCGAGAATCATGCCGATCCGTTTTATCATCCTTTACCTTCCTAACGTGAATTTGCACCCCACCTTGGAACCATTGGGGGGATGAGGCGATGCTGAAAGCGGGTCTGGGTTCCCACCGAAGAGAACCCAGACCCGCTTTCAGGTAGATGTCCGGCGTCGGCAACTCGTCAGAGACCGACTACCTGGAGTTTAATCATTCATCCTTTGGTTAAAAGTGGTAGGCCATACGACCCAAGGCCATGTACTGGTCCTGCCCTTGTGAGCCTAAAAAGACATGACGGTAACGGAAGGACGGCCCAATGGACAGCTTCGGAATAATAAAATATTCAAAGCCAGTCTCCGCCACGACCCCGAAGTCGGTCCTGTTGTCCCCAGGGTGATCTGTCCAGACGATAGCCGGACCAAACATCAGGAACGGCACGAACCGGCCCCTGGTAAACGTGTCATCTCCCATGAATGGGTACTGTAACCTCCCCAGGAGGGATAGAGCGAACTGGTCTCCATTCCCCAGGTTTTCGCGTTTGACTGGTTCCAGGTGAAGTCCATGGCCACGCCGAAATACCTTTCCCAGATTGGTCTGTTGGCCATGCAGAAGTTGTAGCCGACAATGCCGCCGGCTGTTGCGGCGGTATCACTACCCGAAGCAAACAATGCCCCGGCGTGAACCCCAGCCCACCACTCTCCGTAGTTTGTTTGTCCTGGTTGGTATGCTGCAGCCGCGATGGTCGGTAACAACAGAATGCAGCAAAGCAATGCCAATCGTTTCTTCATGGTTCTTCCCCCTTTTGGTGTTTGGTTATTTTCCCCAACTTTTCTTCCCAGGAAGATGCCTTGGCGATTTCTTCCCAACAATTCGAGCCTTCCCTGGCAACGTATTGAGCCTAATCCGTTTTCTATGCAGGTATTCACATATTAAATGAAACTATTGTCAATTATTTATTAAAAAACTTTGCTAAGATATTACTGAGAATCCCCCGCTCGACCAGTGTTATGGAGATGTTGCCGGCGGCCCCTTTAAGTGGAAACTGAGAACCGTTAATTATCTTTAATCCTCCGTTCTCCAACCGCCGATAACCACCACGGTCCTGCCTGGCTCCGTCCAATCATATAACCACTTAATTTCGGGCTCCTTCACGTGGATACAGCCATGAGTGGCATACCCTATTCTTAGTCGTGGTGAAGGTACTTCTCCGCCGTGAATCGCGGCCCTCTGTCTATAATTGAAAAATATGGAGTAAGGCATGGGGGTCTGATATTTGCGCGAATAATAGTCCTCCTGTTTTACTTGCACCAGATAAATGCCCGGTTCGGTGGTAGTTTCAGCGTCGCCGGTCAGCACCGGAAACTCCCGAACCTTTTTCCCCCTTTCATAAGCTGCGCCCGTTTGCCAGAGTTGATTAATCCAAATAACTTTTTCATACTCCTGGAAGATGTCTGCCCCAAGAGTTGGAGGTAAAAGAATATTAGTTAATAATGCTACTGAAAATACCCAAAGATATTTTTTCATCCGCCCTGTTTCCATTAAGCTTATAAAATGCAGCCTTCCCACGTCCTTGTGGCAATGTGAATGAAGTCATAATCGTATTAATTCACATTGCCACAAATCAGCACGAAGCTTCAAACTGGCCCGGTCCATTCTGCCATCAGCTTTTTAATCCGGGATTCCCCCCAACATACCAGCCAACAGATCTAATAGAAGACGCGTTGCTTCAGCTTCTTCGAAGGGACGGGCTCCTCCACCGGCATGGGTTTGACAACCTCTGGCCGCGGGGCAGGCGGCGGGGGGGGTGCTACCACGGGGGGAGCGGCGACCACGGGCCGCACTTCCGGGCATGTACAACCCGCAGTCCAAACCATTGCCATGAGCAAACACATCAGGAAAAAAATTTTTTTAGTCATTGAGATAACCGCCTTGTTATTAGATATTATATACAATTAATTATTCAAAATTATATGATAGTTGTCAATAAGTTATTTGTTTGCGGTCAACTTTCTTTGTAACATGCCTGAAAAAGGCCCCAGAAGGTGACAAGAAGCAGCCAATCCCTTTAGTGAGATTATCCGGCAATCTTGGCAACCGCAGTCCCAAAATAGTGTTTGTTACCCTTTCTTGCTCCCATAAAGCAGGAGCCCACCACCACACACTATTGCCGCCACGCCGGCCCAGACAGGGACGTTGACCGTCTGCTTTTCCGCCACCGATGCCTCCAGCGGGCCCAGCTTGATGTCGTGAGTCTCCTTGGTGTAGCTGAACTTGCCGTACATCAGCACGCCGATGCCTACTGCAATCAGCCCGATTGCCATGATCTTGAGTCCGTTCATCTCGTCTCCTCCTTCGGAAAAACCCGTGAACCTCTGGCGCGGGCGGTCCACCAGGGAGTGGGCTTGGTAATTGTTGAAGCGAGGTTTCGCCTATAAAAGCCCAGGACTGGTGGACCCCACCGACCCTGGGAGGCAATAATTATTGCTCATGGTGAATCAAGCCTAAAGACGCCCAAGAAGGAACAGGATGATAACCACGATCAGGATTGTCCCCAGAAGACCACTCGGGGCATACCCCCAATTTTGGCTATGACCCCAGGTAGGAAGGGCGCCGACGAGAAAGAGGATGAGAGTTACGATTATTAAAATAGTGCCTAACATGGTATTTCTCCTTTGTGGTTTGTGGTTAGCTCTGATCTTATGGGGCGAAATGATTATCGGCCCCACCACCCAGAGGGCCGTGCCCCCATCAGACCCAGAATGCCTATGACAATCAGGTAAACCGCCACAATAATACTCAGCAGGCTGGGTTGAATGAATATCAAGATCCCGGCGATTAAAGCAACGACCGGCGCGAGGTATGGTTGGTATGGCATATACTCCTTCCTTAATTC
>CAVZSK010000007.1:0-16357 GCA_963777875.1 uncultured delta proteobacterium | reverse complement strand
ATATTCTCGCCACCCCGCCCCCGGTGGCCAGGACCATCCCCTCCTGGGAGGCGTAACGTTCTACCACAGCCTTTTCACGCCGCCGAAATTCCGCCCAGCCTTCCCGGCGCACCAGGTCCGGGATGGATTCCCCGGCTTCCTGCTCCACCACCGTGTCAAGGTCGATCATTGGTCTTCCCAACCGGTGAGCCACCTGCGCTGCCACAGTAGTCTTGCCCACAGCCCGGTAGCCGATTAAAACGATGTTAAAATTTTTTGCCGGTTTTGAATTAGCCATAGCATATCATAAAACAAAAATGGTAGCACAGGCTGGAAGCCGGTGCTACCAGAATCAACGTCAAAAACAATTTTTGTAACTCTCCCTCGTGCCAAGCTCCTGCTTGGGCACGCACTATCAGTTAAAGCTCCTGCTTTGATTCCTCTAACGGTGCAGGGAAAGAATTATGGCGGACCCGGTCTAAGATTTCGTGGCGCTATCTCATGGGCACTTCTTAGAACAGGGTCTTTTGGAAGCAGAGCTTCCACCTATAGCCGGTTCCCAAGCAGGAGCTTGGGAACCAGATAAGAAAGTTCCCTCCCCGTTGACGGGGAGGGCCAGGGTGGGGTTATTTTTCAAGGGTAAGACCTGATCACAAGAGAATGGTCTCACCCTCTCTGGCGGCTGATACCTTTAAAGAACTCTTTTGGGTCTTGACCAATTTTCGGGCCCGGGCTTCAATCTCCTGGATTTCCCGATCAGTCCGTCCCGGATCATGATGGAAGAGGATTAATTGGGGAACTTTTGCCATGATAGCCAAGTTAACGGCATCGGCAAAGCTGGAATGGCCCCACCCCCGGTGGGCTTCAATCTCTTCCGGCAGGTATTGGGCGTCATGGATCAACAGATCGCACCCCTGGGCAAAGTGGGCAAAATCTTCCGGCTGCCTCCCCAAAGGGGCCTCGGCCGCGAGTTCGTTATCGGTCAAAAACACCACGCAACGCCCGTTCTCCCGGATTTTAAAACCCATGCCCCCCTGAGGATGATTGGTTTCAATCCCATCAATGGTAAGGTCCCCCAAGTGCATTACTCCATGGGGCAGCTTCTCCAGGTGGCGGATACGGGCCTTGAGCTCATCGAAGGCCACCGGGAAAAAGCCATTGCCTTTGCGGTCGTCAAAGATATTGGTCAAACCCCAGAAGGCCTTGGGGCAGCCGTCGATATTAATCACCGATGTTTCCATGTAGACTGGTTTAAAAAATGCCATGCCCAGGATATGATCCCAATGGGCATGGGTTACTAACAGGGTCAGGTGCACCGGCTGTCCGGTTTGGACTAATTCATCGCCCAATGCCCTGATACCGGTGCCGGCATCAATCACCACCCGCTTGCCGGTGTTGCTCACTATTTCCACGCAGGCGGTGTTGCCGCCGTATTTTACCGTGTCGGGACCCGGCGTGGCAATGGAGCCTCGCGTTCCCCAGAATTTTATATACATAACGCCTCATTCACCTCTGGCGATAGTGCCTGACGAATTTTTCTTCACCTTGCCATGGCCATTACTCAATGTAATTTCCCGTATGCCGCTGCCAGGCCGAAGCAGCCGGTGAGCATCATATCACCGAATGGGGCGGCCTGGATAGCCTGGAGATTACTCCCCAACCGGCGTTGGGGCCCGGTAAGCACCAGGGTGGCAAAAGGGCGACTGCCGGGATAATCGGCCCTGATGACGCAGCCGTGCCCAAAATCATCAAAAACCTCGGCGTTGCTGAGCTGGCCGGCCTGAAAACGACTCAGGTGGGTCATTAATTTTTCAGGAGTCAACAGTCCCGTATGATGCTCGTAGACTCCCCAGACGGTCTGATCTCGCACCAACACGGCGAAGGTGTGTTCATTGCCGATATTGACCACCACCAGACCTGCCTGTCGTTGGCTCTGGACCTGGGTATCCAACAAAGCTCCCCAGACACCGGCGGCGCAGGTATCCATCAGCAGCGCCCCCGGCAAAACCTCCTGTATGGCCGCCATCCTGGTGAGATCGGCCGGTGGTTCCTGGTAAGCCAGACGCCGCAGTTCTCCTCCCTGGGCCAGAAAATTTTCCCAGTGCCCGAAGCGGTGCCGCCGGTTGCTGGCCTCCGGGCTGAAGCCGTGGTCCTGGACGGCCACCGCCCAGTGATCCGGCAACTCCACGGCAAACTCCGCCAAAGCTCGGCGTAAGGCGCCCACATCCACATCACCCAACCCCACCGAAGTCGTCCCGGGGGGCTGGGCCTCGACGATCCGGATGCCCCACTGGCGCAGTTTTTCCAGGTTATCATGCAGGGTCCGGGCCGGTCCGGCCTGGGCCGACACCTTGAGCCCCTGTTGCAGATGCTGCCGCACCGCCTGACTCACCGCGCCGCCACCCATGAGGCGGCCGGTCAAAAAAATATCTTTTCCCGCCGCGGTCAACGTCTGAATACGTCGGGCGACAATTCGGGTGGGGGATGGCAGCACCAGCTTCACTGAGTTCTCCACCGTTTCCTGGGGGTCCCACAGCAGGATATCCTGCGTGCCCCCGCCGATATCCATGGCCAGAAGCCGGTTATCTGAGCTGAAAGCCATATGTTTCTCTAGACTGGAACAGATTTCTCATACTCGACCAGGGCATCCAAAGCCGCAGTGATAGCCTGCTGGCGGCGGCAGCGGAAATGGTCATCCCGAAGACCGTGGCGCCAGGTCAGGGTGAACAATTCGTCGGACACCACCAGGAGCCCGGCCAAAGCCACCCCCCGGTATTGGGCCACAGTAAATAACGCCGACATCTCCATTTCCACCGCCAGCATCCCCTGGGATCCATAGGCCAGGACCTTGGCCTTGGTCTCCCGATAGATGGCATCGGTGGTCCACACCCTCCCGAGTTGATATGCCAGCCCGGCCGCAGTTAACTGGTTTTGCAAGGTCCGGCATAACCCTGCCTCGGGTTTGGGCTCCGGCTCCGCCACCGGATAATGGGCCGAAGTCCCTTCTTCGCTGTGCGCGGCATCGGGAACGATGAGGTCGCCGATCCTTGCCTCCGCCCGCAAAGAGCCGCACCAACCAACCGCCATTACCGTCTGCGCCCCCAAAGCAATGAGCTTCTCCAAAATCATGACGGCATACGGGGCACCCGGGGCCGGACCAGCCAGGGTGACGGGCTTACCTTGCCAATATCCCTCCCGGATTGGGCAATCCACGATGTCCCGCCCCGGGCTTTTGGCTGCCGTCAGGCGGCAGGCGTAGTGGTAATCCGGCCGGGTAAAGGTCATGAGCAGCCCTGGGGCCACAGCCTCTTCCCTTTTCCCCCGCCGGGGATTAATCACCGCCTCCTCGGTCTCCGGAGTATTCATAATATGTGTAAGAGAAATTTTAACAAACCTTCAAGATTAGTCAAATCTTACTCTTTTACCCGACATTTGAAAACCCCTTACTGACAGCACGATGTCGAGATGATAATCAAAATACCCAAAAAACTCCAGCACAGGTGAGGCATGTGTCACAACTTCGGCAAGCCTGACGCCGGGCGGCAGCCAAAATTCCCGGTAGCAGTTTCTGACCACTAACCACTGACCACTTTCCCTCTGCTACCGCCCCCGGGTGTCCGTGTTTAAAATCAGGGGCAGGCCATCCCGCCCGCCCACGATAATTACTTTGGCGTTGGGAGATTCGGCCAGCAACTTGGTGGCTTCGATGCCCTTCCAGCGCAACAGGGGGTCCGACAGGCCCTGGGAGACGATATTCTGAAAATCCTGGATACCTTTGGCCTCGATGCGCTTCCGCTCCGCCTCCTGGGTCTCTTTGGCCAGGACAAACTGCATGCGCTGGGACTGCTGCTCCGCGGCCAACTTGTCATTGATAGCCGCCTCCACCATCTGGGGTAATTGGATGCGCCGCAGGAGGACCTGCTCCAGAATCAATCCTCTTTCCACCATGGTCTTACTCAAATCCTCGGCAATCTGATTGGCAATCAACTCCCGGCCCGAGGTGTAGAGGTCCTTGGACTCATGCTGCACCGTCACTCCCCGAATAGCCGACCGGAACGAGGGCGCCAGCACCACTTGATCATAGTGCGGCCCCACCTGCTGATAAAGCCGGGCCGCGACTTCGGGATTGACGTGATATAACAGGGACACCTCTAAAACCACATTCAGCCCTTCTTTGGAGGGGCTTTCGGCGTGCTCAAAAATCTCCTGAGTCCGGACGGACATATTCCTTACTGATAGTAAAGGATTAATGAGGTGCAACCCTTCAGGCAAAATCTCCGGATATACTTTGCCAAAAAGCACCTGCACCCCCACATGACCGGCGGGCACGATGGTGAACATGCTGCCGAACAGCGCCAGCCCCATGATCACCACCGGCGGCAACCATCTGGGAAACGGCAGGGTGCCGGTAAAGTTCCGGGTAGCCACCAGAAAGACAAAGATAAAAAATATTCCTATCAATATCAGAATCAAGACTAGACCTCCTTCCGGGGTCAGGGATTAACCGGCGAAGAACAGAAAGTTCTCTGACTCTTCTCGTGGCCGTACCAGGCCCGTAAACTATTTTTCGGCAACTCTCTCCTTTTTCATAAAACTTCCAGACACCTGAGAAGCCTTCCAGCCTCGGCACCTCTTTTCCCAGCACCGTCCCATTCTCGAAAAGAGATTCACCCAGGCTTCTTCTATACCCTGCACAGAGCGCCAATTATCAAAATGACGACAGAAACCAGTTCCCCTGACCGTCTTTTTCATTTTTGCGGCGTCGCCTGGCGTTTTCAACCGCCAGGACCCTCCATCCCGGTTCTGCTTCGTCGGCAACTCCTTATACCATGTTGATTCTATTGCTTTATTATCTGTATTGCCTAAGTTGGCAAGGCCCTTGCATTATCAATAAAGCAAGTGTGGCTGATTGCCACGATCAAATGCTAAAAAGGAAAAAACCACCATGAAAAAACTGTTTACCACTGCCACCGCCCTGATGTTTGCTTTGGGGCTGACTGTTGCGGCCCAGGCCCAAACTGCGGCTGAGAAACCCAAACCCACCCCGGCCCCGGTCCAGAAAGTAACCACCGGGACCCCGGAGACTGCCAAAGACGTGGTAAAAACCGAAGCCCCGAAAGTAGCCACGACCGAGGCCAAGAAAGTCGAGCCCACCGCGACCGGCAAGAAACCAGAAGCTGAAAAAGGCAAAAAGGACAAAGAGGCTGCCGTTAACACCGACAAGCAAACCGGCAAAGAGGTTAAGGCTGCCGCGGCTCAAGGAAAAAAGCCCGGCCTGGAGACCCCTAAGACAGACAAATAGTAAGCTCTCGATCTACCCCAACCACTGAACTCTAACCTTCAACCCCGGGCGGGAGGACCTCTCCCGCCCGGTTTTTATTTTCCACTGGTTTTAATGTAACAACGGTATTGATTCTGCCAGCCTGTGCAACTCCTCCCGGTGGAAGGTATATTCCTGCCGACAATATTCGCAGGTTATGGTCGCCGCCGTTTCTGTGGCCGCCAGGTCTGCAAGTTCCTCTGGCCCCAAAGTAATCAGGGCCTTTTCCACCCGCTCCCGGCTACACGAACACTGCCAGGCCAAAGCGTATTTTTCCAGGATAGTGTAAGGTAGGCCGGTAAAAATGTCCGCCAGTATATCTTCCGGGCTTTTTCCGGCCCGGAGCAGGTCCGTCACCGACGGCAATTGCCGGATACGGCCAATAAGCCTGTCCAAAACCTCTTCCTGGACCGGCGGCATGGTTTGGATCAGGAACCCCCCGGCCGCATCCACCCGTCCGTCGGTTTCCACGTATACTCCCAGGGCCAGAGCCGAGGGCACCTGTTCCGACTCCGCCAGATAGAAGGCCAGGTCTTCGGCGATTTCGCCGCTCACCAATCTCACAATCCCTCGATACGGTTCTTTCAGCCGCAGGTCTTTGCTCACCGTCAGCAAACCCGTTCTCCCCAGGGCCCCGGCCACGTCCAGTTTGCCGTTTTTGGGCGGCAGGTGCACCTGCGGTTCGGCCACATACCCCCGCACTCGCGCCGTTGCTTTCGGCCTCCACGATGATCTTTCTCAGGGGACCGTCTCCCTCAAACTTCAGGGCCACCCGTTGCCCGGTCTTTAACAGCGCCCCCAGCAGGGCCCCACCCGTCAAGGCTCGCCCCAGGGCCGCGGCCGCGGTGGGATATACCCCGTGCCGTTGCCGGGCCTCCTCCACCAGGCCGGTAGTAACCGCGGCCAAGCCGCGGATGCTGCCGTCTTTGGTTAGGGTGCGCACCAGATAATCTGCCATAAGGGAATTCTTTCAGGGTAAAATGAGTTCACTGACCACTACGCAGTGGCGCCTTCAACTCCGCCACAAAATCCCCGATCTCCTTGATCACCTCCGGACCTTGGCGGCAGGCAATCTTTTGCACAATGGCGCTGCCCACCACGATGCCGTCCACCAGTGGCGCCAAATCCTGCACCTGGGCCGGGGTGGAAATGCCGAACCCCACCGCCAGGGGGCACTTGATCAGCGTCCGGACCTCCGCCAGGGCGGTTTTGAGATCATCGGGCAGGCCGGTCCTGGCTCCGGTGATGCCCGTCACCGAAACGTAATAGAGGAACCCCCGGGTCAGGGCGCCGATTTTCCGGATGCGGTCGGGACCGCTGGTGGGCGCGGCCAAAAAAATCGGCGCCACCCCCGCGTCGCAGGCCGCCCGGTGCCAATCCCTGGACTCCTCGCCCGGCAGGTCCGGGATGATAAAGCCGTTGACTCCGGCCTGGGCCGCTTCCCGGGCCAGGCGCTCCAGCCCGTAGGACAAAATGGGATTGTAATACCCCATGAGCACCAGCGGGATGTCGGTGTCCTGACGCAGAGACCGCACCAGATCGATAATCTTCGGCAGGTTGACCTCCTGCTTCAGGGCTCGTTGACACGCGGCCTGGATGGTGGGGCCGTCGGCCAGCGGGTCCGAGAAAGGGATGCCCAGTTCGATGAGGTCGGCCCCCCGCCGGGCCATTTCCAGCACCAGCCCCCGGGTTGTCTCTAAACTGGGATCTCCGGCGGTAACATACGGAATCAGGGCCGTTTCCCCTTTGGCGGCCAGCCGTTTGAACATGGCGTTGATCTTTTTCATACTGCCTCCAGTATTTCGGCCACCGCTTCCACGTCTTTATCCCCCCGGCCGGAGAGGTTGATGACCACGAGTTCCCCCGGTTTAAAATCCCGGGCCGTTTTCTGGACATAGGCCACCGCATGGGCGCTTTCCAGAGCCGGCAGAATCCCTTCGGTCTGGGAGAGCAGTTTAAAGCCTTCCAAGGCCTCCTGGTCGTTGATGGCCACATACTGGGCCCGGCCTGATTCTTTAAAAAAGGAATGCTCCGGGCCGACGCCGGGGTAATCCAAACCCGGGGCCAGGGAGTGCGCCTCCCGGATATTGCCCCAGGGGTCCTGGAGGAGATAACTGCACGCCCCGTGCAGCACTCCCACATTCCCGGCCACCAAAGTGGCCGAGTGGTGCCCGGACTCGATCCCGTGGCCCGCGGCCTCCACCCCGATGAAACGCACCGGGTCTTTCAAAAAGGGATAGAACAGGCCCATGGCATTGCTGCCGCCGCCCACACAGGCCACCAGGCATTCCGGCAGCCGGCCTTCGTGTTGCCGCATCTGGACCCTGGTCTCTTTACCGATGATGGCTTGAAAATCCCGGACCAATCGGGGATAAGGATGCGGCCCGGCCACCGAGCCGATGACGTAATGGGTGTGGCGCACGTTGGTCACCCAATCCCGGATGGCCTCATTCATGGCGTCTTTCAGGGTGCAGCTCCCCGACTCCACCGGGATCACCTTGGCCCCCAACAGCTTCATGCGGATGACGTTGAGCCGCTGGCGCCGGATGTCCTCCGTACCCATGTAAATATCACACTCCATCCCCAACAACGCCGCCACCGTAGCCGTGGCCACGCCGTGCTGACCGGCCCCGGTCTCGGCAATGACCCGCTTTTTACCCATCCGCTGGGCCAGCAGCCCCTGCCCCAGGGTGTTGTTGATCTTATGGGCCCCGGTGTGGTTCAGGTCTTCCCGTTTTAAATACACCTTGGGGCCCCCCAGGGCCTCCGTCAGATGCTTGGCGAAATATAACGGCGAGGGCCGGCCCACGTAATCTTTGAGCAGTCCGGCCAGCTCCTTTTTAAAATCCGGATCCCGCCGGATGCGGCCGTAGGCCTCCTCCAACTCCAGCAGGGCCGGCATCAGGGTCTCCGGGACGAAACGTCCGCCGAATTGACCGAAATGGCCTTGTTTATCTGGTAACAAAATCTGCCTCCTATTAATGAAAAGCGCTCAGCAGTCAACTGAACGTTAACTCTGACCAATTGCTATCTCTGCGTCCTCAGCGTCTCTGCGGTGCCTTTTTTATCCCCGGCCGGCCGCCGCCACTGCCTGGAAAAAAGCCCGCAGCCTGGCAGGATCCTTTTTCCCGGGTGAGGCCTCCACCCCGCTGGCCACATCCACCGCCAAGGGTGACGCCTCCCGGATGGCCGCCGCCACGTTTTCGGGCCTCAATCCCCCGGCCAGCACCACGGGGCCGTACTCTCGGGCCTGCCTGGCCAGGGACCAGTCAAAGCTTACACCCGTCCCGCCCTTTTGGCCGGATGTCTGGGTGTCTAATAAAAAGGCCCTCACACTGCCCTGATATCGTTGCATCTGCTCCAAGGAGCTCTGGTCTTGCACCCGAATGGCTTTCATGACATTTCGGTACAGGAACCGGCAATACTCCGGAGGCTCCTCCCCGTGCAGTTGCACCCAGTCCAGCCGCACCATTTCGGCCACCTCCAGCACCAAAGCCGCAGCCTCATTCACAAACACGCCCACGCTGAGAACCAGGGGCGGCAATTGCGCGATGATCTGCCGGGCTGCCTCCGGCTTTATGCTCCGGGGACTTTTGGGATAAAAGATAAAGCCCAGGGCCTGAGCCCCCAGCTCGGCAGCCAGCCGGGCGTCTTCTAAATTAGTAATCCCGCAAATTTTTACTCGCATCATTCCCAATCATTCTCTGATAAATATGATTTTTCAGGTCTGCCATGCACCCCGTCCTCGAGGTGTGGTCATTTTCCTCTCAACTCCCGCAACTTCTCCCCCGGACTCGCCGCCTTGACCAGCGACTCCCCGATGAGAAAGGCCTTAATCCCCGCCTCCTCCAGGCGAGCCAGATCCTCTCGGTTGTGCAAGCCTGAGGCCGCGACCACCGTCACCCCGGCCGGCACCAGCGGCGCCAGCTCCAGGGCCCGATTCATATCCAGCTCAAAGGTCCGCAAATTCCGGTGGTTGACGCCGATCAACGTTGCCCCGGCAGCCAACGCCCTGGTCAATTCCTCCTTGGTATACACTTCCACCAGGGCTTCCATTCCTAAATTCTGGGTCAACAGCAGCAGGGCCCGGAGCATCCCAGCCGGCAAAGTCGAGACGATGAGGAGCAAAGCGTCCGCCCCAATGGCGGCACTTTCGTACACCTGGATCATCTCCAGGATAAAATCTTTACGCAAAATGGGGATACTCAGGTGCGGCCGCAACTCGGTGATTAACTCGGGAGCACCCAGAAAGTAGTTTCTTTCCGTCAGCACCGACAGCGCCGCGGCGCCGTTGGCTTGATAATCCAGGGCCAGAGACAGGGGATCCAGGTCCGGGGCCAGGAGTCCCTTGGAAGGAGAGGCCTTTTTGATTTCGGCAATAATGGCCGGCCCCGGCGTCTGATCCAGGGCGGCTTTTAAGCTGCGGGCTCGCGGCTGCCTTTCTATCCGGCCCCGGAATTCCTGCAGGCGCTCAGGCGTCAGCAGTTTCTCGTTTTCCTTTAACTTATCCGCCACAATACGGTCTAAAAAAGTGTTCATGGCTTCTTCCCGAAGGATTTACTTTTCTGGATTAATGCTTCCAACCTGGCCATGGCCTTGCCGCTGCCCATCACCTCTTTGGCCAGCGCTTATCCCGGCGGCAAAATCCGCCACCAAACCGGCCCCGATAAAAGCCGCGGCCGCATTCAAGGCCACCATATCCTGCTTCGGCCCCGGCTCCCCGGCCAACACCCGGCGCACAATTTCGGCGTTTTCAAAAACGTCCCCCCCCCGGATATCATCCAGAGTGCCCCGGGGCAGTCCAAATTCCTCGGGTGTGATGGCATACGACCTGATCCGGCCCTGCTCGCAGTTCACATACCCTGGTTGGACCGGTAATGCTGATCTCATCAAAGGACCCTTCGCCGTACACCACAAAAGCGCTCTGGGTCCCCAGGTTCAAGAGCACCCCGGCCAGCAACTCCGTCAGCCTCTCTTCATAGACCCCCACCACCAGGACGTTAGCTCCAGCCGGATTGGTGAGCGGCCCCAGGACGTTAAAAATGGTCCGGATGCCAATCTCCCGCCGGGGGCCGATGGCATAACGCATGGCCCCGTGCAACTGCGGCGCGAAGAGAAAGCCGATCCCCACGTCCCGGATACACTCCGCCACCTGCTCCGGGCTCAGACTCAGGTTGATGCCCAGGGCCTCGATGACGTCCGCGGAACCGCAGCGGCTGGACACCGCCCGGTTGCCGTGTTTGGCCACCTTGAGACCGGCCCCGGCCACCACAAAAGCGGTGGTAGTGGATACATTGAAGGTGTTGGTGGCGTCGCCCCCGGTACCCACCGTGTCCACGACGGTTTCCTGGTCGATATTGATTTCGTCCCGATCCAGATCAATTATGGTATCATACACCGGGATATGGGTGGCCTTGGCCCGCATGACCCGGGCTGCCGCGGCGATCTCCGTCACCGTCTCCCCCTTCATGCGCATGGCCGTAATAAAGGCCCCAATCTGGGCGTCGGTGGCCTCCCCGGTCATGATGGTTTCCATGGCCCGGGTCATCTCCGCCGCCGTCAAATCCTGACGGTTCACCAGCTTATAAATGATACTCCTGCATTATTGGTTCCATTCTAACGATCAGGTTGTTATACGCCTTACCAAATAGTTCTGCCCGAAAAGCCCCCCCTGCTTCTTGAAGACGCTACGAGTTCCTGTCTTCTTTCAACCTTCCGGCGGTGTTTCTTCACCATCCACACACCGGGGTGACCTGCCGCGCAAGAATTCTTCGGCTGCGGCCACCCCCGCCACCAAAGCCCGGCGGTTCAGGTCTTCGGTGCCCGCCGGCACCCGGGCCAACACCGCTTTCTCCAGGCTGTCCACGGCCACCACCCCGGAAATCTTTGCCAAGCGCGCCCAACGCCACGATATTGGCCACCATCTCCTTGCCCAACTCCTGCCGGGCGATGTGGGTAAACGGCAGGGCAATGGCCCGGGGCGTGGGCAGATCCTTCACCAGCGTGCCATCGACAATGATCAGACCGCCGGGTTTGAGATCGTAACAGTAGGAATCACAGGCCTTCTGATTCATGGCCAGAACCATATCCGGCTTGATGGCCTTGGGGTAATCGATCTCGCCATCGCTGATCACCACTTCCGCCTTGGAAGCGCCCCCTCTGGCCTCCGGGCCGTAAGCCTGGGTTTGACAGACCTGCTTCCCTTCATAGATGCCCGCGGCCTCCGCCAGAATAATGCCCGCCACAATTATGCCCTGCCCGCCGGAACCGCTCAACCGCACCTCATATCGTTCCACTGCTTCTCTCCCTCTTCCCTTTTCCTTTACTACTGAATTCCGCCTCCGATGGGAATCAAAATCCAGCCGGCCAGCTTGTGAAAATGATAGTAGACCAGCTCCCAATACGAAATCTGCGACAGGTTCCATAACTCGGCCACCCCCAGATCGATGCCGGGCAGGAATTGGTCCAGGCTCAGAAAAACCGGAAGACCTAGGCCCTCTCGCGCCCTCCCTCTCGCAACCAGTCCCAGTTCCCGATGAAAGTCGGATCAAAATTCTTTTCTCCGAACACCAGCATACCCATCAGCACAATGCCGAGACTGATCCAGACCGTGCGGCCGGGTTTGCGGCCGTAACCTGCCAACAGGTCCCAAAAAATCAAGGTGGCCAGATTACCCGGCCGCCACCAATGCTGTACAACCTCCCGACGCTGGCCCTGGATGTAGACCTCGTCGGCCCGGTCCTTGTAGCCGCCCTGCTTGAAATAACGTCTCCAGCAGGCCGTAATTCCGCGTATCGTAGCGCCTCTGCCCCACCGAGGCCAGCAAAGCCTGCCAGCCCTCCCGGTCCGCGCCGGCCCCCAGGCTCTGGTAAGTCACGCCCTCCAGCCAGAGAGCCTCAGGCTGCCGGGGCCAGGTGGTTTTGTGAAAATTCAGGGCACTGAAAGCACTGTCCCGCAGGTCAGCGCCGTCCAGGGTCACGCCGGTAAACTCAGCCCCGTCTTTGACCGCTAATTTTCTGGCCTCCAGACGTCCGATCTTCAGGTTCTCCAAGCTCAGAACCCGGTCAATCACGGCATTTTCCAGTTTCAGGCTGGAAATCGCCTCTACCCTCTCGGGCGGAAAGCCCAGGACCACCTTGTGCAGCCGGGCCCCGGCGAGATCCAGGCCGCCGGCCCAGGTGGAATCCCAGAAATATGCCGTCGCCCCCACCTGCACATCCTTCATACTCACCGGCTGGGTCGGCAACAAAAAGCTGCGCCTGCAGTAACGCCAGCTCGCCGCCGATGCTGGCGCCGTTAAAATTCGCCGGCCCTTGAAACACCGTCCCCCGGAAAAAGGCATGCTGGAAGACTTTCAGGTTGTTAAAATCCGCCACCTGGCTGTCGCTGCCAAATCTGGCCCCGTCCACCTGGAACTCGCTCCCGATGCTGGCACTGACAAAATTCACCGGTCCGGCAAACACCGCCCCGCGCCGGGAAGCTGAGTGCACCACTCGGAGGCCGTTAAAGTTGGCCGGGGCCGTGGGGTGGTGAAATTCCGCGCCCTCGGCGATAAGCTGGGACCCGACGCCCACGTAACCAAAATCAGCCCCTCCGGCAAACTGCGCCTTGACCAGAACCAGCTGACTGCCGACCTGAGCGCTAAAAACTTCAGCGGCCCCCCGAAAGCCGCACCCATGAACTGGGCCCCCTCGCCAACTTTACAGCCCACCAGATTGACCGGCCCCTGAAACACCGCCTGGTTAAAAAAAGCCGCCTGCCCCACCGTCATCGCCTCGAAATTCGCGGCCATCTCCCGATCCTCGCAGTTCAGCGCATCGGCAAGCATTACTCCGGATATCTGGGCCCTCCAGAGGTCCAGCGGCCCCTGAAACACCGACTCCGACAAGTTGGCGCTCAGGGCTACCCGCAACCGCTGCAACTCCGCTTTGCGCGTGCAATGGCTCCGGCTCAGGGTCAACCCCTTTTTGAAAAAACGAGTCCCTGAGATTGATCTCCCCCTGAAACCGACAATCCAGCAACTCCAGCCAGTGCTCTACTTCGGCATTCTCCAGGTCCAGAGTGCCGGTGATGATAGCCTGGCTGATCCGGACTCCCTGGTAGGGAATTTTAACCCCGGGGCCTCCCTCCGTCAGCAGCTTCACCAAAAACCCGGCTCGCACCTGCCGCAGCTGTTCCTCCTCCCCGAAATGCTCTTTCAAGTCGGCCACTTCGCCGGCGCCAACCTTCTGCAGAATCCAGCGCTCGCTGCCACTGAGCTGCCCCGGTCTACTCTCGGGGACTGACCAGGCTGCGCCTGCACCGGAACGACCCCTAACCAGAAGCACATTAGCAATAAGATAACAATCAGCATGATGAATCTCTTTCCCCGTCTTCAGCACTCCCTATACCGCTTTGCCCGCCGCCTCCCGAATCCTCTGCAATTCCCGGATGTACACCGGCAGCTCCCGGTCAATCAGCGTCCCGATGGTAATCTTGTCGGCCATCTCTTCCGGGGTCATCTTCTTGGCCTTCTCCGCGGGACCGCATGGTCCCGCTGCCATTTCATCATCTCCACCTGGTTCCCCCGCTTGTTCAGCCGCCCGAAAGTGGGTATGGCACTGGCTGATGACCTCGACGACGCCGAACCCGTTTTTCTGCAGGGCCTTTTCGATCAGGGTATCCAGGAGGCGCACATGATACACCGTGCCGCGGGCCGCGAAGATGGCCCCCGCGCATCACCGCCAACTGGCCGATGTTGAAGGAAGGCTCGACCGTTCCGTAGACCGCCGTGGTGGCCTTTTGCCCGTAAGGGGTGGTGGGCGAATACTGCCCTCCGGTCATGCCGTAGATGCTGTTGTTCAGGATGATCGCCGTCAGGTCCAGATTCCGCCGGGCCGCGTGAATGAAATGGTTCCCGCCGATCGCCGTGGCGTCCCCGTCGCCCATGATCACGATGACCTTGAGGTCCGGTTTGGCCAGCTTCACCCCCGTCGCAAAGGTCAGCGCCCGCCCGTGCGTGGTGTGCAGGGTGTTGAAATCCACGTACACCGGGAGCCTGCCGGTGCAGCCGATCCCGGAGACCAGGACGATTTCATCCTTGGTATACTCCAGCCGGTCGATCGCCCGGATCAGAGACCCCAACAAAATCCCGATGCCGCACCCGGGGCACCAGACGTGGGGAAATTTCTTGTCGTGCCGGAGATATTTATAAATGAGTTGGGTAGTTTCAGCCATGTTCAATCCTTTGGTCAGCCCCGTAGGGCGGGAAAGCGGAGCGCATCCCGCCTTTTGCATCTTTACCCCTTATTCCCAAGTTACTTGGGAACACCTTATTCCGCCAAGCTTGGCCGCCTCTTACAACAGATTCCCCTGCGTATCTTCCGGCTCCGGGCCTTTGCGCCGCCGTGGTGCCTTTTTAAAGGTCGCGGTGGCATATTTCGGATACTCCAGCTGTTTCCCCGCAAATAGATCGGCGATGGTGAGAATCTGGAGTCGCGGATATTTTAAACCATTGAGCTGTTCCGGCTCATAGTAGCCCGCCGCCGCCGCCTCGGCCACCATCTGACGGGAAGGCTCCTTCAAACTCAGAAAGGCCCCTATAACCGCCTTCTCCCGTTCCACTACCCCCTTCAGGTCCCGCACCTGCCCACATTGACGTGGCCGCTTTTCACCTGCACGACGATCTTCTTGGGCTTCTCGTGTTGTCATCAAAAAAGTAAATATAACCGTCCACGCCGGTATCCGGTCCCTTGCGCTTGTCCTGGGCCGGCCTGGCGTCCACCAGAGACAACGCCCACCACTCGAACTGATGCCGGTTGTGCTCCGCCAGGGCCGCAGCGCTGGTCCAGTCCGTGGGGGAGCCAATGACCTGGAAAGCACTCAATTCCTCACCAAAGGTATCTCGCAGACGCTTCTTGATCAGGGTAATGGCCAGATGGGTGATATCAATACCGATCCACCGCCGTTTCAACCGCTCTGCCACCGCCGTGGCGGTGCCGCAGCCGCAGAACGGGTCCAAGACCACATCCCCTTCATTGCTGCTGGCCCGGATGATCCTATCTAACAGGGCTTCGGGTTTTTGGGTTGGATAGCCAAGGTTCTTTTTGGTGCCCATGTAAAAGGCAATATCGTCCCAGATATCTATATAAAACGTGCCTGACATTACATCAAGATACTCTTTTAAACATGCAACCCCCTGTTGCTGGATTATTGAGTCCTTCATGGTACTCTTTTACCATCTGGTCTTTGTCCACCTCCAAACCCGACCATGCGCCACCTTCGGATTCGTAAGTAAAATTTGGCCTATTCTATTGGGATTTGCTGACATCTAATCGAAATCTACTTCCAGTTTCAGGTTCAACTGTCTGAAGAATTTTTCAAAATATGATCTATTAGGTGCCGTAAATTGGACATTGCAAATTGACTTTCTGATTTTGCATAGAAAAAAACAACATCGTGTGACCCTGAAATCGTTGAGGTTACCTTTAGGTTGGGCGCGCTTTCCAAATTATCTCGTTCCGAAAATTTTTGGGCGCAAATACACCATCTAAAACCACCTTCATAAAATGACTCGCCGTCGGATCACAGTGCAGGTAAATGCTCCCCGTAGGCTTCAGCACCCGGTGCAACTCCACCAGCCGGATGGCCATCATGACCAGATAAGCCATCATGTCGTTGGCGCCCAGGAAGCTGCGCAGGGCGTCAATAAGCTTCGACAATTTCACCGGTCCGGTGGTGATCAGGCCGTGAAAAGCCTCTTCCGCCTCCTGTCCCCAATGCCAGGTGTCGTCAAAGGCGGTAATCTGGGGGCTGCTGAAGCCTCGCCGCTCTTTTCGGCAAAAAGCACATTATACGTCGCCTTGGAGTTGAAAGGGGGGTCCAAATAAATCAAATCCACGCTCTCCGAGGGAATATGCTCCCGGAGGATATCCAGGTTATCCCCGAAATACAGCTGATTCTTCCATTCGCTCATATCGGCCATGCCCCGCTTTTGTCTTTTCCCGACTATCTCGTTGCAATCCTCATTTCTTATCCTGTCCTGAAAATGCCTGCCCCACCCTGCCACTTTTTCAACTC
>CAVZSK010000006.1:0-42113 GCA_963777875.1 uncultured delta proteobacterium | reverse complement strand
TCATATCCGGATATCCGCCGGCCATATGAAATACGGACCGAAGGTTTTGGAGCTCTGAATGCCTCGCCCGCACCCCTGCCTTTCTCGGTGAGTCTGAGCTTGCCGCCTTGGTCTTCCAGAAAGCCGGCGGCGAGGAGCCGTTCGGTCAGCTTGGGGGTTCGCAGCCCAAGTGATCTGGCGAGCTTCGAGGTCGAGAGCCGTTGGCCGTTCGCGCATGTGTCCGGCGATGGGCTTGACGGAGGACCGTCGGTCCGGAAAGGCGGCCGGCTTTGCGGGGGCCGTTTCCTCTGGATCGATGCCGCCTTCGTACATGAGCAGGCGCAGGTCCCGCTCACGCGGCAGTTGCAGGTCCACGATTTCTGCCCATGGCTATAACTGAGCAATCGGAGACCACAGGCTCAACGGGTACTGGGACGGGGCGGGTGATACCTGCGTCCGCAAGCGTCGGTCCCTTCGGCGTGCTCGGCACCACCCGCGCCCCGCTCGGCGGACCGACCGAGGCTGTGACGCTGTAATTGCCCCGCCGGCGACTCGCGGTCGCACCGGCCTCCTTTCGTGTCTTCGCCTGCGACAGATGGGCCTCCCTAAAACCGCTACGGTAGGGTAAGACCGCGGTTCCGGTCGCGGCCAGACCTATATCCAGCTGGCAGGCTGTCGAAAGGCCAGGTTGAATGACGCTGCGCCTACCCCGACCTACGGGACTTAAAGGTTGTTGACCAGCTCCAAGCGAGTTCGATTCGGTCGAAGCGATCTTTAGAGCCGGTCGATGGCTGCCGTGGCGCGCGATATCCTCGGCGGTTCCGACCTCGTCGCGGCGGATTCCTGCGATCGCGGAGTCGACCCGATTGATGCGATGCTTGACGTCGTTGAATTCGTTGTGCATTCCCGCTGCAGCGCGCTGTGATCTGGTTTCGAAGAGCACGGAATTGCCCGAGAACGAGGTCGATGGTCTCGGTCATGGCGGCGATACCACCGGATTGCTGTTTTCCGGGGATTCGGATGCCGGTCTGCTTGTGTTCTCCTTCGACTTTCGAACGATCCGTGAGTCGCTGTCGCAACGATCGCCCAAGGTCAACAAGACTGTTTTCGATCTCTGAACCGCGGTTGACCGAAGCACTATGACGAGAGGGGGACGGCGCCTTGGCAAATTGCGCATCCGTGCGCATCGAAGTCTCCATCAGTTGATTTGGCCGACGATGCTCCCTGGCGTCGGCGCTTGCAGAAAGGTCCGCATCACCAGACGCAGGCTCAAGGGCTGACGCCGGTTCCAGGGGAGCAGCGAGACCATCCGTGCCATGGGGCAGTAGCCGGAGAGCACCATGGCGCTGGTCCCGGCGAGCTGGATACGGTGCATCAGGCCGGTGGGATCGGCGAGGCCCGCGATGAGCCAGGTCAGATAGCCGATCCGCACCTGCACCGGAAGGCGGCGGAGGCCGCGCGGCTTGAGACCGCCCGCGCGGATCCAGACGTGCAGGGTCTGGATCAGGGTCAGGACGATGACGGGCGTGAAGCCGAGCGGGCAGCCGCGAGTGCCTCGACGAGCAGGACGGCGCTTGCCAGCCAGTACCACCACGCCGTGTCGCGTGTTTGGTTCATGTTGTCGCTCCGATCTCTTGAAGCCGATTACTTCACGGCAAAGAAGGTTACGCCGTGGACCTTGAGGTCCTTGGCGACCTTGTCCGCCGCGCTGGTGTTGCGGAAGCAGTCATAGCAGCCGATCAGCCGGCCCCGACGCAGCCCGACCGACTTGGCGATCGCGGGCAGCTCATCCTCGACCAGGGCACCGGCGATGCAGGCGGCCCAGAGGTCCGGATTGGCGCGGGCGTCGAGTGTCAGCTCGCGTGCGACCACCACGTCTGCGAGATACAGGCGTCCGCCCGGTCGAGTACCGGTGTATCTCCCGGAACACCCGTGTTTCGTCCGGCGCCAGGTTTACCACTGCGTCCGGAGATGACCACGTCGATACTGGCATCCGGGACCTGCAGGACCTCGTAGCGTCCGTCGCGGATCTCGACCCGATCGGCGAGCCCGGCGAGCTGCGCGCCGAGCTGTGCGTATTCGCGCATCATGGGGGTCACGTCGACCCCGATGGCCCGGCCCTCCGGGCCGGCGCGGCGGGCTGCAATCAGCAGATCCGTCCCGGCGCCGCAGGCGTGGTCGAGGATCGTTTCGCCCGGATGGATGTCGCCCGCGGCGAAGGGGTTGCCGACACCGGCGAAGCGATCGACGCTGATCGGCGGCAGGGCGGCCAGCTCCGCGGGGTCATAGCCGAGGAAGTCTCGGGCGTAGTCGGGACCGCGGTGGAAGTGGTAGTTGCTTGTACGGGTCGCGGGCGACCCGGTCATAGGTCTCGCGGACCTTGTGGCGGATATAGTCGGCGTCGAAATCGATGGGGCTCATAACGGCCATGGTGATGTCTCCTCGGGTTGTTTCGTATCGGGTGGATGTTTAGGTCCGTCGTCGTTCGGTTGCCCCGGTCGGCGCGCTCGCCGATTCGCCGACCGGGCTGCGCTGTCATGTCAGGTGCCGTCGCCGACCGTGGCGATGCGGCCGCCGCCGCGACCCTTGCCGCCGAGGCGGGGGATCAGCATGGGCAGGCTTGCGATAGCCGGCGTACTCGGGGTGGGTCTCGAGCAGATCGCGCTCCTCCAACCGGATGCCGATCAGGATGTAGCCCGTGGTCAGCAGCGCGAACAGCAGGTGTGCCGCCGTCATGGTCGGGGTCGCCCAGAAGACGAAGAGCCAGCCGACATAGAGCGGGTGACGTACCAACCGATAGGGGCCGGGGGTTTTGAAGCGCAGCGGCGTGTAGGGGCTTGCCGATGAGCTGCAGCCACACCTGACGCAGGCCGAACAGGTCGAAGTGGTTGATCAGGAAGGTCGCGACCAGCACTAGGGCCCAACCGAAGCCGTAGAAAGACCATAAACAAAACCGCGACCGACCGGGTCGGTCCACCGTTCCAGATGACCCCGCCCATGGGCTGCCAACCAGACGAACAGGGCGATCAACAGCAGACTGGCCGTCAGTTCCAGGGTGTAGGTAGCTGCGCTCCGGCCTCGCGCGGGATGAAAACGGGTGATCCAACGCTTTGAAGGCCGGGGCGGGCCATGACGCTGTGCTGCACCGCAAAGATCCCGAGCAGCAGGCTGTTGATCAGCACCGCGGTCCAGAAGGGGACGGTCGGCGCCGAGTCGATCGACTTGGGCACCAGGATGTTCCCGATGAAGCCGATGGCATAGAGAAACCATGCAAAGAAGACGAGGTAGCTGACGACCCCGTAAGTAAAGACAGTCACGCGTTTGAACATGCGGGTCTCCTCCGATCGATCTGCAATGGATCACCGCCCAGTGGGTCGAAACGCGGCGATCGAGGTTTCCCGGTCGGGATGGCGAGGCGCCATGTCCGCTCCGGTTGCAGATGAGTCTGGACCGCCGCTGTAACGCGCCGGCGTCCCGCGCGTATCGGGATTGTTGGGGGACGGTTTCGCTTGGTTGCAGGGGGACGGTCGAGCATCCCGAGGTCGGACATGCCGAGGGTTTCACGTACGATACTTCCGATTCTTCTTCGAGTACGACCCGGAGGCGCGAATGGGCGACCGTAAGGTTTCATCGGACGACTCGCACCAGTCCTTGCCGGAAGGCCGCCGGCGCGGCCGGGAAGGTGCGTGAGCAGCTGGAGGTGATCTACCGGACCGAGTGCCCCGGCCCGGATCCTCGCCACGCTGATCCGCCTGCTGGGCGACTTCGACCTCGCCGAGGAGGCGCTGCACGACGCCTTCCGCGCCGCGGCTCGAGCAGTGGCCGCGCGACGGCGTGCCGGCCAATCCGCGGGCCTGGCTCGTCTCGACCGGCCGCTTCAAGGCCATCGACGCGCTGCGCGCGGCGCGCCGCGGTTCGACGCCTCGCTGGACGAACGACGACCGGCGCCGAGCACGCCGAGGCCATGCCGACGACGGCGCGATGCGACGACGAGGCAGCATCGAGGACGACCGGCTGCGGCTGATCTTCACCTGCTGCCACCCGGCGCTGCGCGCCCGAGGCGCAGGTGGCGCTGACGCTGCGCGAGGTCTGCGGCCTGACGACCGAGGAGATCGCGCGCGCCTTCCTCGACGCGCCGCGCCGACGATGGCGCAGCGCATCGTGCGCGCCAAGGCGAAGATCCGCGACGCGCGCATTCCCTACCAGGTGCCGCCGCGCGCCGAGCTGCCGGAGCGGCTCGACACCGTGCTGCGCGTCGATCTACCTGGTGTTCAACGAGGGCTACTCCGCGTCGCGCGGCGAGTCGCTGACGCGCGCCGATCTTGTCGGGCGAGGCGATCCGCCTGGGGCGGCTGCTGGTCGAGCTGCTGCCCGAGCCCGAGGCGCATGGGGCTGCTGGCGCTGATGCTGCTGCACGAGTCGCGGCGCGCGGCGCGCACCGCCGCCGGCGGCGACCTGGTCCTGCTCGAGGACCAGGACCGCTCGCTGCTGGAACCGGGACGCAGATCGCCGAGGGCGCGGCGCTGGTCGAGCGCGCTGTCGCTCGCGCCGCGTCGGCCGTCTACACGCTGCAGGCGGCCATCGCGGCGGTGCACGCCGAGGCGCCCGAGCGCCGCCGCGACCGACTGGGCGCGAGATCGTCGGCGCTCTACGACCTGCTGCTGCGCGCCGAGCCGTCGCCGGTGGTCGAGCTGAACCGCGCCGTGGCGGTGGCGATGCGCGACGGCCCGGCGGCGGGGCTGGCGCTGATCGACGCCATCCTGGCGCGCGGCGACGCTTGACCGACTACCACCTGGCGCACGCGGCGCGCGCCGACCTGTGCCGGCGGCTGGGCAGAACCGCGGAGGCGCGCGGCCGTCCTACGACGGGCGCTCGCCCTGGCCCAGCAGGAGCCGGAGCGGCGGTTCCTCGAGCGCCGGCTCGACGGAATTGCCGCGACTGAGCCGCCCCGCGGTTTGTCGAATCCACTCCCGCCCGATCGACCAGCTGGTAGACAGGGCCCGCCGCTGAACCCGACCCACTGACCCGGAGAAACCCGATGAAATACCTGTGCCTGTCTATCCGAGAAAGTCGCTCGACGAGCCGCCCGAGGCGGCCGACAGACCTGCGACGACTACGCCGAGTCACCGGGACTCCGGCACAGCGGCCACTGTCTCGCCTCGCGATCGCCTCTTGCCGGCTGCAGACCGCCACCACCGTGCGGGTGCGCAGGGCAAGTGTCGACGACCGACGGACCCTTCGCCGAGACCAAGGAGCAGTTGGCGGCTACTACATCATCGAGGCCACGCGACCTGAACGAGGCGATCCAGTCGCGGCTAGAATGCCGGGCGCCGCGGTCGGGTGCATCGAGGTGCGGCCGATCCGGCCGATCCGCGAGACCGTCGCCGGTGTCGACGCGCTGCAGCACGCGAGCGCCGAAGGCCGCTGAGCGTCGCGGGTTGCCGATAGTCGGCCTCCATCCACCATTCACCGGGAGAAGCATCATGAAATACCTGTGCCTGATCTGTGCCGAGAAGGTGATGGAGCAGATGCCCCGTGCCGATGCGGACAAGCACTTCGAGGAGTACCGCGAGTTTACCGACGGCATCCGCAAAAGCGGCCACTATCTCGGATGCAACCGGCTGCTGCCGCCCGAGGCCGCCAGCACCGTGCGGGTGCGCAACGGCCGGGTCTCGATCACCGACGGGCCCTGGATCGAGACGAAGGCAGCCTCGGCGGCTACTACCTCATCGAGGCTCGGGACCAACGAGGCGATCCAGGTGGCGTCCCGCATCCCGGGGCGAAGTTCGGATGCGTCGAGGTACGGCCGGTCGCGGGCCATCCTGCAGACCCTGCACGCACTGGGTGCCGTCGCGCCGGAAACGGCCTGCTGACCGGGCGAACCGATGTCGATCTGGCGACCCGCCGATCGACCAGCAGGCACACACAGCCGTTTACCCACCCAAGGAGACCGTCATGATGATTGCCCCGATCCCAACCCACCGGGGCGGAGCATACGGCAGACCGACGGAAGGGCTCGCCAACAGACATGGCCGATCGTCGTGCCTTCCCTGTTTGGCCCGGGTTGCCAGGCGGGCGTGCAGGCTTTTGGGCAGACGCTGAATGAATTTGCCGCTTTGAGTTTCACCGGGTTTAGGGAAAGGCCGACCATCTTCTTGAAAGACCGCCAAAACACTTTCCAGGGCCATTTTGCCATCCTCGGCCACGGCTTCTTCAATGGTGGCGCCGTCTCCCAGACATCCCGGGAAATCGGGGAAGGTAATCAGCCAACCACCCCCCTCGGCTTCGGTCAAGGGACGCATTTCAAAAGGATATGCCATTGTTGCCATTTAACTTTTCTCCTCGATAGAATCAATAAAAGCCGAAAAATTGACGAATATAAACCGGTTTGATGGGCTTATGAGCCGGAATGGTCGCAAAGGCAGCGGTAGAGCTGTGAGTGAAAACCACATGGCTCCCCCGGGGATTACGGATAGTAGCGCCCATACTCCGGGCGATAGTCTCCAGATCCTCGATCCGCCAATCCCGAGGGTTGTGCCGCAGGCGATCGAGTAACTTAGCCGTTTTGGACATGTCTTAATGATACTATGCTTGATATCACTTGTCAAGAGGTTCCTGTGGCGTAGGTGAGTCAGGGGGGGGATAGAACTTGGGAACGAGGGTGGGAAGGGAAACCAGTGCAGTGTCTCACAAATAACTTGTAATATGATCCGCTTTCTGGTAATATGAGGTATAAAGGAGGCGGACATGGGAAGACTTTATACCATAAATTTGACCCCTGAGGAATTAGCCCAATTGGCTGCCACGGCCCGTTCAAACGTTGCTGCATTACGGGATGTTCGTCGAGCTCGAATCGTCCTGATGAGCGCCCAAGGTTGCGCCAACCGGGAAATTGCCCGCAAATTGGAGATCAGCCCAAATTCGGTATCTACCTGGCGACGCCGATTTATCCAGGAAGGTTTGGTTGGCTTACAAGAACGGCCCGGCCGAGGACGCCAGCGCACTTATGAGAGCGACATGGTAGAGACTATTATCAATACCACCTTGACTACCACACCCAAAGCGGCCACCCATTGGAGTGCACGGAGCTTGGCCAAACAATTAAAGATTAGTCACTCCACTGTCCAGAGAGTATGGGCCGCCCACAAAATCAAACCGCATCTTTGCAAAACCTTCAAGCTCTCCAAGGATAAACATTTTGCGGAAAAAGTCAGGGATGTGGTGGGGCTTTATCTCTAACCCACCGGAACATGCCCTGGTGCTAAGCGTGGACGAAAAAACCAGTATTCAGGCACTGGACCGTAGTCAACCGGGCCTCCCCCTTAAAAAAGGGCGCTGCGGCACTATGACCCATGATTATAAACGCTACGGGACCACCACGCTGTTCGCTGCCTTGAATGTTTTTGATGGCACGGTTATCCATAAATGCTTGGACCGGCACCGCCATCAGGAATTTCTGAAATTTCTTCGCCTAATCAATCGCTCCACCCCGAAAGGCCTTGACCTCCATCTTATCGTGGACAACTATGCCACTCATAAACACGCCAACATCAAGGCGTGGTTGGCCAAACACCCCCGGTTTCACTTGCACTTTATTCCCACCTCGTCCTCCTGGCTAAGTATGGTTGAACGATGTTTTCGTGAACTAACCGAAAAAAGGCTCCGGCGAGGAATTTTTCGTAGCGTCATGTCTTTGGTCTCTGCCATTGATGAGTATTTGGAAACCTTAAACGGAAATCCCAAACCTTTTATCTGGACCAAAACCGCTGATGATATCTTGAATAAACTGGCACCACTTTATGCTAATAATAATATCAAAGATAATTGTGAGACACTACACTAGAGGGAGGCCTGTAGCCGCCAAAATGGCCTGAGCGGCACGCCCTATGAGGCCAATTCGACCGGATTGCCGGTTTCTTCAGCCAACCAGGCCGCAAACTGAAGGGCTTGGCGAATGTCATCCGGCTCCAAGTAAGGATAAGCCTCGATGATTTCCTCGGTGCTCATCCCATTGGCAACCAGATTGACCACCAGGGCTACTTTCACCCGCATTCCAAGAATACAGGCTTTGCCTCCCATGACGCTCTGGTCAAGGGTGAGGCGCTCAAATTGCCGCATGGCAACCCTCCGATATCGGACCGTTTACCACCGGCATATCCTCGCCCTGGCGCAGCCCCACGGTAATCCAAAGTTCTATGGCATCTATCAGATATTCCCGGGCTTCTTCGAAATTGTCCGCCTGGGTCATACAGCCGGGCAGAACCGGAGCAACCGCCACAACACAATTTAGCTCAGCATCCCGCCTATATTCGGCGGTCTTGAGAATTTCTTTCACATACACCGTGAAACTGACATCTTGCATGGGTGCTCCTAAGGTCTTGCCTTCTGTAGAATCATAACTTAACTCAGCGTCAGATAACTTAGGCTCGAAACTTAAAAAATTGAAACTATACTCAGGCGATTTCCGCGTCCGTCAGGTAGCAGTCGGGGTCCGGGGCCCAGAGGTCGCCGGTGAGGGCTTCGGCCCGGACCCGGAAGTTGCCGCCGCAGGTGTCCAGCCAGCGGCAGGTGGCGCAGCGGCCGGTGACGTGGCGTTTTTTGTCTTTGAGTTGGGCCATGAGGGGGTTACTCAGGTCGGTCCAGATCTGGCTGAAGGGCCGGTCCTGGACGTTGCCGAAGGTATAGTGCCGCCAGAACTGGTCGGCGTGGACCTGGCCGTCCCAACTGACGCAGCCGATGCCCCGGCCGGAGTTGTTGCCTTCGTTCATGCGCAGCAGTTTCAGGACTTCCTCGGCCCGGGGGCTGTTTTCCCGTTTCAGGCGCAGATAGATATAGGGCCCGTCGGCGTGGTTGTCCACGGTGAGGACTTCTTTGGGTTTGCCCCGGGCGAACAGGTCGGCGGTGCGGTCAATGATCAGGTCCACCACGGCCCGGGTTTCAGCGTGGCTGAGGGCGGCCTCCACCAGGCGGCTGCCCCGGCCGGCGTAGACCAGGTGGTAGAAACAGACCCGGGGGATGTCATGGGATTCGATGAGATCGAAAATAGCCGGGATTTCCTGGTAGTTGTGTTTATTGATGGTAAAGCGCAAGCCCACCTTGATGCCGGCCTCCTGGCAGTTGCGGACGCCCTGCCATGGCCGCGGCAAAGGCCCCGGTCTGGCCCCGGAAGCGGTCGTGGGTGGCCTCCATCCCGTCCAGGCTGATGCCCACGTACGACAGGCCGAAGTGTTTCAACCGGCCGGCCATATCCCGGTCAATAAGGGTGCCGTTGGTGGAGATGACGGCCCGCATACCCAGGGTGACGGCGTGTTCCACCAGGGTCAGCAGGTTCGGGTGCATGAGGGGTTCGCCGCCGGAGAAGAGCACCACCGGGACGCCGAAGGCCTTCAGGTCGTCCAGGAGGGCCAGACCCTGGTTGAGGGATAGTTCACCTTCGGGGGCGGTGGCGGTGGCCTGGGCGTAGCAGTGGACGCATTTAAGGTTGCAGCGGCGGGTGACGTTCCAGACCACCACCGGCCGCTTGTCCGCGGAAAATTGCAGCAGATGGGAAGGCAAGGCCCCGGAATGGCGGCCGTAGCGCAGGACGTCGGCGGCTTCGACGGCGCCGCAGTAAAGTTTAGAGATACCTATCATGAGTTTCGAGTTTCGAGTTCCGAGATTAGTATAATTTTTGTCACCCTGAGCGCAGCGAAGGGTTGATTCTTCGTCTACTCCTCAGAATGACAGTCATAAGAAATTATTTTGGAAACTGCTATAGATTTCATGGCAATCTCAGTTGAGAATGATACTATGGTGGCATTATCCCACTGTTTGGCTTCTAGACCCTGCCGGAGATCAGCTTTCCGCACTGGAGGGGGTAACGTTCAGGAAAGACTGCTGCAGGGATTCCTGGAAGAGGCGGTTGAGATAGCCGTCCAGGTCCAAGAGGTCTTCCAGGGTCAGCAGGAAAGACGTTTTGCCGGTGCGATCCCGGACCAGTTTGAGGGCGTATTCCAGGTCCTTGGCAAAGCCTTCGCAGATGACCCGGGCGGTGGTGCCGCCGGCCAGGGCCCGGCGCATGACCTCATCCACGGCCTCCTGGGAAAAAGAGAGCTGGATAAGCTGGTCCTGATAAAATTTATCTTCAAACCGGCGGACCTGCTGGTACAACCGGCTGATCTGATCAAAGGCGGTGAGCAGATCGCAGTCCCACCTCTGATACTGGTCCACCATCAGGGCCACCCGGTAGTCGGTGAGGGGCATGTGGTGCCGGCGGAGGAGTTCATTTTCCCGACGCCAGACCGATTCCTTTAAAAGGGCCAGTTCCTGGACCGCGGCCGCCTCAAAACGAGCCGTCAGTTCAGGGTCATTGGGGTCGGCCAGGAGACGGGCCAGTTGGGCGTCCGGATTGGCCACCACTTCCGGGGTAACCAGAAGCTCTTTGATGTCGGTGGAAGGCAGGCGCTTTTCGAACTGAATCAGAACCTTTTCGATGACGCTGACCAATCCCCGGGCCCCGGTGCGCTCCTGAGCGGCTCGCTCGGCCAAGAGGTGCAGGGCTTCATCTTCGAACTTGATGTCGATATCGTAGGCCCGAAAATCCCGCTTTTTACTAATGGTGATGGGATTGTTGGGATTTTTCAGGATTTCATAGAGATCGGCGGCAGTCAGCTCTTCCAGGACGGCAATGACCGGCAGGCGGCCGATGAATTCCGATTCAAAGCCAAACTTGACAAGATCCTGGGCGGTCACCTGGAGCCAGAATTCCTTGTCCCGCTTTTTGGAACGGGGTTTGCCGTGGAAACCGATCTCCTGTTTGGCCAGACGCTCCTTGACGATCTTTTCCAAATTATTGAAGGCGCCGGAAACGATGAAGAGAATGTTCCGGGTATTGAGGGTGCGTTTTTCCCGTTTACCGGTTTTGCGGTATTGTTCAATGGCCTGAATCTGGGAGATGGGGTCATGGGGCACTTTGAGATCGACTTCGGTTTCCTCCATGGGTTTGAGGAGGGCCCGCTGCACGCCGCTGCGGGAAACATCAGGGCCGATGAGGTTGCCGCTGGAGGCGATCTTGTCGATCTCATCGATATAAATGATGCCGTATTGGGCCAGGTCCAGATCGTCCCCGGCTTCGTAGACCAGATCCCGGATCAGGTCCTCCACGTCGCCGCCGACGTAACCGGTCTCGCTGAATTTGGTGGCATCGCCCTTGACAATGGGGACACCCAGCTTTTTGGCGATGAGCTTGACGAGATAGGTTTTGCCGACGCCGGTGGGGCCGATGAGAATAATATTATTTTTAATGGAGCCGACCCCCGGGTCGGGCTGCCGGCCCTTGTCCAGCAGATAGCGGATGCGGTTAAAATGGGTGCAGACCTTGGTGGCCAGGATGCTTTTGGCGATATCCTGCTTGATGACGTATTCGTTGAGATAACTTTCCAACTCTTCGGGCTTGAGGTTGAAATTAATCCGGCCGGGGCCGATGCCATCCTTGCCCTTGGCAGTAGTTTCTTCCACCACTGGTTTGGGCATGATGAAAGGGGAGATTATCTTAACACGATCGCCATATTTTTTTGACAGGTAATCGCTGAGTTCCTTTTCCAGTTCTTTTTGATCCGGGAATTTAGTATTGTTTTCGTTCATGGTTATTATTTTGGGCTATTCTCATGAGAAGTTAAAGAATTTTAAGGCGCAGGGACATGGTGTATCGTGCCCTTACAGGTCTAATTTCCTAAAGGCAGGTCTTAGACCCGCCCCTACGGAAGTCCTTGAAGAGAATCTATTTGACACATAAATAGTATTATAAATCCTGCAGGTAGCGGTTGCAAGGGGGAAGCCGGGGGGCAAGCAGATTGACGTGGGGCTGGGAGAATGCTAAGCTGATGATAATAAAGGAAAGAAAAGGAGGCTAATCATCGACCGGGTACAAGGAAATCTCGCCGGTCTCAAGCCCCAGCAGATCCGGCGGCTCGAGCGGCTCTATCGTCGGAAAGTCCCGCCGGCTCAACTGCTGACTCCGGAATTAGCCAAGCAACTATCTGAAATATCAAGTGAAATTAAGCGTCAAGTGGGCATCTTGCTGGACCGGCAAGGCACTCCGGCCATGGTGCTGGTGGGAGACCACAAGGGCCTGGTGATTCCCACTTTAAAACGGGAGCGGGAAGCGGGGGCGCGGTTGAAAGGCCTGCGTTTGATCCACACCCATCTCAAGGGAGAACCGTTAAGCCAGGACGATCTCATGGACCTGGCCCTGCTGCGGCTGGACTTTATCGTCGCCCTGGAGACGACGCCCCAGGGGCTGCCCGGCCGTCTGCACGGGGCCCATCTGCTGCCCCAGCGGGTGGGGGAACGTGATTGGGAATATCTCGACGTCGAGCACGTGTCCCACCTGGAGCTGGATTTTAAGGCGCTGGTCCAATCACTGGAGTCGGAACTGGCCCATGCCGGCCGTACCGGCGTGGATCAGGACCGGCGGGAGCGGGCTATTCTCATCGGCGTCACCACCAAACCCCGGCAGGTCGCCCAGGACTCCCTGATGGAACTGCGGGAGCTGGCCGGCTCCGCCGGCCTGGAAGTGGTGGACGTCATCCTGCAGCAGCGCCGGCGCGTCGATCCCCGCTTCCTCATGGGCCGGGGCAAGCTCATGGACCTGGTGATCCGGGCCCTGCAGACGGATGCCGACCTGCTGATTTTTGACGCGGACTTGAACCCTTCCCAGGTGCGCTCCATCACGGACTTTACCGAACTCAAGGTCATTGACCGGACCCAGCTGATCTTAGATATCTTTGCCCAGCGGGCCCGGAGCCGGGAAGGCAAGTTGCAGGTGGAAGTGGCGCAATTAAAATACCTGCTGCCCCGCCTCATGGGCCGGGATGATGCTCTGTCCCGGTTGACGGGGGGCATTGGCGGCCGGGGGCCGGGGGAAACCAAACTGGAGATCGACCGTCGGCGGGTGCGGGAGCGTCTGCATCGGCTAGCCCAGGATTTGGAACAGGTCAAGGCGGAACGAAGGGTGCGGCGAGGTCCCAGGCAGCGTCACGGTCTGCCTATCATATCCATTGTCGGCTATACCAATGCCGGAAAATCCACCTTGCTGAACACCCTGACCCGGGCGGAGGTGCTGGCCGAAGACCGGCTGTTTGCCACCCTGGACCCCACCAGCCGGCGCTTGCGCTTCCCCAAAGAACGGGAGGTCATCATTACCGATACGGTGGGCTTCATCCGTGACCTGCCCAAAGATCTCCTGGAGGCCTTCAAGGCTACCCTGGAGGAGCTGGAAGACGCTGATCTGCTGCTGCATGTCATCGATCTGAGCAATCCCCGGTTTGAAGAGCAGATGGAAGCAGTGGACAAAATTTTAGCTACTCTGGAATTAGGCGGCAAGCCGGTGCTGAAGGTCTTCAATAAAATGGATCTGGTGCCCCCGGAACTGGCAGCCTGGCAAAGCCGGAGCCATGACGGCGTGGCCATCTCGGCCATGGCGGCCGGGACGCTGCAGCCCCTGCTGCATCGATTAGAAGAGACCATCGACCGGATTTTGCCCCGGGAGCAGATGACCTCGGCGGAGCAGGAGGCGGTGGCAGAGGCGATGCGGGAGCGGGAGAAGGCAGGGTTGTTGCATTAGAAAGTGAAAAGTGAAAAGTGGAAAGTTCCGCTTAGCCTTCGATACTTAATGAGCAGCAATTGCTTTGTGAGGTAACTAAGTTGAAAAAAATCGCGATGTTGTTTCCCGGTCAGGGGTCCCAATATGTGGGTATGGGAAAGGCTTTGTATGATAGTGACGCCGGGGCCCGGGAGCTGTTTGACCAAGCCGAAGAGGTCACCGGTCTGCCCCTGAAACGGTTGTGTTTCGAAGGGCCCATGGAGGAGTTGACCCAAACGGTGAATTTGCAGCCGGCGGTCACCATGCTGAATATGGCCCTGTATAACGCTTTAACGCAAGCGGGGGTGCAGCCTGACTATGTGGCCGGTCACAGCCTGGGGGAATACAGCGCCCTGTATGCCGCGGGAGTGCTTTCCGAGGCCGAGACGCTGAAGGCGGTGAAAACGCGTGGGCAGTTGATGCACCGGGAGGCTCAGAAACACCCCGGCGCCATGGCCGCGGTGGTGGGCCTGCCCACCGCCCAGGTGGTGGATCTGCTCTTTCCCGTGGTCGGGGCGCGGCTACGTTGCCCTGGCCAATTACAACACCCCGGAGCAGCTGGTGGTGTCCGGGGCCAAAGTTGAGGTGGAAGAAGCCATGGCCATCGTCAAAGCAGCCGGGGCCCGGGCCATGCCCCTGGCCGTGTCCGGGGCCTGGCATTCCCCGTTAATGGCAGGGGCGGCGCCTGATTTTACCGCCTTGCTGGCGACCCTTAATTTTCAGGTGCCCAAGACCACAATTCTGCTCAACGTCAGCGGTCTGCCGGAGACCGATCCGGTCTACATTCGTAGTTATATGGGCCGACAGTTGACCTCGTCCGTCCAATGGACCCAGATTGTTGACCATATACGGACTGCGGGCGTGGATGTCTGGGTGGAAGTGGGCCCCAAGAATGTCCTTAAAGGCCTGGTGCGGAAGATCATTCCCAAAGATCAGCCCTTTAATTTCCACAATGTGGAAGATCCAGCCAGCCTGGCAAAGTTTTTGGCGGAAGTGGGACTCGGGTAACCCGGCTGCCTCAGAACCATGAGAGGCAAGGTTAATGATCTGGCCGTCGTCACTCAGGTATAGGTCGGGCAGGCGGTCCCAGCCAGGCCGGGGAGAGTCGGGCTGCCAAAGGAAAAGCTTCCTGACCAGAGGCTATCTGAAATAGCCGCTGATGTACGTAACGGCCAGATACATCAGAATAGACCGCCAGCAGTCCTTTAATCAGTTTGGCCGGGACAAACTTCTGGGTGCGGGCCCCGAGGTACATGCCGGCCATGCCCCCTAACCCGAACAGGATTCCCAACAGCCAGTCCGGGGAAACGGCCTGTTGCGGGATACCAGGGGGCGATGAGCATATAGAATCCCACCCCGGCCACCGAGGTGATGAAGGTTCCCATCAGGGCGGCGCCGGCCACGGTATAGACCGGCAGGCCGAAGACGGCCACAAAAAATGGCGCAATGATGGCGCCGCCGCCGATGCCATAGGTCCCGCCGACAATACCCACGATAAAGCTCAGGGCAAAGATACCCCAGGTGGAAAATTCGAAGGTCTCACCATAAAATTCATAGGCGATGCGGGTAGGGGTGAATTTCAGGGTTCTGACGACGGCTTCGGGGGCAAGCCCGGCGGCCACCCGACTCTGGGAAGCCTGTTTCATGGCCGCCACCCGTTCGTTGAACTTGGCCTCCAGGGCCTTCATGCTGGGGCGGGGACGCCAGAGGTCGTAGGCCAGGCGCAAGCCGATATAAAGCAGGACAAAACCGGCAAACAGTTTGAAGGCCTTGGGGTCCGGCAGGTATTTGATGCGCAGGAAGGCCCCGATAAAGACCCCCGGCAAGGTGCCGACTATGACCACCCAGGTTAGAGGCCAGGCCATGCGGCCTTCTTTGATATAACGATAAACCCCGCTGGGGATGGCCACCACATTAAAGACCAGGTTGGTGGGGCTGACGGCCGGGCTGGTAAAGCCGAGCACGCTCACCTGGAAAGGGAGAAGCAGAAACGCCCCGGACACTCCGCCCATGGAAGTGAAAAAAGAGACTACCAGGGCGACCAGAAAGGGCACGACAGGATTGGTTTCAACGCCGCTAATGGGGAAAAGCATGACCGTCTCCTGAGGGTGAGAGGTTCGCTGACAGAATTTCGGAAAATTTTATTCCTAACACAGACACGATTATGATATTATTCATGTCAATGATATCAAGGGGCCAGAAGGGCTGTCAAGAAGATTTGTATCGGCCTGAAAAAATTTTGAAAGGATTGAAACCTCTATAAAAACCATGCATGTCATCCTGAGCGAAGCGAAGGATTCTAGATTCTTCGGTCGCGGTGCTCCCTCAGAATGACAGTTTTTTCTTACTTTTTCAGAGTCCTCAGATTACGCCTCCAGGAAATACGGTAGTTGGGAGAAGGGCATAACTTTCTGATATGGCCAAGGAAAAAATCGATATGCCGGCCCCGGGGGGGAGAATCGTCCCCTGCCGGTGGCGGAACGAACCAGTCACGGGTGCATCGTGGCCGGGCCTGAGGGTAGCAGGTGCCTGGATACGGTGCAGCTCAGCCGGCTGGAACAATCTTTTCGTGACTGGACCCAGGACGCGGTCAGGTCGGATGTGCGTTTGTCCCGCCAGCGCATCCTGCTCATCTTTCTGTTGATCCGCTACACGGGCGCCAGGTTGAACGAAGTTTTGGCCCTGGACCCATTCCGGGACATCGAACTCGACCGGCAAACGGTGGTTTTTGGCCGATCTGAGGCTGGTCCGGACCGAGCTGCCCGGGAAGTCCAACTAGCCGGAAACGCTGGCCCAAGAAATTCGAGTTGCATTAGACGATGGCGCTTTCAAAGAGGCCCTGGGCAAGCTGTTTCAGGTGGACCCGGGTCACGTCCGCCGGAAGTTTTATGAACGGGCTCTGGCCTGTGGTTTTCCCAAAGAGCTGGGGGGGCCGGAGGCGCTCCGGAAATCCCGGGCCGTGGAACTGCTGCAGAACAACGTGCCCCTGCCGGTGGTGCAAAGCATCCTGGGACATTCGACCCCTAATTTAACTGCTGCCCTGGTGTCGTTTTCCGAGGCCGAGATGCATCAGGTGGCCAGATTTTTTCTCAATAAAGAGTCCGGCCGGAAAACCAGCGCCCGGAACAACTTTTTCGGTAAAATCAGTAGCATCCAAAAAGGGGATATTCAAGCCAAGGTGGACATGATTACCCTGGGAGGAAACCGGGTTACCACGGTGATCACCAATGACTCTCTGAGCCGGCTTGGCCTTAAGGTTGGAAAATTGATCACGGCTGAGGTCAAAGCCCCCTGGGTAGTGTTGCACAAAGATGATGAGGAACCCGAGTGCTCCGCGGAAAACCGGTTTCGGGGAACCATCGCTCGAATCAACAAGGGCCGGGTCACCACTGAGTATGTGGTCCAGATTGCCGATGGCACGGAACTGTGCGCCATCGTGTCCAGCGACAGCAGCCGCACATTAGATATCCGTCTAAACGATCCGGTCTGGGCTGTATTCAATTGCTTTGCCGTGGTTTTGCATCTTGATTAGCAAAAACATACGGATCGCGCCAAAAGGACTTTCGATTACCATTGAGTTCCTTGATTTGGCAGCAGAGTAGAACTCTGGGGGAGAAGATTGTGCAACCGAGTGTTGGAGAAATTTTCCGTTCTTTTTTGCACCTGGGACTGACCGCCTACGGTGGCCTGGCCATGGTGGAGCCTATCCGGCATCGGGTAGTGCAGGAAAAAGGTTGGCTGACTCAGAAGGAGTTTATGGATGGGCTGGCGTTGTGCCAAATCGTCCCCGGGGCCACGGTGGTGCAATTAGCCACCTATGTGGGTTATCGTCTCCACAAAACCCCGGGCGCGGTATTAGCTGCTAGCGCCTTTATTTTACCAGCTTTTTTTCTCATGTGGGGCCTGTCTTTCCTTTACTTTACATACGGCGAGATCTCTTGGGTCAAAGCAGTCTCCCGAGGATTAAATGCCGTGGTCATTGCTCTATTGCTGCAAGCATTTTGGCGCTTAGAGGAAAACGTGCGACGCCATTGGCTTGATTTTGGTATTGCTGTCTTGGCCTTAGGGTCTCTGTGGCTCGGGCTCAATTATCTCTTGGTATTTTTGGGGGCCGGCGCCCTGAGATTAATTCTTGGCTTGAGGTTTTCCCCTCTGACTGGCTCAGCCACAGAGGATCTCTGGACCCCCTCACCCGAGACAAAAATTATATTAGCACAAATAATGGCGACACTTGTGGGTGTGGCCCTGGTGGTTTGGGGTTTATGGAACCTTAACTCCACTCTGGGCCTGATGTCCTTGATATTTCTTAAGATCGGCGTTATCAGCTTCGGAGGCGGTTATGCCATGATTCCGATCTTACAATGGGATATGGTGGATCATCTCGGGTGGCTGACGCTCCAACAGTTCTTGGACGGCATTTTGCTGGGATTTGTTACCCCCGGGCCGATTATTATCCTGGCCACTTTCGTGGGTTACTGGGTACATGGCTTGTTGGGCGCGGTGGTGGCCACGGTGTCGATTTTTCTCCCCCCCATTGCCATCATCATCTTCCTGACGCCGTTTTATCAAAGGATTAAAGAGGCCCGGCTGATGCGGCAGGTGATTCGGGGCATTTTAGCCGCCCTGGTGGGAATGCTGGTTTTAGTGATTATCCAGATGAGTCAGGCCGCCCTCACCGATATCAAGGCTTGGGCATTAATGGCGGGCGCCGCCCTGGCGCTTATTGCTTTTAAGGTGAACCTGCTAGGGGTTGTGGCTGCGGCCATCGCGATCTCGCTGGTGATTTTTTAAATGGCTCTTGGTTTTTTAGGGGTCGATACCCCTTCTTCAGAGTTAGCCTAGCGAGGTTTTAATTTGAGGAAATCTCTGCCAACGCGCCGATTTCGGCCTCTTGACGTGTTCTTATGGACAAAAGGCAAAGGAGGCACAGGGTTATGAATAAAATTGGGTTTGGTATGCTTCTGCTTATCTTGGGCCTATTACTATCTACTGGTTCCTGGGCCCAGACCGTCGGGCAATCGGGAGGCGGTGAGGCACCGATCCACTTCAGCCGGATGTATGACCTGAAAACCGTGGAGACTCTCAGTGGCGAAGTCATGGCGGTGGAAAAGTTTTCTCCGGGAAGAGGCGGGCCTCCCCAGGGTCTGCGGCTGCGGGTAAAGTTCCCCCAGGAAACCCTCCTGGTCATTTTAGGCCCGATCGGTTACGTGGAACAACAGAATGTTAAGTTTGGGGCGGGTGACCGGGTGGAAGTCAAGGGCTCCAGGATGACCGTCCGGGGTGAACCTCTCATCGTGGCTGCAGAAGTGAAAAAAGGCGATCAGGTTTTAAGAATGCGGAATGCAAAGGGGGAAGCTCTCTGGTTGGCACAGTGAGTCAGATAAAGTAGGAACCGCACGCTTACCAGCAATAATGTGGTGGCTCTCGTGGTTCGGGAGACGGGGATGGATTTCAGCTTGAAAAGATTCCGGGGCGTGGGTGCTGCGGCCGCACTTATTATGGTCCTGAGCAGCAGTATGGGAGTGGCCCAGGAAAGGAATTACCAGGCCCTGAGGCTGGAGGATTGCCTGTCCCTGGCCCGGCAGTATAATCCGACCTTGGGTGCCAGCCGGGAGAAGATCCAGGAGTTGGTGGCCGATTACCAGGCGGCCCGGTCCAAGTTTTTTCCCCGCCTGGTCTTAACCTCCTTTTACAATCGGCAGCCGCCCAACCGCTTTTCGGCCGGCGGCTCCACTCCTTTTGAGCTGTTCAAGCGGGAAGGGTATACCGGAGTTTATGGCAAACAATTAGTGTTTGACGGCTTAAAAACCTATCATAATACCCAGGCGGCCAAGACCGGGACGCAGGCGCAAAAACAGGAAGTCCAAAGGGCTGCCGATGAACTGGCCTATACGGTGACCGAGGCCTTCTATCGCCTGATGGAGGCCAAGGAGAATCTCAAGGTGGCCCTGGAGGCGCTCAGCCAGCGGCAGGAATTCGGCAAGTTGACCGAGGCTTTTTATCAGGCCGGGAAAGTGACCAATCTGGATCACGTGCGGGCCCAGTCCCAGGTATCCGAGGCGGAGCAGGCGGTCGTGGAGGCCCGCAACGCCATCGTGCTGGCCCGGGAAATCCTGGCCCGGACCCTGGGGCTGGAAGAGCAGGTCCCGGTGAATATCAAAGGCAATCCCCCCATGAATTTTACTTCCCCTGGCGACCTAAATTCCTTATGGCAGGAAGCCTTGAAAAACAATCCGGAAATTAAGAAATTAGATTTGGATCTGGCCCAGAGCCAGACTCTGGTCAAAGCGGCCAAGGGCTCTTTTTTACCGGAAGTCAGTCTGCAGGCGGGGAGTGACTATCGCCACCGGGACCTGGGCGGCACCAAACCGGAATGGCTGGCCGGGGTTATTTTGGAATATCCCTTTTTTGAAGGGGGGCTGACCAAGGCCCAGGTGGCCAAAGCCTCCTCCCAAAATCAGCAACTGCTGGAAAAAAAGCGGGACCGGGTCAACAGCCTGAAGGTTGATCTGACCGTCGGCCTGGAAGGACCAGGAAAATGCCCGGCAGGGCGTGGCCACCACCAAACAAACCGTGGCCACCAATGAAGAGGCCTTTGCCAGCGCTGAGACCCTGTACCGGCACGGCAAAGCCATCGGCCTGGACGTGCTCCAGGCCCAAGTGGACCTGACAAACTCGCGTTTCAACCTGATCAGGTATGCCGTGGCCTATGAAATCGGCAAGGCCCGGGTCCAGCAGATCTGCCGGCGCCGGTCCCCGGGAGACGGGTCGCCTCATTAATGGGGGGCTAAAACCGTGACACTTCCAGGGGGTAAAAAGATCATCGGGGCTGCCGTGGGGCTGGTCTTCTTAATTTTGGTTGGCTACCGGTTTTTCTGGTATGCGCCGCCGAGTGCCGGTGATCCAGGTAAAAACAGTGGAGATTCAGGGGAAAGTCCACGGACCGGGGACGGTGCAATCCCGGGTGCCGGTGGCGGTGAGCACCAAGATCACCGGCATCCTGGAAAAGCTCTATGCCGACCAGGGCAACCGGGTAAAAAAGGGCCAACTCCTGGCGGAAATTGACTCGGCGGAATTGCGAGCCCGGGCGGCCGCGGCCCAGGCGGCCAAAAATCGGGCTCAGCGAGAATTAAGCCGGGCCCAGGCCGATGTGGGCAAGGCCCAGGCCAATTTAGGACTGGCACAAAGCAATTACCAACGGGACCTGGAGGTCTTCAAGCCCGGCTATATCTCCCAGGCCGCCTTTGACACCACCAAGGCCCAGCTTCGGGTGGCCGAGAGTGAAGTTCATGCCTCCCAAGCCACGGTCACGGCTTTACAGGCCGCAGTCAAACAGGCGGAATCAGAAACCCACGCGGCTCAGGCCCTGCATAACTATACCCGCATCCTGGCGCCCATGGACGGCCTCATCACCTCCCGTAAAGCCGAGGTGGGAACCACCGTGTCTCCGGGGACGCCCATCTTCCAACTGGTGGACTTGGATACGGTGTGGGTGGCGGCCTGGTTGGACCAGAGCCAGATCGCCCAGATCAAGGAAGGGCAAAAGGCTGCTATCCGCCTGCGCTCCGGGAGGCAATACCAGGGGCAGGTGGAGCGGATCAACGCCGAAGCAGACACCGTCACCCGGGAACTAGAGGTGGATGTAAAATTTGAGCAACTGCCCGAGCCCCTGGTCATCGGCGAGGAAGCGGAAGTGGATATTGACACCGGTCGGGTTAAGGCCCCGGCCGCACCCCTGGCCGCCATCATGGAACGGGACGGCAAAACCGGGGTCCTGGTGGTGGAGCAGGGCCGTCTGGTCTTCCGCCCCATCAAGCCCGGACTGAATGACGGTAAGAGGATCGCCGTCCTGGAAGGCCTCAAGGAAGGGGACCTGGTCGTGGCCCAGCCGGTGAATCTGAAGCCGGGAACGCGGGTCAAGCCGGAGGTCAAGACTCCGGGATCTCAGGGGAAATGATGGATCTGGCGGTCAAAGACCTGAAACGCCACCGGGGCCGGTTTCTGACCACGGTCATCGGCGTGGGCCTGCTGTTCGGCACTGTCCTGGCCATGAACGGCATCTACCGGGGGGTCGTCTTTGAGGGGATTTCCCTGATCGAAGCCCTCAACCCGGACCTGTGGGTGGTGGAACGCTTCCGGGGCGGGCCCTTCAGCGAACAATCCACCCTGGCCGAGGACTTTCACTACAGTGTGGCCGCGGTGCCGGGGGTGGCCCAGGCCAGTCCCTTCATCGTCTACCCCGTGGAACGGGAAATTCGCGGCAAGAGCAAACGGTTCACCATCATCGGCTATGACGTCTTCGGCGGTCTGGGCGGCCCCACCAAGGTGACGGCCGGCCGGGGCATCAGCCGGGCTCACTATGAGGCGGTGGCCCACAAAAAGCTGGGCGTCTCCCTGGGCGAGAAGATTCCTTTAGGCCTGCACCACTATACGGTGGTGGGCCTGACCGACGACATCACCTCCCCGGACGGGGAACCGGTGGTCTTTCTCTCGCTTCCCGATGCCCAGGAGGTCTTGTTCCAGCGGGACAACGAAACGGTGCGGAACCAGCGGGAGCGCCTGCGCCGCAACCTGGCCCGCAGTTCCAGTAATTCCCCGGAGGCTGCCAAATTACTGCCGGCCTTAGCAGTCGGACACTCACACCATCAACGCCGTCCTGGTCAAACTGGCCCCGGGCGCCGATCGCCTGGAGGTGGCCCGGCACATTGAAGACTGGCTGTATTTCTCCGTTTATACCTCGCAGGAAGAGATTGACCTGATGCTCCGGGGCCGTCTGGCCAAGGCCCGGATGCAGCTCCTGATCTTTCGCATCATCCTCCTCATCGTCTCCATGGTCATCCTCACCCTGGTAATTTACACCTTCACCATGGAGAAAATCCGGAGCATCGCCATCATGAAGCTCATGGGCGCGGCCAACTGGGTGATCATTCGCCTGGTGCTGGAGCAGTCCCTGCTCTTGACCCTCAGCAGTTTTATCATCGGCTGGCTGATCATTTACAATACCCAAGACTATTTTCCCCGGAAGATTTTTCTGACCACCTTGGATACATCCGTCACCTTCGGCCTGGCCCTGCTGGGAGGCCTGGTCGCCAGCGGCCTGGGTATCTGGCAGGCCTTGAAGACCCAACCGGCGCTGGCCCTGGGAGGGCATTGATGGAAGCCCTGAAGATTTCCGGCCTCAGCAAAATTTTCGGCAGCGGTCGTCTGGAGGTGCGGGCCCTGGAAGATATCAGTATGGTGATATCTCCCGGGTGAGTTGGTGGCCCTGATGGGCCCCAGCGGCTCCGGCAAGACCACCCTGCTGCTGTGCGTCAGCCTGATCCTGGAACCCACCTCCGGCACCGTCGTCTTTGACGGGGAGACCATTTATCAGGACGGCTGGACCGGCTTCGACATACGCCGGTTGCGCCGGGAAAAAATCGGTTTTATTTTTCAGAGCGCCAACCTCATCCCCTTCCTGACGGCCCGGGAAAACGTCATCTTTCCCCCAACACCTGGTGGGGGTGAAGGGCGAAGGCGGCAGAGAACCGGGCCCAGGAGCTCCTGGAATACATGGAGGTGGCCGAGCGGGCTCATGCCCTGCCGGCCCTGCTCTCCGGCGGGGAGCAGCAGCGGGTGGCCATCGCCCGGGCCCTGGCCAATCGCCCCAAACTAATCCTGGCCGACGAACCCACGGCCTCCCTGGACACCACCCGGGGCAAGAAGGTCATGGACCTGTTGAAAAAGATCGCCCGGGAAAACCAGACCGCGGTGATCACCGTGACCCACGACGCCCGGATGATCGAAGGTTTCGATCACATTTTTCATCTGAAGGATGGGCGTTTGAATGGAAATTAGTGAAGTAAGGCGTTACAGTTTGACATGCATAGAAAAACCATGCCGAAGTTGGCAGTGAGATGACCGATACCTTTGAGGCATATGCCCAAGAATACGACGACTGGTTTGTCCGGCATGAGGTGGTTTATCGGCGCCGAACTGGCAGCGGTAGAATCGCTTTGGCCTGCAACGGGCCAGGGTTTGGAGATTGGCGTGGGAACGGGACGATTTGCCGTGCCTCTGGGGATTAAGATAGGGGTGGAACCGGCCCGGGCCATGGCCGAAATTGCCAAAACCGGGGAATACTAGTCATCCGGGGTGATGCCGAAGCCATGCCCGTGGCCCCAGCCTCTTTTGATTTCGTCCTGATGGTCACGGTTCTGTGTTTCCTCCAAAACCCGCTGCAGGGATTAATCGAGGCAACGCGGGTCTTGAAACCTCAGGGCCGCCTCATTATCGGCATAATCGATCCGGAAAGCCCCCTGGGTCGGTCGTATGAGGCCAACAAGGGAAAGAGCCGGTTTTACCGACAGGCGAAATTCCACCGGGTCCAGCCAGGTGCTGGAATGGTTGGAGGAGATCGGCTACCCCAGCCCCAGAATTTGCCAGACTATTTTCCAAGATCTGCCGGCCATTACGGGGCCGGAACCGGTGCGAGAGGGGTATGGCGATGGCGCCTTTGTGGTGTTGGCGGCCCAGAAACCGACCCTGCCGCCTTTATGATCGCACCTTTTTAAGAATAATAGGAGCAATCTTTAAATTTCTTCAAATCTTCAAGGCTAAGTTGGCGTTTGCCACCGTGAGAATCAAAGCTTTGGCAGAGATGCTCATCACGAGCAAATTGGTTTTTACTCCCATCCCATGGTTCAGTCTGAAGACATGCGCCCATCCGCAATGATGCCACATCCGGTTGAAAATACTTACAGTACAAACACCTCACCATGCCCATGATGCACCCTTAATTTGAGGCAACAGAGAAGCCGGTGACACAAGCGCCATGTCACTGGCTTCTTTAATTTACACCATGATGACCTTGTCTGAATCCCGAACGATCTCATACTGGTCCTTCAGGGTGGAAAGCGGGCAGATTTCCGATCCCTCGGCATGGCGTAATTTGAGGCAGGCGCCGCAGGCCGAGATTTCCCGCCCGCCTCCAGGACTTTCTGCGCCTGTCCTTTCACATCGAATTTCGGATCATTAATCTGGTCGATTTCAACCCCTTTCCCTGAAACAAAGAGACGCACATTATCACCCTGTTGTAAGCTATACAGGGCTAACCGCAAGGCGTTAAACACTGTCTCAGCATCGGTTTGCGTAATAATCATGCCTAGTTTCATAAATCGGTCTCCTTATCGAAATTAATTAATATATTAATATATGTTTATATAATAAGCATAAGTTTGTCAAAAGAAAAATATCATTGGTTCATAAAAAACAAAAAAATGGAGCACAGGAGCCTCGCTTCTGCCTAAAGAAATTACACACCCACGCCTCCCTGGACACCGCCCAAGGCATGAAAGTCATGGAAATGCTGAAAAAGATCACCCGGGAAAACCAGACTGCTTTGATTGCCTCATCCCAGGATCAGTCAGACACCTAAACAGTCTTAACCCCCTGCCAGATCTTTAGCTTATTGATAATTTTTGGAATAAAGAGGGAAAAGACAAAGAGACCCAGGGCGAAAAACACCTTCCCGGAAAGGAGATTGGCCCACTGGCCAGTGGCCCAGACCTCCTTTAAAGCGCCGATAAAGAACGTAAAGATGAAGGTTCCGGCCAAGATGCCCAACCCCGTACCCCAAAGGTAGTCCCGGAAGCGCACCTTGGTCAGCCCCATGCCGAAGTTCATGGCAGTGAAGGGGAAGTAGACCAGGCGCAGATAGAGGACGGTGGCAAAACCGTTCCGTTCGATGGCGTCATCGACTTTCTGAGCCGGTCACCGATGAGGAAGCGGCGAACTCCCGGCCCAGGTAGCGCCCGATGAGAAAACCTCCCGCGGCCCCCAGCATGGCGCCGAGCCACACATACAGAAATCCCCAATAGGCCCCGAAGATGGCGACCCCCAGGGCGGCGAGCAGGGTGCCGGGAAGGAAGAGACAGACTCCCACGGCATAGAACAGGATAAAAGCCAGGGGCGCCCAGAGGCCTGCCGCGGCCAGCCAGGCGCCCAACTTTTCGGCGGTGAGCAGTTCTTTGATGGCTGGTGATCGAACGGTCACCACTGCCGCGCCAATGAACGGTATCAGAATAATGGCTTTAATGACCGCCCGATGAGAAAATTTTGGTGACATGATCGACCCTTTCGCCGTTCCTGCTTATTTGCCGAAAAGCCGCGCCAGGAAGCCTTTCTTGGTGGGTTCCGGCTCCGGCAGCCCCAGGTGCCGGCAGATGGCGGCCTCCAGTTTATCTTCGGCGACATCCGAGCCTTCCACGACGATCTCCTCACCCACCATCACCGCCGGAGCCACCGGCAGGTCCAGCTCAAAGTATTCATCGGTCTGGTAGTCGGCTTTCGGTTTGAGAAATCACCTCGAATTCAATGGGATACTTTGCTGCCCAACCTGGGCATCATGGCCTGAAAGTGTTTTCACGGCTTGCCGTTGGGTTCATTCAAGAAGAATCTGACTTTGAGTGACATAACGTCCTCCTATTTATGATTCGGATTTTATGGCTTGCACCATTCTGAGCAGAAAGCGGTCCGGCGGGAGATAATCCACCAACCGCAGGCCGGTGATTTCCCGCCCCTGGGCATCCAAAAAGACCACGGTGGGCACGCCCTTGACGTTGTAGTGCTGCAGCAGGCGGGCGTGTTGGGGATCGCCTTTTTGGGTCAGATCGATCTTAACCATCACGAACTCCTGGGCCGCCTTTTTCACTATTTCCGGGTGGTGAAAGGTAATCTCATCCAATTCCCGGCAAGGCGAACACCAGGTGGCAGTAAAATCGATGATCACTGGTTTCTGCTGGCGCTTGGCTGCCGCCAGGACTTCTTCGGAGTAGGGCTGCCAGGAGACGCCGGGACCGCGTAAGGCCCAGGAACCCACCAGCAACAGGGCCATGAGCAGACCGGCAAACCAGGCCCCGGATTTGAGCCAGGGAAAGGCCCGGAAGGTGGCGGTGGTGCGGTCCAGGAAGGCGAGATGAACCCCGGCCGCCAAGGCAACCAGTCCCAGCCCGATGATTCCCCAAGACGATGGCAGCAACGGCCGGAGAAAATGGACGGCCAGACCCACCAGCACCCAGCCCATGAGTTTCCGGACCCAGATCATCCACTCACCGGAGCGAGGGAGCTTTTCCAGGCTGCCGCTGAATAGGGCCAGGAAAAACAGGGGCAGTCCCAACCCCAGGCTCAAGGTGAAAAATACGGCGAACCCCAGCCAGGCCGATCCCTGGCTGGCCACCCAGGTGAGCAGCCCCAGGACAAAGGGACCGATGCAGGGCGCGGCCACCAGCCCCAGGGTCAGACCCATGAACAAGGTGCCGAGAAAGCCGGCATAGGATTTCGTTGCGGCCTGGGTCAGGCTTTGGGGCAGGCGCAGCTCCCAGAAGCCAAACATGCTGGCGGCAAAGACAAGCAGAATGGCTGCAATCACCACCAGCACCACCGGGTTTTGCAGCATGGCCCCCATAAGCCCCCCGGTCAGAGCCGCGGACACTCCCAAGACAGTGTTGGTGACAGACAAACCACCCAGGTAAGCAAGGCCATGCCCCACCAAGCGGCGGCGGCTGCCGCGGCTCAAACCGCCAAAATAAGACACGGTGATAGGAATCAAAGGATAGACACAGGGAGTAAGATTCAGGGCCATGCCTCCCACAAAGACCCCGAGCAGGGTCCAGAGCATGGACCAACTGAAGAAAGGCCCCACAGAGGCGGGAGCGGTTTCAAGCACCTCCCTTGGCGCACTGGCTACGGGCAGACCCTGTTCCTGCCAGGCCGGGTAGCCCAGCGGGTCGCGATAAACGTTTTTATATCCGAGTTGGACGGCCACCCGGGCCGCGGCAGTCGCTGCGGACTCAGGCCAGGCCCGCTCAGTAGAAGACGACGGGCCGGTTTTTGTCCGGCCCCAAAAGCGCGGCCAGAGGTTTTTCCGCCCGCCAGCGGCCCCACCGGGTGGGCTCAATGGGAAAATTCAGGGCGCCCTGGATATAGCCGGACATAAACTCCCAGTCCTGGCGGGTATCCACCAGGAGAACACTATGAGGTTCTTGCTGATAACGCGCCGCCAGTTCCTGGGTAGGTGATGAGACGATAACCGCCGCGTTCGGCCTCTTGCTGGGCATCCGCCCAGGTGGCGTCCACCGGGGCCGGCAGGGGCCGATGTTGGTAATAGAGGATTGCCCCGCCGATAAGAAGGGCCATCAGGGTGAGCAGCAGGTTTCTCTTAACGCTCATGGTTTTTCCTCAAAATCACACATTAACTCCTAAGCCAGTCGGCCTTCCTGTTTTAACTTGGTGAGCAAAAAGGCGGCTCCGGCCGGGGACAGTCCCAGTTTCTGGGACACCTGGTCCGGATCTGAACTACCTTGTTCTTTTACCAAGGAGATGACTTCCTCTTCCAAGGCCTCCAGCCAATCCTCGAAGAGGACCAGCAGGTTCGGGTCGGCCATGGCAAAAAGCTGCTCCCAGCGGCCCACCTTATCCACCAACCGGCGACACATCTGTGTTGGGTCGACGCCTGCGCCCATGCATTCCGCCAGTCAGAGGTGCACCATGCCGGCAGTCCGATCCGCGGCAGTTTCGCCCACTAAGGTGACGACAAAATCTTGCCAGGCCTCTTCTCCCAAAACGGAAAACAGATTTCGCACCACTTGGGCGATGGCCTGGAGGGCTTCCTGAGGTTCCATGGTTTCGATAAGTTGCTGAATTTTTTCCTGGCTCATATCAATTACCTCTTAGATCAGAAGGATTTCCGCTGGGCCAGCAGTTCCAGGGCTAAGGTTTCCAGGGACAACAGGATGTCAATGATGCGGGGATCGCTCAGGGCGTAGTAAATGAAGGGGCCGCGTCTTTCCACGGTGACCAGCAGGGAGCGGCGCAATTCTTTCAGGTGATGAGACACCAGGGGTTGGGAAAGACTGAGTTCCTCCACGATCTGGGAGACAGATTTCTTGCCGTTCCCCAGACACAGGAGAATCCGCAGGCGGTTCTCATCGGCCAGACTTTTGGCCAGGAAGGCGGCTGAAGTGAGGTCTTTTCCGGTCACGCGGCTCCCTTTAATTAATAAGCATATAAATGGTTATTAATATACTTATTGATTAAAGTCAAGGTATATGTGAAGGTTTCTGGAAGGGGCTTTAATACCGTTTGCAGTTTTCCGTGAAGTATTACAGGCAGGAGGCTTGAGCAGAATCGAAGAATAAACACTTTTTTCCCTCGTGCCCAAGTTGCTTTTGGGCACGGAACTTGGGGCGAGGCTGAGCTTGTGCTTTAGAAAACAAGTGCCGGACATCAACCACCTGCTTCCATCCCACTAACCCTACGCCACCGCCAATAAAATTACCCCCAGCACTAATGATGCGATTACCCCCAACGGGATGGTCAGGCGCAGGATATAGCCTTCCATCCCCACGGCGCCGCACATGGGCGTGGCGATGGCGATTTTAAAGGGTGAGGAAATGGAGCCGATGGACGCCCCCACGGTCAGGCCGGCGGCCAGCATGGTGGCTGACACCCCCAGCAGCGGCGCCGCCTGGACCTGGAGTTCCCCGAACAGCATGAGGGAGGCCACGCCGTAGCCGGTGAGGAAGGTGCCCACCCAGCCCAACAGGGGCACGAACAGGGGGTAGATACTGCCGGTGTACTGCTTGAGCCCGGCCGCCAGAACCCAGGGGATGTTATGGGCCTGGTCCAGGTGCCCGAATCCGGGAGCATAGCCTGAATAGGCAATTACCTGCCCCATGGCGCCAAACAGGCCCATGGCTGCCAGGGCCCGCCAGCCTTTCCCCACGCCGGCGCTCCACACGAGCCGCCATTGCTCCGGGGTCGCTTTGAGTGCTTTGACGGCCAGGACCAAGCGCTAGCAAGAGATACAAATAGGCCGAAAAAAATGGCGTAAAGGTAATGGCATGGATGGGAATCAAAGAAATGGTGAAGGTCAGCCGCCGCATCGTTACCTCCTGGAGCCAGGGGACGGTATTCACGAGCAGCAAAGGGATCAGAATGACGGCGAAAGGGGTCAGATCACTCACGAGGCGACGATCCCAGACCGGGGGGCGGTCCCCCAGCCACAACAAAAAGCCCACCAGGACCAGCCCGCCCACCATGCCGGCAATGGCCACTCCCAGCCAGATGGCCGCGGCCAGCGCGGCCAGACTTACCAGGAGGGCACAGCCCAAAATAAAGGGCAGCCGACGCCAGCCCTCCCGCCAATCCGGGAGAAAGAAGGGGATGCACAAAGCCATGAGGAGCGTGCCCGGCACAGACAGCCAGGCCGCGGCCACGCCCAGATCGTAGAAGGGCAGGCCGGTCACCAGGGCCAGAACCGTAATGATAATACCCGCCATCTCGATGCTCATGAGACCGGCGTAGCCGATGATGGACAGGGCGGCGGCGCCTGCGGGTTTGACCCCGGCGGTGTGCAGCATGGGCGCCACCATGGGCTCGGCAATGATGCTGGCGCCTTCAAAAAAATTCCCCAGACCCAGGGCAATCAGTAAGTGCCGGGAAAGAGGCCGGTCCAGGCCGCTGAGCAGCCAGATAACCAGGCGCTCCAAAGAGCCGGTGGCCACCAAAAGTTGGGAAAAGAGAATGCCCAGGAAAACCACGGCCAGAAGCGGCACCGTGGTCAGAAAACCGTCGGCCGCAGCCAGCCAGACAACCGCCCAGGGCGTCTGAAAAGCCCAGACCGCCAGCAGCGCCACATAGAGAAAGCCATAGACGGCCAATTCCAAGGCCGACCTTTTAAAGAATACCGCCAGCACCGACAACAATATTACCGGGGTCCAACACCACAGAAAAAGAGAAAACGACATAAGAGCTTAACCAGCGAGAACTTCGAAACCACCAACCAGCTTAAGGCGCCAGCAGGTGGTCCAGTTTGGCCGCCAGCACAACCGTAACCCGGGATAGGCTGGTGCCGGACGGTGGCAGTTTGATCTGCGGCAGGACCTTACTGACACAGGTGTCCAGAGATTTTAAGGGCGGGTCGATAACTTTGTACCACACTACCTTGCCGTTGCTGCTCAGATTAAACCGCAGCATAATTCTGGTGGGAACTTTACCGGTCCGCTGATATTCTGCCTGTATACAGTCGACGACGGCCGGCAGGACTGCGGTTAACGCCTGCCGAACCTCGTCGGCTGACTGCTCCCCCTGAACCTGGAGGTCAGCAATGGCAACCCGGAGAATGGGTTCGGGCTTGGCTTCCTCCCCAGGCTGCACCTGGGCCGAGACCGGCAAAGCCAGGCATACGGTAATGAAAACCACGATAAAAAGCCTGAAACAGCCAAATCGCCTCCGCTTGTGCATATACCTGTCCTTGGAATTGGGATGGTTTGAGGTGTGCTTATTATAATCCAAGTATCTCAGGGAACGGGAGCTTTCTTCAAGAAAAAAATAGGGTTGATCACAGACTGCGGTGGGCTTCTTGATGAACCAAGAGAAAGAGGAGATATTGATGGTGGCTTAAGGCAAAAAAACGCCTGGAAGTCTTAGAGCTTCCTCTGGCCACAGGAGGTATCTCGTGGTGTTTATTCGATCTCCGGCGGACGGCAGGATCTAACGGGTTATATTTAGATGCCAAAGTAATGTCTGATTCACCCGTCACCTGGCCCTCTCCCCTCGAGGGGCGAGGGGAAATAAAGGACAGAACTGTTTGGCAATGGATAATTCCTCCAAAGCGGCATAAGATATCAATCTGTGGATACGAGTCCACTAGCGGCGACGGATCATCTGGAACAATACCGGGTTCGGCTTGGTTCTGGCAGGCCTTACAGTCAGGGAAGGCCTGGCAATGCCTGCCAGGCACCTCAACTGTCTGAGTATCCTTTAGCTTGCACGGCTTCCTTGAGACCAGCCGTCATTGTTCCACCAGTATTTTTTCCCTTGGACCTTTGGACCTTATCAGGACTTTATACAGGTCTTCCTGTGGCAGTAGTTATCCATGGTAATTTTGGGTAATCACGCCAAGGTGTCAATCATAATTCCAAAATTTAAATTTTTCCTTCGACCCGCCCTCCTGGCGGGAATTGGTCTAAAGAAAAAAACTGTTAGGATTAGGAGGTCTTTTATTGATACCCACCGTTGCCGTTGCCGTTCAATCCCTTCAAACGCACTTTGACGCCCATGTTGGTCAGGTGCTCTTCCTCCAGAAGTTTTTTTATGGTTTCAATGGTATTCACTTCCTCAATACTGTATTCTCTTCTTTTGGAATAGGTTCTCGTTGGCCGCAAATAATCTTGAAAGGTTTTTTCCCAATAACGCAGAGTAGATTTCTTCACTCCAGTCAGCCTGGCTACCTGATCAATACTTAGCAAGATGTTTCTGCCGAGTTCCTGCATCATCAAACCCTCCTGGTATATTAGTTTAGCCTTTGGTTGGTTTTCTTATGTTCCTTACTACCTCTTATCGAAATCCCTTTTTGATAACTTAAATAGTCATCCAGATATTTTTTAAAAAGGCTACCTTAACAATTGGTCTGGGAAAAAAATTAAGCTGCAAACAGGCTTGATGGGTTATATTGGATGGGTCGATTATAATTCCAAGTTCGCTTTTGTTTTACTTTTCTAAGGTTCGACTGACCCCATAGAACAAATTCTCATTGAAACCAAGGCTCGGGTAGTCTATATAGAACAAGGGGGAAATTGGGGGGGAGATTAAAGGACTTTGTCAACGGATAATATTCAGCCTGCCCGATTAAGATTCCCGCTGCCCTTATTTTTAGCGCCAATTACCTGAGGAGGAGGCCCATGGATATCCAAAACCCGATAGTCAGCCATTATGGGCTGGACAAGCACGGCATTAAAAACGTCAACTTCGTCTATTGGAATTTGGCTTCGTCCACGTTGTACGAGGAAATCATCCGCCGGCGGGAAGGCCGCCTGGCCCACCTGGGACCCATCGTGGTGCGTACCGGCGAACACACCGGCCGGGCCCCCAATGACAAATTCATCGTCCGGGAACCCTCCAGCGAGGGCAAGGTCTGGTGGGGACCGGTGAACAATCCCATGACCCCGGAACAATTTTCGGCCCTCTATCATCGGCTCCTGGCCTACCTGCAAGGCAAGGACCTCTTTGTCCAGGATTGTTTTGCCGGCGCCGACCGGCAATCCCGCGTGCCTATCCGGGTGATTACCGAAACGGCCTGGCACAGCCTCTTTGTCCGCAATATGTTCAAACAGGGGACGCCGGAAGAATTGCTCAGCCACGTCCCGGAATTTACCTTGATCGGCGCCCCCAACTTCCACGCCGTCCCCGAAGTGGATGGGACCCGCTCGGTGGTTTTCATTGTCATCAATTTCGCCCAGAAAGTGGTCCTGGTGGGAGGCACCCAATACGCCGGTGAAATCAAAAAAGCCATCTTCACTGTCATGAATTACCTGCTGCCCCAGCAAAAGATCCTGTCCATGCATTGTTCGGCCAACGTCGGCCCGCGTGGTGATGCCGCCATTTTCTTCGGCCTCTCCGGCACCGGCAAGACCAGCCTCTCGGCCGATCCCTCCCGGACTCTCATCGGCGATGACGAACACGGCTGGAGCGACCATGGCATTTTCAATATCGAAGGCGGCTGTTATGCCAAAGTCATCCGTCTGTCGCCCAGCGCCGAACCCGACATCTATCAGACCACCCGGCGTTTCGGCACCATTCTGGAGAATGTCGGCTTTGACAGCAATTCCGGCCGCATAGATCTGGATGACGACTCCCTCACCGAAAATACCCGGGCCTCTTATCCCATCAGCCATGTCACTAACGCCAACCGGGAGGGCCTCTGCGGTCATCCCCAAAATATCATCATGCTCACCTGCGATGCCTTCGGCGTCCTGCCGCCGGTGGCCAAACTCACCCCGGAACAGGCGGTGTATCATTTTCTCTCCGGCTACACCGCCAAAGTGGCCGGCACCGAAAAAGGCGTCACCGAGCCCAGCGCCACCTTCAGCACCTGTTTCGGGGCCCCGTTCATGGTCCTGCCGCCCACCGTCTATGCCGATCTGCTCCAAAAAAGAATTGCCCAGCATAATGTCACCGTCTGGTTGATCAATACCGGCTGGAGCGGCGGGCCCGTACGGCGTCGGCAAGCGTATGGAGATCGCCTATACCCGGGCCATTGTGCATGCCGCCCTGGGGGGAGCCCTGGATAACGTCCCCACCGTTCCCGAGCCTTTTTTCGGTCTGCTCATCCCCACTACCTGCCCGGGAGTGCCGGATGAAGTTTTAAATCCCCGGAATACCTGGTCGGACCAGAATGCCTACGATGCCCAGGCCCGGAAGCTGGCCACTATGTTCTCCGACAACTTTACCATGTTCGATTCTTTGGTATCCCCTGAGATCAAACAGGCCGGTCCCCGGATTTAAGCCGACTGGGAGCAGCAATCCATGTCACCAACAATACCTTTCCAGAAGACACCCCTCACCGAACAACAGGCCAGAACCCTGGCCTATTGGTGGGGCGGACAATATCAGCGAATTTCGCTGGCTGAGGGAGAAAACGTCACCCGGCACGGTGTAGTGGTCACCGGCAAAAAAAGCTGCCGCCCCCAAGCCGACGCCGATACCCTCATCCAGGTCTTTTCCCTGGAAGAGGCCGTGGAGATGGAAAACCGCCGAGGCTTCCAAGAGGCCTGCTCACCGGATTGGGTGGGGTGATAGAATACTATTCCCGGTCTGGAAGACCGGCCAGTCAAAAGGCCCCTGAGAGTTTTTCTCTTGGGGGCCTTTGGTGTTTTAAAAACCAAACATTTGTTCAATATTTCAAACATTTCGGCCTGTCAATTTTTTCTGACCTAAAAACACCAACTATTTCATAGAATCAGATATATTAATTAAATTCAATTAGTTAACGAAATGCGCCGGAGTGGTAAGGTTAAATTTGCCCAAAGGAGCACGTGACTGATAGATAATTAAATCAATAGGTTAAAGATTACGTCGGACAACTGGCATGATAATTGAATATATTTTCCTCAGAGGCGATACGGTGACCTTGACAGCGTGATCATTATTCCGGGTAAGTGAGGCCAACAATGAAAGTATTTAAAAAGATACTGGAAATTTCTGGAATTTTGGCCCTGGGTCTGATGGTCGGTTTGTACATCTGCTGGTATATCAAACTTAAAAATCAAAACATGGTTCGGGTGGAGTTCCCTGTGGTGGTGGCCGATGCTGACATCACCCCTGGAACTGTCCTGGGAACGGACATTTTGCGGGTGGTCAAGTGTCCCCTATGACATGTTGCCGCCTCAGAGCGCTTATACGTTTCAGCAGGTGGAAGGGCGGATGATTATCTCTCTGGTTGTCAAAGGCGAGCCCATCCTTATGCACAAATTACTTCCGGCCGGAATAAAAATTTGCCCCGGACCGACGATGGCAAAGCCAACTTTCCCAGGTCCTGAGAGCCAGGGGGAGCAATTGGTCAAACATAAAAAATAAAGGCATAATCTCCTTAGATTACGCCTTTATTTGTTGTGCGCCCGTCAGGCCCACTTGGAGGTGGAAGTCCTCTACAGGCCCGACAGGGGGAACTGTTAGCCGGACGGCAAGGGTGTCCATCGCAAGAAGGAATCTGAAGGAGGCCGCAGGCAAAGCGCCGGCTTGACGAAGAGAAACCACTGCATAGGACAATATTTTTGACCACGACAACAACAAATTGCTACTTTAAAGCAGGATTCCAACGGTCAACTCTCCTGTTTTGGAAAGCGAGGCCAACAATGAAACAACGGAAAAGAATGTGGAATATCCTGGCAGCCCTAACCCTGGGTCTGCTCATGGGCTTTCTCATCCAGGATTATGTTAGCTCCGAACCCCAGGATATGGTTCAAAACTTGGTCCCGGTGGTGGTGGCCGGTGTCAACCTCTCCCCCGGAAGAATTTTGAGGCCGGAGGTCTTGCAGGTCGTCAAGTGGCCCCGGGAGGTTCTGCCGCCCCAAACCGCTGAGACGGTAAAACAAGTGACAGGGCGGGTGGTGATGACCCCGGTGGCCAAAGGCGAACCCATCCTGCTGCCCAAATTAGCGCCGTTGAGTGATCAGCGGAATAACTTGAGTGTTAATAAAATAATGAGTTATGCTTTAGATCTGCTCAATTTTCCCTCCACAATGATTAACCAATGGCTGGGTCTGGCTGTGGACCTTCCCAAGGTCGTGAAGGTCTGCACCCTCCAAGATAATCCCGTCGGTTACTCCTGTTTCACTACTGGAGAGAATTCCCCAAAACTTCCCCACCCCGAACTCACTACCACCTCGGCGCTCCAGACCAGATACATCGACAAGGCCGCCATGTTATCATGAAAAATTAACCGAAATAGCCAGTAGCAGAAAATAGTGTCTGGCGCCAGATAAAGACAGCGTTCGTGAATAGGGATAAATGAGTGTTGACCGCAACAGAAAAGGCGTAACCTCTTTAGATTACGCCTTTATTACTATATGGTGCCGAAGGCGGGATTTGAACCCGCACGGGTCTCCCCACCACCCCCTCAAGATGGCGTGTCTACCAGTTCCACCACTTCGGCAGGAGAATGCTATTTATTAGCCGGTTCGGCCGGTGTTGCCGCCGGTCCCGTCTGACCCGCCGGTGCCGCCCCTTGCATCACCGAGACCCCGCCCCGATGGCCCAAAATGGCCAGGGACAAGGATGTGACCATAAACAAGATAGCAGCTGCGGCCGTCAATTTGCCCAGAAAAGGGGTTGCCCCGGAACTGCCGAAAAACGTCTGGCTGGCCCCTCCGAAGGCCGCGCCCATGCCGGCGCCACGGCCGGATTGGAGCAAACACAATGAAAATCAACGCCAGGCTAACGACTATGTGCACGATGGTAATAACTGTAATCATAACAATATTTATATAACCCACCAAGTTTAAAAAAGCAACCCTTCCCATGGAATTTTTAAACGCAGAGACATATGCCGGCGTCTTAAACAAAAACTATCCTGCCCCCTGTCTTTTCCCCTTTAGCTGATCGTTTTTCCCTGTTTTTTCAGCTCCCATGGCCGCAATCTTCAAAAATGAGTCTGCCTTCAGAGGCTCCGCCCACCAGGGCGCCGTCAATATCTGGGGCCTGGGCCAGTTCCCGGATGTTGTCCGGGGTAACGCTGCCGCCGTAGAAATTCGCAGCCCCTGAGCCACTTCAGTCCCGGCCCTCATCCACCAGTTGCCCCCGGATCACGCTGTGCACCTCCTGGGCCTGGTCCGGCGTCGCCGTGCGCCCGGTGCCGATGGCCCACACCGGTTCGTAGGCAATTACCAACCGGCTCAGTTCTTCGGAAGTCAAATCTTTCAGACCTTGGTTCAGCTGGGAGGTAATAACCGTCATGGTCTCCTGGGCTTCCCGTTGGACCAGGGTCTGGCCGATACACACGATGGGAGCCAGGCCGTTTTCCAGAGCAGCCTTAATCTTTTTGTTGACCGTGTCATCGGTTTCGCCGAAATACTGCCGCCGTTCCGAATGGCCGATGATCACCAGTTGGCAGCCCGCGTCCTTGAGCATCAGTCGGGGAGATGGCTCCGGTGTAAGCGCCCTGCTTTTCCCAAAACATGTCCTGGGCCGCCAGTCGGACCGCAGGAACCACTTATCTCCCGGGCTACTATCGTCAAGGCCGTAAAGGGCGGCGCCAAGACTACCTCTGCCTTCATGGCCTCTGTATAGCCCTGGCGTATTTCCCGGGCCAAAGCTGCAGCTTCGGCCAGCGTCTTGTGCATCTTCCAATTGCCTGCCACCAGCGGTCTGCGTGTATCAGTCATTGGTTTCACCCTGCCTTTGGTGTTTCGCATCCCATTCTTCCAGGATTTGGATACCCGGAAGCTTTTTCCCTTCCAGCAGTTCCAGGAAGGCCCCGCCCCCGGTGGAAATATAAGAAATTTTGTTGGCTTCCCCGGCGGCGTGAATGGCGACATCAGTGTCGCCGCCGCCGACGATGGTCAAGGCGAAGGAATTGGCCACATTGTGCACCATAGCCAGAGTGCCCCGGCTGAACGCGTCCATTTCGAAGGCACCCATGGGACCATTCCAGACCACCGTCTTAGCATCCTGGAGAGCGGCGTTAAAGAGTGTAATGGTGGCTGGTCCGATATCGGCAATAAGCCAATCATCGGGAACTTCCTGAATCGTCGTGATTTTGGTTTCAGCTCGAGCATCGAGTTTCTCGGCCACAATGCAATCCACCGGCAGATAGAATTTTACCTTTTTCTGGATGGCGGTGGCCATCAGTTCCTTGGCAGTATCCAACAAATTATCATCCACCAGAGATTTGCCCACTGAATAGCCCATGGCCTTGATGAACGTATTGGCCATGGCGCCGCCGATGATGAGTTTGTCCACATGTTTCATGAGATTGACCAATGCCGTGAGCTTACTGGAAATCTTGGCCCCGCCGATGATGGCCACCAGGGGCCGGGCCGGGTCTTCCATGGATTTATGGAAGTAGAGAATTTCGTCCCGCAACAGAAAACCGGCCACACAGACCGGAGCGAACTGAACCACGGCATGAACCGAAGCATGGGCTCGATGGCCGACGGCAAAGGCGTCGTTAACGTAGACATCCACCCCCTCCATGAGTTGCCTGGCAAAATCCGGGTCGTTCTTCTCCTCGCCGGGGTAAAAACGCAGGTTTTCCAGCAGCACCACGTCTCCGGGCTGCATCTCACTTTTCATCTTTTGAACTTCCAGTCAGATGCGGATCCGGGACGAACTTCACCGTTTTGTGGAGTAACCGGCCCAGACGCCGGGCCACCGGTGCCAGGGACAACATCTGATCCGGTCCCTTGGGGCGTCCCAGATGGGAGGCCAGGAAAACCTTGGCATCTTCATCCAAACAGTAATTGACCGTCGGCAAAACCGCCCGGATCCGGGTATCGTCCGTAATATTACGGTTTCGGTCCAGGGGAACCCTCAAAATCCACTCGAATAAATACTGTTTTTTCGCGAACCTCCACGTCTTGTAGAAACTTCACCCGACCTCCTTTTTGTGAACGCGTGAGTGGTTTAAGCCTATAACCTGCCCAATCATTTTCCATTGCCAGCTGCTCCGGTATGATGTCTGCTTATGACTAAGCACCTAATCGTTGGCCCAAATAGGTGGCCAGGTTAATCATTCTATTGGAAAAGCCCATTTCGTTGTCGTACCAGGCCATGACTTTGACCATATTACCCTGCATCACTGCGGTCAGTCCGGCATCCACGCTGGCCGAGTAGGGGCGGCCGTTGTCAGTCGCAGGATACCAGGAGCAGGCGGTGGCTCGCCTGGAAAATGCCTTGCAACTCACCCCCGGCAGCCTGGTGGAAGGCCTCGTTGACCTCCTCTGGGGTCGTCGGCTTCTTCACCATGGCATTGAAATCCACCATGGAAACGTTGGCCGTGGGAACCCGCACCGACAGGCCGTCCAGTTTCCCTTTGAGTTCCGGCAGAACCTCCGCCACTGCCTTGGCGGCCCCGGGTCCTGGTGGGCACCATGGAAAGGGCCGCGGCCCGGGCCCGGCGGGTCCTGGTGGGAACCGTCCAACAGACGCTGATCCATGGTATAGGAATGTATTGTGGTCATGAGGCCGTACTCCAACCCGAAGCTCTGATGCAGCACCTTGACCACCGGTGCCAGGCAGTTGGTAGTGCACGAGGCGTTGGAAACAATCACATGTTTTTCCGGGTCATAGGTTTTTTCATTAACTCCCATGACAAAGGTGGCATCCACCTTCTTCCCCGGCGCCCCGATGATAACCTTCTTGGCCCCGGCGGCCAAATGGCCTTCGTTGGAGGCCCGGTCCCGAAACACACCGGTGGACTCCAGGACGATGTCGACCCCCATTTCCTTCCAGGGCAACTTCCGGGGATCATCCAAACGAGTGATGTGGACTTCCTGGCCGTTGATCATCAGGCTCTCGAGACCTGGCTGCCACGGAGCCGGAAAAAGTCCCATGAATGGAATCATATTTAAACAACAGGGCGGCTGACTCGAGATCTCCCCGGCTGTTGATGGCAATAAGCTCCACCTCTTTTTGTCCTGAAAAAATAACCCTGGCTAAACAACGGCCAATACGGCCGAAACCGTTAATGGCGACCCGAACTGGCATAACAAATCTCTCCTTTCCCCCGGCCTCAGCCCAGCCCGGGGCGGTGTGGCATCTAAGTCTACCAACCTTCTAATGTTAAAGTACGAATGCGTCGCCGTCAATCTTTTTTGCCGCCTTCACCTTACTATAACTCATAATAATGACTAATAAATCAATCAAATAAGGACATTTCTTGGACTTAATATTCACCGGAAACTGATCTGAATTTTAACTGAAAACTCCAACTTGAGAACGCAAACGGGAAACAGCGTATGGGGGAAGGTGTGATAAATGGCAAGGGAAAAGACGTTGAGTAACTTTTTTTGTTATATGATATTAAATTAAAGCTTTACAAATGTTGCCAACTTTTTCTGGCAGTTTGGCCCGGCATCCCACCACAACGAGCAAGAACCTTCGCCCGAGCCTCCTTTTTTAATTAACTCCCATAATAACCACCTCCTGGTATCTATTTACTTAAACTATTTTCATAGTATGAGCGTCATGGAACCAAACATGATCATCTAACTTGCAAATCACTTGCCATAATAAAGAAAAACGGAATGCTATTATTACGTATAAAGATAATAATATTCTGATATTATCCTACAATATAACTATTTAATTAAAGTTAAATAGATATATTGCAGGTTATATTGTTCTAAAACTTGATACTTATGTTCATAAAATTGCACAATACATATTAAGTTAATTTTAATAGAATAACATTGAGCATATACTACTGATATATTCATAGTAATTAGCATATTTAATACAATTAACTAAATGTTAAATCAAGTAATATTATAAAATTGATGAGTTCGTAAAAACCTAATTATAGATATAACATCTTAAATATATTAACAAATAAGGCAAATTGCCCTTGACATTCTTCTGGGGTAATATATATTAACCATATGAAATTGCAATAAATACAGCTAATCGGAGACCGCCTCTTGTTCAGACCCAAAAGGAAGCAAAAGACGATTTTTGATCATGACATTTACCTCCCGAACGATCGGCAAAAGGCCCTGGAAAAATCCTGGGCCGGTCCCTTCCGTAGGCGGTGGTGCCGCTGATCAAAGAAGAGCCTTTCCGTTCGTTCTATTGTTCGGATAACGGCCGACCGAACGTACCTGTGGCCATCCTCATCGGGTTATGTATTCTAAAAGAGCTGCATAACTTCACTGACGAAAAGTCTTGGCGCGTTAGAGTTTGATCTGCGATGGCAGTATGCTTTTGATATCAATCTCTTTGAGGCCCACATCTGTCAGAAGACCCTCCATAATTTTCGGGTTCTAATGACCACTAACCAGCAAGCCCGCCAGATTTTTCAAGGTATCACCGATAACCTGATTACCGCCGCCGGATTGAGCACCGAGAAGCAGCGTCTGGATTCAACCCATATTATCTCCAATATGTCCCATCTGACTCGTCTGGGGCTTTTTATCCGGATCATCGAAGGATTTTTAAAACGTCTGGAAAAACAGTACCCCAGCTCTACCAAAAACTCCCCCAAGTCTACGACCAGGTTTATCGGCAGCGTTCCGGCTATTTTGCCGACGTCAAGTCATCTCAGGCCCGGCGTCGTCTGGACCAGTGCGCCCGTCACCTCTTCGACCTGGTGGGGCGCTTCTCAGGGCCATGCTGAGATCAGCCGCCTCAAGAATTACCGGCTCCTGGAACGTTTGTTGCGGAGCAGTGCCAGATCAATGAGGATGATCCTGAACTCGTAACCCTCAAAGAGCCTAAGGATATTCCCGCCGACTCCCTGCAAAGCCCGGCCGATCCCGATGCACGTATGGACGCAAGGGCAAGGGTTACAAGGCCTCCCTCAGCGAAACCTGTGAGCCGGAAAATCCCTTCCAGGTAATAACCGCTGTGGTGGTAGACGACGCTTCGCCAGTGATCAGCAGGACATCGACCCGGTGATTGACCGCCTGGAAGAAACCGGACATAAGCCGACCGAACTATTCCGCTGATCGCCGGTTATGGCAGCGGCACCAATATACTGAGCGCCCGAGCAGGGGGGTGGAGTTGACCGCGCCCATTACCTCGGGGAGCCCGCCGGAACCTGGACCGGGATGCAGTTCAGTGACTTTGAGGTAGCCGCCGATGGCCGCCAAGTCCTCACCTGTATCAAAGACCATGCCCCCTTAACTTGTGAGTTCAACGGTTCTGATCGGGTGTGGCCATCTTTTCCCGCTCCTCATTGCTCCAAGTGCCAATTCCTGCCGGTCTGCCTGGTCAAACGTCACCAGAGGCAATTTCCGTCTGAAGTATAAGCTACGGACATGGCCACTTCCAAGCGGCGACAGCAACAAGAAACGGCTAATTTCAAAGAGCGTTACAAAATCCGTTCCGGTATCGAAGCCACCATCTCCGAAGCGGATCGGGTGACAGGATTGAAGCGGTCCTGGACGCGTGGTAAAGAACGCCTTAGCACCTCAGTAATTTTCAAAGCCCTGGCCATAAATATCAAACGATTTATTCAATATGCCTTCGAAAAGGC
>CAVZSK010000005.1:0-120000 GCA_963777875.1 uncultured delta proteobacterium | reverse complement strand
TTTGCCAGTTCCCGGACATTCCACAAGGCCCGGCAGCCATATTCCTAAAGGCCCGGCGATAAAGGCTGGTAAAATCCTCGGATGCCATCGGTTTGTCATTCATAAGGTAATAATACCACAGGCAAGACATATAATTTTTCCAAAAATTTTATCTTATCCAGTCCCCCCTAATCCTAACCTTCTCAAGGGGTCAAGGACTGTATCCAGCTCCACCCTTGTTTTTCCTGGTAATTGGCGCGATGCTCCATGATGATAAGATTTTGATTAATTCGCGGTTAGGTGAAACCTCATGGAATATGCCTCAGATTTCCTAGTCATCGGCTCCGGTCTGGCCGGCTTGGGTTACGCCCTGAAAGTGGCCCGCCATGGCACCGTCAACGTGGTCACCAAGCGCAGCATCATGGAGACCAGCACCCGTCAGGCCCAGGGCGGCATCGCCGCCGTACTCAGTCCGGATGACAGCTTCGATCTGCACATCAAAGACACCCTGGCCTCGGGCGACGGCCTGTGTCACCAGGATACGGTGGAGCTGGTGGTGCGTTCGGGACCGGAACGTATCCAGGAATTAGTCAATCTCGGGGCCCACTTTGATCTGGCCGGCGACACTGCCACTGACTTCGATCTCACCCGGGAGGGCGGCCATTCCCGCCGGCGCATCATTCATGCCCACGACATGACCGGTCAGGAGGTTGAAAGCATTCTGGTGGCCAGAGTCCTGGAGCAGCCCAACATCACCGTTTTCGAAAACCACATCGCCGTGGATCTCATCACCCGGCATAAGCTGGTCCGCCGGGGCGCCGTCATCACCAATGCCGAAGAATCCTGCGTGGGTGTCTACGTTCTCGATAACGGACACCGGTCAGGTCAACACCTTCATTGCCCCCATCATCCTGCTGGCCACCGGTGGCGCCGGCAAGGTCTATCTCTATACCAGCAACCCGGATATCGCCACCGGCGACGGGGTGGCCATCGCCTACCGGGCCGGGGCCAACATTGCCAACATGGAATTCATCCAGTTTCACCCCACCTGTCTGTACCACCCCCAGGCCAAAAATTTCCTCATTTCCGAAGCAGTGCGGGGCGAAGGCGGGATTCTCGTGGATAAACACGGCACGCCCTTCATGGCCAAATACCACCCCCTGAAGGATCTGGCCTTCCGGGACGTGGTGGCCCGGGCCATCGACACCGAACTCAAAAAGACCGGTGACGACTGCGTCTTTCTGGATATCAGCCATAAGTCCAAGGACTTCGTCAAGGCCCGTTTTCCCGGCATCTATCAGCAATGCCTGGATTTCGGCATCGACATCACCGCCCAACCCATCCCCGTGGTTCCCGCGGCCCACTACTCCTGCGGCGGTGTGGTCACCGACCTGCTGGGGCGCACCAACATCCATCAACCTCTATGCCGTGGGCGAAGTGGCCATGACCGGCCTCCACGGCGCCAACCGCCTGGCCAGCAACTCCCTTCTGGAGGCCCTGGTCTTCTCCCATATCGCGGCCCAACACGCGCTGGAGATGCTCCCCCACATCGCCAAGCCGAAATTTTCCGAGGTGCCGCCCTGGGACCCCTCCGGCGCCACCGACAGCGACGAAAACGTCGTGGTCTCCCAGAACTGGGATGAAATCCGCCGGTTTATGTGGAATTATGTGGGGATTGTGCGCTCAGACAAGCGCCTGATGCGGGCCCGCAATCGCATCGACCTGATTCAGCAGGAAATCAACGAATACTACTGGAATTTTTTGATCACCAGCGACCTGGTGGAGCTCAGAAATATCGCCACCGTCGCCGACCTCATCATTACCTGCGCCCTGCAACGCAAAGAAAGCCGGGGCCTCCACTATACCCTGGATTACCCCAACAAAGACGAGGTCAACTGGCTGCATGACACCATCATCACCGCCAGCTGAGAGGGCAGTAGGCTGAGGGCAGTAGGCAGTAGGCAGTAAAAAAATTTCCCTTTTTACTCCTTAACCCCGATTGACTTCATCAATCCTTGCAGCAATCGTCCCACTTCCGCAGCTAATTCAAGTACTTTTATTATTTGTGCCTTTGAAATATAGTGCAGTCTCTCAGCAATCATTATCTGTGTTTCCACTTCCCGCACCGAACCGTGAGCCATTGATAAAAAATTGCGAAACTCTTTGGGAGATGATCGCCCCTGCCCCTCCGCAATATTTGAGGGTATTGACACAGCGGCGCGGCGGAGTTGACTGGTAAGAGCATATATTTCTTCCTTGGGGAAAATTTTTGTCGTTTGGTATATCGCTTCCACTAAATCCATAGCCTTTTGCCAGGCTATAAGATCTTGATAATTTCTTCCTCCCAAATGCCACTCCTTGTCTTCTTTTCCGCCCTCTGCCCTCTGCCTACTGCCTACTGCCTACTGCCTTCTTACTCCACCAGCTCCACCACCTTCACTCCGTGGGCCTTCAGGCTGGTAACGATGGGCCCCAGGTCCATCCTGGCCAGACGGAAGGCGTAGACCCGCCCTCCTCCAGCCTGGGGGGCGCCCAACCCCACATTGATTATCTCACCCCCGGCTGCCCTGATCAGGCGGCAGGCCTCTTCATACGCCTGGTCGTCGGCCAACGCCAGATCCAGGCGGGAGCTGCTCTGCAGGGCCTCCAGCATAAATAAAAAGGCCGACAGCAGATCGATGACCGTCAAAACCCCCACCAGCTTGCGGCCGCTCAACACCGGCACCCCGCCGATCTTGTGCTGCCGTATCAGGTGGGCCGCCTCCTCCAAACCGGTGTCGGGCGTGACGCTGATGGGATCAGGATTCATAATTTCCCCCACCGTGATCTCTTCGAGCATCGCCGCCAGCATCACCCCATACAGGTCCCGGGCCGACAGCCAGCCGGCGAACTGCCCCGCCCGCACCACCGGCAAATGCCTGATATTCAGCTCCTGCATGATCTTGATGGCTTCCAGGACGGTGGTCTCCGGATTCACCGTTATGGGGTCCCGGATCATAATCTTGCCGATACGCATACCCATTTCCCTCCTCACGGATTCTGACCTACTGTAGAACAACCCGGCCGGAAAACTCAAGGAAAAAAATACTGCGGCCAAAGGTGCGGTCCGGCTAATCTTCTCCCTGTCAGACGTGGAAAGAATATGCGGGAGCCCGGGCGTGTGCCTATGGCTTTTTGGGCACCAGGATGACCGGAATTTCTATTTTCTTGGCGTTTTCCGGCAGCCCCGAGGGATTGTCATTTTCCAAAATGAGCTTGCCTTTGGTTTGCTTCGTAACCGCAAATTCCAGGGTCCCTTCGAATGGCACGAAATTCTCGGTCATCCAATCACCGATGGCTTTGCCGTTTCCCACCGCCAATTCGTTACCTTGGGCATCTTTCAGGCGCATGGGAAAAGAGGCTTCAAAATACCAGGGCCCCCTGGCCTTGCCTTTGACCGTCAAAGGACTGCTGACGCACTGATTGGGCTCAGGACAAGTGACGATAATGTCCTTTTTGAATTTTCCCTTCTCCTTGGCCTGCACCAGGACCGGCGCCAAAATAATCAGACTCAGAATTAACCAGACTACTCCAAACTTGCTGCCCATGTGCCGTTTCATGAGGCTTTCTCCTCTCGATTTTAAGGTTGACTACCATACTGCTCTGCCAAGCTTGGGAAGATTATTGTATAAGTTTTATTTTAAAATAAATATTAATATTGTCATGTCAAGAAAACTCCAGATTCTCTTTGCCGCCTCCCTCTTTCCCTTGCCCTCCCTCCCTGAATAATGCTAATATTGCCATAAAGATATACCGGTTGCCAAAAGTTCTGTCCTGTATAATCCCCTCTCACCTTGAGGGGAGAAGGTCAAGACGAGGGGTGAATGAGACATTACTTTTGACAACTAGTATAATTCGGGCAGGAAAGAAATTCTGCCGCGCCCTAATGGTGGAGAGGTATAATGGTCTGGTTTCACAATCTGCCAACCATCGGCAAGATCGGCTTGGCCGTGCTTTTCATAATAATTCTGGGTCTAGTGGCGGGGGTTTTCTATCTCTGGGTGCGCCAAATCTTAGAACTTCGCCGCTTCCAGGACCTGGAGTTGAAAGACCGCATCGAGCTCAAACTCGAGATTACCAAAACCGTGGCCCAGATCCTGGGCGGCGCCTTTTTCCTTATTACCATCTATTTCACCTGGCTGAACCTGACCGCAACCCAGGAAAAAAACCGGGCTGGAGCGGGAAAAGAACCAGTCTGACTTAGCGCTAGCTCAGGAAAAACAAATTACTGACCTCTATGTCGAGGCGATTAAGCAGTTGGGCCAACCGGAAATGGCTGTGCGTCTGGGAGGTATTTACGCCTTGGAACGCCTCTCCCGAGGATCTCATAAGGATCAAGGGGCCATCTTGGAGGTTCTCACCGCCTACGTCCGGGAGGAATCCATTCGGCCCTTTGGTCCGGCCCAGGCAGCAAACCCTCAGGCCGCCAAAGCTGGAGGAATCTGGCCCCGCACCGATATCCAGGCTATTCTCTCCGTCATTGGAAGCTTAGGACCGGCTTATGATCCAAAAGGGAAACGACAAACCCTGGATTTGCGGCATACCGACCTCCGGGGAGCGGAACTCCAGGGAGCCAACCTGCCGGGGACGCTCTTTTGGAATGCCCGCCTGGAGGATGCCCACTTACAGGGCGCCCACTTGGAGGGAGCCGATCTCAGGGGAACCCGCCTGGCAGGGAGCCATCTCCAGAGGGCTCATTTGGAGGAGGCGAATCTGGAGAGCGCCGACCTCAAGGGGGCCGACCTGACCGAGGCATCTTTGCGAGATGCCAATCTCTCCAAAGCGGACCTCCGGCAAGCCGTAGGACTGACCCAGGCACAGGTCAATTCCGCCTACTGTGATGAGTTCACCAAGCTGACCCCGCCCCTGAAACCTTCCGGGAAAAAGACCCCCGCGTATGACTGATTTTTACCCCTGGCGCCAAGTTGAACTTGGGCGCGTCACCTCTCCGCCAAGCTGGGCTTGGCCACCTTATTCCATCTCCTCTTAGCGAAAAAAAACCGGGCCAGAGGCCTCAGCCCCCGCCCGGAATCAAAACGCTCGAAACTCGAAACTCGAAACTTTATTTAATTCGTGGCCAGCACACTCATCAGCGTAAAAATGATATGCTCCGCCTCCCCGATGTAGGTGCCCATATTGGCCCGGTGATTGGCCAGAATACCGTCTTTGCTGGCGTTGGTAATCAGCCAGGGATGCAGATGCGCGCCAGTGTGCAGGGCATGAATGGCGTCATCCACGAGTTTGGTGGAGTTCTTCTTGGCCAGCTGGTCGGCGAAATCCTCTTTCACGCCCTCCAGGATATCTGCCATCCCCAGGGCCACCCCTTGGGCAAAGTAAAAATAATCGTCGCAGACGAACCAGGATACCGAACTGCCGTCGGCCTCCGTGTCTTTGATGAGATTGTGAAAAGCGCTGCCCAGAAGGTCCCGGAAATGGTTCATCAAAGCGATGAGGTTGTCCACCCGGGCGTAGAACCGGCTGCGGTTGTGTTTCAGATCATCAATGTAATGTTCCAGATCGGCTATGGCCTCTTTGTATTTCCCGGATGCAGAGGGAAACCAGTATTTTTCCGGGCTGACCATAAAAAAGTTCATGGCATTGTTCAGATAGGGGTTCTGGGCTTCGGTCAGGGCGAAGCGGCTCATGTTTTCGTTGAGCACCACCGCCGTCCGCCGGATAACTTCCAAAACTCCCAGTTGCAGGTTGTTGACATCATCGGTGACCCCCATTTTGCCAAACAGGATGGAATTTGGCCGCCAACCGAAAAGTGGCTTGTTTACCTGATCATCCGTGATTTTGATGAGGGCGCGGGTGAAGGCCTCCCCTTTCACCGGCAGGCTGGCCGCCTTTTCGGCCACGGCCGGCAGCGGGGGCGGCGGTGGGATAATGGGTCTGACCGGTTCCTCGGGTTTTGCTGCCGGTTCGCTGGTTTTTATCGGTGGCGCTGCTGATGGGGCCGCCATCAAAGGTTTGGCCGGCTCCTCAGGCTTACCGGGAACGGGTGGAGTCTCAGCCGGCGCCGGTCCACCTCCCTCCACCGAACCGCCTGGGGCGGGGTGGGTGGCAAGTGCTTTCAACCCCGGCTCTAATCTGAGAACACCTGGTTGAGTCTTTAGTTCAATTTCCAGGTTCTTGGCCACAATCTGTCCCGGCGGCGTGGCCTGCTCAACCATCCTGGATTCTTTGGCGGCAAAGATATAGATAATAAATGCTAAGACCAGACCACAGATTATCAGGAAACGGTACCGCTGCCACCCCCCCTGGGGCGGTTTGGCCTCTGGCGGCGCCGGTACGGGAGGTGCTGGAGAGAGGTCTTCCGGGGAATTATCATGAGTAGGCATTATTCGGTCCTCAAGTTAGAATTTAACGCCGCCGGCCTGGTAGATCCGGAGGGCGACCGGTTAAAAGATATCGGCGCTGAAAACGTATATCTCCGTCTGCGGATCTTTCCAGGCCATAAAAGGTAATCCGGCCTTTTGACAGGTTTGTTGGAGAAAGGTGTCCCGGTCCCAGTTATATTCCGTGGCCACCTGAGGTAACAACAAACCCCGGCGTGATCCGTTCCGCAGGTAGAGACCGTGAACGCCGACTTGAATTTCATCCACGTTTTTAATCTGCCGGAGCGGGGTCAGCACCGAAATTTCAATATCAATATCCTTAAATTCCTGGGCCGTCAGGGGCGGGAACCGGGGATCACTAAAAGCCGCTGACCGGGCCATCTCCTGGACGGTTTCGGCCAGGGGTTTCACCGCTTCGATAAGACCGATGCAGCCCCGCAAGCGCCCCCGCAGGTGCAGAGTTACAAAGGCCCCCCGGGGCTCCCCTAAGACCCCGGTGATGTCCTGGAACGAAGGGGGCGTCCGTCCCTGTATACCAGCGTCAATGCTTTGCCGGGCAATATCGTGCAGTTTTTTTTTGTCCGGTTCGCTCAGTTGCATATACTGCTCCTTACCCGCACCTGCAGGTCGGCACCAGACTGCGGCCAACAGTATTCCCAGAAAAGCCAACAAGAACAGGGACCTGGACACAGGCATCGAGTTTTCTCACAATTTCCATCGCTTGGGCCGCCCGGGGACGGCTTTTGCAGCTAAAGACTTTTTTGCCTAAGTATTTATATTATCAAAATAATTTTTTACCTGTCAATTGGAAAAGGCTATCCTGGCCGGAGTTTAACCCGGAGAAGAAAAGAGCTTGGATTTTATTGCCATCAAGAGGTAAAATAGAGTATTCTTGGTGTGGTTGCCCAGTACCCCGAATTACGCCAGCGTTCCCGAAGGTGAAGCCTATGACAAAAGTCGGCGTTTTTTACCATCCATCCTTCAGTCGCAAAAGTTACCTGACCGTGGGCAACCGCCTGCGCGATTTCCCCGAAGCCCTGGTCCCACTGCTCCAATATCCCAATATTCAGATGTATGAATGTCCCCGAGCCTCCGAAGATCTGATCCTCAAGGCCCACGCTCCGCAAATGATTCAGGGAGTGGCCCGGGACCGGATGTGTTCCACCGCCTATGAATCAGTCGGAGGAGTCGTCGCGGCCATGGCGGCTTTGGCTCGGGGGGAAGTTGCCAGGGCCTTTTGTTTCATCGGTGCCGGGGGTCATCATGCCGGGTATCAGACCTTTTGGGGGGCCTGCTGCTTCAACGATGTGGTTATCGCCCTGCGTCATGTCCGGGAAATCAGTCCGCTGTCGCGTTTCGCCATTATCGACACCGATGCTCACCATGGCGACGGCACCAGACAGTTACTCAGCAACGATCCGGAGGTTTTGCATCTGTGTTTTTGCGGCGATGATTTTCTCTCCCCGGACGGCACCAAGGTGGACGTGGACGTGTACCAGGTGGACCAGGCCGCGGACCCGGATCAGGAGTATGTCGCCGCGGTCCGGGCCCACCTCCCCCGGGTCTTGGCCTATAAACCGGACCTGTTGGTGTGGTACTATGGCTTTGACACCCACAGAAATGATTATGGCTCCATCGGCCTGACGGAAAAAGCGTATTTTCAGATCTGCCAGGCAATGATTGAAACCGCGGCCGTCTTAAACATTCCCCTCCAGGTGGTTTTGGGGGGCGGCTCCCTGGCGGCCCTGGCCACCGCCACCATACCCGAGATCATCCGCCGGTTGGCTGCGGCTGAGCCCGGGAAAGGACCATCTTCTTGAGGGTTCCAGCACCGGGTTTTATTCCCAGACTGAACCAGCAGAGGCGATGCTTTTATGGTGGAAACCTATAGCCGTACCGAAAAATTGGCCGGGTTGTTTTTGTTCCTGGCTTTCCTGGCTGGCATCGGGGCGGTCCTGCTCATCGGCCAGGGCAAAGGCTGGTTCCAAAAAACCCAAACGTATCTGGCAGTTTTTCCCCAGAGTTACAACCTGCAACAGGGTGCGGCCGTGAAAATGTTTAACACCGAAATCGGCACCGTGACGCGCCTACGCATTGTCCGGGTGGGGGATCAGAACCAGGTGGAGGTCACCCTCAGGGTCAATGCGAAGTATCAGGACCTCATCCGCCTGGATTCGGTGGCCCAAGTGGAAAGCCCCACCATTTTAGGCAGTGAATTCTTGAGCATCAGTCCCGGGACCTACGGCTACCCGCCCGTCGAGCCCTACGGCACCATTCCTTCCCGGGTCAAGAAAACCCTGGCCGATTATCTGGAAGAGTTTCAACCCGAAGAAAGCCTTCATAAGGCCAAGAAATTTATCTCGAACCTGTTAGATATCAGCGAGCAATTCAAGTCCCACGAACAGAAGCTGTTTACCACCCTCAAAAATTTCGACAATGTGCTGGTCAGTATTATCGAGGCCAAGGGTACGATAGGCAAGCTGCTGATGCAAAAGGATTTTTACACCCGTCTGGAAAACGCCTTGGTCAAGGTGGAAAGCACCCTCAAAAATTCCGAAGCCATCACCAGGGACGTCAAATCGGCTTCGGGAAAGCTGCCAGGCTTGGTGGAAAAAGTAAACCAGGAGATGGACCAGCTGAGATGCATCCTGATCGATATTAGAAAAGCCTCCGGCCAACTTCCCGGCCTGGTAGAAACCACGGATGAAACGGTGCGCACCAGTCAAGAAGTTTTTGACGCGGTGAAAGCGAATCCTTTGATCAAAATGACGCTGCCCAAATCGCCCCCCAGCGAGCCCATTCATCTGGAGCCCCGGGATGTGCCTTAATTTTTGGGTTTGGTTCTGCCTGCTGGCCGTTGTCATGTGCGGCTGTGCCAGACGGCCTGATCCCTTCGGGCGTCAGGTGAGCCGGGCCACAGACGCCGGCCTCCGGGGGCAGGAATTGCTCAGTGAGGGCGAGCACCGCCAGGCCGAGAAGGCTTTTACCAAATCCCTGAGGATTAACCGGAGTATTGACAACCCCATCGGGTCCGCCCGGCAGCTCAATAACCTGGCCGCCCTGGCCTTGACTCGAGGCGATCTCCCCGAGGCCAAAAATCTCTTCCAACAGGCCCTGTTCGTCAATCAAGGGCTCGGAAATGACGCCGGGGCCGCCATTAATCTGGCTAATCTGGCCACCATCGCCCAAAAAGGACGGCGATCTTCCCAAGGCGGAACGTCACCTGGAGGAGGCCCGGAACCTGGCCAGGCTCTCGGGCTCAGCCAAGGTCAGGGGGCAGGTCCTGTGCCAGATGGCCGGATTGGCTCTGGATCGACAAGATCCCGGCACGGCTGCAGTTCTCCTGGAGGAGGCCCAACCCGTCAGCCCAGCTCGCCGAAGTCCAGGGCTCCTGGAATTACCAGCAGGGCAGACTGTCTCTGGCCAGAGGCGATACGGTCAAGGCCCTGTCTTTTTTCCAGGCCGCCCTGGCCGCGGACCGCAGCATCCTGAATAGACCCGGGATGGGCGCCGATCTCCAGGGTCTGGGGCAAGTCTGGGAGGCTCAAGGTGATTTTTCCAGATCATTTCTCTATTACAGCCGGGCCTTTGATCTCTATGCCGCGACCAGCAGCCATGAAAAAGCCCAGCTCTGTCTTGATGTCCTCCGTCGCCTCAACAAAGTCGGCCGCCTGGGCCACTCCTTAAAGCCCTATGAGCAGCAATTGGCAGCCAGCAAGGCTGCCGCCGCCCCCTGCCCGCCGCCGGCCAAAACCACCGAACCCAGCAAAGATCCCACCCGTCCGGAAGAGTTAACCACCGCCCCGCCTCAAAAAGACCTAACCTGTTCCCCGGCCCCAAAAAAATCTGACCCTGAAAAGGGCCGGCCTTAAGGCTGGCCGGGGCGGTTCTAAGACCGAGTGCGATCAAGGGATATTTCTGATAGGACGCCCTTGCAAACGCGTTTTCGCCAACCTGAATGTAGGAAAACGAGTATATTTTCGAGAACAGCTATAATACCGAGACGCTCAGAAAGACATTCCTGGCACAAGGCTGAACCTTTGCAACCGAGCCTCTAAGGTTAGATTACCTTGAAAAGAGGATATTCGATAATGCCGGTGGCCCCGAACTTGATCACCTGGGGGATAAGATTGCGAACCTGGGCCTGTTCCACAATGATTTCCACGGAAAACCAATTGGTGCGGTAGAGCGGGGATATGGTCGGCGCCTGTAAACTGGGCAGAATCGCCACCATCTGTTCCATGTTGGCTTCCGGCACGTTCATTTTCAAACCTACCATGCGGTCGGCCCGCAAGGCCCCCTTCAGGAGCAGGACCAGGTTTTCGATCTTTTCTTTTTTCCAGGCGTCATGTTCCCAGACGTCCTGGTTGACGATAAACTGGGTATTGGTTTGCATCAGCTCGTGGATGATCTTTAAACCATGGGCCCGAATAGTGCTGCCGGTTTCCGTGACTTCGACGATGGCGTCGGCCAATCCCGCCTCCACCTTGGCTTCGGTGGCCCCCCAGGAAAATTCTACCTTGACGGGAATCTGGCGTTCGGCAAAATACTTCCTGGTGAAATTGACCAGTTCGGTGGCGATTTTCTTATTGGCCAGATCCTCCGGGCTGCGGTACGGCGATTCCTTGGGCACGGCCAGAACCCAGCGGGCCGGATTTTTACTGACCTTGGAATACACCAGATCCGCCGCCACCACTACCTGAGAGTCGTTTTCCATGATCCAGTCTTTGCCCGTCAGACCGCAATCCAAGGTGCCGTTTTCCACATAACGGGACATTTCCTGGGCCCGGCACATGGAACAGCTTATTTCCGGATCATCGATATCAGGGAAATAACTCCGGCCATTGACACTGATCTTCCAGCCGGATTTGGCAAACAGTTCGATGGTCGCTTTTTCCAAACTGCCTTTGGGTATCCCCAACTTCAGATTATTCACTCCCATATACCTCCTTGGGGTCAAAAACCTTGACCCCGATGATGCTGGCTTCGCCATCTTTGATCAACCGGTAAAAACAGCTGCGATAGCCATCATGGCACGTGGCCCCGCCCACCTGCTCCACCTTGATCAAAACGGTATCATCATCACAATCCAGATAAATTTCCTTAACTAACTGGACATGTCCCGAGGTTTCGCCCTTACACCAGAGCTTTTGACGGGTACGGCTAAAATAGTGAACCCGCCCGGTGGCCAGGGTTTTCTCCCAGGCCTCCTGATTCATGAACCCCAGCATCAACACTTCCCCGCTCCGCGCGTCCTGAATGATGGCGGGAAGCAGACCTTCCAGTTTTGAAAAATTCAACTTCATGCCTAACCTCTCCGGCAGTCTTTGATTTATCTTAAAAAAATACTCTTTTTACCTTGAATCCGCAACCTGGAATGATACATTAGAAAAAAAGTTACGCAATCCACATAATAAAATCCCACGGATCAGGCAGCCGTTTGTGTCTGACCCAGGGACCGGTGAGGGAATCCCAGGAATTACCTCCACCGGCGGAGTTGAGGTGGCCATGAGTAATGTCATTCCTTTCAGTGAACTGAGCCGCCAGCACAAGCTGAACCTGTTGGACCACAAACGGCGGGAATTTCAGGAACGGGAGAGCTACCTGCACCGACTGCGCAAACTGTTATTTCAGGTGGAGGGCCAGATGCGTCAGGCCGAAATCGAACAGATGGAACTCTATCATGCCGTTCTGGATGACTTTCAACTCGAGGTAGTTTTTCCCAATTGGGGGGACCGGGTTGGACTGCAAAGGCTTTTTAAAGAGCATCCGGCTCTCGTGACTATCACCGAATTCCTGGAAGAACGGCTGGCCCCGGAAGAATGTTACGAACGCCTGATGAAACTCAAAGAAACCGGACCGCAGACCTGAGGATAACCCTCCCCCGCACTACCCTAAAACCAGATCGCCAGCCGCTAGCCCTATTCAGGATGCCGTTATCTTACCAAACCATCGCCTCGGAGGGGGTCTAGCGGCCCCCCGTCCTCTCACTCCGCCCTGACCCTTGACACACCCTCCCCGCCTTGTCGTGACTTCCGGCCACTTCCCGATTGGACGGCGCCGGGTAATTCAGCCCGAGCGCCCAACAAAAATCAGGCGGGGCCGCTTTCGACCCCGCCTCGGGAAGGAGACTACATTACTTGTGACAACGACTAGAGGTTGATTAAACTAACTTTTTCTTCCGCAACCCGGCGCCCGCCAAACTTATCAAAGCGCTGCCCAGAAGCACCAGGGTGCCGGGAATGGGGGTGGCCGACGCTGCTAACCACGTCATTGGCGCACGGGCGGTGCCCCAGAGGTAATCATATTCGGCACCGGGAGCAGGGGCAAAGGTAACGGTGATGAGATAATCGGGCACATTGTTGTTAAAATCCAAGGTGCGGTCATTGACCACCCAGTTCATGTTGCCAACAACAGTGGTGGTATAGTCGAGCATCGCTGATCTTCCACCGGGGCCTGTTCAGAGCCCGCCACGGCCAGCATCTGCTCTTATAGGCGCCGCCATAAACCAATCCGCCAGTGGGGTTGACATTGGCGAAGCTGGTCTCCCACACGGTCACCGGGCCTAAGAAGGCATTGCCGTTGCCCGCCTGACCGGGAGTACTGGCGGCATAAGCCTGCATATTGATGCCATAGTCAAACCGGCTGCTGGGCGCCGGAAAATGCTGCTGTGTGTACGCGTCGTAGCTGATCAGGTTCGGCTGTCCGGTATCGACGGCGATGTCAGCCACGCCAAAATTTTTGCCGGTAATATTCCAGCCGCCGGGTTGGTTGTTGGTGTAGATCTGAATGACGATAGGGCCAAGTCTGCAGCAAATGGTCATCTTGTCGGTGGCAAAGCGGTCGCCGATGACGTCATAAACATTGCTGGTCCCGTTGTAGCTGCTGCCTGGACTTTGTCCGGATCGCCAGGTTTCCACGGCAGTATAACCGGGAACCGTGGCTGCGAGGGTTCGCCCGGATAACTCGGCATGATGTCAATAATTGCCACGGGCCATGGCGCACGGTGCAGTGACAGTGGTCACAGGGTTAGAATACATACAAACACATTTTCTTTTTCATATTCTTTTTAATTCCTCCTTTGGGTGCAACCATACGCTGGTAACAACGATTAGTTGCTGTAACGTCCGATTTTTCTTGAGTGCGCCCTGAGGCTGCTTGATTCCTCTCGGCCCAGAGGGATAACAACTCCTTTCTTGCGAGAAAACTGTTTGCTGGGCACTCAAACTGCTCAATCTTGCATTATTTAATATGCAAATTTCTTGCCATATTATGTTCAGTCATCTCTCAAAAAGTTTTTCATAAACGATATAATCTCGAAATATATTGACATTATTTATATGGCGATCAATAACTTTATTCGGCCTTAGGTCATAAAAAAAGGCAGGAAGCCATTCCGTCTTCTTCTCAAACTTCTCTTCGGTAAACATATTTTCTGCCCGATCAGAGCTTAAATATATTATAAACCAATTAGTTTAGAATAGATAGCTTCTATACCCAACCGGTTGAACACTGCCAGCAAAACCCTCTTCCAGGATATCTTCATCACGTTTCGCTATTTTTCATACTATCCGACCAATGTTAAGAATCTGAAACATTACGTTCAATTTTTTTTACCTGCCCCAAAAAGACGATTTACATCAATAAAAATAACCGAATCAATGAATATCGAGAAGCAAAAACCCAATCCGGATGTTTACGATTTTGAACATTTCCCATTAACTCGATGTTCTAATTCAGCCTTGCCTCTCATAACCGTCTTACCCCCGCCGCCAAGGCCTGCAATCCCGCTTTATCCACAATCGTAATCCTGGGCCCAGCTGCTCTAGATCAGCCCTTCTTTCACCATTTTGGCCAGAATGCGGGACAGGGTTTCCGGAATCGTGCCCAGGAGACTGGCCAGCTGTCCCTTGGCGATTTCCAGCTCAAACTCCGGCGTCCCGGCCCCACGGTCGCTTTGATACAGCAGGTAGGCGGCCAGCCGGGCCGGCACCTCCTTTAAGGACAAATCCTCCACCAACCCCGCCAGTTGCCGCAGACGCCGGGACAGCACGGCCAACATATTCAGGGCCAGGGAAGGGTGCTGCCGGATCAGTTCCAAAAACGCGGCCCGGGGGAAAAAAAACAACCGGCTTTCCTCCAGGGCCTCGGCATTGGCCGGGAAGCGCTGCCCGGCAAACACCGGCACCTCGGCAAAGGGCTCACCCGGACCGAAAATATGTAAAATCTGTTCCTTGCCGTCCGGGGAAAGCTTAAAGATCTTTACCTTGCCGGTGTTGACCACGTAAAAACCGGCCCCTTCCTCCCCCTCCAGGAAAATGGTCTGGCCCCGCCGGAATACCTGGTCCACGACAATCATGGCCAACTCCTGCAACTGTGCCTCGGCCAGGCCGCTGAAAAGAGAAATCGTCCCAATTTGACTTAATAAATTTCATGGCTGCATTTTTTTCCCGAAAAATAATTTTTCCCTTGACTTAAATCAAGGTGTGCTGGGTCCAACTGTATTATCTTGTATTTCAAGCTCACGGAATAAATTATTTTTTTATTTGAATTAAAATTTACAATTATTGATCTAAGTCAAAGCAAACAAAAAATAAGTGATTACAATTTAGCCTACGCATAAAAAGTAAATACTTTACCATCAACTGCAAAATCAGTCTAAACCCATAAGGAGGAGAAACCATGTTTTGTTATCAATGTGAACAAACCGCTAAAGGCGAAGGGTGCACCGTAATAGGAGTCTGCGGCAAGCAGCCCGAAGTCGCCGCCCTGCAGGATCTGCTGGTCTATGCCCTCATCGGCCTGTCCCAGGTGGCCGTGGCAGGCCGCAAGGTAGGCGTCAAAGACCCGGACGTGGATGTATTTACTCTGCAAGCCACGTTTTCCACCCTGACCAATGTGGATTTCGACCCGGCCCGCTTCGTCACCTGGATCAACGACGCGGTTAAACACCGGGAAGCCCTGAAGGCCAAAGTCAAGGCCGCCGGCGGTAAGGTCGATTTCTCCGGTGCTGCGGCTACCTTGACCCCGGCCGCCACCCTGGACGAGCTGGTGAAACAGGGCGAACAACTGGGCATTAAATCCATCCCGGCCCCGGATGCTGATGCCCTGTCCCTGAAGCACATCCTGCTCTTCGGCGTCAAAGGCGTGGCCGCCTATGCCGACCATGCCCAGATTCTAGGGCAGGAAGACGAAAAAGTCTATGCTTTTATCCATGAAGCCCTGGCCGCCATGGCGGACCCCAACCTGGCCCTCCCGGATCTGCTGCCCCTGGTTATGAAATGCGGTGAAATCAACCTGCGGGCCATGGAACTGTTGGATGCCGGCAATACCGGAAGCTACGGCCACCCGGTCCCCACCAAGGTCCCCCTGGGAGCCAAAAAAGGCAAGGCCATTCTGGTTTCCGGCCATGACCTGAAGGACATGGAACATGATCCTGAAACAGACCGAGGGCAAAGGCATCAATGTCTACACCCACGGCGAAATGCTGCCCTACCCACGGCTATCCGGAACTGAAAAAATATGCCCATTTCTACGGCCACTACGGCACCGCCTGGCAGAATCAGCACAAGGAATTCGCCGCATTCCCCGGCGCCATCCTCATGACCACCAACTGCATCCAGAAGCCCCAGGAAGTCTATAAGGACAACATCTTCACCACCGGGCTGGTGGGCTGGCCGGGAGTCACACACATCGCCGACAAAAACTTCGCCCCGGTCATTGAAAAGGCCCTGGCCCTCCCCGGTTTCACCGAAGACACCAACGGCCGCAGCGTCATGATCGGGTTTGCCCGCAACGCCGTCATGGGCGTGGCCGGCCAGGTCATCGAAGCCGTCAAAAGCAAGGCCATCCGCCACTTCTTCCTGGTGGGCGGCTGCGACGGCGCCAAACCGGGCCGGAACTACTACACCGAATTTGTGGAAAAAGCCCCCAAGGACACCGTCATCCTGACCCTGGCCTGCGGCAAGTTCCGGTTCTTTGACAAAGAACTGGGCGACATCGGCGGCATCCCCCGGCTCCTGGATGTGGGCCAGTGCAACGATGCCTACTCCGCGGTCCAGATCGCCGTGGCCCTGGCCAAGGCCTTTGACGTCGGGGTCAACGACCTGCCGCTGTCCATGATCTGTCCTGGTACGAGCAGAAGGCCGTGGCCATCCTGCTGACCCTGCTGTATCTTGGTATCAAGGACATCCGCCTGGGGCCCAGCCTGCCGGCCTTTATCACTCCCAACGTCCTGGACTTTCTGGTGAAAAACTTCGACATCATGCCCATCACCACCCCGGATGAGGATCTGAAGGCGATCCTGGGATAAGCCGATTAATAACCTAGGGGGCGGGAAAGTATCCTTCCCGCCCCCTTAAACTTTAACCTCTGCACGGCTTCGCTCTGGCACTGGATTTAATTAACAGGAGTGAACCGATGAAATGCCCCGGACAAGACACCCGCTACTGGAAGCCAGGGGCCATTTTTGAAACCACCTGCCCCAAATGCGGCGGTGAGATGGAATTTTTCAAAGACGAGGCCACCCGCCGCTGCAAAAAGTGCGGCGAACGGATGCTCAACCCCAAGATGGATTTCGGCTGCGCTTCTTACTGTAAATATGCCGAACAGTGTCTGGGCAGCTCTGCCGTCGGAACTCCTGGCCGGCCGGGAAGACCTGTTCAAGGACCGGGTGGCCATTGACGTGAAACGGTACTTCGGCAGAGATTTCAAACGCATCGGCCACGCCACCCGGGTGGCCCGCCACGCCGAGATGATCGGCAAACAGGAACAAGGCAATCTGGCCGTTATTCTCAGCGCCGCCTATCTGCATGACATCGGCATCAAAGAAGCGGAAAGAAAACATCAGAGCACCGAATCCCGTTATCAGGAACTGGAAGGTCCGGCCGTGGCCCGGGAGATTCTCACCGATCTGGGGGCCCAGCCCGAACTCATCGAAGAAGTCTGCGATATTGTCGGGCATCACCACACTCCCCGGCCGGAAGAGACCCTGAATTTCAAAGTCCTCTACGACGCCGACGTGTTGGTCAACCTGGAGGAAAAACACAAGGAACATCCCCTGAGTCAGGCCGAACTGGCAGAAATGCTCGACCAAAAGTTTCTCACCCCCAGCGGCCGGGAACTGGCAGCCAAAGAGTTGACCAAATGCTGCCTGGCCCCTCAGTCATAATAGAACGTGGAGACTAGCCATGAAAATAAATCGCAAAATCATTGAAATCGACCCGGAGCTCTGCGACGGCTGCGGCCAGTGCGTGCCCTCCTGCGCCGAGGGGGCCATCCAGATCGTGGACGGCAAGGCCCGGTTGGTGGCGGAAAAATACTGCGACGGTCTGGGCGCCTGCCTGGGGGAATGCCCCACGGGAGCCTTGAAAATTATCGAACGGGAAGCCGAGGACTTTGACGAACACGCCGTGGAAGAATACCTGAAATCCCAGGAACAGCAGGAAAAAGCGCCTCCAACTATCGCCTGCGGCTGTCCTTCGACCCAGGTGCAGACTTTCGCCCCGGTCCAGCGGCCGTCCTATAAACCGTTGGAACCCATGGACCGCATTTCGGCCTTGACCCACTGGCCGGTGAAGATCAAGCTGGTCCCCCCCACCGCCCCTTTCCTGAAAAATGCGGATCTGCTGGTATTGGCCGACTGCTGCCCCATCGCCTTCCCCCAGGTGCATGAAGAGCTGATGCCGAACAAAGTGGTGCTCATCGGCTGCCCCAAATTCGATGACATTCAGGAGCATATCGCCAAATTTACCGAAATTTTCCGGAAGGCGGACATCAACAGCATCACCACCGTCATCATGGAAGTGCCCTGTTGCGCCGGTTTGGCCTACATCGTGGAGCAGGGCCTGGCCGCGGCCGGTAAACGAATCCCCCATGAACAGGTGGTCATCAGCACCCGGGGCCAGATCCTCAGCCGGGAAAAACTGGCCGCCTGAGCCAGCCGTAGTTGCACTTCCCCATTATAAAAACAACAGGGACCGTTACCCAAAAAAACTGCCGGTAACGGCCCCTGAAAATTGGATCTCAACTTTTTTCCCTATTCCCTCATTCCTCTTCCCTGTCTTCTACTAACCACTGTCCACTGTCATTTCTTCCACCCAAACAGCGTCCCCAAAACCCCCCGGGACAACTGCCGCCCGATCTGCGTGCCCACGGAGCGGGCCGCACTTCTGGCCATGGACTCGATCATCTTACCCGTTTGGGCTGACTCTTTGGCCCGTTGTTTGGCCGCCGCCTCAGCCGTGGCCGTAGCCTGGGCCTGCCCGGCTCTGGCCTGCAAAATTTCATAGGCCGATTCCCGGTCAATGATCTTGTCATAATGGCCCTGCATCACCGAGCCTTGGATGACCTGTTGCCGTTCCTCCTGAGTCAGGGGCGTCAGCCGGCTCTGGGGCGGCAGAATCCAGGCCCGCTCCACCGGCGTGGGCACGCCTTTCTCGTCCAGGACCGAAACCAGGCCCTCTCCCACCCCCAACTCCGTGATGGCCTCCACCACCTTGAGCTTGGGGTTGGTCCGGAAGGTCTCCGCCGCCGCTTTCACGGCCTTCTGGTCTCTGGGGGTGAAGGCCCGCAAGGCATGCTGCACCCGGTTGCCCAACTGCCCCAGCACCGTGTCCGGCAGGTCCAGGGGGCTTTGGGTGACAAAATAGACCCCCACCCCTTTGGAGCGGATGAGCCGCACCACCTGCTCGATCTTGTCCATCAGAATCTTGGGCGCGTCGGTCGAACAGCAAATGGGCCTCGTCGAAAAAGAAGACCAAGGTGGGTTTGGCTGGATCGCCCACCTCGGGCAGTTGCTCGAAGAGTTCCGACAGCAGCCACAGAAGCAGGGTGGCGTACACCTTGGGGGAGTTGATCAGCTTGTCCGCGGTCAGGATATTGATGATCCCTTCGCCCTTGGCTGAGGTTTGCAGAAAATCCTCGAAATTCAGGGCCGGCTCCCCGAACAGGGCGTCGCCCCCCTCGTGCTCCAGGGCCAGCAGGTTGCGCTGGATGGTCCCGATGCTGGCCGCCGAGACATTGCCGTACTGGGTCCGGAACTGCTCGGCATTGTCCCCCACGTACTGCAGCATGGCCCGGAGGTCCTTCAGGTCCAGCAGCAGCAGGCCGTTGTCGTCCGCGATCTTAAACACCAGGGTCAAAACCCCGCTCTGGGTATCGTTCAGATTCAGCAGCCGCCCCAGCAGCAGCGGCCCCATCTCCGAAATGGTGGTGCGCACCGGATGCCCCTGCACGCCGTCCACATCCCAGAAGACCACCGGATAGGCCCGGAACTGGAAATCCTGCAGCTTCAGGGTTTCCACCCGTTCCACCACCTTGGGTTTATCGCCCCCCGGTTTGATCAGCCCCGAGAGGTCCCCCTTGACGTCGGCCATAAACACCGGCACCCCAATCCGGCTGAAGGCCTCCGCCAGGACCCGCAAGGTCACCGTCTTGCCGGTCCCCGTGGCCCCGGCAATGAGACCGTGCCGGTTGGCCATCTTGGGCAGCAGCCCGATTTCATGCTCCCCTTTGGCAATCAACAGTTGATCTTCCGTTGTGCTCATCTGTTCACCTCGGTATTTCTTTTCCCTGCTGCCTGGTAGGCCAGAATCATTTCCTGCAAGGCATCCCGCAACATGGCCCGGCAATCTTCCAGATCCTTGCCTTCAGTCACCACCTCGGGCCATTCCACCAGTTGGCCCAAATAACCTGATTTGATTGTTATGTATCTTGCAGTATAATTGATAAACATGAAGGCTCCGTGATTGCTATGATAGCACACCCAGGCAAAAAGTATAAAAATAAAATCTACCAATTTAAAGAGCCTGACCGAGGGGTATGCTTCATGAAGTGCTCAGTTTGTGGCTCAACCTTAAATCCTTTGGTTACCGACCTGCCTTTCAAGGTGAGCGATCAAACGATCGTTATCTTAAAAGGTTTGCCAGTGCTCCAGTGTGAAAACTGTGGCGAATATATCTTAGATGATTCGGTGATGCGTCGCGTGGAAGATATTCTCCAAAGGGTAGACGCCGCCGCCGAATTGGAGATCATCCGCTACGCTGCTAGAGATCCTAAGACTCAAACTGAGCTTTGACACTTTAATGCGGGTTACTTGCCTGACCTTGATATATCACCAGATAAAGCCGGATAGGAGGTTCCATGAAATACCGTGAAATCAATCAAACCCTTTGCAGCCTGTTGGCTCTCCTGACCCTCGGGTTCACTGCCATGCCAGCCGGCTGACGCCTGCACCCGGGCGGTCTACCTGGGACAAGACGGGACCGTCATTACCGGGCGCTCCATGGACTGGAAAGAGGACATCCAAACCAATCTCTGGGTGTTCCCGCGCGGTAGTAAGCAAGACGGCGCCGCCGGCCCGAACTCTCCGAAGTGGGTCTCCAAATACGGCAGCGTCATCGCCACCGGTTACGACATTGGCACGGCCGACGGCATGAACGAGAAGGGGCTGGTTACCAGTCTACTGTATCTGGCCGAATCGGACTACGGCCAGCCCGACGGCAAGCCGCCCCTGTCCATCTCCGTCTGGGCCCAATATGTCCTGGACCACTTTGCCACCGTGGCCGAGGCCGTGGCCGCCTTGCGCCAGGAGCCGTTTCGGCTGATCTCGATGAAATTGCCGAATGGTTCCGGCGCCCAACTGCATCTGGCCATTTCGGATGCCACCGGCGACTCGGCCATTTTTGAGTACCTCGACGGCAAGCTTGTCATCCACCACGGCAAGCAGTATCAAGTCATGACCAACTCCCCGAGTTATGACCAGCAGCTCGCCTTGAACGCCTACTGGGAGAGCATTGGCGGTTTGACCTTTCTGCCGGGGACGAACCGGGCCGCCGACCGTTTTGCCCGGGCCTCGTTTCTCATCAACGCCATTCCGAAAACCGCCGATCCCAACTATATCAAGGCGGTGCCGGGCGGCAACCTATGCCAATCAAGCCGTGCTCAGCGTGCTCAGCGTCATGCGCAGTGTCAGCGTGCCCCTGGGTATCACCACACCCGGCCAGCCCAACATTTCGTCCACGGTCTGGCGCACCGTTGCCGACCAGAAAAATTTAGTCTATTTCTTCGATTCGGCCACCAGCCCCAATGCCTTCTGGATTCCCCTAACGGAGCTTGACCTGAAAGAAGGCGCCCCGGTGAAGAAGCTTACCCTAACCGGCGGCAAGGTGTATGCCGGCAACGCCGCCGGCAAATTCGAACCGGCCCCGCCGTTCGCCTTTCTCCCCGCGGCTGCCAAATGACTAACGTGCCTGGCGATCCGGTGTTAAAAATTTTGGTAACACTTCAGTTAACTGAGAGATTGGTCTCAGGTAAAGAAGGAAAGGAACCAGTAATCACATAAGTTTTCAAGGCGCTGACTATAGTATCCAAAGGATCGAGGCCTCGCAATTTGAGGGTTCGATAAACCGACATTAATATGGCCTGGGCGTTAGCTCCGTTGCCGCTCCGATTGCCTTGGCAGTTCTTCCGCATGATGACTGCAGGGCGAATCTCCCGCTCGGCATGATTGTTATCCGAAGGCACCAGGGGATAATCCAGAAAGGTAAAAATAGTCTGCCGAAACCGGCGCAGGCGTTTCACTAGTCTCTTGACATCGGCATCACGCCATGGCATCTCGATTAAATAGTCGAGGCGTTGGTCGAGTCGGGAGCGCAAAGACTGATATTTCGGGTCCGGCAAATCCTTTTTGCTGAGGCGGATGGCATCCTTGAGGATGCGGCCCAATTTTTTCGAAAACTCAACCCACTCTGCTGAGCCATTATGATCGTCAACCTTTTTCAGCTCCCGCATGAGATGAGGCAAGCAGGTCTGGCGGCCAGTACAGACTACAGCATTGTAGGCACTCCAGAAATCGGTGATCAAAATGCCATCAAAGGCCTCTTTGAAAAACTTCGACAAGGCCGGCGAACCCCGTGATTGGTCAATCATGTAGTAGGTTGCCGTAGAGGAGGTGAAACACCACAACCACACGGTTTTCCCCGAGAGCCGCCACCCAGTTTCATCGGCATGGAGCACTCCTGCCTGCTTGATCTGTTGGCCGATCTCTTCATACCAGGCGTTGAGGAGAGCGGCTAACCGTTGCCAGGCGGCTACCAGACCGCCTTCCGACAAGGAAAATTGCAAGTGGTGGCCCAACACACTGATGATCTGGGCAATGGTGGCGCCCAAACCATAATGTAGCCAGGCGCTGAAAGCTACCAGCCGATGGCCGAAGGTTGCCTTCGGTAAGGCATCTGGAACCGTCGGTTCAAACATCTTTTTGCACTGTGGGCACCAATGCCGAGGAATAGTGTGCTCGGTTACTACTGGTTCCATATCGGCAATATCTTCGATCACTCGGGTGCGCCGTTCACTGGGTTCGCCAAAAGGCGTCCCACAGTCAGGGCAACATGGTAGGAGCGGCTGCTCCTGATGATGCGTAATGGGTGGGAGCTGGCGATAATGGCCCTGATGACCGATCTTGGCTCCCGGCTTTTTGCGGCGTTTAGGTGCCGCCGGCTTTTCATAGACCGGAATCATGCCGGAGGGTGTCGAGGGTGTCATCTCCGGCTTGCCGTTGGAGGCCTCTCGGGCTGAAAGGACCATGAGGGCATAAATTACCGCCTCCCGCCCCAAGGAATATATGCACTCCGCCTGTTCCTGTGTCAGGGGGCCGGTGAGATCGAAAGTGAATTTCTGGTCCGGTGTTGTTCCCACAGGACCAATTATACATAGTTCTCAAAAAAGTACAAGTTCTCTTGTGAAATTTAATTAATTTTTTCCATTCTCTCAGATGACTGAAGAGTTACGTTCTCATTAATCGTAGATTCTAACCTCTAGTACGGATTATAAATTCGATTATTTTAACTGGAAGGTGTATTCTGATACTAACTGGGTTATTTGGGAAAGCTTCGGTGAAGCCAGCTTCCCGGTGCCGGAGCAGCAAATGGTGATGCGGGCTCCTGAACTTTCGAAGTAGTTTATTTAGATAATCATTGACGGCTCACTACTGGCGCCCTAAAATGGTCTAGCATGGTTGATATTATAAGAGGTAAAAACATGATAGCTCAGCAAAGTAAGCTTCGGCAAGGCTTTCGGGCAGGTCTGATCACGTGGGTGTGTTTGGCTTTGTCTCTGATGATTCTTCTCCAGGGCTGCGCCACCCTTAAACCCCGAAACCCTGTGCCCCAGGATTTGGAAAGTGAGGTTCATGTCCCCGGTATGCCCGGGGTCCGGGCCTGGGGGGATGAGGCCAGTGAGGTGTTCACCGAATTTGCCCTGACATCCATCAAACAGGAAAAGGCCGCCTTTGGCAAAGATTTCGCGAAAAAACCGGCCGCACTTCCTGGCTTTATCCGGTGGCGGCGATGATGGCGCCTTTGGTGCCGGAGTCCTCTGCGGTTGGACCGCCCACGGCGACCGCCCCCAGTTTAAGCTGGTGACCGGCATCAGCACCGGCGCCTTGATTGCCCCCTTTGCCTTCCTGGGGTCGAGTTACGATGATACGCTGCGGCACTTGTATACCAGCATCACCAGTAAAGACATTTTCCGCATGAAAAGTCTGCTCACCGTCCTCTGGCGGGATTCCGTCGCCGATACCGCGCCTTTGGCCAAGCAGTTAGAACACTATGTGGATGAAGCGATGCTGGCTGAAGTGGCGGCCGAACACAAAAAAGGCACGCACGGTTGATTATCGGCACCACCCAACTGGACGCCCAGCGTCTGGTGCTCTGGAACATGGGCGCCATCGCCGCCAGCGGCGACCCGGAAGCCATCAAACTCTTCCGCAAGATTATGCTGACCTCGGCGTCGATTCCCGCCGCCTTCCCGCCCCAATACATCAGGGTGGAAGCAGGGGACAACTTTTACGAAGAGATGCACGTGGACGGTGGCACCACCGCCGAGGTGGTGCTGTATGAAAACGCCCTGAAACCTCTGACCGAGATGCTCGGAGCTGATGAGGAATTGCGTGGGCGGCAGCGCTCCCTCTATATCATCCGCAACTCCCAGATCAAGCCGGAATGGGAAAACGTCAAACCCCGGGTAGCCAACATCGGCGGCCGGGCGATTGGCACCCTGATCAAAACCCAGGGTGTGGGGGACCTTTACCGCCTCTATTCCTTTGCCAAGCGGGACAAGATCGATTACAACCTGGCAGCCATTCCCACGGACCAGGCCCCCACCCGCCCCAAAGAACCTTTTAACCGAATTTATATGAATGAACTTTTTGATCTGGGGTATGAAATGGCCTCCAAGGGTTACCCCTGGCTTAAGCACCCGCCAGGGTTCGATCCTCAGCCGGTATTTAGGGCACCGGCAAAAATGTGATCGGGTCCCGTTGAGATATGCTTTATGCTTATTCCTTCTTGCCTCGATTCCGGTAATAAATAATCCGTAACCCCTCCAGGGTTAAAAAATCATCTACCTGGTCGATGGTTTGGGCCTCGGAGGCGATAAGGCAGGCGAGACCGCCGGTGGCAATAACTTTCATGGGCTCCTTGAGGGCTTCTTTGATGCGGCGGACGATGCCATCCACCAGTCCGGCATAACCGAAAATAATGCCGGCGTTCATGCTGCTGATGGTATCTTTGGCAATGATACTTTTGGGCTTGCTGAAAATTTCCACCCGTGGGAGTTTGGAAGCCCGCTGAAACAACGCCTCACAGGAGATCATCACCCCCGGGGCAATGACCCCGCCCAGATACTCACCCAGGGCGGAGACGACGTCGAAGGTGGTGGCGGTGCCGAAATCCACTACAATGACCGGGCCTTTGACCTGTTCAAACGCGGCTACGGCGTTGACGATGCGGTCAGCGCCCACTTCTTTGGGGTTGTCATAATAAATAGGCATCCCGGTTTTGATACCCGGACCAACCATGAGCGGTTTGACCTGTAAGTAACGGCGGCTGAACTTGTCCAGGGTGTTGATCATGGGTGGCACCACACACGAGATGGCCAGATCCGTTCCCGCCTCCAGGCTCAGGTTCTGGGATTGAAACAGGTTGCGCAGGAGGACGCCGTATTCGTCGGCCGTGGTTTCTTTTTCGGTGCGAATCCGCCAGTCGCTGATGAGCTTGTGGTCTTCATAGACCCCGATCACCGTGTTCGTGTTGCCGACATCCATAACTATAAGCAACGTGGTTACCTCCAGAGCAAAGGGTTTGGGCTTTGGGAAAGTCGAAAAAACCGGTTAGTAATCCAACCCGGCCAGCCTCAAACTTCAAGGCCCAGGTGAGTTTCAATCAAAGCAGCGATTTCTTGAGCGATGGCTTCTACTTCGGAGAGGTCTTCACCTTCGCACATAACTCGCAACTTGGCTTCGGTGCCGGAGTAGCGGATGAGAATTCGCCCCCGGTTACCCAATTGCTTCTCCGCGGCCCGAATGGCATGGTAAACTGGCGGAATGTCTTTTAAGTCCTTTTTTTCCCTCACTTTAACATTAATGAGAGTTTGGGGGTAATCCTGCATAACCTGGGCGAGTTCAGTCAGGGGCTTTCCCGTGCGCTGGACTATTGCCAGTACCTGCAAGGCGCTTAAGGTGCCGTCGCCCGTGGAATTGTGGTCTAAAAAAATGAGATGACCCGACTGTTCGCCTCCCAGGTTGTAGCCGCCCCTGAGCATTCGTTCAATAACATAACGGTCTCCCACCTGCGTCCGGACCAGACGGCCTCCCAGTCTTTTCATGGCTACTTCCAGGCCCATGTTACTCATAACGGTTCCCACCAGAGTTTTTTTCCGCAAGGCGTTGACCTGCAATAAATGTTGGGCGCAAACAGCCATGATATGATCACCGTCAACCAGATTCCCCAGGTGGTCCACGAAGAGGACCCGGTCGCCGTCCCCATCCAAAGCGATTCCCAGATCGGCATCATGCCGCCGGACCAGGCTTTGCAAAGTCGCGGGATAGGTGGAGCCGCATTGCCGGTTGATGTTGCGGCCATTCGGGCGGACCCCAAAGGAGATCACTTCCGCACCCAGCTCGGTTAACACCGCCGGCGTTACCTTATAGGTCGCGCCATGCGCGCAATCAAGGGCGATTTTCATACCTTCCAAACTGAGATCTTTGGGAAAAGTGCTTTTGAGAAAGGAGATATAGCGACCGGTGGCATCATCAATGCGAGAGGCCTGACCCACGTCCGTAGGCAAACAGGCACATTTCTCAAAGTCCTCCTGGAACATGAGTTTTTCTATGCGTTCTTCCACTTCATCAGGCAGTTTGAGACCAATACCGGAGAAGATCTTGATGCCGTTGTCCTGGTAGGGATTGTGGGAGGCAGAGATTACTACTCCGGCGTCGGCGCGCATGGAGGAGGTTATGAAGGCTATGCCCGGGGTAGGCAGAGGTCCCACGAGCATGACATCCACTCCCATGGAACAGATCCCCGAGACCATGGCATATTCCAACATGTAACCGGATAAACGGGTGTCTTTGCCCACCACCACCCGACCACCTTTGTGATCGGTTTTAATGACATACCCGATCGTCTGTCCCAATTTTAAGGCAATATCGGCCGTCATCGGATATGTATTGGCTACGCCTCGGACACCGTCAGTGCCAAACAACTTTCTCATAAATTTCCCTCTCCCCGGCTCCAGGATCCCTGTTGCGATAACGAAAACATTTTTCACTCTCCCGGCATCCAGCCCGCTTGCCCGGCAAAATGCTGCCGTAGTAAGGCGGGACTATTAACTTTCGAAATACTCTGCTATGAAATAGTCTCTGGACCAGGTGAGAGATGTTTGAGCCATATATATCAAAAAAAAGAGCTGATTTCCACCAGATTTAACGATAATTCTGGTTGGTTAGCCGCACGAGTACGGATTGGGCCATCTTCACATCCGGCTAAAAATTCCTGCTACCCGGCTTCATTGGCTGTCGAGGCAAAATCCGCCCCGAGGTTGCTGGAATTTTTACTTGCGGCGTATCCCGTTAATCTTTATATTAAAATAAAATTAAGCTGCCGCCTATGATCCCTGCATGGTGGATGTGGTCAGGAGCACGATGGAATATTCTCGTTTCGGATCGGTATTTGCCCTCCTCGGTATGGTCCTTTTATTGTTGGTTAATCTGAATCGCCGGTCAGCCAGACGGCGCCCGATATGGACCAGGACCGATATGGTTGTGCAAAAATGGGGTGCTCTGGCGGCGTATGCCTTAATAGCCCTGGGACTCTTGTTTTTATTACGACGCTGATTTCCGTTTGTTGCAGATGCACAGACCCCGGCATTATTTTTTGCTGCTTCCGCGAGTCCTGACTGTCAGGGAAGAGATGACGCCTGGCGGCGTCTTTTTAGGGTCATAGAAACCGAAGCTCCTCAAGTCGAATACTGTTTGTTGGCCGGCCTCGGGGTAGGGCAGAGATAACGACGGGCCACTAAATTCCGCCTCATCAAACAGGTCTGTCTCCACTGCCGGGGAAACATAGACATACCTCACCTTATTGTTCCAATCTCCGGCCAATCGGGGGAATTTGGCCTCGGACTCCTTCTCTGCTTCCGGCAAGGGGAAAAAAATACCTTTCCCGGTGATATAGTGCCACGGACGCTGAGATGGAGTTTTGACCTCACTGCTTCTTTTTTGAATAAACAAGACTCCCTGGGGTGGCTCCTCTTTGGGGCAAACAATTATCGAGGCAATTTTATCGTCATCAGGCATGTTTTCAGCAACCGTAAAGACGTATTCCCGCATCGCCCCCCCGAAATCCGGATTCGTAAAAACAAATACTTTGACTTTTTCCCCCACGATTACCGAGGAAATTTTTCTATCCAGCTTTCCCAGAGCCGGCATCAACCTATGACGTATCCCGGGCTGGAGCCGCAGTGCCATGGACTCACCCTTGAAGTTGGCATCCTCAAAAAAAATGGCTTCATCGGGGGCTGCCGGCGCCCAGCCCAAGACCGGGGAACTGGCAAGTAATGAAATTAACCCAATCAGCATCATCAGTTTTAACATCATCATGAACCCCCTATTATCCTTCAATAGCGACCGCTGCTCAGGGCATACCAGAGTAAGGTTCCCGGGTAAGGATTAACCCGGTTAAAAAACTTTCCAACCTCGTCTTAATCCTGGGAACGGCAGTTTTTAATGATGATTTTGCCGTCCATTTCAATGATGGCCTCATTTCCTTTCAACCACACAGTGGTCCTGCCGTTGCTGTATCTCGAGCCCGAACCGGAAACGACCCGAGGTAGTTTAGTGGGTTTGCCGTCCAGGGTGAGGATAACACAGTCTTCCTGGGTAATTACCTCTAAGGTAAAAATCTTACCATCTTCGCAAAGATAGCGAAATTTCTTTGCCGAGGGCACGTTCTCCGAGTCCTCCGGCTTGGCAGCCCGGAGGTCGCTCCCCATTCCTACGAGTAGCACTACCACGGTACCCAAGATTATCAAAGTTGACTTTACCATTGCATATGGGCGGATTCTCTTTGCCATTTTTCCCCGTCCTTTCACCAAGTAAAGCAAGTTTAGCACAATTGCCCCAGCCAGGGAAGATATTACGGCTGGGAAGTCGTCCGGTTAAAAGGGATTGCGCCGCCGGCGTCAGACAAATGTGATGAATTTAATTGCAGGGTAACTTATAACAGAGGCAAGGGTAACAAGCTAGTTCGGAAAGAATTGAGACGAGAAGAATGGGCGTGCACCATTACTGCCTGGGTGAATCAAGACAAAGAGGTGTTATGGTTATTTTGACAACGATGCCGCCGGTTCATGCGGCCCAAAACGCCCTGACTCTCAAGGAGATCCTGGCGTAAAAAACTCCATTCCAGATGAAATCAGGAACCCGGACCCAGGATCCTCCGTAATTTGTGCAACAGATCGGCGGCATCGCTAGGACCGGGTTCTACCGGAAGCCGGCTGAGAACCCCCAGTCCTTCACTCGCCTCGTGAAATTCTTCTTCGGTTAGAGGACTGATCACCGCAGTATTTACCATGGCATTGACCATGAGCAGCTTCTGGACCAGGCCCAGAGGATCGGTATCCGGGAGATCGGAGTCAACAACCACAAGATGAGGGCAAGCGGCCTTGCACTGCGGCCAGCGTCTCGGTTCCGGAATGAACCCGCTTGAGATGCACCCCTGTATCTGACGACAGGGCCTCGACGAAAGCCGCCATGCCTTCCGGGCGGGCCGTGGCGAGAATGATATTCAGCATTGCTTCTCCTCTGAGCACAGGTGGGACGACGTCTACCAGATTCGTTCCTACAGGCAGCGAAGCGTCCCAAATCTGGCGGGCCCGGAGGCCCGCCGTATCAGTATAACTATTTGATTATAAATCTAACTTGCTGTTAACCGGACGAAATCTTGCTGTAATAATCGGCAATGGCTTCTCCCAGGGTATTGACCGCCAGGCGGGCGCAGTGCAGGTGATCTTCCGGCAGGCCTCCGAGTGCGGTTGCCACCTCCTGGGGCTCCAAATTCAAGGCGTGGTCCACATGCCGCCCTTTGGCCAGTTCGCTCATGGCGCTGGCGCAGACCAGGGTATAAACGCAGCCCCGAGGGAGCACTTTAATCTCGGTAATGGCTTCCCTTTCGATACGCAGGGAGACTTCTATGGAATCTCCGCATTTGCCCACCGCCTCGCCCTTACCGCTGGGATTGTCAAGGGAGCCGATGTTTTTGGGAAAACGTGCCAGGCGGAGGAACTGTTCCCCGACTTCGCCCGGCGTGGGAAAATCGCCATCAGTCACGTTATTTCTCCTCCTGATGATCAGAAATTTCCCTTTAACATGCTCCCACCGCCGCCACCGCCACAGGTGGACTCAACGGTAAACCTTTGTAAACTCCCATCCAAAAGGGCATCCACCGCCTCGCCCACGGTTTGGGCACTGCCGCCGTGCAGCACGTCGATCCCCACCTGGTTGAACCCCATCAGGGGCCGCATGCCCATGCCGCCGGCAATGAGGACCTTTACGCCGTTCTGGGCCAGATGGTTGACCGGGGCCATGCAGCCTCCCTGCTCATGGGGAACGTTGGGCAGGGTGACAATTTCCTGTACTTTGCCGTCGTTGATTTTCACCAGGGTGTACAGGTCACAGTGCCCGAAATGGGCGCCAAGAGCGGACTCCAGGCCGCCGGGATGGGTTGAGGGAATGGCAACAATCATATCTTGCATGGTATTCTCCTTACTATTATGTATTCTCGAACAGGTATTTTAAAAAGAATCCGCTACCGGCTCAAGCCGGCTAATTCCTCAATCCGGCTCCAACCCTGTCTGATCTCACGACTTATTTCGGTTTCAGGCAGTTCGGTGATGACCAAACCCTGGATCATGGCCTGGGTAATGGCGGGATCATGGGGCAGGCGGGCCGGCACCGGGTAATTCCGGTCACGGCAAAAGGCCTCGATACGGGCGGTTTCCTCGGGATTGAGGTCATACTTGTTAATGATGACGGCCAGGGCCGTCTGAAAATGCCCGCACAGATCGGCCACTCGCTCAAGGTCATGTCGTCCCGAGGGCGTCGGCTCCGTGACCGCCACGGCCAGGTGGGCTCCCGAAAGAGAGCTGATCACCGGACAGCCGATACCCGGGGCGCCGTCGCACAGCACCAGGTCGGCCCCCCGGGCTTTGGCCAGTTCCCGAGCCTCTCGTTTGAGCACCATAACCAGTTTACCAGAATTTTCTTCGCCCGGAAAGAGCTGGGCATGGACCAGGGGCCCGAAGCGGGTGTCTGACACGTACCAGGTGCCGCAGTGTTTTTCCGGAAACCGGACGGCCTCTTCCGGGCAAAAGGCGACACAGACCTTGCAGCCCTCGCACCGCCGGGAATCAACCACGAAATCTTCGCCGTCTTCCCGAATTGCCCCGTACTGGCACATGGACGCACACAGACCGCAACGGGTGCATACGTCGCGGTCGATTACGGCCTCATGCCCCGAGGTGAACTCCACCTCCCGTTCCCGAGTCGGGTGCAGGAGCAGGTGCAGGTCGGGGGCGTCAACGTCCAGATCACAGATGATCTTGTTGCTGGCCAGATGGGCGAAGGCCCCGGTAAGCGAGGTCTTGCCGGTGCCGCCCTTGCCGCTGATGATCAGGATTTCACGCATGGGCAACCTCGCCGAGGCGACCTTGCTTGGCCAGGTCGCGAATTTTGCTCAACAGGTTAAGAAAAGTTTCCTGCAGCCCCGGAGAAACTTCGGCAATAATCCGGCCCCGGGAATAGGCCTCGGCGATGGCCCGGTCATAAGGGATCTCGGCCAGAATCGGCAGCCCCTTTTCCCGACAGAACCGGTAAATGACCTCGTGGCCGCCCAGGCCGGCCCGATTGACCACGGCGCCGATGGGTTTCCCCAGAGGTGCAAAGGCTTCCCAGGCGAGTTGGAAGTCATAGACGCCAAAGGGCGTGGGTTCGGTAACCAAAACGATCACATCGCTGTCGAGCACCGCATTAATCGCCGGGCAGCTAACGCCCGGCGGCGCGTCGATGATGGCATCGCCGCCGTTGGCGGCAATTATCTTTTCCAGCCTGGCCTTCACCAGACGCATGAGAGGCGGGCTCATGGCCTCGCCGACACGCAGCCGGCCGGAAAGAAAACCATTACTCCCGGCTCGTCCCCAACTGATTTCGCCCAGCTCCCTTTGGCCCGGAGAAATCGCCTTTTCAGGACAGACGGCCAGACAGCCGCCGCACCCGTGACACATCTCGGGAAACGTTAAGATTAACTCGCCCATGACGATGATGGCGGCAAACTGGCAAAGCTCGGCGCAGGCCCCGCAATGAGTGCATTTCGGTCTCATCCACCGCCGGCACCAGGAGATGGGCTACGTCGCTCCCATCGATGTCGGGGTGAAGAAAAAGATGCAGGTTGGGCTCTTCCACGTCAAGATCCACGGCGACCAGCGGTCCATTCCAGACCGCAGCCAGAGACGCGGTTACCGTGGTCTTGCCGGTGCCGCCTTTACCGCTGGCCACCGCAACGATCATCGACCTGCCCGATTGGCCGTTTGAGCCACTCGATAAACCGCCCTTGAACCGTTCCACAACTTCACGTACGGTCAACCCTTCAAGATTCTGACCTACCTTGATGCCGGCCGCAGCCAGGACTTTGAAGGCCTTGGGGCCGACGTAGCCGGTGAGCAGCCAGCTCGCCCCGGCCCGGGCAATGATTTGCGAGGCCTGGATGCCGGCCCCCTGGGCCAACACTTGGGATTGGCCGTTGTCAATGTACTGAGTATCCATAGTATCCAGGTCCACCAGCACAAAACCAGCGGCCCGGCCGAAACGAGGGTCAACCTGATCATCCAGGCTGGGACCTTCGCTGGTTATGGCTATCTTGTTCATACGTATCACCTTTTTAGATATTCAGTTTCTTGGCTTGCTTTGGACGTTTGGAACGCCTCTGTCAAAGCCTGATCACGCTTTGGCGTTAACCACAAAGTCGAAACAATTATTTGAGAACGATAAACACTAAACTCAAATATGAACTAATGTTTATAATAAGTCATCCCGCCGCCGCCGTCAATACCTTTTTTTGCAAACCCAGATGCATGGAAAGAAGATATAATATAAAATTATCATCATGGTACCGCTTCATTCACACCATAAACCATGGCTGGCCATCCCTCTGGTGGTCTCCTTCCTCCTGCTCACCCCCTCCCTTCTCTGGGCTGCCGAAGCCCAAGATGGACATTCTTTACTAACGGGTATTGGCATCAGCATTCTGGCCGCCACTGTCCTGGCCTATCTGGCCACCGTCATCAAACAGCCTTTAATCCTGGCGTATCTCGCCGCCGGGGTCATTATCGGGCCGGAAATGGGCTTTGCCTGGATCCGGGATAAAGCCGAAATCCAGACCATCGCCGAAATCGGCTTGATCCTGCTCCTCTTTATGATCGGCCTGGAGTTGAGTCTCAAAAAGATCAAAGCCTCCGGCAAGTCCTTGATTGTCACCGGGATTCTCCAATTCATCCTCTGCACCGCCCTGGGCCTGGGTTTTGTCTATCTTTTGGGATTTACTTTGCAGGCCACCTGCCCCTGTGAATATACTGTTCTCGGCATCAAGGTCATCGGCGGCCGCTATGACCTCCTCTACCTGGCCGCCTGCCTGGCCCTGAGCAGCACCACCATCGTCGTCAAACTCCTGTATGAAAAATTCGAACTCGATACCCTGGCCGGTCGGCTTACCCTGGGCGTCCTGATTTTCCAGGATCTCTGGGCCATTGTGCTCTTGGGGCTGCAGCCCAATCTGGCCGACCCCAAGATACTGGTAATCCTGTGGTCTTTCGCCAAAGGGGCTTTTCTGATCAGTCTCAGCCTCCTGATCAGCAAGTACATCCTCGGCTATATTTTTCACCGCATTGCCAAACTGCCGGAACTCGTCCTGGTGGCCTCGCTGGGGTGGTGTTTTTTCGTTGCCGGTTTAGCCGACCACCTGGGACTCTCCCTGGAAATGGGGGCCCTTATTGCCGGCGTTGCCGTCTCCACCTTCCCCTATAACCTGGACATTATCGGGAAGATCATTAACATCAGGGACTTCTTCATCACCCTTTTTTTCGTCGCCCTGGGTATGGTGATCCCCAATCCGCTCCATAACCCGGGGCTTCTGGGGCTGGCCCTCATTTTGGCTTTATTCCTCGTGGCCTCCCGGTTCCTGGCCATTTTTCCGGTTCTCTATTGGCTCAAAAATGGCACCCGGGTGAGCCTCCTCACTGCCATTAATCTCTCGCAACTCAGCGAATTCGCGCTGGTTATCGCCGTGATCGGCCGCAAGCCGGAATACGGCCACATCGGGCCCGACATCATGACCCTCATCATTTTGGTCTTTGTCGTCACCTCGATTACGTCAACCTATATGATTAAATACAATCAAAGCCTGCAAAAGGTCTTGAGCAGAGTTGCCGAACTTTTCGGTTTCAAACCTGTTGCCGGGCAACTGCCGGAAACCCCCGATGAAGAACCCAAGGATATCGCCCTCCTGGGCTTCTTCCGGGTTGCCAGCGCCTTCATTACCGAAATCGAAGAAATCAGGCCGGAACTGAAAAGCAAACTTGTGGTGGTCGACTTCAATCCCCGAAGTCTATCATGGGCTGGTGGACCGTCAGGTCAAGGTGGTCTACGGCGATATCAGTAATAACCAAACCCTGCACCATGCCGGCCTGGAGCATGCCAAAATTGCCGTGTCCACCATCACCGACGACATCCTGGTGGGCACCGACAACCTCAAATTAATCAGCGAAATAAAATCCTTGTGCCCCCATGCCAAAATTGTCGTCACCGCCCAAAGCAACTCCCGGGCCCTGGAGTTGTATCAGGCCGGGGCCGATTATGTCCTGCGCCCCAATATCGCCACCGCCCTCCAACTGCTGCCCGTCGTCGAACTCCTGCTCCGGGGTGAAGTGGCCCTCCTCAAGGAAACCGAAATGGCCAAACTCTCCCGTCGGGAAGAAATCCTCAAATAATTCCGATTCTCGAAAGTTTTTTCTCACACGGGAATTTTCTTCCAGACGATTAAGATACCAACCAAATAACTAAAGAAATTAATTATAGGGCGGGCCGTGCCCGCCAACTAACGTCTCAGGATAACGAAAATATTTTCGAGAAAAGCTATAATTGCTGTTGCTGGGGGAAAAAAGTTGACATTGATCATCACGAAGTTAAATCTGGTTAGTGTGCCTTCAGATTACGAACGGGATCCATCCGGCCGCAAGAATGGAACCGGGTGAAAAGTTCCATCTGGACAGATAACAAGCGGGTAACTGGATTTCTACTCTGGAAAATTTTATACCAGACCCCGCTGAGGTGAAATATAAAATACTATCTTGAAAAGGATAAAAAGATTCTCAGTTATTAGTAAATTATGATAAAATAATTTATTATTGTGCCTTTCCGAAAAAAGACGAGGTCTGGCTCTTCAGGTGGACAAGGTATGTTTTAATTATTATAGTTAAGTTATAAATTGCCTGGACCCAAGTTCGGTTGGAGAAAGGAGTCTCCCATGGGACGAATACTTGTTGCCGACAGTGATCCGCACATCTTACTGCTCTGTCAGGATGAGCTGCGGGAAGAAGGGTACGAGGTGCTGGTGGCTTCCAACGGACGGGAAGCCTTGGGTTTGCTTGATAAAGCCTGTCCCGATTTAGTGGTCCTGGAGATCATTTTGCCGGATATGTCCGGGATGGAAACTCTTCGGATCATCAAGGGAACCTGCAGTAAAACCCCGGTTATCTTTCTTTCCACGTATGGTCTGCCGGAAACCGGGGGTGTTGCCCAATGTGATGGCGTGGTCTTAAAGACCCATGATCTGGACAGTTTAAAAAAAGCGGTGCAACGTTTTTTGCCCAGCCTCAGGTCAGCAAAAAATTCTCCATGCCGCCGAGTGGGGTCCACCACGAAGAAATTCCGTTCTGGAGTTCGCCATGGCCTTAATGGAAATTAGTGTTGTTCCCCTGGGAACGGGGCAAATTGGCGTCGGCGAATATGTTGCTGAGATTATAAGTTATTTAAAGAAAAATGACCTTCCCCATACCTTGACGGATATGGGTACGGTCGTGGAAGGAGAGATTGACCAGCTTTTGACGGTGGCTAAAGTCCTCCATGAATTACCGTTTCAACGCAATGTCTGGCGGGTGGTGACCCATATCACCATTGATGACCGCCGAGACAAGAAAGTGCATCTGGAAGATAAAATCAAGGCCGTAACCCGACGTTTGAGCTGAAGTTAAAACCCTAGTTATGCCATCCTATACCAAAGATTACTACCAGATTCTCGAGGTCGGGCGCAACGCCACCGAAGAAGAGATTAAAAAAAGTTATCGTCAATTAGCCTTGAAATATCACCCTGACCGCAATCCGGGGGACAAGGCCGCGGAAGAGAAATTTAAAGAGGCTTCCGAGGCCTACGAAGTTCTGCGAGATCCGGAAAAGCGCCGCCTCTATGATCAGTATGGTCACGAGGGCCTCCGGGATTCAGGTTTTACCGGTTTCCGGGATTTTGGCGATATTTTTGGGGCTTTCGGGGATATTTTCGAAGACCTGTTCGGTTTCCGGGATCCTCGCCGGACTCGGAGTGCGGCTCAGGCAGGCGGCGACCGCCGGTTTGATCTGGAGATTAACTTTCTAGACGCAGCCCGGGGGACCGAGGTCACCGTGGAAATTCCCCGGAATGCCAACTGTCATACCTGCCATGGCAACGGGGTGCGGCCCGGTAGCCGTAAAACCATCTGTCCGGCCTGCGGCGGCCGAGGTCAGGTTACCCAAACCCATGGTTTCTTGCGTATCAGCACCACCTGTTCCCGCTGCCAGGGTATGGGGGAGGTTATCGCTGATCCTTGCCCCTCGTGTAACGGACGTGGTCGGGTCGTGGAAAAAAAGAAATTGGCCGTCAAAATCCCTCCCGGCGTGGATAACGGCATTCATTTGATCATGGCCGGCGAAGGCGATGCCGGTATGCTGGGGGGCCCCCCAGGCGATCTCTACATCGTGGTGCATGTGCGCCCCCACGAATTCTTCCGTCGGTCAGGCGATGATCTGATTTTGTCGTTGCCCATTTCTTTTACCCAGGCGGCTCTCGGTAGCGTGGTGTCCATCCCCACTTTGAACGGCAACAAGGATCTGGCCATTCCAGCCGGCACCCAGCCTGGAGAAGTGATCGGCCTGAAAGGGGAGGGCATTCCCCACCTGAAAGGTTTCGGCAAGGGGGATCTGCGGGTTGAAGTTAAGGTTGTGGTGCCGCGTCAACTCAGCGATCGCCAACGTGACCTGTTAGAAAAACTTGCGGCTGACGAAGACCCCAAAAAAACCTTCCAAAAACCGCCTCCCGCCAAAGGCTGGTTAGACAAGGTTTGGGATTTTATCGGCTCTTTTTCGAAGTAATCCTCTTCGCTCCCATGGACTGGCGTCGGCAAGTAAAATTTTTTTCAACAAAAAAATTCCCTTTTCGACTGACTCTGGTTTATGATATAATTCACAAGCACTGTGTTAGGGTGCCCTCGTCCTGACGAGTTTGAAAATTGCAGGTAAAGGAACCACTATGGCAGCCAAAGAACTCACTTCCTGGGATATCTTGCGGGAACCCAATCGGATCTTACAAGAAGACGACTACAGCTCCTGGCTGGAACTTCTGATTTATCTTTTGACCTGGGGGGTGGAAATAGGTCTTTTGTTTGTAATTGCCTTAACGTACTTGCGGCGCTAAGGATCAGGAGTCTGACCGGGGCCGGTTTATCAGGCGGCCGAGGTTTTGAATCGATATTTCGATTACCAGGTCGACCTGACAGCCCTGAGGAGCAGCCCCATCCTTGACACCGATTATTATTTGGTTACATTTGTATTAAGGAAACCAGGACACTTGTTCCTATTCACAAGGCCCTAGGTTTACAGGCTACCGGATTGAGGCTGTTTCAGATCCGGGAACTGAAGAAGTTAAACCTAAGGGAGGCCTTGCAGCCATGATCAACGAACTATTAGCTCCGGGCGGCAGCCTGGAAATGGTGGAAGCAGTACCTGAAAAATGGCGCTGACGCAGTCTATGTCGGGGCCAAAGGTTTCAGTCGGCGTAAATGCGCCTGGGAAATGGAGGACAGCCAGATTGGTGAGGCGGTTCAGATCGGCAATGCGGCCTAACGGCAAAATCACGGGTGGCCCTGAACGCCGAAATTACCGAAGACAGATTCCCGCTCGTCCTCACTAAAATTGAAAGATACGCTGATTTCGGCGTCGAAGGGGTGATTGTCAAAACCCCGGCTTTGATGGGCCTGATTCATCAAAGGTTTCCCCATCTGGTCATCCATGCCAGTGTCGGCTGCAATATCCAAACCAGGGAGGAGATGGTTCGCTATCAGGCCCTGGGAATCACCCAAATTGTCGCCTCCACCGAAATCGACACCGTGGCAAAACTCCGGCGCTTCAAGGACGAGGCCGACGGGCTGGGCATCAAGACTGAAATCCTGATTCACGGCAACCGTTGTATTGGCGGTGTGGGAAATTGCGTTTTTCATGAACTCATTGCCGATTCTTATATTCGCAAGGTTTATACATGACGAAGACGGCAACGAGATAGTCGAATACGAAGGCTGGCCTGATCGCAGCGGCAGTTGTTTCCGCCTCTGCCTGCTCACCGATGAGCAGCGTCAAAAAGTCCTGGCCAAGCGGGGACGTTCCCAGAAAGAAATAGACGGCCTCAACGAACGCATCCGCCGTAACCCAAACGTGGCTTTTGCCATCCTGGGTGATGAATTAAAACAGTATCTGGACATGGGGCTGGCCACCGTCAAAATGCAGGGCCGGGAATATGCCATCAGTATGATTGGCCGCATGGTCAATTGCTACCGCAAGCTCATCGACGCTCACGCCCAGGGTGAAGACATCAATACTCCCATGTTTCAGCGGTTGCAGGACACCCTGGCAGAGCTGGTAACCGAACGGGACCGGGCCCGCTGGGAAAAGACCCGGGAATTGCATCGCCATATTGTCGGCCTGTAATACCTTTTCCAATTCTGGCAGGAAAGGAAGCCTGTCCCGAGGGACAGGTTTTCCTATTTTGGGAGTGCCTCATGGAAGCACGCAAAACCAGGGATTCAGTGCTACCCGACCGGCTTCTACCAACCTTTTCAGCGGTTAAAAGAGAAAATTAGCCAAACCGGCCAGTTCCTGGTCTCTAAACCCTGCCCGCCCCGAGTTTGCCCTCAGCTTGACGACGCCGCGCTTTTTGAAGATGCCATGCAGGAAGTGGTGCCTTTAAAGGCTCGAGGGGCCTACAGCGTTCCCTGCCAACCCAGGAGATGTGCCCCGGTTTCCCCTGAAAATGAAGATTGGGAAGCTTTGTGCCGATTAATGGAACTAGTGGAGGGAAAAGGTCAATTTGACTTGTCCCTGACCGATGAATACCTGGAAGGTCAGGTCCCCCACCTCGATCCCCGGGTGGTAAGCGCCCTGAAAGCCGGAGCCCTGCCGGTGCAGGATTATTGTGATTTACACGGACTGAGCGTGGATCACGCTCAGATCTGCCTTAAGCAATTTCTGTCCCAAGCCCTAGGCCGCAATTATCGCACGGTGTTGGTGGTTCATGGCCGGGGCCATAATTCACCTGATAATTTGCCGGTGCTCAAGAGGCATTTACAGGGCTGGCTGTCAATGAAGCGGTTCCGGCGGCAGGTGTTGGCCTTTGCTTCGGCCCAACCCTACGATGGCGGCACCGGTGCTTTATACTTGTTGTTGCGGCGGCACCACCAGCACAACAGGAAAAAAGGGTAAACGCACGCTTCCCATGTCTCAGAGAATATCCCGTTACCTGCCTGGAATAGTTTGGGCTGTAGTTATCTTCAGCAGTTTCTATAACCTGTCGAATTGTCCCACCGTGTGGTGGGATGAAGCCATCTTCTCGGAGACCGCCGCCAATCTGGCCCAGCAGGGGCGTTATGCCTTTACTATCCAAAGTCCTGATGAGCTCAAAGATTTTGATTACCGCATCAGTTCCGGACCGGTGCTTATCATGCCGGTGGCCCTGGCCTACCGTCTGTTCGGGGTAAACGTCTGGAGCGGGCGGCTGGTCGCCGGAGGCTTTCTGCTTCTGGCCTTTGTCCTGCTTTATCTGAGCGCCCGGCTGTTGGTGCCCCGAGGGCCTGCCTTACTGGCGGTAATTTTAGGACTTTTGACCACGGATATCCTGTACTGGGGCAGGAGCGTCTTGGGGGATGTCCCGGCCTTGGCCTGCTTTTTGGGGGGCATGTATTTTGTTCATTAGAGGCCTCCGGGAAGAGCGGCTGTCTTTTTTTCTGGCTGGGGGGTGTTGCCTGGGTCTGGCAGTGGGCGCCAAAGAATTTTATGGTTTCACTCTCTTCCCGGTCCTGGCTGGTCTCATCTGGGAGTATCGTCGGCGTCGACCTGACCCTTATTAAAAGCTGTGGACTCTTCCTTTTGGGAGCGGCGCTGCCGCTGGCAGCCTACCTTGCCTTTAAGGCCTCTATCTTAGGTGGCTTCCAGCCGGCCCTGTATCATTTCTATTATCAGAAAAAATTACTGTGCCATGAATTCTTTACGCCCTTCACCATCGGCCGTCTCTATCCCGAAAGCGGTGCCTTTCTCTTAACCCACCCCCTGTTTATCAGCGGACTCATGGGACTCTGGTTGTATCAGCGACGGCATGGCTGGTCCCTGCCCTGGCTCTATTGGCTCGGGAATCTTTTATTATGGAGCATTTTTTATGTGCTGGCGGTCTATTGGCACCGCTTTGCTCTCCCGGCGCTGCTTCTGGCCAGTCCCTGGGCCGGGTATCTGCTGGTGTCCATGTATGACGCCTTATGCCACGCCGCGGCGCTCAGTCGCCATCCCAACTGGGGCAAGGTCGCTGGTATCCTCATGCTCATGGCCATCATTTTCCCTTTAACCGGTATCTGGTCTCTGCAACCCCTCATCACCCGTTCCACTGACAGTCCCTTTAAGCTGGTAGATTACTTGCGGCATCACATACCCAGTCATTTTCTCATTGAAACGCCGGAATATGAGCTGCCTTTTTTAGACGATGAGCATCGCTTTCACCTGATGCCGGAATTTTATTTTGTGGAGTCCACCAAGGACAAAATTGTGCTGGATAATCCGCGCCAGTGCGACTATGATTTTACCCAGACCAAAGCGGACCTGTTAGTTCTGGGCAGTTTTGGCAAAAGCGTCTTTAAACAAAACTATCCGCCGGGCCGCGTCCAACAATATCTATAAGAAAATTGCCAGTATCGATTACTATGACATCTATCTCCGCCGGGATCTTACCCTGAGCCGTCAGGTCAAGGCACTGACAAAGCCGCGTTAATGTTTCCCTCGCCAACTGCCTCACATGCCGTCGCTTACCCTGTCGTCTGGCAATTTCCGGCAGCTTTGGGTTTATTTATTTCCAGCTCTATTTCTTCCTGGGTAGGACTGTGCCCCAAAAAAAATCTCTGGCCCTCATTCTCAAGACCCAGGATTTCGGGGAAGCCGACCGCCTGGTAGTTTTCCTCACCCCGGCAGGAGGGCCGGATAACAGCCCTGGCCAAACACGCCCGCAAGAGTAAACGCCGTTTTATGAATTGTCTGGAGCCATTTTCCCTGGTGCAATTAGTCTACACCGAGAAACCCAACCAGGACCTGGCCCGCCTGGAAAGTGGTGAATTGCTGGAAGTCCTTCCCCGAACTGAGGCGAGATTTAATTCCTCTGGCGGTGGCTGCCTGCTTAACCGAAACGGCAGGGGAAATAGTCGGCGCCATCGATAACCTGCCGGAATTATTTGGGGCGCTTGCAAAGCTCGCTGGCGCAATTGGCTGCTGGTTTGCCCACCCGGTCCCTGTTATTAAGTTATCTCATCCGCCTTTTGTCTCTGGCCGGGCTTCGGACCGCGTTGGCAGTCCTGTCAGGTCTGCAGGCAAGCAGACCGATGGTGTTGTCTGGTTCAGTCTCAATAAGGGAGGAATTATCTGCCAACCATGTTTGGGCCAAAGCCAGGGAGAGCGGCTCTATCCCCTGCATTTGGGTTCCCGAAAACTGATCCTGGCGGCCCATCGGTTGCCCCTGGAGAATCTGGCCCGCCTGCGTTTCCCGGAATTAGCCCAGAGGGAAACCCTGGCCATACTTCAGGCACTTTATCCGCTTCATATTAGGCAAAGAATTAAAATCATTTAACTTTATCAACAAAATGCCATTTTTTCGAGGGTGATCTGGTTGTTAATATGCTGATTTTAGGAATTGAAACTTCCTGTGATGAGACGGCCGCGGCGGTGGTGGCTGATGGTCGACGGGTGCTGTCAGATGTCGTGGCCACGCAGTTCGATCTGCATGCGGACTATGGCGGCGTGGTGCCGGAGCTGGCGGCCCGGCGGCATCTGGAGAACATTCTGCCGGTAATCCGGGCGGCGATAACTCAGGGGGGCATAACACTCCAAGACTTGCACGCCATTGCCGTTACCCAGGGGCCGGGTCTCATCGGGGCGCTGGTCATCGGCTTTGCCGTGGCCAAATCCCTGGCTTACTCGCTGAATCTCCCCCTCGTGGGAGTGCACCACTTACAGGCCCATATTGCTGCCCCTTTTCTTTCCGAGCCGGCTCCAGCCTTTCCTTTTATCGCCCTGGTGGTTTCCGGGGGGCATACCAACCTCTACAAGGTGGCCGGTTTTCGGGAGATCAGCTTGTTGGGCCGGAGCCGGGACGATGCTGCCGGCGAAGCCTTTGATAAGGTTGCCAAATTGCTGCATCTGGGATTTCCCGGCGGTATTGCCGTCGAAAAACTCTCCGGTCAGGGCAATCCCCGGGCTTTTGCCTTGCCCCGGCCCCGCATCGACCAGGAACCTTTGACCTTCAGCTACAGCGGTCTAAAAACTGCGGTGGCGACGCTATTGAAAAAAGACCCGGAAATACTGGCAACAACCCAGAGCGCCGCTGATCTGGCCGCCAGTTTTCAGGAGGCGGTGGTGGATTCTTTGGTAAGCCGGGCGCTTTTGGCCGTCCGGAAATATGACTGTCCCCGCCTGGTGGTGGCTGGTGGCGTGGCTGCCAACCGCCGTCTGAGGCAAGAGCTGGAGATCCAGACCGCCGCCGCCGGGGTGGCACTGTTTTTACCATCTTTGAAATTATGTACTGACAATGCCGCCATGGTGGCGGCCATGGGATATCAGCTCTTGCAGGCGGGGGAGCGGTTGGACCTCAGGGCCGACGTTTTTGCCCGGGGGTAGTCGTTCGCAACCCTCATTCCGCCCCTTTTGCCGGTGAATTCCAGGGGTAAAAAATCTCCGTCCGATTCCTTCTTGTCCCAGCGATAGAGAAATAGCGAACTAGCGAATTGAGGGAACGAGGGTTCGTTGGTAAGGAGGAATCAGGCCATGCTTTGCAACGATATAGGGGGGACTTAGGAGAGATAAGCGGCCAATCCTGTCTTGAAGGGATATTGCCGTTATGCCAAAATCCCGAAAAAAGGCGCTGGGGTCGCAGGTATTGCCGACCAACAGCATGGTAATCTGATCGGTGGTGACCGGAAACCAGGAATATCCCTGCAAAAGGCCGGCCGACAGGCGCAGGGGCCAAACCGGCAGATGCAGCTTGAAAGCTTTTTTCTTCAGGACCCGGGCCAGGGTGTCAATGAGGTCATTAAAGGTTACCGGGTCCGGGCCGCCCACATCGTAGCTGCGGTTTTCCGAATCGGGCTTCTCCAGGGCCAGGGCAAATCCCTGGGCTACCTGCCAGACCGGCACCGGTTGGAGTTGATAGCGGCCGTGGCCGATGACCGGCACCAGCCGCAGTTTCTCGATCTGCTGCTTGAATAGATTAATAAAAGCGTCTCCCGGCCCGTAGATGATGGAGGGCCGAAAAATCGTATACGTCAGACCTGAGGTTACCACGAGCGCTTCGGCCTCCTGTTTGGTCTGATGGTAGCCGGCTACCGGCGCCGGTTTGGCCTCCAGGGCGCTCATGTGGAGATAGCGGCGGATATTGGCTTGCCTGGCGGCGGCCACCACGTTGGCAGTGGCCTCAACATGCAGCTTTTGAAAGGTAATGCCCCGGCTGGGGAAATTCCCGAATGATCCCTACCAGGTGGATAACGGCGTCACAACCCTGCATGGCCGGCGGCAAGCTTTGGGGTTGGTTGACGTCGCCAGAAACGACCTTCACGAGTTCTGATTCCCGAGTATTTTTTTCTCCGAGCCGGGGCGCAGGAGACAGCGCACCTCATGACCCCGGTGTAACAGCTCCGCTATGACCTGGTGGCCCACAAAGCCGCTCCCCCCGGTAACCAAAATCCGCATCAGCGCCTCCGTCTCATATCTTTTTCTCGAAACTCGAAACTTTAATTATCTCTCTAAAACCACCATGGCGATACCAAATTCCCCCTCATCGGTCAGGGAGACAAACATCCCCTGGATACCGTGCTTCTCACAGAGATGCGCGGCGTGTCCATTGACCCGCAGTTCCGGTTGGCCGGTGGGAGCAGAAACTACTTCGACCTCCCGCCACCGGATGCCGTGACGGCGCAGCCCCACTCCCAATGCCTTGGAGAAAGCTTCTTTGGCTGCGAACCGCAGGGCGTAGTTGTTCACCGAATGTCCTCTGGCCTCGCAATAGGAAATCTCCTGGGAGGTAAAAATCCGGTTTTTAAAACGATCCCCGAATCGCTCCAAGACGGCAGCGATTCGGGGAATTTTTACCAGGTCAACGCCGATACCGAAAATCATGGCAAAAGTCAGGAGGTAGCCAACGATGCCTGTTTTTTTGGAGTTTTGGCCGCGTGGGCAAAGGCAATTTCCAGCACCTCATCCATCCGATCCACAAAATCGATTTGCAGCTCATCTTTCACTTTCGGCGGAATATCCTCCAGGTCTTTGGCATTCTGGGCCGGGAGAATAACCTCTTTGATACCGGCCCGGTGGGCTGCCAGCACTTTATCCTTGATGCCGCCCACCGGCAGGACATGGCCCCGCAGGGTAATTTCCCCGGTCATGGCCAGGCCTTTTTTCACCGCCCGGTCTGAAAACAACGAAACCAGGGAGGTGAGCATGGCGACGCCGGCCGAAGGGCCGTCTTTGGGGATGGCCCCGGACGGGACGTGCACATGGACGTCAGTATCTTTAAAAAAATCCTCTTCCACGCCGATATAGGGGGCTCGGGCCCGGATATAACTGAGTGCGGCATCAACAGATTCCCGCATGACTTCCCCTATCTGGCCGGTGAGTTTGAGTTTACTGTGGCCAGGCATCTTGAGGGTCTCGATAAACAGAATTTCTCCTCCCACCGGGGTCCAGGCCAGACCGGTGGCAATACCCGGCTCCGGATGATCCAAGGCGGTTTCCCGGAAGAATTTAACCGGTCCCAGGTACTGAGGTACGTCAGCTGTCAGTAATCGTCTTGGCGGTGATGAGGCCTTCCGCCACTTCCCGGGCAACGCCCCGGCACAAAGAGGCCACTTCCCGTTCCAAATTCCGCAATCCTGCTTCTCTGGTGTAATCGGCTACCACCAGCCGCATAGCCTCAGGCGTGATGGTCAACTGTTCCGGCTGCAGGCCATGGGCCTCCAATTGCCGGGGCAGCAGATAATCAAAAGCGATCTGGATTTTTTCTTCTTCCGTGTAACCGGGCAACTGCAGGACCTCCATACGGTCCCGGAGCGCCGGCGGAATGGTGTCCAGCATATTGGCCGTGGTGATAAACATCACCTTGGAAAGATCAAAGCCCACCTCCAGATAATGGTCCGAAAAATGCGGAATTCTGCTCCGGATCCAGCACCTCCAGAAGGGCAGAGGCGGGATCACCCCGGAAGTCGGTGCCGATTTTATCCACCTCATCTAAGATAAAAACCGGGTTCTTGCTGCCGGCCCGGCGGATGCTCTGAATGATGCGGCCGGGCATGGCCCCGACATAGGTCCGCCGGTGTCCCCGGATTTCAGCCTCATCCCGGACACCGCCCAAAGACAGGCGGACAAACTTTCGCCCCAAGGCTCGGGCGATGGATTTGCCCAGAGAAGTTTTGCCCGTACCTGGAGGGCCGACAAAGCATAAAATAGAGCCTTTCATATCGGGCTTCAGCTTACGAACCGCCAGAAATTCCAGGATGCGTTTTTTAACTTTCTCCAGATTGTAATGGTCTTCGTCCAAAATTTTCCGGGCTTCCACCAGGTCAAGCCGGTCTTCGGTGGAAATATTCCAGGGCAGTTCAATCATCCATTCCAGATAGGTACGAATGACCTGGTGATCCGGAGAGGTGGGAGGAATCCGGTTCAAGCGGTTCAACTCCCGTTCGGCTTCTTTAAAGGCGGCTTCCGGCAATTCTGCTTCCAGTAATCGATTCTGGAGGTCCCCCATCTCCTGGGAACGTTCGTCGCCTTCCCCTAATTCTTTCTGCAAGGCCTTGATCTGTTCCCGGATATAGTAATCTTTTTGGGCCTTATCCATTTCGGTTTTGACGTTTGCCTGAACCTGTTTGCCCAGTTCCAGAATTTCGATTTCCCGGTTGATGAGACGCAATACCTTCCGCAGTCGTTCTTTGACCTCAATGGTCTCCAAAAGGTCTTGTTTTTCAGTCTTGGCCACATTCAAACTGCCGCCGGTGACGTCGGCCAGGACCCGGGGATCTTCCAGTTCCTGGACCATGGCGCCCAGCTCCGTGGGTAGATAGGGGGACAATTCGGACATCTTTTGAAACATGCCCTTGAGGCCGGAAACCATACCGTCGATTTCCAGATCAGCTTCGTAAGCCTCGGTAATGGGCGTCACCCGGGCCTGGAGATAGGGTTCGGTGATCCACAATTTCCTCGACTTTAAAGCGGTAGAGACCCTGAACGAGGAGCCTGACAGCACCCTCCTGGGTTTTTCCCATCTTTAAAATCACCGCCGCCGTGCCGATGGAATAGAGATTTTCCGTCGTATAAACGTCGGTGGCAGGCTGCCGGCTCGTCAGGATACCGATTATTTTATCTTTTAACAAGGTGTCATCGATCAATCTCTGGGCCGATTCTTCCCACAGGGCCAAGGGAATAATCAGCCGGGGAAAGAGCACCAGCTCACTCATGGGAAGTATAGGCAGCAACCTGGAATCGCCCTTTTCGGTTGGCGGACTATAGTCATCCATCGGAGTGTTTGCTAACGTATCAAGTTTTTCTTCCATAATTTTGTCCATATATTACTACGGGTATAAAAACCCGGTTATAAAGGGGTTACTCCTCTTCTTTGATGGCAATATGCAGGGGAGGGCTGGCTTGACGCCAGAGTAGCTTAATTACCAAGATGCCATTATTATATTCTGCCTCCACCCCGGTTTCATCCACGGCTCTGGGAAGTTGAAAACGGCGTTCAAAACTGCCGTATTCGATTTCCAAGACGGTGAAATCGTTGCACGGGATCGGCTTGGGGGAAGCGGCGCCTCCCGCCGACCACTAATTCCTGGCGATGGACGGTGAGGGAAATGTCGGCTTTGGTCAGGCCGGCCAACTCCATACGGATAATTAAGTGCCTGGGGAGTTTCATAAATGTCGGCAGCAGGTTGAAATTTGGGAGAAGCGGCTATTGACTGTCCACTCCAATGCCCAAACATATTTTCCATAAGCCGCCGCATTCTTGCTTCCATCATTTCAAAGTCTTTGGCAAATTTAATTTTTATAGGAGCCATCGAGGCATTCCTCATAATATGAAAAATTCAGGATTTTGAGGTAGAGACCATCAATTCTGACGGGTTAAGATGACATGCCCCTACCATTAACATACAGTAAGGTCCCTGCCACGATTGTAAAGATCGTATTAACATTTTTGTTAGGAACTCTTGCCGTGGATTAGCCGAAGATTTGCTGCAGGATGGGGATTGGGGGCGGGTAATTTATGATTAATAACTTTAGGGCAGACAACAGCTCCGCTTGCCTCAATAAAGCCGGCTAATCAATTTTCCGGTGCGATACAGAGAAACTGGCCCGTCGGTAGAGATACAGAGGCCCAGAACTTCCGGGTAATAAGCGGTAAACTCTCGGGTGGCCTGGTGGCGGGTGCCGCTGCCCAGTTCATCTCCGGCTAACGGAGGCAGTTGTAAGCCGGTGGCTTTTAACCTGGCCCCAAAATGCGTTACTTCTAAATTTTTCATTAATAATGACCGCACCGTCGGGTTTGGCCAGCCCCAGGAGGATAGCACTCCACTGGGGTTGTAGAGGCATTGGTTGCGCCAATCGCACTTCATTTTCAATAGGAACATAAGGTTCTTGTAGCTTAGCGGCAGTCAGGCCGACCAACAAGATGCCCCCCCGGGCATTGGTGCGCAAGCCTCGCAAGAGTTGTTTGAATTGCTGTAAAACTTCCGGGTACTGGCAATCCGGGCAGATGCCCCTTAGGTGCCGGTCCAATTCCTGCCAAAAAACCTCCTGAAACAAGGGAATTTGCATCCGGCCCTGCCGGTATTCCAGTAAGGACAAAGGAATGCGGGCGTTATGGCGGCCTTTTAGGGCCAGCCAAAAATTGAAGCGGCCCCGCCGGGATATGGTGGCCAACGGCAAAGAGTCCCGCCACGACCTGACGGTGGTCAATTGTCGCTGCGTACCCTCGGGCAGGTATAGGACGCCGACAATACGGTCCTGATACACCGACAGAAAGGTGGTGCGCCCATCGGCATTGAGCAATAATTGTTTGATGGCCTCAATACCTTCGTTGAGCAAAACCTGGTGGGACTCGTGGTATAAGAGCAGATTTGGCCAGCGGCGTTGTTGTTCGCTCAGGGACTTATGCGGGGGCAAGAAACGCGAAACCCGTGAATATGCGTTCTCCTTCGATGGAAAAGTGAAGTAAGCGTTTAAAAAGCCGCCAACCTCGAATAAGGGATTCTTCCGCACTGCTCCCGGGAATCTCGCAACGCTTGAGATCCGCCCTAGTGTATAATCGGGTCCCGATATATGGGTTGTCCTGAGCGTCCAATTTGACGGTGGCGCAGGGAATCCACACCAGGCTCTGCAAATATCGGGCGACGACCTGTTCTTCCAAAGAGTAGGGCGCAAAGGCCAGAAAATCCTGTTGGACTGCCCCGGCTTGGACAGCTAAGGCATAGAACCATGATAATCCAAAGAGAATGCTGATAAATCGGCAATGAAAAGGCGACAACAAAAAAGAGACTGGGAGGTGCTTAGTTTAAAATAAGTTGTTTCATCGCCTAACTGTAATCTGATAAGGTGATATAATGTCCCTGTCGAGGCATCTTCCTGGTTGGGGAAAAGGGTGCCGCTGATGTCCAACTGGTGTCGCCGGGTCTGGACGGCAAGAAACGGGAACAACTCCACACCGCCTTTTGGAGGGATGTTCTCCCAAGAACCCGGAGCCACATTCTCCCGGCTGAGGGTGCAGGTAGTGATGTCCTCCAGCAGGCGGTTAACCTCGGTCGAGGCGATCAGGGACAAATAACTTTGACGCAACCTGTCAAGATCAATGGTTTGGGAAGAAATGGGAAGGGGCGGCATTTTTCTTCCCGATATTTTTCATTTGGCTCCATTTTATCTTATAGATGATGAGATTGCCAACCTGAGTGGTATAATTCAGGAAAATTTGCGTCAAGCCGAATCAAGTTGAAAAATTATCAGGATATAATTTGACACTATTCCTGCTCGCGATTTAAAATAAAAGTAGCTGATTTAAAAACAATTTTCTATCAGTCCGATCCTGTCTGGAAGCCATGCTGGCTGCGGAAATGAATTATGCGCCGATTTAGTTTTCTTCTGTCCCGTTACGCCCTGGTAATGATGATGCTGGTCACCCTGTTACTTTTAGCCACCAGCTTCTATTTGGGGTATGTTTCGGCGGATCAGATGCGGCGTATCATCAAGGAGGATTTTAACCAGCAACAATTGATGTTGGCCCGGCATACCGCCAATATTTTGGAGCAGGACTTTGATTTTTTAAAGCGGGAGCTCACCACCCTCAATCTTTCTGCTTCAGTGGAATATTTAGAACCCCTCACCTGGGCCAACCGTTTGCGGGTAACCCTTTCCAGTGTCAGGGAAGACGGCGTGGTGCAGATTCGCCGGGTTAACCGCGAAGGCAACAGGGCTTATCTCGTGGATGAACGGGGAGTGGAACATATTATCGGGGGTGAATTCAAAGATGAACCCTCCTTTATCTGGGCCTCAAACCCCAATAACAAAGGTCATATTTTTATAAACCCGGTGAGCATGCACGTCCCAAACTTTGTCGGGCGTCTTATTATGATTATGGTGATCCCGACCTATGAGTCATCTGCCGATGAAATTCATCCCCACCCCAGCGGCGCCTTTTCCGGGACCCTGGCCTTTTATATTGACGCCCATCTTTTGGCCAAGAAATTTACCCACAATATTACCAGCGGGAAATCCGGCTATGCCTGGATCATGGACAGTCAGGGCACCTTCTTGAATCACCCGGAACGCACCTTCATCGGCAATAATGCTTTCACAGTTCGTAAGGAACGGATGCCGGCCATCTCTTTTGATGCCATCAACGAAATTCAACGGCAGAAAATGCTCACCGGCCAGGAAGGGTGGGGCGAATATACCTCGGGCTGGCATAAAGGTCTGGCCGGGGTGGTGAAAAAACTGATGGCATATGCGCCCGTTCGCCTCTTAAGCCCTGAAATTGGCGGTCCGGAGCGCAATCCGTATTTCTGGTCGGTGGCAGTGGTGGCGCCGGCCAGCGAAGTGGAGGGGTCTATTCATTCGATTTATCAGCGCCAGTTTTTCCTCCAAATGATAATCGGCGTTTTCGTCCTTTTCGGCAGTGTTTTTCTATTGAACTATCGTTATGAACGGCAGTTTACCGTCTCTTTGGAAGAAGAGGTGCAGCGCCAGAAAAAAGAGTTGCATAAATCGGAAGAGCGTTACAAAGCCCTGGTGGAGAATGCCGCCGACCTCATTTACACGGTGGATTTAGAAGGGCGGATTTTGTCAATCAACCGCTACGCGGCCAAACTTTTTACTCGACGCCGTTCCATTACGGCCCAGGCGGCTGGGGAATTAAATGGTGATCGAGAGATCCATCCGGAAGATTTTATCGGCTTGACCTTATTTGACGTCATGTCCGACCGGTCGGCGGCTTTTCATCTGGAATGGATGCAAGAAATAAGGAAAACCGGGAAAATTTTAAGCAAACGCCATACCATCCACATCGGCGATCGGGAATTCTGGTTTTCCACCAGCATCGTGGGACAGAAAGATGAACAAGGCCAAATCTACGCCTACGAGATTATTTCCCGAGATGTGACGGGCTCGGAAAACGCTGGAGGACCGGTTAATAAATATGGAGAAGTTGGCCTCCGTCGGCACGTTGGCTGCCGGCGTGGCCCATGAAATCAACAACCCCATTGCCGTCATTCTGGGATTTAATGAGATTCTCCTGGAGCAGACGGCCGAGATGCCGGATATCAATGAGACCTTAAAAATTATTGAAGAAGAAGGGCTCAAATGTAAGAAAATCGTCGAAAATCTCCTGACCTTTGCCCGAACCCCGGAACGCACGGAAACTACTACCGATTTGAATGAAGCCCTCACGAAAATGATTTTTGTCGTGAAAAATACCTTGCTGACCAAGAAAATTCGGTTGGAGAGTGATATCATCCCCAATCTGCCGAGAGTTCAGGGAGACCCCCAGGAACTGCAACAAGTCTTGATCAATTTAATCAATAATGCCGTGGCGGCCATGCGAGGCGGGGGTATTCTCCGGATAAAGACGCGTTTAATTGCCGAGGGGCAACGGGTTGCCGTTGAAATCGAGGATACCGGCAGCGGCATCCCTAAAAAAGACCAGCCGAAAATTTTCGATCCCTTTTTTACCACCAAAAAGGTGGGCGAGGGCACCGGGCTTGGGCCTGTCAATGTCATACGGCATTATTAAGAAAGTGGGCGGGGCTATCAGTTTTGTCAGTTATCCGGCGGCGGAATATCCGGAAAAACATGGCACCACCTTTACGGTGCAGCTTCCCGTGGTCAGTCCCTTCGGGGAAAGTCAACCTCCGATTGTCGCAACTTTGGAGACAACAAATTCGACCTGATGGGTCGGTGATCGGCTTTAGGCTTTTACGGCCAGAGTCTCATTGCCTACCATGTCAAGAGGAGAAAAATATGCCCGAAAGAATTTTGGCGGTGGATGATGAACCCAATATGTTACGCTTGCTTAAGGCCATCCTCAGCAGCAAAACAAATTATGAGGTGATGACCACCAACAATCCCTTGGAAGCCGCCAAACTCCTAAAGGAAGAGCCTTTTGATCTGCTCATCACCGACCTCAAGATGCCCCTTATGGACGGCATGGATCTCATCGAAACGGTCAAGAAGATTGATCCAAGTCTCCCCATCGTCATGATTACCGCCTATGGCACTATTGAGACCGCCGAAGAGGCCATCCAGAAAGGAGCTTATGATTACATTACCAAACCCTTTCGCCAAGAGGCAATTTTGATCACCTTGAAGCGGGCCCTGGAGTGGCGCCAGATGCAGTTGGAATTGAAAGCGCTGAAAAAGTAATAATGGTATTTTCTCAGTCGTTAAGAATCCTCAGCGAGACGCGGGCTAAATCGCTCAAGACATGATCAGCTGCCTATGTTGAAATTTCTCCGCCGGTTTTTAAAAGAGGAAGAGGATGAACAGGAAATCCTCAGGGAAAAATTTTCCCACTTTCGTCGGCTTCTGGACAACAATAACCAAGCTTTGGCAGCCATGGCGGACATGGAGGAGAAGCTTACCGGCGATTTTCTCTTTGACACCGGCTATCTCCATACCCAGGTAGAAAATCTGAGCGGCTTCGTCCGGGAGATGATTAACGCCCTCAATTGCCTGGCCCAGGATCGGTATCGGGAACTAAACCTCGTCTATCAAAAGCTACAAGAGGATATCCACCAGGAATTGTTAGCAGTTCCTGAGATTCCCCAGACTCCCTATATTTTTTTCCTGAACCAGCTTACCCGGGAGATGGCTGCCAGTAGCGGCGGCAAGATGGCCAACCTTGGAGAGATGCACAATCACCTGCACCTGCCGACGCCCCAGGGATTTGTCATCACCGCGGCTGCCTATAAACACTTTCTGGAGGGTTCAGGACTGTCAGACATTCTGGCTGAGTAAACTCCAGCAGGCGGATGTCAGGGATCTGGTCGGATTAGAAGCCGTAAGCCAGGAATTGCAGGATTTGATCAGGCAAGCCACCATCCCCGTTGACCTGGCGCACGCCATTACCGAAGCCGGTCGAGATATTTGCCGGACAAATATATTTCGGTGCGTTCCAGCGCTGTGGGCGAAGATACTGAGTTTTCCTTTGCCGGACAATTTGCCACCTTGTTAAATGTTCCTCCCGCCGAGATTCTCGCATCACTATAAAGAGGTCGTGGCCAGCAAATTTACCTCCCAGGCCATTTTCTATTGGAAATATCAGAATTTCTCCCTCAATGAGTTGCCCATGGCAGTGGGCTGCCTGGAAATGGTTGCCGCCCAAGCCAGCGGGGTAATGTTTTCCTTGAATCCACACGCGCCGGAAAAAAAAAGCATTGTGATCTCAGCAGTCTGGGGTTTGGGAAAATTTGCCGTAGACGGCACGGTGTCGCCTGACATCTTTGAACTCAGCAAAGACGGGGATTTTGCCATTCATTCATCAGCGGCCTGGCAACAAAGACGAAAGCCCTGATAGCGCGTCCAGAGGGAGGGGTAGAGGAAATACCCCTATCTCCTGAAAAAGCTGCAGCTCCCTGCCTGAACCAAGACACAGCTTCGGTCTCTGGCCGCCATTGCCGTAAAGTTGGAGCATCATTTCCGTGGGCCCCAAGACATCGAGTGGGCCGTGGATTCCTCCGGTCGAATTATCCTATTACAGTCCCGACCTCTACGGATCAGCGAACCGACCTTTCAAAACCAAAAGCAGGAGAAGCCGGAAATAGTCACGCCACCTCTCCTTAATCACGGCGTCCGGGCTGTGGGTGGGGTGGCTGGAGGTCCTGTCTTTGTTCTCCACCGGGAGGAGGATATTCCTGACATTCCCCTGGGGGCTGTGGTGGTAGCCCGCCAACCTTCCTCCCGACTGGTCAAGGTTATGGATCGCATCGCCGCCATCCTCACGGAAGTTGGCAGCCCCACGGATCATATGACCATCCTGGCCCGGGAATTTCAGGTGCCCACCCTGGTGGATGTCACCGGGGTCTTAGCGACCTTGGTTACCGGCCAACAGGTGACGGTGGATGCGGATTTGGCCGCGGTGTATCCCGGCATTATCCCGGAATTGCTAACCCGACCTCCCAAGCAACCTGAGCCGTGGCGGGATAATCCGGTGTTTGCCAAGCTTAAAGGCGTTCTTACGTATATCAGTCCGTTACATCTCCTGGATCCGACCAGCCCGGACTTCTCGGCTAAGTCCTGCTCCACCCTGCATGACCTCACCCGCTTCTGTCATGAAAAGGCCATGGATGCCATGTTTAATCTGGACGTCGAGCAGTCCGCCCAGGCCAAAGGGTGTCAGCCGTCTCCAATCCGATCTGCCCCTCAATCTTTTTGTTCTGGATCTGGGAGGCGGTCTGAAAGAACCGGGAAAAACCGTCATCTACTGAGGCTGATATCGCTTCCCGTCCTTTTCAAGCGGTGTTACGGGGCTTACGCCACCCCGACGTCCGTTGGGCCGGGCAGGTTTCTGTAGATTTCAAGGGGTTTATCTCGGTATTTGCCAATACGCTCTACGATAGGAATAAGGCCGAGACCGGTCTGGGAGGCAAAAGCTTTGCCATCATCACCGATAAGTATTTAAATTTCAACTCCCGCCTGGGTTATCATTTCGGCCTCGTGGATGCCTTTGTTTCGGAAGAGCGCAATGATAATTACATCAGCTTCCAATTCAAAGGCGGGGCCGCCAGCCTGGAGCGCCGGGAGCGACGGGCCCAACTCCTGGCCAGGCTGCTGGATGACATGGGTTTTAAGGCCCAGGCCATAAGTGATCTGGTCAGAGGCCGCTTAGTAAAATATTCCCTGGAAGACACTGAGAGAATCCTGGAGCAGGTAGGCACCTTGTTAGCCTTCTCCCGCCAGCTGGATCTGGCTCTGTCCAGTGATGCAGTCATGAACAAAATGTTTGAAGCTTTTAAAACCGGCGATTTTGGCCTCCAGTCTCTGCGCAGCGGCTAAACAGCCCTCCTGCCATCGCCTGCTTGTTGTTCTGCTCGTAACTATGCCTCTTAGTTTCGATATGATTTTCAAATCAGAAGTTAAGGCAAAAATCTCTCTTAATAAATATTGGCAAGTGATTTGCAATATCGGAAATTCTTTATGGTAATCGAGAAGGATTATGGAAGGAAACTTATTACTGGTTCTGCGAAGATAATTTGAATTAAATTCTTCTGCGTATATGATTGCAGAAATATTTCTCAAAAAGCCGCTGCACATCCTTAGTTGGAAGATATTCATCTGGGATTTGTTCTCCGTGAGATAGACGATCCCGAATCTTCTTTGGTCCTTCCGACTTTTCCGTGGGTGGTAATGTGATATAAAGAATCCCCGAAAAGGGGATTCTGATGCGCGATACCGATCTTTATAAACAGATTTTGGGCCTTGAAAATCCCTGGTATGTTTCCAGGGTAGAGTTGCAGGTTGCAGAGCAACGGGTTGATATCTGGATTGAGCATGATTTTGGCGTGCACTGGGAATGCCCTAAATGTAGCCAGACGTTCACCTGTCGGGACCATGCGGAAGAAAGGGTCTGGCGACATATGGATACCTGCCAATTCCGCACTTATCTGCATGCTCGCATTCCTCGCATCGATTGTCCCGAACACGGGGTCTTACAGGTCAAGGTTCCCTGGTCGGAGCCACGTTCTCGTTTTACCCTGCTTTTTGAATGCTTTGTTATCGATGTCATTGCACAATGTGCCAATATTCAGGGAGCCTGCCGCCTCTTGCGCCTTAACTGGGACGAAGTCTGGGGCGTTATGAACCGGGCGGTGGCTCGGGGGTTGAATCGTAAGCAAGAGAGGGTGATTCCGGCCCTCGGTATTGATGAAAAGGCGTTTAAAAAAGGGCACAAATACATGACCGTTATCTGCGACCTGGAAAGAGCCACCGTTGAGCACGTGGCGGAAGATCGCAAAGCCGAGAGCCTGCAAGCTTTCTGGAAGGGCCTGAGCCCCGAGCAGTTAGACGGTATCGAAGCGGTGTCCATGGATATGTGGGCTCCTTACATCCAGGCAACCATGCAGTGTGTGCCCGACGCCGATCAAAAAATCGTCTTTGATCGCTTTCATATCATGAGCCATATGGTCAAAGCCGTGGATACGGTGAGAAAACAAGAACATCGGCAGCTCTCTGCCGCTGGAGACGACACTCTCAAAGGAACGAAATATCTCTGGCTGTTCAGCTGCGAAAATCTGCCGGATAAGCATCGACCAAAATTCGAGGGGCTCAAAGAAATGAACCTTAAGGTTGGTAAAGCCTGGGCCATCAAAGAAAGTCTCCGGGAACTGTGGGAATATCGCCATTCAGGGTTAGCCTGCCAATTTTTCAAAAAGTGGTATGCCTGGGCGGCTCATTCCCGCTTGGAGCCAGTAAAAAAAGTCGCCGAGATGATCAAAACGCACATAGACAATGTTCTCACCTACTGTCGCCACAGGGTGACCAATGCTGTGGCTGAGGGCCTGAACAGCAAAATCATGGCCATCAAACGCCGGGCCTGTGGGTATAGAAACAAGGAACATTTCAAAACCGCCATTTACTTTTTTTGCGGTGGATTACATCTGTACCCATGCTAATTCCGGATGGACCCAATTTCTTTAATTGGATCTTTCAGAACGACATCGATCTCACCACGAATCTCTATTACAACAATACCCTCTGTTTCAATGGATTTAGAGCGTTGTTGAATTACCGATTCAATCTGGTTTGCCCAGCTGTCCTGAAATTCCTTAGCTGGTTGCCCAAACAATCCTTTTGACATCAAGTATAGGAGAGCAACTTGTCGATCCAAGACAAACCATAGTTTGTCCAAGTTGTTTGTTATCGAAACAGTTATCTGAGAATCTGAATCTTTAAACAGGACGAGATCCGGCTCGCGTCAACTTTGTGGGTGATCCCGAATACCTTATGAGCAGATAGAAAGACAAAATCCATAATTGATTCTATATCACCTCATACAAATTCTCAATTATTTTCGTTTGCAATCTCCATACCGAACTGCGAAATTACTGCTATCGATGCGTTGCCTAAAATTTATTAAGACTGCTCCCATAATAATTTCATATCTGGCTTAGTAACCAAACCAAGCGCTACCTTCCTCCCAAAGGCATTCCCAGCCTCTCTCTATTCCCTCTTCCCTTCTCCCTTTTCCCTGTTTTTGCGACATCTGCCCCATCTGTGCTGTCTTTTTTTTTCTGATTTTGTATAGTATGAGCCAATGTTTGCAGACGTTGCCGCCTTTACCTCTGGCGCCGGGTTTTGTGGGGGCGAAACCCGGCCCTGGGTAAAAGGCGGGTCAAACCAATGACTGCTCTGATCACCACTTTTTTATCACTGTCATCAAAATGGTGGCCCAGGCTCCTGGCTTGTGCCAAAACTAATCAGCGGCTTGTTATAGTGATTCTCGAAAGTCTTTTCCCATGGGCCGCAGAGGGCACGATGCATCGTTCCCCTACCGCTGGAAATTATTTTTGAGAACGGCTATAACGAAACCTGCCGGCAAGGCAGCGTCAAACAGGCGGGAAACTACCGGGAAACAGGCGGGAAAATTGCCGGGAAATTTCTGCCCTAAAACTTTTAATTGAAATTATATCAATAAGTTAAATGATGCGAAAAATTTTACCGAAAAAATTCCGGTGCCCCGGGCGGCGGGGCTCCGATCCTTTGATGCGGGCCGGGCTCCAATCGGCGGCCGCGTCCGACCCTGGGGCAAAGGCAGGCCCGACCGAAAGCGCCGCCGCAGTGGGAAGGAAGCGGGAAATTACCGGGACAAGACGAAAAACCAGCGCGAAACAACCGCGAACATTCGCGAAATTAGCGCGAAATTAGCGCGAAAATACCGAAAAAAGGGCGCGAAATTTATCGCCCAACGAATAATATAGCCAAGTAAAATTAATAAATTAAGAGAAATAAAATCTATGGTTTGGAAAAAATTCCTCATCTTCCCATTGTGGTAACCGGCAAAATCACCGTAAAAGTGGTTCCCTTCCCTGGTTCGCTTTCCACCAGAATTTGGCCGCCGTGTCGGGCGATGATACCCTGGGATACCGCCAGGCCGAGGCCGGTCCCTTTGCCAGGGGGTTTGGTAGTAAAAAACGGGTCAAAAATATGGGGGAGAATATTTTCAGAAATGCCAGGGCCGTCGTCGCGTATCTTCACGGCCACAAAATCGGGAGCCTCCTGGGTCATAGTAATCTGTATGTGGCCGTTCTCCGGAACTACATCTAAGGCGTTGATTAAGATATTCAAGATAACCTGACTCAACTGCTGGCGGTCTCCATAAAGGCGGGGAACACCAGGGCTAAAGTTAACGTTTAGATGGGCCCCGGCCAGTTTGATCTGATTACCGGCTAGAAGCACTGTTTCCTCAATGAGTTGCATCAAGTCCAACGGCTCCATTCTCGCCTCTGATTCCCGGGAGAAGTCCAAGAGATTGCTGATAATTCCCTGGGAGCGACCTGCCTGATTGATTAATTCTTGAATCATTTCTTTTTTTTCGGCGTCAGAGAGTGACTGGTAATCATCTCGCAGGGTATAAGCCGTAAGAGTGATGTTATTAATGGGGTTATTGAGTTCATGGGCAATCCCGGCCGTCAATGTCCCGATAGCCCGCAATTTGTGGGACTGCATGAGGATTTCTTGACGATGATGAAGTTCTGCCAGCATGAAATTCATGGCCTCCATCAGATCGTTAAATTCATCCCGGTAGAATCGGGGAGACTCCAGGGGGGTAAATTCTCCCTGGGCGATACGCCGGGTAAATTTCATCAGCCGTGACAACGGACCCAGTATCTGTCGGGAAAGTTTGTGGGCCAAAAAAGCCATCACCACGAAGAGACAGAGTAAAAAATAGATGGGAACCTGTTTGGCGAGAGCCAGCATGCGGTATACTGATTGACGTTCCTGTTGTACGACATTTAAACCCAGCGAGAGCATTTCAGCCCCATACTTGCGAAGATCGGCTTCTAAAGTAGTTCTCTGTTCCTGATCGGTCTTGAAACCGGAATGCGTCGAATCCTGCAACTTTTTCAGCTGAATCTCATAGTTCCGAACCTGATGCAGAATATTGGCCAGATTTTTTGGGCCCACCACTTCCTCTAACTGGACGGCATTCATTTGGAGAAATTTCAAAGCAGTATTGACATGATCTAAGGCATCATCCAAGTTGGTGCCATAGAGGAAGAAATTTTTTTCAAAACGTCGGGCTTGCTGCAACTCAAGCATGCAATTATCCGCCACCTCCAGGAAATGTAATTTGGTCTGGAGCTGGATGAGAACATAGAGGGAGAGCAAAGTAATACTCAAGGCCATGAAGAAGCAAATCAGAAATCCGGAGGCGATGCGAAACCGGAGGCTAATCCGGCGCCTTTCATCCGTAACCGTTTGGACATCGCCTGGCGGCTGTGGAACTTGGGTGCCTTCAAAAGAATTATTAAAGTCTTCGACTGACCGGCAAAGAATCTTTTCGGCTCAAACATAAGCAGGATTCCAATTTGAAACATTTTTAGAATGGTGAGATTTGAAGGGATTGAAGATCTAATTTTCCCCCTGCCTCGGACAGCAAACCACGTTTTCCAACAACCATGAATTTATGATGTATATATCTGGGAACCGACGCTGGTCCGGGTTGTCAACGAGATCAAAAATAGTATATAATGAAAATAATTATAATTAACAAGTTGTTCCCTGGGTATTCCTCTGAGACCGAAATTGCCCCTATCTCCGACCCACTTTCTATCGCCTTTACCTTCCTGGTAGAGACCTGGTTATGGCTGAAGTCCTGCGTTTAGCAATTATCGATGATGAAGAAATAGTCTGTAAAAGGCTCAAGACCCTTTTCCAAAAAAAACCTTTGGAAATAGAGACCTTTACCAGAGGTGAAGCGGCTCTGCAACGGATGGCAGAGAAACCATTTCATCTGGTGCTCACCGACATTCGCCTGCCGGATGTCGATGGCATGGAAATCCTCGCGAGAATTAAGTCAAAATTTCCCCACACCGAGGTAATCTTGTTCACCGGCTACGCCACCCTGGACCATGCCGTGGAAGCTGTAAAAAAAGGAGCCTTCTATTATCTGGCCAAACCATTTACACCCCAACAGGTGCAGGCCATCGTCGAACGGGCTGAGGAACACCTGCGATTATTATTGGAAAACCAGCGATTACGGCAGGAAATCAAGAATCAATACCGGTCTGAAGGAATCGTAGGTATCAGCGCCAAAATCAAGGACCTGCATGAGGCCATCACCAAGGTGGCCGGCATCGACTGTAACATCCTGATCCAGGGGGAAAGCGGCACCGGCAAGGAACTGGTGGCCCGGGCCATTCATCTCAATAGCCCACGAGTGTCATATCCCTTTATAGTGTTCAATTGCGGCGGTTTTCATGAAGAATTGATTGCCAATGAACTCTTCGGCCACGAAAAAGGCGCCTATACCGGGGCCGATTCCACCAAGATCGGGCTCATGGAAGCCGCCCAGGGCGGCACCTTATTTATGGATGAGATCGGGGAGATGCCCGCTTCCATGCAGGTGAAATTGCTGCGGGTGATTCAAGATCGAAAAGTGTTCCGCCTGGGCAGTGTCAAGCCCATCGATTTGGATATTCGCATCATTGCCGCCACGAACCGGGAACTGGGCAAAGAAGTGGAACAGGGTCGCTTTCCGTCAAGATTTGTATTACCGGCTCAAGGTAGTGCTTCTGAAAATACCGCCCCTCCGGGAACGTAAAGAAGATATTCCCCTGCTCTTGAACCATTTTTTGGAAAAATTTAATGTTGCCTACAAGAAAAAAGTCCAGGGATTTTTCCGGGATAGCCTGGATATCCTGATGAACTACTCTTTCCCCGGCAATGTTCGGGAATTGGAGAATATCGTCGCGAGTGCCGTGGCCCTCTCGGAAAATTCGCTTATCCGACCCCACGACTTGCCGGAAGATCTCACCCAACTTGATATCGAGACCCTGGACGCGGCCCAATGGTTGTCCTTGATGGATATGGAAAAAGATTACTTGCAACAGGTCCTGGAAGCCACACATTACAATAAACATAAGGCGGCTGAAATTCTCAAAATGCCGCGCACTACCCTCTGGCGGAAAATTCGCAAATACGGACTTTAATATGGCATTTTGGGATACTATTTGTTTCAAAATGAAATATGTTTAACTACGCCTTGCTTTCATAATTTGTCTTGAAAATTCAATAACATATATTTTATTTTAATTTCTATCCCTGACATCCTCATAAAATTGTTTCAAATTGAATCAAGTTAACCTGCCCGGCAACGAATCTTTTTTGCCAACTAGATAATATTATTGTCTATTCTAACCTGGTGCAACTATTGCATTAATGGAACCGAGGTTCTTTTATGATAAGAGTTTTGGTTCCCATCGACGCCTTTTCCCATCTGACGCTGTCGGCGACGTATTTTGCCCTGGAATTTGCCAAGCGCAATCCAGCCAAGGTATTTTTCTTAATTCTGGAGGCGCCCGATGCAAAGGCGAGCGATATGGAGCGGACATCAACGGGAAATGACCAATGGCCAGCTTTATTTAAGCAACTCCTGCAGCGGGGGCGGGAGCATCAGGTACATCTGGAAATACACTACTCCCGGGAAGATTATCTTACCGCCATCAGCCAAGTGGCGGAGCAGCATAATATTGATGATATTATCATGGCCGTGCCGCCGGTGATGGACAAAACTCACGCTCAGATTCAGCGCCTCATAGAACTTTTGCGGCATCAGGTGCAGTGCCACATCATCACGGTAAAAGCAAAGGAGGTTGGCAAGATGTTGGATTCGTGGGGGAAAAAAGAATCAATTTCTTAAGCTGCGAATTCTTCCGGTTAAAGTTAAATTGACTGAATGGATGTGAAATAGATGTTAAGGAGACAAGGAGAGAGATAACATGGATATCTATTTGCCTATAGCGGGTATGAGTATTAATTTCTTCCTGGTTATTGGCATCGGCGCTGTGGTGGGCTTCCTCTCGGGCATGTTTGGGGTGGGAGGCGGCTTTTTGTTAACCCCCCTCATGATGATGATCGGCATCCCGCCGGCCGTGGCGGCGGCGTCTGACTCCAATCAGATTGTGGCCGCGGCCAGTTCCGGGGCCTTTGCCCACTGGAAGTTGGGAAACGTAGATTTTAAGCTTGGCCTGGTGATTCTGTTCGGAGGGATCGTCGGCGGCACCATCGGCGTGCAACTGGTGAAAGTTCTCCGGAGTATGGGCAATTTTGAATTTGTCATGAAAGTTGTCTATGTGCTCATGCTGGGTCTGGTGGGCGGCGCCATGTTCATTGAAAGTTTAAACACCATCCGCCGCAGTAAATCTCAGCCAGGCGCCCCCGCAGCAGCTCCGGCCGAACCGAAGCTTGGCAAGGCCTTCGCCAAGCTGCCCCTGAAGATGCACTTCACTCGTTCGGGGCTGCACACCTCGGCCATCTTCCCCTTTTCCATCGGCGCGATTGTCGGCGTGATGGCAGCCTTGCTGGGCGTTGGCGGCGGTTTTATCATGGTCCCGGCCATGATTTACATTATTGGTATGCCCACCATCGCCGCCATCGGCACAGACCTTTTTCAGATCGTGCTAACTTCAGCCAATGTTACTCTGCAGCAGGCCTGGGTCAATAAAACCGTGGATATTTTATTGGCCGTCATTCTCCTCCTGGGATCAACCATCGGGGCGCAGTTCGGTGCCGCCATCGGTAAAAAACTCAAGGGTGAACAGATCCGCATCCTGCTGGCCGTCATTGTTTTGGCCATGACCGTCAAAATTTTCTTTGATTTAGTGGTAGAGCCGGAATTTCTCGTCAGCTTGGCTCCGGCCAAGGGAGGGGGACATTAAGATGAGACGAATGATGGTATATCTCCTGGCTTCGCTTCTAGTGCTGATGGCCAGTGGCTCAGCTTGGGCCGTTTCTCCCGAGGCCTCCCCGAAAGTCCTGACCGCGGCTTCGAAAAACAAGATCGAGATCGGTCTGTTTTATAAAGGTGATCGGGTCCATTTCTTCGGGGTCAACCCTGTTCCCGGCAGCGACCTCATTATCCGCCTGACCGCGGCCAAGGATGAAGAGCTCAAATTATCCGTGAAAGGGAAATTCGGCCCCTTCTGGATGACGGTTAAACAATACGCGGTTACCGGCATCCCGTTTATGTATAAAATTCACGCCTCCAAGCCCATCAAGGACATCATTTCGACAGAGACTGGCCAGGAGCTGGAACTGGGCTTTCCAGCCATAAAGAAGAGGATGGAGATGCACCTCATCCGGGGGGAGGCTGCTCCGGAAGATGCCGAACTGGTCTTTAATGGATTGTTGAAAATTAAAAAGGACGCCAATCTGTATAATATCGAAGAAGGCCCTGAACGTCTGGAAGTCACCGAGGGGAGACTTTTCAGTCATTACTTCCGCTTTCCTCCCGCGGCCACCGAAGGCAAGTATCTGGTGGAATCCTTTTCCTTCACCAACGGTGAACTGGTGGGCTACGGTAAGGATGAGATAAATATCCGCAAAGTGGGTCTGGAAGCCTGGTTGACCAATGCTGCCCAAAACTATCCCTTTGCATACGGCATCGGCGCCGTTCATCTTTGCCATGGGCGCCGGTCTCCTGGTCGGTGTGATCTTTAGGAAAGGAGGGCACCATTAATGGAAGGATTATTTAAAGGAAAAGCCAAATCAATTGCCGTCGCCGTAGACGGCTCCGAGCCGAGTTGGGAAGCCTTTTCGCCGCGCCGTGAATATGGCGAAATCACTCAACCTCGAACTTGATGTCCTCTTTGTGGTCCAATTACAAAAAATGGGGTATTTTGCTTTCATTGACCGGCATCTCAAGGAAGATAAAGAGGCTGCGTCAAAAGCGGTTTTTGGCGAGGCGAAACGTCGGGCAGAACAAGACGGGGTGGAAATTCACACCCATCTGCTGGAAGGAGAAGAAGACCCTGCCTATGAGATTGTCGATTTTATAGATAAAGCCCGGGGAGTAAAGTTTCTCGTGGTCGGCAGCTACGGGAAAGGTTTCAAAAATCGCGCTATCTTAGGGTCCACCACGGAAAAGATCATCCGGGAAATCGCCCGGCGAGCTATTCCGGTGCCGGTCCTGGTCGTGCCGCCCTTTAAGTCAATGCCGGCAGAGGCATAGTCAGACTAAACTCATGTCAAATTTATAATGGGTGATGCCAGCAGGGGCCGGGTTCCCGGCCCCTAGGGGACCATTAAGGGTAATAAAACCAACCGGGAAGAATGCAACAACCTTCAACAAGGGGGTTGTCAGTGGAAAAAGCAGCCCTTATCTCCTCTTGGTTTTCTTTTTAATCTTATAGCCCTTTGGCTTATGCGGCGGAGGCGCCAGCCTGCAAACTCATCATCGTCCTGATGCACCATTCTGGGCAACAACCGGCGATTGCACGCCAGAGCAACGGTAACGCCTTTTCCCATCAGGGACCCAATCAAGTTGTGGACACCATCCAGCCGGGCTCTCACTTTCCTGTTTAACCATTCTCTTTCTGCCTGGGGAAATTTTGCCTCTTTGAAAACTTATCCATCACTTCTTCCCATTATCCCTTAAAATCATCAGGTCTAATGATTTAGGCTGCCAGCCTGGACAGTCTCATAGAGCATCGTGATAAGCTCAAAATAATTTCTTTGAGTGCCACTCGGCTTTCGGCAATCGCCTGGCATAATGGTCAATATCGCAAGACAAACGTCCAGTCAAAAGCTCAGGGGAGAAAATAAAATGGGGTTAGTCATGATTAACTAACCCCTTGGTATTGTTGGCGGGAGCGACGAGACTCGAACTCGCGACCTCCGGCGTGACAGGCCGGCGTTCTAACCAACTGAACTACGCCCCCGAACTGGTAAGCACTTTTCTTTTTAGCGGCTGGTAGGCGGAACAGGGTTCGAACCTGTGACCCCCGGCTTGTAAGGCCGATGCTCTCCCAGCTGAGCTATCCGCCCGCTCCCAAGCAAGCTTTTAATATATATCAAACGTTTGCCCTGGTTTGTCAAGTTTACCAACAGTAAAATTCACCCGACCGCCACATTCTTCAATGGGCGTGGATCTCGTGGTCTCCCGGCACCTCGGCCGTGGGCGGCAGGAAAGCTGGAGAAGGCGTGTCCGCGGCCTCTTTTTTGGCCTTGAATAAGGATTCGGGTTCATCTAACACCAGGGCTCGCAACAACACCTCGTCCATGTGTTCCACCGGCACGATTTCCACGGCCTTGAGGATACGGGCCGGGATATCCTTCAGATCTTTCTCGTTATCCTTGGGGATAAGGACGGTTTTGATCTGACCCCGGTGGGCGGCGATAATTTTTTCTTTCAGGCCGCCGATGGGAAGCACCCGGCCCCGCAAGGTAATTTCGCCGGTCATGGCCACATCCCGGTGCACCGGGATCTTTAACAAAGCCGACACCAGGGTGGTGGCCAGGGTAATGCCCGCGGAGGGACCGTCTTTGGGGATGGCCCCTTCCGGAACGTGGATGTGAATATCCACCCGTCGGTAAAAGTCCAGGGGCAGACCCCAGGTCTACGGCCCGGGAGCGGACATAACTCATGGCCGCCTGGGCCGACTCCTGCATGACCTCTCCCAGCTTGCCGGTAATGATAAGTTTGCCGCGACCCGGCAGGATGACCACTTCCGTCAGCAGCAATTCGCCCCCAAACTCTGTCCAGGCCAAACCGGTGGTCAGGCCGACCTCGTCCTTTTCCTCGCCTCGACCGAAGCGGAATTTGGGCACCCCCAAATACTTGGCAACCGTCTGGCTGGTGATCCGAACCTTGTGTTCCGGACCTTCTTTGACTACTTCCCGGGCAACCTTCCGGCAGATGCCGGCCAGTTCCCGTCTCCAGATTCCGCACCCCCGCCTCCCGGGTATACTGCCGGATGACGGTCAGGATGGAGTTTTCGGAAAATTCGATGTTATCCGGGGTCAAGCCATTGGCCTCACGCTGCTTCCGGATGAGGAACAGCTGGGCGATGTGCAGCTTTTCCAAGTTCGGTATAACCCGGAATACGGATGATCTCCATCCGGTCCTGGAGCGGCAGTGGAATGGAGTACAAAGTGTTGGCCGTGGTGATGAACATGACTTCCGACAGATCATAATCCATATCCAGGTAATGATCGTTGAAGGCGTAGTTCTGCTCCGGATCCAACACTTCCAGCAGCGCCGCGGAGGGGTCGCCCCGGAAATCGGTGCTCATCTTGTCCACTTCGTCCAGACAAAAGACCGGATTATTCGTTTTGGCCTTGCGCAGCGACTGGATGATTTTGCCGGGTAAAGCGCCAATGTAGGTGCGCCGGTGACCCCGAATCTCCGCTTCGTCCCTGACCCCGCCCAGGGAGAGACGGACAAAGTTACGTCCCAAAGCCCGGGCCACGGATTTGGCCAAGGAAGTTTTTCCCACGCCCGGCGGTCCCACTAAACAGAGGATGGGACCTTTCATCTTTTTCACCAGACTCTGAACTGCCAGGTATTCCAGGATACGTTCTTTGGGCTTCTCCAGACCGTAATGGTCTTCTTCAAGGATGGTTTCGGCAGCCACTAGGTCCAGTTTGTCTTTGGTCTTTTCATACCAGGGTAAGGAGAGAATCCAATCGATATAATTACGGACGACGGTGGCTTCCGCCGACATGGGGCTCATGAGCTTGAGTTTTTTGAGTTCATGACGAACCTTGGTGTTGGCTTCGGCACTTAGCCGCTTCTTTTTGATCCGTTTTTCCAGCTCTTGGATTTCACTTCGGAAATCATCCTTTTCGCCCATCTCCTTCTGGATGGCGCGAATTTGTTCGTTGAGATAGTATTCCTTCTGGGTCTTTTCCATCTGCTTCTTGACCCGGTTTTTGATGCGCCCTTCGATCTGGAGCACCTCAATTTCCCGTTGCATGACGTAAAGGACTTTCTCCAGCCGCGGACGGGATGGATGATTTCCAGCAGCGGCTGTTTTTCTTCGATCTTTATGGCCAGGTGGGAAGCAAGGTTATCTGCCAAGCGCCCCGGATCGGTCAGACGTGTTGATGGCTTGAAAGACTTCCTGGGGGATTTTTTTGTTTAACTTGAGATATTGCTCAAACGAAGCAATATTTGTCCGGATAAGTGCTTCCACTTCAGTGGTGGACTCGTATGGTTCGGTGATTTCCTCCACTTCCACCATAAAAAAATTCTGATTGGCCAGAAAATGGCGAATCTCGGCCCGCTTTTTTCCCTCGATGAGGGCCTTCACGGTGCCGTCCGGCAGCCGTAATAGTTGGAGAATATTACCTAACGTGCCAAAGCGGTAAATGTCATTTTCGTCGGGTTCGTCCTTCTTGGCGTCTTTTTGGGTGCATAAGAGAACATAGCTGTCCTGACCCATGGCATGCTCCAGGGCGGCGATGGACCGCTCCCGGCCGATAAACAGCGGCACCACCATGTGAGGGAAGATGACGATATCCCGCAAGGGCAGTAAGGGCACCGGATAAATTTCTTTTCTATTGCCTTCCAAAACCGATTTTGGCCTGTTCAATTTAAATATCATGAGTTGTTCACATCCTTTGGCCCACTAGGCACTTTCGGCTTGGGGCTCAAAAACTAAAATAGGCTTTTCATATTTCAAAATAACTTCCTCATTAATCAGACATTCCCTGACATTTTTCAAAGAAGGGATATCATACATAATATCAAGCATGGCCTGTTCCAAAATAGCCCGCAAACCTCTGGCCCCGGAGCGGCGTTTCAAAGCCTCCCGGGCAATGGCCACCAGCGCCCCTTCGCTGAAATGCAGGTGCACCTGTTCCATTTCGAACAGCTTTTGATACTGCTTTACCAGCGCGTTGCGAGGTTCTTTGAGGATGCGCATCAAGGCCTCTTCATCAAGTTCCTCCAGGGTGGCGATAACCGGCAAACGACCCACAAATTCAGGTATGAGCCCGAATTTTAAGAGGTCCTGGGGCTGCACCTTAACCAGGGTTTTCCCTAGTTTGCGATGCACCCGGCTTTGGACATCGGCCACGAACCCCATGCTTTTCTTCCCGGTGCGGGTGTTGATAATATCCTCCAGACCGTTGAAAGCCCCACCGCAGATAAACAGGATGTTGGTGGTATCCACCTTGACGAATTCCTGTTGGGGATGCTTCCGGCCCCCTTTGGGAGGAACCGAGGCCATAGTGCCCTCAATGATCTTTAAAAGGGCCTGTTGGACGCCCTCCCCGGAAACATCCCGGGTAATGGAAGGGCTGTCGCTCTTACGGGCGATTTTGTCAATTTCGTCAATATAGACAATCCCCCGGCTGGCCTTTTCGATGTCGTAGTCAGCCACTCTGCAGGAGGTTTAGAATAATATTTTCAACATCTTCGCCAACATAGCCGGCTTCGGTGAGAGTGGTGGCATCTGCGATCGTGAAAGGGACATTTAAAATCTTGGCCAGGGTCTGGGCCAACAAGGTTTTGCCCGATCCGGTGGGACCGATCAGCAGAATATTGCTTTTTTGTAGTTCCACCCCGTCCATTTCTACTCGGGAGTTGATGCGTTTGTAATGATTGTAGACCGCCACCGAAAGAATTTTCTTGGCCCGTTCCTGGCCGATGACATACTCATCGATTTTGGTTTTTATATCTGCGGGTTCCGGAATAGAAAGACGAGCAGTTTTAACCTCTTCTTTCTCATTTTCTTCTGCGATAATATCATTGCATAACTCGATACATTCATCGCAGATGTACACACTGGGACCCGCAATCAGTTTTTTTACCTCGCTCTGACTCTTGCCACAAAAGGAGCATAGCAGGTCTGAGCTTTTGTCACTTCCACGTTTGCTCATTGCAGTATTCCTCCCCAAACTCCGATTGCTCACCGTACGGTTAAGTGGTGTACTACACCTTGGAGAGTTTGGTTCACTAAGGTATTGCTCTTGGACATGCAATGTACTATTAAAGATTCGACACATCCAGTGTTATCTTGATTGTCTGGTTCACCTGGCTGGTAGATTATTTTTACCATGACCCGGCTCAGTATACTCGTGGGGAAACTCCTTAACCCCGGATCGATTCCGGACGGATTACGACCTCTCAGGAGGGAGGCTCCACTCCGCTCAGGTGACCTTCCTTTGGCTTTACCAACCGGGTGCTGATAACTTCATCCACCAGACCGTATTCCTTGGCCTGTTGACCGGACATGTAAAAATCCCTTTCCGTATCAAGATTGATACGATTAATGGGCTGGCCGGTATGATTCGCCATGATCTCGTTCAACTCCTCCCGGAGGCGCAAAATCTCCCGGGCTTGAATTTCCACGTCCGTGGCCTGTCCCTGAAATCCTCCCAGCGGTTGGTGGATCAAAATCCGGGCATGGGGCAGGGCGAACCGTTTCCCCTTGGCGCCGGCAGCCAACAACAGAGCCGCCATGCTGGCTCCCTGGCCCATACACAAGGTGGAAACCGGTGGTTTGATATACTGCATCGTGTCATATATAGCCATTCCGGCCGTGACCAACCCCCCCGGAGAGTTAATATAAAAATGGATATCTTTGTCCGGGTCCTCCGACTCCAGAAACAGTAATTGGGCAATAACCAGATTGGCCACATCGTCATTAATGGCGGAACCTAAAAAGATAATCCGATCTCGCAAGAGTCGTGAAAAAATATCATAGGCCCGTTCTCCCCGGCTGCTTTGTTCTATGACAATCGGTATCAACGGCATATTTAGCTTTCCTTTTCCACCGTCTCAGCCGCCGCAGCTGCACTATTGACGTTGGCTTTGTCGATCAAAAATTCGACTGTTTTCTCAGCCCGTATCTGGCTTTTTAAGTCGTCCACGAGTTGACGTTGTTGGTAAACTTTTTTCACCATCTGCGGGGAATCGCCCGCCTGATCAGCAATACGCTGGTAGCTGGCCTCCATATCCTCATCGGTGACGGTCAGGCCTTCGAGTGCGGCAATTTTGTCCAGAATAAGATTAACCCGAGTTTGCTTCTGGGCCACCTCGAGGACACGCTCCAACATTTTTTCCGGGTCCAAACCCGCAATATTCAGACCCCTGCCTTGCAGCATATTGAGCTGCTGACTCACCAACCGCTCCTGTTCCTGGCGGACCAAAGACGGCGGTACCTCAACTGGATTGTTTGCAATGATCTGATCCAACAGTTGCTGGCGCAGCTTTTCATAATTTTCCCGCTCGCCGCGCCGCTCTAAATCAACGTGCACTGCCTGCCGCAGTTCAGCCAGCGTTTTGAATTCCTCGGAGAGAGTCTGGGCAAAGGCATCATCGAGTTCCGGAACCTCGAGTTTTTTTATCTCAACGACGTTAACTTTAAATTCCACGCTTTTGCCGGCAATGGCCGGGTTAATAAAATCGGCCGGCACGTCCATGGCAAAGGCAACGTCTTCGCCTTTTTTCAGGCCCACCAGGCGGTTTTCGAACTCAGCCGGAAGTTTGCCGGCTCCTACCTCCAAATAAGCATTTTCACTGCCCCCGCCCTCGATGGCCGCGCCATTCTCATAGGCCTGGTAATTGAGGACGACGAAATCCTTATCCCGAATCGGTCGTTCTTCCAGTATCGGTACGAGGGTGGCTTGCCTTTGCCGCAAGTCCTCCAACCGGCCGTCCACCATTTCTTCGGTAACAACTACCGGTGCAGAGTTAAGATCAAGATTTAAATATTTTTCCGGGGTAAAATCAGGAGCCACCTCCAGCTCGACGCTGTAACTAAAAGCATCGCCTTGCACCAACGGGGGTAGACTTTTTGGCATCTTTACCATCACCGGCTGCAGCTTGACCTCGTCCAGGGCCTCGTTCAGTGATTGTCGGAACAGTTCTTGGGAAACTTGCTCTTCAATTTCTTTGCCGTAATACCGCTGCAATATGGACCGGGGAATCTTGCCAGGGCGAAAGCCTTTGATCTTGGCCTTCTTACCCCAGTTGCGGTAAGCCAAATCCATCTGTTTGTCTACGTTTTGGGAAGGCACGGCTACTGACAGTTTGCGCTCAACCGGGCTGATCTCTTCTAATTTAACTTCCATCGGAAACACCATCGATTCTTAGATTTGCAAATTTCTTATTCCAGTTCAGACCACTCGCAGATCGAATATTGGCTTCGGCTTACCGGCACACAACTCTGGTGCGAGAGGGGGGACTCGAACCCCCACGGTCACCCGCTGGATCCTAAGTCCAGTGCGTCTGCCAGATTCCGCCACTCTCGCTCTAATGAAAAAAATTAATTTCTGAAAGCACCATTGTCAATCTGTCTGATTCTGATCCTAAGATAAATGTAATGTATATCCATTAATTCATCAAGTCAAGGTAACTGCTGTCAAACCATGCCTTTTACCACGGAAGGCCATCTAACCGGCGCTTGTTTTAGCAAACCAATGATTACCTCCTTTCTGGCGGAATTATCAATTCGATGGAGACATGCAATCAGGCCATATCTGACCACCTGTGGGAGCAATGGGAGACCCTGGCGATCTTGTCAGCTTGAGCCGATGAGTTACACAAGGTTCATGGCCCTAACATGGTTGCGATAATAGCCTTTATCTGAAAAAAAAACCAGCACATATAGGACAGATGTCATTTTAGACGAGTTGAAGGCCAAAACAGGGTGAAGCTGACCTGGGAAAACACCACATGCCAGCAGGTGCTGAATTAGCTCCCTCAATCTCCAGGCCCCGATAAAAATTGCCACCATCACTTGTGAGAGCCAGGCTTGTTTGGACAACAATTTCATGATAACATTAAATATTAAGTTTTATTGCCTACCTTGCGCTAACACTGGTTACTTCTATTAATCGGAAAAAACTCGAAGATCGAATCAAAACCAAGGAGCCCTATGGAGACGCCGGATAAAGATACTTTGAAGGAAATACAAGATCGCCTGACCTTGACCCCACGACTGGTGTGGGATCACCTGGACGAGGGCGAACGAAGCGCTATGGAGACGTACGCCCAGCGTTATAAAAGTTTTTTGGATGAGGCCAAGACCGAACGGGAGGCAGTACTGGAGGTACAGCGCCAGGCTCTGGCGCATGGGTTTATCGACCTCAACAGCGGCCAGCCGGGATCAAAATATTTTTTTAACTATCGGGGCAAGACAGTGGCCCTGGCCGTGTTAGGCCAAAGACCAGTGAGCCAGGGCCTGAGAATTTTGGCGGCGCATATTGACTCTCCCCGTCTTGATTTAAAGCAAAACCCCCTGTACGAAGACGCCGATCTGGTGTATCTAAAAACCCATTATTATGGTGGGATCAAAAAATACCAATGGCTGGCCCGTCCTCTGGCGCTGCATGGAGTAATTTTTAAGGAAAACGGAGATTCGATAACCCTCCGTTTGGGGGAAGACCCGGCCGATCCGGTCTTCACAGTCTGCGACCTGCTGCCTCACCTGGCGCGCAAGGTGCAAATGGATAAAAAAGTCGATGAAGCCTTTATCGGCGAAAAAATGAATCTGCTGGTAGGGTCCTTGCCCCTGGGCGACAAGGAGACCAAAGAACGATTTAAACTGCATCTCTTAAACCTGCTGTCCCAACGCTACGGCCTGACCGAAGAGGATCTCATCAGTGCCGAACTTGAGGCGGTACCCGCCGGACCAGCCCGGGATATCGGCTGGGATCGTTCTCTCGTGGGGGGGTATGGGCAGGATGACCGGGCCTCCGCTTTTGCCGCGTTTGAAGCTATCCTGGACATTAACGACCCTCCCTGTTCCTGTTTGACCCTTTTGGTTGATAAGGAGGAAGTGGGCAGCGCCGGGAATACCTCCGCCCAAAGCATTTTGCTGGAAGAAATAGTGGCCCAGTTGCTGCAACGGCAGGGAGAGTCAGCTACCCTGCGCCGCCAAGCCTTGATGCAGTCTCAGGCAATTTCCTGTGATGTGGCGGCCGCCCTTGACCCGGATTGGCCCGAAGTCTATGAAAAACGCAACGCCGCCCGTCTGGGCTATGGTGTGGTTTTGACGAAATACACCGGTCACGGCGGCAAGTACCATGCCAATGATGCCCATGCCGAGTATATCAACTGGGTGCGGGGCATTTTCAAACAAAATGGCATCATCTGGCAGGCGGCCGAATTGGGCAAAATTGATGAAGGCGGGGGGGGCACCATTGCCAAATTTCTGGCCGCGTACGGTATGGATATCGTTGATTGCGGCCCGGCCCTGCTTTCTATGCACTCTCCCTTTGAGGTGGGCTCCAAAGCAGATCTGTATATGAGTTATAAAGCCTTTCGCAGTTTTTTGATGAGCGCCCCCTAAAAAAATCTGGTGTCTTGTCATACCTGAAAACCATGCGGGTGACAGGCAGGAAACATTAACCTTGCGACCAGATTGAGAAAGGCCTATACTTAATAATTAAGATTTAGTTACCGTTAAGAGTAAACAAGGCGCTGCCTTTATCGAACGTTAGAGGCGCATTTTAATCATCAGGAACCAAGCATGAAAAGATTTTTCGAACGCGTCAAGACCCAAGGAGAGGCTCCTCAAATCGCCTCCTTCTCCAATATGATGACTTTTTACAGTCTGCTCTTCTTTTTACTGGCGATACCTTTTGTTCTCATTGTGGCCCTGGTCTGGCTCACCGGCGTTATCGGCTTCAGCACCTGGATCTTTGCAGGCATGGGCGTCATTGCCGTCTTTATCGGCTGGAGAGTCTACCGCCGCTGGCAAAAACTCAAAGCACATTTGGCCGCCCAAAGTTCGGAAGTGGGGGACATTGTCAAAGAGGCCACCAGGTCTGGTAAAGATATTGAAGTAACCTTGTTGAACGGCCTGTTGACCTTCCGCTATCAGGGCAAACGCCATCCCTCGCCCCTGCAGTTGGCTGCCCCGCACCTGGCGCTCGCGGCCCCCGAAGGCCTGGACGTGGAAACGGTGGAAGCCGTGAGTATTGGCGACGCCCTGAGCGAACCGGGCCGTTTGCGTCTGGAATTGGAAGGTTTTCTGCGCCTGCGGGATTCCGGAGTGATAAGTTCGGAAGAATTTGAAGCCATAAAAAGCAGACTGATGGAGAGGTTTACCGAAAAAACGCCTCTGCCGGAGTTTAATCAAGCGGGAGGTTAACTTCTAGGGGGCTTCAATTTCGGGTTCGGGTTCGGTGATCGTCTCCTTCCCCAAAGCAAAACCAGGGCCTTCGGTCAAGGCGGCGCTGTTCCAGAAATCCCTCTTGTAGCGGTAGTATTGGTTTAATCGTGCCAGCCCCTGGGCTAACTGTTCCAGGTTAATTTCCTGGATGTGGTTGATGCCGTATTGGAGCAGAACTAAAAAACTTGCCGGCAAATAGAATTTTTCCTTGCCGATCATACTTTCAAACTCCAGGCGGTAGGCCCCGCTTTTTTTGGCATACAAGGCGGCCTGATAAATCCGGCTGCTCGGGTGCGAAAGTTCCTGCCCCAGACGTAATTTCCCCAAAGGGATCTGCATCTTGCCTGAAGTTTTGGCCGGATTTGCCAACCGGCCGCTAATTTGGGAGACAAAATTCATCAACTCCCGGGCTACCCGGGTCTCGTTGAGTTCCGCTAATTCGAACATGATCCGGGCATAATAAAATAAAATAAATCTGATCCAGTCATCATCCCCCATCTGTCCGGCATTCCACTCCAACTGGGGGACTACCTGGTCATCCTCCAAAAAGTGGATGAGCACCCTGCCTTTTAGAGTTTCACGATCTCGATCAAAGAATCCGAATAGCTTCTTCATAAACAGGTCTCATCGCTGGCTGGTGGCAATAACGTCCTCAGGTGTGTCGAATAATTATCTATCCCGTGAATAGGTAGCGGCTGACAGCATAAACCCGGTGCAACAAACTTAGGTCTGGGGGCACGTTCCGGTTACCTAGCGATGGACTTAACTGGTCTGCTTGCATCTGTTCCCAGGCAACAATCATAATTGGGCTATTTTAAAACTGCAAAGTCTTTCTAAATTACCGCAGACGGCTTGAAAAGTCAACGCATCAGGCGTTCCCTTTTGCGGCTGCCGGCAATATTTTCTATCAAGAGAGTCAAGCTGAATCTGGTCCTTCATTTTGACAAAAGCCAGACTGCCGCGGCGGCCAGGATAATTCCCGCCAAGTGACGAACAGTAAGGCTTTCCTGCAAAAAGGTTACTCCCAGCGCCACCGTAATCACCGGGTATAAAGAGGTCAAAGGCACCACCACGGCTGCCGGTCCGGAAGCTAACGCTTTGAGGAAAAAAAATAGGGCCCAACCGCCGCATAAGCCTGCGGCGACGGCTGCGGCCAGCCCAGGAAAAGTCCAGGCGACGGGAGTGCGCAACAGACCCCAGATGAAACCTCCCACCAGCAGATAAACTAATATTTCCACCAGAAAGATAGCCCAACTAGGCAGATGGGTGGCTGCGACTTTGCTAAACACCCCCCACAGTCCCCACAATACCAGCGCCAGCAGAGCATAGAACAACCAGCCGGCCATAATCTCCCTCACCCGCATGGAAAGTTGCCGGCTGCCAGTGATTACAGAGCGGCACGGGTAAAATTTTTGTTAAACCACCGGGATGTTTTTTTATGGTCACAAAAAAGTATTGTGAGTATAACTTAAAGGGAAGCCTTTGGCCAGTATCCAGCCCGGCCTAGACCGGATATCTGGGAAGACCCCGGAGGTGAGGTAGATGAACAATATGAAGTCCTTAGTTATCTTTGGTGTCTGGTGGTTAGGCATGATTTTTTTAATCCCAACAGGAGGAGACGCCATGGAAATAACTTCTGCCGTCTTTGCCGACAAAGGTCACGATTCCCATTAAATTTGTCATGCCTGGCGCCGGGGGGAAAAATATCTCCCTGCCTTTAAGCTGGAGTGAAGTCCCGGCAGGAACCAAATCCTTCGCCTTGACCATCGTGGACCCCCATCCGGTGGCAAACAATTGGGTCCACTGGCTGGTCATTGACATTCCTCCAGAGACCAGGGCCTTAGGGGAGGGCGCTTCTCGAAGCTCCATGCCGGCCGGAGCCGTAGAGCTGAAAAATTCCTTTGGTGACACCGGTTACGGTGGCCCCCAACCGCCCAAGGGTTCGGGTGACCATCCCTATGTGGTGACCTTGTACGCCCTGAATGTGGCCAAACTTGATCCTCCGGTCCAAACATCGCTGGCAGCTTTTAAAAAAGCCCTGGAGGGTAAAATCCTGGCCACCTCCACTATTACCGGGATATTTGGCCGCTAGAATTTTTCCACTGGATTTAAACGGAATCTAAGATATGCCAGCCTCGGTTGGCTCCGAAATGGCTATGAGTCAGGATGAATCTTTGCAGAAATATCGGCAAAAGCGTGATTTTGAGCGCACTGCCGAGCCGATGGGAGGGGAACGGGAGAGTTCTGGGCAGCCCATTTTTGTCATCCAAAAACATGCCGCCCGGCGGCTGCATTATGATTTTCGCCTGGAAGTGGCCGGCACCTTGAAATCCTGGGCCATACCCAAAGGTCCCTCCACGAACCCCAAGGATAAACGACTGGCTGTGCCCACGGAAGATCATCCCCTGGAATATGCCGGCTTCGAAGGGATTATTCCCGAGGGGGAATACGGGGCCGGCACCGTACTGGTTTGGGATATTGGCACCTATCGCAATATCACCGAGAAAAAAGGCCAACCGATTCCTCTGGACCAGGCCCTGGCACATGGACATATTACCGTCTGGTTGGCGGGGAAAAAGCTGCAAGGCGCCTATTCGTTGACTCGATTCAAACAAGGCAAAGACGAAAGCTGGCTTTTGGTGAAAAAAGATGACCCGGAGGCTGACGCTTACTCAAGATATCCTGGAGACCCGGCCCGAATCGGCCCTCACCGGCCGCGGCCTGGAGGAGGTGGCGGCTGCCGGCGAGGTTCTGGCCAAAGAATTTTGCTTTCATTAAGATTTTATTAAGCCAATCCTTGACAACTTTAGAAAATATAGTTATAAAAAACTGTTCCAATATTTCTGGAGATAGTTATGAAGACTTTTGTCGCTCGTGAACAAGATGTTGTCAAAAAATGGTATGTCGTTGATGCCAAGGACCAGATCATCGGTCGCCTGGCCACGCAAATAGCAATGGTTTTACGCGGCAAGACCAAGCCGATTTTTACGCCGCATTGTGATACCGGGGATTTCGTGGTGGTCGTGAATGCCGACCAGGCCCTATTTACCGGTAAAAAGCTGGACGATAAGATCTACTATCGCCACAGCGGCTATATGGGTGGCATAAAATCCAATACGGCCCGTCAGACCTTCCAGGGGAAACCGGAAGCTGTCTTGCGTGCAGGCGGTGCGGGGTATGTTGCCCAAGAACAGTTTGGGGAGACGGTTGCTGAAAAAGTTAAAGATTTATACCGGCGGCGAACATCCCCATCAGGCTCAAAAACCTGAGCCTTTGGCTTTGCAATCCAATTCGTGAGAGAGATTATGGCCCAGACTTTCGATATCCATACCGTGGGCAAACGCAAGAATGCCATTGCCCGCATTTATCTGCGCCCCGGCACCGGAAAAATTGTTGTCAATAGCCGGGAATTTGAGAATTATTTTCCGGTGGAAATTTCCCGCATGATTATTCGCCAGCCTCTGGAACTGGTCAATGTCGGCTCGGATATTGATATCTTTGTCAATGTCCTGGGAGGCGGCATTTTTGGACAGGCGGGCGCCATTAAACAGGGACTCAGTAAAGCCTTGTTGCAGCTCAATCCCGAATTCCGACCGGTGCTCAAGAAGGCCGGCTTTTTGACTCGGGACGCCCGTATCAAAGAGCGTAAGAAGTACGGACAGAAAGGGGCCCGGGCCAGGTATCAGTATTCCAAACGTTAAGTTAGCAGACATACAGGTTGTGCAGGAGCTGTAGGGCTGGCTTCCTGCACTCGTGAACATCAAAGGCCAGGGGCGGGAAAGCAATGCTCCTGGCCTCTTTTTATCCGGCGGGACCCGCAGGGGAATACTACGGTTTGCGGTTGCCAGTTTTTGGTTGTCAGGCAACAGCTTAACTGTAGCATATCATCCCAGGGGGATGCCTCCCGGTGTTTAGGAAAACGTGTGGTTAGAGTTGCTATAATCGGTGGCTCGGGATATACCGGGTTGGAGTTGATGCGGCTTTTGGCCCGGCATCCCGGGGTGGAACTCACCGCGGTCACCTCCAGGGAATTTGAGGGGCAAGCCGGTGAGTGCCGTCTTCCCGGCGCTGGCGGGTATCTGTCCCTTGAACTTTTCCTGGCCGGATCCGGTCAAACTGGCGGCGGGCGCGGAGCTGTTTTTTGTGGCCCTGCCGCACCAGACTGCCATGGCGGTCATCCCTGCGCTGCTGGAGGCCGGAGCCAAGGTCGTGGACCTGAGTGCGGATTTTCGTTTCCGGGACCGGGCCGTGTACGAACAGTGGTATCAGGAGCATTCGGCCCCGCACCTTTTGGCCGAAGCGGTGTACGGCCTGCCGGAGCTCTACCGGGAGGCCATCAAGTCCGCCAGACTGGTGGGCAACCCCGGCTGCTATCCCACCAGCGTCATTTTGGGACTGGCGCCGCTGTTGGCGGCCGGCCTGATTGACCCCCACAGCATTATTGCCGATTGTAAATCCGGGGCCAGCGGCGCCGGCCGGGGCGTGAGCTTAGCGACGCTATACTGCGAAGTGAACGACGGTTTTCGGGCCTATAAGGTGGCGGGACACCGGCACACCCCGGAGATGGAACAGGAACTGGGCCGGTTGGCCGGGGAGCCCTTGACCATCACCTTCACCCCGCACCTGGTGCCCATGAGTCGGGGGATTCTGGCAACCCTGTATGCCACGCCGAGCCGCCATCTGGAAGACTCTGAAGCTGAACGCGGCGTATCAACGTTTTTACCAGGCAGAGCCGTTTGTCCGGCTCTGCCCGCCCGAAACCCTCCCCAACACCGCGGCGGTGCGGGGCTCCAACTATTGCGACCTGGCTGTCCGGCTAGACCGTCGGGCCAAGCGCCTGATCGTGGTGTCGGCCATCGACAACCTGACCCGGGGGGCCTCCGGCCAGGCGGTGTGCCAACATGAACCTGATGCTGGGATTTCCCGAAACCCAGGGAATCGACACCGTGCCCTTCCTGCCCTGATGGGTCCAGTTGCAGGCGTAACCCCAAAAACCGAACACCACCCCTCACCCTGACCCTCTCCCCTCGAGGGGAGAGGGGATAATAAAAAACCACTCCACGGATCACGACCCACCTGGCGGCAATGGCCATGACCGGCCAGACCCTTTGGATCCATCCCTCACTCCCACCAAGACTGCGGACCATCCGTCTGACCCTGGAATACGACGGCTCCGGCTATCACGGCTGGCAGCGCCAACTCAACGCCCTGACCATTCAGGAAGTGGTGGAAGACTGCCTGACCCGGACTCACCGGCCAAGAGGTGCGCCTGCACGGCTCGGGCCGGACCGACGCCGGGGTGCATGCCCTGGGACAGGTGGCGCATTTCCGGACCGAGGCCGGTCTGCCCCTGACGGCCTTCCGGGAAGGTTTGAACAGCCTGTTGCCCCGGGATATCGTCATCCTGGAGGCCAGGGAGGCGCCCGCCAGATTTCCACGCCCGGTATGGGGCGCAAGCCAAGACCTATGAATATCGCATCTTGAACCGACCGGTGCGCTCGCCCTTGCATCTGCAGCATTGCTGGTGGCTGGCCCAACCTCTGGATCTGGACTTGATGCGGGCGGCAACGACGTTTATCCTGGGAGAACAGGACTTTGCGGCGTTCCAAGCCAGCGGCAGTTCGGTGAAAACCACGACCCGGACGGTGCTGGCCGCTTCCTGGGAGGAAAGGGCCGGCGGCTGGAAATACTTTCGCATCACCGCCAACGGTTTTTTACGGGGCATGGTGCGGGCCCTGGTGGGGACCCTGGTGGAGGTGGGCTGGGGCAAGCGTCCCCCGGAAGACCTGGTCAGGCTGTTGGCAGCCAAAGACCGCCGCCTGGCCGGTCCCTCAGCCCCGGCGGCCGGCCTGTATCTGCTGGAGGTGAGGTATGAGTAATTACAGGAGAACTTTATAGAATCGAGATAATTATCCCTGCTAAACCAGACAAAGTTGGCAAATATAAAACCACGAACAAAATTGCGAAGAAAAGAAACTCCATTGGGTAAAGGAGCCACCGAATTTGGTCGGGACGGGCGGATTCGAACCGCCGGCCTCCCTGCTTCACGGTGAAAGATCCGGACCAGCCGACGTAAACCTGACGGCCGTCGAAAGCGTGCCCGTTATTTCCCAGCCCTGGCGAGTCTCGGCTGTTCATGGTGCCGATGAACGACATCAATTTCTCTCTCTGAAAAGTCCTTAAATTGCCTTATAATTGACCGCACAGGAGGACTATTCCCATGGGTAACGTTGACATCTCCCCTGAGCCCGCCTCTTTAAAATGAGAGCCGATTCGGCAGGCCCCGGCCGCCGCTCCCCTTCTGGTCTCCAATCTTGGCTGGAGCGCCGAGGAGGTGCAGGAAACGCATGCCCGCCTATCTGCTTTGGAAGAAGACTGGGACGCTCCGGGCATGGAAGCTTATGACCAACTATAAACGAGACGAAGTTATTCTCGTCAAATTCCCTTACTCGGATATGGTCAGATACAAAAAGAGGCCGGCTCTGGTAGTCCAGGACGAGTCCGTCGAGACCGGGTTGAGCCAAAGAGTGGTGGTTCAAATAACTTCCAACCTGGACCGCACCGGGTACACTCGGGTGCTGGTCAGAAAGATTATGTCCCCACTGCCACACTACCCTCGTATCGCCGGAATCAATTGGCCTTTCGTGTCCTTTGCGGCATACCCGCCTCCAAGGGCGTAATCGTGGTCACCCGTCAAGAGTTTGAGCAGAAAAAAGATGTGGTGTGCTCACTTCCCGCCACCGTCCTGAGGGAAGGGAAGATATTGTATGAAGCCTGAAAAGAACCAGGAAGTGCAAGCCTGGTTAAAAAAGGCGAGGGATGACCTACGCGGCGCCCAGATTGATTTAGAGGCCTCCCCGCCCCTCATCGAAGATGCCCTCTTTCATTGTCAACAAGCCTGCGAAAAAGCCATGAAAGGCTTCTTGACCTATCATGACCGAATCTTCCGGAAAACTACGCTGAGATGGTATGCCCAGTGAAGAACTTCGTAGTAATTGACCCTGAGGTACGCTGACGTTTTTGCCGGGATCTGATTTTGTTATCCGGCGAGTTAAGATCCTTGGTTGAGGTATCAGAAGACACAAGGGGTATCTCGCCACTGCCCACCAGGTTTTTGACCAGCTTCGCGCCGCCTCCCCCCAGAGACCCACCCGTGCAGACGTTTGATAATATTCTTTGGGTTATATTGAAATAACTGGTCGGGACGGGCGGATTCGAACCGCCGGCTTCCTGCTCCCAAAGCAGGCGCGCTAACCAGGCTGCGCTACGTCCCGATGGGTTTGGTGGGTTGAAAGAGCGAGGGTTCCCGGCTCAGAAGCTCGGCCAGGGTTGCGTGTAATTGTTTCAGAGCCTGGGCCCGATGGCTGATGCGGTTTTTAATCTCCAGCCCCACTTCGGCCATGGTGCAATTATACTGGGGCAGCCAGAAGACCGGGTCGTACCCGAAGCCGCCGGCCCCCTGGGGCGTGAGATTGATCAGGCCCTCACAGACGCCCTGGGCCACCGCGGTCCGCCCCCCGGGAAAGGCCACCACAAGACAACAGACAAACCGGGCCCGGCGCTGCTCCCAGGGCACCTTTGCCATTTCAGCCAGCAGCTTCCGGTAATTATCCCCGTCCGTGGGCCGAGCCGGCGCGGTGCGGTCCCCGGCGTAGCGGGCCGAGAATACCCCGGGGCGGCCCCCCAAAGCCTCTACCTCCAGGCCGGAATCGTCCGCCAGGGCCGGCAGCCCGGTACAGGCCACCACCGCCCGGGCCTTCGTGGCCGCATTGGCTGCAAAGGTAGCACCGTCTTCGGCAACCTCCGGGCAGTCCGGAAACTCCGCCAGGGTCTTTAGCGTTAGTCCCAGGTCAGCCAGCAAGGCCTTGAATTCCCTGATTTTCCCGGCATTGCCGGTGGCGATCACCAGGGCAGGGGCATCCATAAACCTAACGCCTCCTCCTGGGCCTGACGCAGACGCTGCAGGGCCCCCTGGGCCCGGTCCAGCATCTCCAGCACCAGGGCCGGGGGGAAAGAGCCTTTTTCGCCGGTGGCCTGCACCTCCACCAGCTCACCCCGGCCGGTGACCACAAAGTTGGCATCCACCTCAGCCCGGGAATCTTCCTGATAATCCAGATCAACCAGGATTTTTTCGTTCACCCGGCCGACGCTCACGGCCGCCACCTGGTCCAGAACCGGCATGGCCCCGATAATTTCCTGACGCTGGAGCCCGGCCAGGGCCTGGCAAAGAGCCACAAAAGCCCCGGTAATGGCCGCGGTCCGGGTGCCGCCATCAGCCTGCAACACGTCGCAGTCCAGAATAATGCTGCGTTCGCCCAGGGCGCTCAAGTCCACCACTGCCCTCAGGGACCTGCCGATGAGCCGCTGAATTTCCTGGGTCCGGCCGTTCATCCGACCGGTGGTGGCCGCCCGGGGCCGCCGGGTGTGAGTCGCCCGGGGCAGCATGTCATACTCCGCCGTGACCCAGCCCTGGCCGGAATTCTGCAAAAACGGCGGCACCCGGTCCTCCACGCTGGCGGTGCAGATCACCCAGGTGCGGCCCAGGCTGATCAGGGCCGAACCCTCGGCCTGGGGCAGATAATTGGGCGTGATTTTCAGGGGCCGCAGGTCGTCGGGCAGCCTGCCTTCACAGCGGTTCATGTTTCTCTTTTTTACTCAGCACTCAGAACTCAGGACTATTTCAGGGACTGTCGAACCGTGTCGTTCACCAGTTTAAAGGTGTCTTCGAAATTGGTAGTGGAAATGCGGCCGATCTCGATAAACTTGACCATAATCTCTTTAGTCACTTTTAAAATAAGCTCCTCCTGGCCGGATAGCACCACGTCTTTGGATTTGCCCCCTCCCATGGGAACCTCCTTCCCATACTCACGACATTTCTGCTATAATACGAGAATGATAAACTGCGCTGAAAAATGAAACCCGCCGGTCTGAAGAAGGCCGCAACAGGACCGGCGGGCCGGTTAAGAAGAACCGGGTCACAGCCCTCCTTGGGTCACTATTGTAGAGGATTGCGATGCATAAGGCAAGGGTATTTACATGAACCGGATCGGTATTTTACCTCCCGAGGTGGCCAGCAAGATCGCCGCCGGTGAAGTCATCACCCGGCCGGCTTCGGTGATCAAAGAGTTGGTGGAAAACGCTCTCGATGCCGGCGCCCGCACCATCAGCGTCGAGATTGCCGAAGGCGGCTGCCGCCAAATCCGGGTGACCGATGACGGCTGCGGCATGAGGCCGGAAGAGGCGCCATTAAGCCTGCTGCGGCATGCCACCAGCAAACTCAAAGACGATACGGACCTGCTGCACCTCACCACCATGGGCTTCCGGGGTGAGGCCTTGCCCAGTATCGCGGCCATCGCCCGGCTGGAGTTATGCACCCGCGCCCCGGCACTGGAACTGGGCTGCCGCCTCACCGTCGAAGGGGGCGAGGTCCGGGAAAATTCTGTCTGGGCCGGACCGGCCGGGACTCAGATCAGTGTCCTGGACCTGTTTTACAATACCCCGGCCCGCCGGAAATTTTTGCGTTCCCAGGCCGCGGAGCAGGGCCGGATCCTGGAACTCATGCGCCACCTGGCCCTGGGCTACCCGGAAATCCATTTTCAGGTGCAGGCCCAGGGCAAGACTTTGCTCCAAACCCCGGCCCATGCCGACCTGCAAGAACGGCTGGCCGCCCTCCTGGGGCTGGAATGGGCCGACCAGATGCTGACCCTGAATATGCCCGGACCGGGAATGCGGGTCACCGGTCTCATCTCCAGCCCGGATCACAATATTGCCACCCCCAGGTATCAATTCCTCCTGGTAAACCGCCGCATCGTCTCCGACCGGTTGCTCACCGGCGCCATGCGCCAGGCCTATCAGGGACTGCTGCCCCGGGGGCGCCATCCGGTGTTCGTCATGCACCTGGAGACCGGGCCCGAGCAGGTGGATATCAACGTCCACCCGGCCAAAGCCGAGGTGCGGTTCAAAGACAGCGGCCGGGTCTACGCCCTGGTCCTGAGTGCGGTCCGCCAGGCCCTGGAGCCCACCCAGAGGCCGGGCCGGCAGGAGTTCTCCTCCCAGTGGATTTCCCCCCCGGCCCTGCCGGTCCAGGAACCCAGGACCACGGACTTATTCCCCGCACTGCCGCCACTGCCCCTGGGGATCATCCCCACCGCTACCCCGCCGCCCACCGCCCTCCCGGCCCCGGACTCCCCATTCGCCGACGCCGGCTGGCGTTTCGCCGAACTCACCGTTTTGGGGCAGTTGCAGAGCACCTACATCCTGGCCCAGGCCCCGGAAGGGTTGCTCATCATCGATCAGCATGCCGCCCATGAACGGGTGCTCTTCGAGATGCTCACCAGTTCCCCGGATCAACCCGGCCCCCGGCAAACCCTCCTGTTCCCCCTGGCCGTGGAGCTGGACCCGGCCTACCTCGCCTGGGTGGAAACCCATCTGGCCGAACTGCGGGACGCCGGCCTGGAATTGGAACCCTTCGGCGGCAGCACCTTTCTGGTCCGGGCCGTGCCTGCCTGCCTGGCCCAGCAAGATCTCCAGTCCCTGGTGCCCGCCATGATTGCTGAGTTGGCGCCGTTGCCGCCCGGCCCGGACGACCAGCAACTGCGGCGCCGGCTGCACCTGACCATGGCCTGCCGGGGCGCCCTCAAAGCCGGACAGCGGTTGAGCCTGGAAGAAATGCACCATCTGTTGGTCCAGTTGGACGCTCTGGCCACCTCCTCCCACTGCCCCCATGGCCGGCCCCTGTGGCGGCTCCTGACCATGCCGGAAATCCGCCAGAACTTCCGCCGCCCCCGGCACTAATGCCACTGGGCCAGGTTCAGGGAGCCAGCTTATAATTTTTTTCCCGGAAACGGCAAACCAGAAACCGGAAACCAGATTACAACAGATCCAGATAGGCAATAAGCGGTCGGCTCTCCCGGCCCCCCAAAGGCTGCTCCTGCCACCGACCCCCCCGGCAGTCCAAGCGGCGGTCAGCAACCTGGTGCGCCGACTCCAGAAAAGGTCCGCCCAGGAGAACCGCGCCTCGGCGGTTGGTATGATATTCTTTCAGCCAGGGGAGCAGATACCCGGCCACGTCAGGGGAATCGCACTGTTCGGCCTGGCCGGACAGCACCCCCAGGATCAGATGCGGTTGTTTGATGAGCTCCCGGGCCCACAAGGCCAAATGATACTGCCTGACCGGGAGTTCACCGGGATAGCGGGACAAATACTCCGTCAGGTCTAACTGCTCCAACAAAGTGTGCTGCTGCCGCGCCACCTCCCTGGCCGACCGGGCCGTGGTCAGGGTCTGGGACAGGGTGACATTGTCCAGCACACTCAGGCGGGGGAGGAGGGATTGAAACGGGGAGACAAAGGCCAGCTTCCCCCGCCAGGGATAGAGGGCCCGGCGACTCAGAGCAAACAGATCCCGGCCCCAATGGAAGATCCGGCCCGCCGCCGGCCGGCGCAACGTCGCGGCCAACCGCAGCAGCAGATCGGCTTCCCTGGTGGTCAGACCCTCCAACAGGACGAACTCCGAGAGCCCCACGGCCAGGGACACCGGCTCAGGACAAAACTCCGCCAACTCCGGCGCCGTCACTCCCTCCAGCAGCAAACTGGTCTGCAGGATGCGAAGCGGCAGGTCGGCGGTGGGTGCAGCCTCAGGTGTGGGCGTGACTTTTGGCTTCCCAAACATGATATCTCGTCTTCGTGGCTGATAATGGGTAGTTGAGGGAGTGACGCCCTTAAAACCTCCTGGCATTACCGCCCCAACTGCGGGTATAATATCATAAAAACGATAATCTGGCCAAAAGATCGGCCCATTACTTTTACCAAATTTTTACTAACCACTGACCACTAACCATGGAGGCCCCAACCATGTGGACGGCAGTCATCCAAATGCAAAGTACCGCCCAGGTGGCGGCCAACTGTGAACGGGCCCACTGCCTCATCGACACCGCGGCCGCCCGGGGCGCCCGGCTCATCGCCCTGCCGGAGTATTTCCTCGGTTTGGGGCCGCCGGCCACCATCGTTGCCCAGGCCCAGGCCCTGGACGGCCCCCTGGTGCAGGCCTTCCAACAGCAGGCCCGGCAACTGCAGATCCATCTCCTGCTGGGCACCATCCCGGAGCTGGCCCCGGACACCGGCAAGGTCTACAATACCTCCCTGCTTCTGGGCCCCGGCGGCGAGATCCTGGGCCGTTACCGCAAGATTCACCTGTTTGACATCCACATCCCCGGCAAGGTCAGTTTCCGGGAGTCAGATCATATCCTCCCGGGCCATGATATCGTCGCCCTCACCCTGCCCCAGGACCCCTGGACCGTGGGGCTGGCCATCTGCTACGATCTCAGGTTTCCGGAGTTGTTCCGGGCCCTGGTGGACCGGGGCGCCGAAATCATCCTGGTGCCCGCCGCCTTCTCCCAGGTCACCGGCAAGGATCACTGGGAGACCCTGCTCCGGGCCCGGGCCATCGAAAATCAGGTGTACATCCTGGCCCCGGCCCAATGCCCCCACCCCGACCAAAGCCTCAAAACCTACGGCCGCTCCCTCATCATCGACCCCTGGGGGCTGTCCCTGGCCCGGGCCGCCGATCGGGAAGACATCATCTACGCCCGCCTGGATCGCCAGTATCTGCTTCAACTCCGGGCCGAACTCCCCTGCCTGGCCAACCGGCGGCTCTAAGGGGGCTGCAAAACTTCTGGATACCGGGCTCTGCCTGCTCTGCGAAATATTCTTCTGCCCCTCCGAACTATACTGGTTCTCAAAAATAATTTCGCATTGGTAGCCGCAGGCTTCAGCCTGCGCTCGACGAAAACTCCCTTACACTGAAAGTCCCTCGAGAAACCCTAGTATCTCTTAGAAAAAATCCTTAAGGCGTCTGACCCGGGAAAAGCCGCGAGTATCCAGGAATGATGTGAGGGATTTTCTATCTGGCAGGAAACGTTGAATGTCTTCGGGAAGGAACAAATTGGCAGAATGATCACTTTCTGCCTGGGTTGGCATAAAATTTTCACGACGTGATCACGTGAAAACCTCCTGATAGGTCAATGGATCAATATGGTAGGCCGGATTATAAATAAGGTTTTTCCCTTCAGAGGGCATCACCGGTTTGCCGAAACTCTCCCCTCTCATTTGGGGTTTGGAGTGGCTAAACCCTCCAGGGTTTCCTTTAATTCAGTGACAGCTTTGGCAGGGATCAGGGCCGCAACGGTCTTTTCATTCTGGGAAAACGTGACCTGGACCTGGTCTTTCTCTTCGTGCAACTCTTCCAGCCGGAACAATGGTTTGTCCTCGCTACCAAAGAGTTGCAGGGTAAAAATAGGCGGCGTCTCTTTTTTACCATCGGGGAGAGGTAACAGCCGGGTAAATTCCGCATCCCGGAGTCGCCAGAGGGCCAGGCCGAACTTCAGAGAGGATTCCTGACGAGCCGGGTTGTCCGCCGACTGGATGTTCCAGCCATTCTTGTCCCGGATCGCGGTTATCTGTTTGTCCGGAGCGCCCCACATCACCTTCTGGACCTCAGTATCCTGGCCAGTCCACAAACGACGGTCTTCCAGGACCTCATACGAGGCGGGGATTTTTTCCAGCAGAGATTTATCCACCAGAATAATGGGGGTCGTCCCCGATATCTGGGCATAATATCGTTCCCCCTGTTTGTTGCCCAGAAGCAGGGTCTCTTCCTGGGTGCCGCTCAGCAAACTCAGGCGGAGAGCAGGGGAGGGGGCCAGACCATATTTCTTGAGGTCATCGGTTTTTTCGGCCACGAATTCCAGGGCTTTGGCCCCGGTAACCTGGCCCAGGAGGGTGTTGATTTTGTCGGTCCGAAGTTTGGTCTGGAGATGATCGCCCGGGGTCCACACCAAAGGTGCGGTTTTTTGCAACGTCAAGCGGTCCTGATTGCGAATTAATCGTATTTCAGTGACCTGGTCGGGAGCCAGAGTAAAGATATTTTTGGTGCGCAGGGCGGTGAGACTCCGGTCCAAAGTTTCCTTGTCGGCGACGCGGACCAAGAGCACCTTGGGGTCGGTATCTTTTTGAGCATAGATATTCTGGTCACCGGGAGTCTTATGGCCGAACCGGAGCTGGTGGGTCTGCCCCGTTACCTGAAAATCCAGGCTAAAAACCGGCTTTTCCAGGCCGAATTCCTTTAATTTTTCCTGGGGCAGCGCCTCGAGTTGGCGCTGCATTTTCAGGTCAGCCAGAGCCGTGAGCAGAGAGTTGATGGTAAGCGTGTCCGCTTTGACGGCAATGGGTTGGGTGATTTGCCATTCCTCGGTCCGAGGTGAAGCATCCGGGGTTCCCGGCGGGGATGCGGCCGGAGGTTTTTCAGCGGCTGCCACCCGTTGCAGCTGGATTTCCCCTTTATCGCTTTTCAGGGTCAGAGCCTGAATGTCATCGGCTTTGAGCTGAAAGACCTGTTTGGCTGCTTTTTCCTGGACTATCTGCCGGGAGTGGCGAAATTCCGAGAAAACATACCCGCCTGCCACCACCAGCAGAACCGCCAGGTAGAAGAGCAGTCTTTTGCCGCTCATCGCCGGGCCCTCCGTTTCAGATAGGCGTTGGTCCCGGCAATGATGATCGCCAGCGGGATGAAAACCAGGCAGACCAGCAGCAAAGCCCACCCCTGGTAGCCGGTGAGCAGCAGCGGTTGAGATTTTCTCTCCTGGCTGCGCAAGGTAATTTGGGCTTCCTCAGAGGCCAGGAAGTTCACCGTGTTCAGAAAAAGGTCACCGTTGCCGGAAAGATTAAAATAGTTATTATCCGCAAAATTAGTATTGCCGAAGACGGCCAGGTAGGCGATTTTTTCCTGTGCCGCTGGTTTGCCAGCATCCATGGCGGTATCTGTAGCCTTCCTGGTATCATCCTGGGCCGGAGGTTCCGGTGACTTCTTGGCGTCCCCGTCCTTTTGAGCTTGTGGTTCCGTGGTCTTCTTGGGGTCACCGGCCGTGGAGGTTGACATTTCCGGCGTGGGCAAACGTTTCTCGGCCAGTACGGCCAGAGTAAAAGGTCCTTTCAGGTCTTGTTGGGCGTTAAATTCCGCCTTGCCGTTCTTGAGCCATTCCTGACCCTGCTTGGCCCAACTCGTGCTGGTGGTGATGGCCAACGGGATGAGCTGCACCCCTTTGGGTGGTTCCTTGGCCAGGAACAGGGGCCTGGCCAGGGGGAAGATGGTGACCACATTGCTGAAATCCTGAGTAATGCGGTGGTTGCCGTACTGAATAACCAGGGGCATGGTAACGCTGGCCCCCAGGGCCCGGCTGACCTGGTTGTCATCCAGGATCATGCGATCGTCCGGGACAATACCGTAAGCAGCCAGTAATTCTTTCAGCCCGGCGTCCTTGTGCGGCTCCAAGAGGAGGAGCACCCGTCCGCCCCGGTTCAGATAATCTTGCAATGCCTTAACTTCATTGGAAAATAACGGTTTATCCGGGCCGGCCAGAATGACCGTGGCGGCATCAGCGGGCACCTGGTTTTGGGTCAACAGGTTCAGGTCCTGGACCTCAAACCCCTCGTTACTCAAAGCCTGGCGGGCCAGAGAGAGGCTTCCTTTCTCCGACTCTTTGGCCCCCCGCTCCCCGTGACCAGTGAGGAAGAAGATTTTCTTACTTTGGGGGTGCAGCAGTTTCCGGATGGCATCGGTAAGGTTTTCTTCGGTGGGGCTGTTGGCCATCTGTCGACGGCCCTGGTACTCCAGGAGAACATTGCCGGGCAGACGGTAACCCGCCTGCTGGGCTTCCAGGGGTTGGCGCTCGGGATCGACAAGATGCACGGCGATCAGGCGATTCTGGTAATGATAGTTATCCAGCATTTCTTTGCCGGCTTGTCGCTCGGACTGCCCCTCGGGGAGGAAAGCGGTAATTTTCAGGGGCTCTTTGACCTCGGCCAGGATATTTTTGGTAATCTTGGTGAGAGATTGACTCTGGTCGGCATTCAAATCCCATCGCCAGGAGTAACGTTCCCCTAGAAAAGCCAGGAAGACCAGGATGGCCAGAACGATGATGACCGAAGCGACGGAGCCGGAACCGTAGAGAAATTTGCGCGGTGAACTGGGAGTTGGCCGGGTATCCATAATTAGCCTCGCCATTGCCGGGATTCAAGCTGTCGCTTGGTTAAAAACAGGAAGAAAAAAATGAAGCCTGAATAGTAAAGGATATCCCTGGAATCCAGGACGCCTCGGCTAAAAGCGTCAAAATGCCCCATCATCGAGATATATTTGAAAAAACCCTGGTAGGCCGGGGGCCCTAACTCTTCATACCAGCCAATGATCCAAAACAACAACAGCAACCCGAAAGCAATGATGGCGGCGATTATCTGATTTTCCGTCAGGGAGGAACAGAACATGCCCAAGGCCAAAAAGGCCCCTCCTAAAAGCCACAGCCCCAGATAACCTACGGCAATGGCTTTCCAGTCCAACGACATGACCACGGCGAAAGCAACGCTATAGAGCAGGGTAATGACCAGGAGCAGGGTATACAGGGCCAGGGCCGCCAGGAATTTGCCCCCGATGACCCCCCAATCCGTAAGGGGAAAGGTAAACAGCAACTCTATGGTCCCGGAACGTTTCTCTTCGGCAAACAGGCGCATGGTGAACAACGGTACCGATAAATAAAAAGATGACTGCCAGGTTGCCGAAAAAGGGACGATACACCATCTGTGTCGGGGTCAGCATGCTGGCCAGATAGGGATTTTGTCCTGCCTGAAAGCTCAGAACGGTGTAATAGGCAAGGTTGGAATAGAAAAAAAACCCCGCCAGAAAGAGAAAAAAGAAGCCGGTAAGATAAAAGATGGGGGTGGCGAAGTAAATTATCAGTTCCTTGCGCCACACCGCGAGACAGCCGGTCATGGTAGTTTCCTATTTGTAGTTTCGAGTTGCGAGCTTATGGTTTCCACTAAATTCCCATAGGTCATAATCTCTGGTGCTAATGGGTCTCTTACTATCATCCCCTCGCCCCCTTGGGGGAGAGGGTTAGGGTGAGGGGGAAAATCACGACACGTGTTCCTCTTCGGTTACCAGATTGATGAAGACATCTTCCAGGGTGAATTCCTGGGTCTTCAGCTCCAGCAGGTCCCAACCTTTTTGGACAACGCAGCGGGCCAGTTCGGGACGAACCTCGGAATCCAGGTCGGCCTCCAGGGTAAAAGTCCCATTTTCCTGGCCTCGGACGGTTTTCACCCCGGGAACAGCCTGCAGCGCGGCCTGAACCTCAGGCACCGGTCCTCTGACCATAAGGTGCAAACGGGCGTCTTGGTTCAATTGGTGGGTGAGGTTGGCCGGGGTGTCGCTGGCCACAATCTGGCCTCGATTGATAATAATGACTCGCTGGCAAAGCTGGCTGACCTCAGGCAGGATGTGGCTGCTCAGGATGACAGTATGATCGCCTGCCAACTGGCGGATAAGTTCCCTGATTTCCACAATCTGGGCCGGATCCAGGCCGATGGTAGGCTCATCCAGGATAAGCAGGGGGGGCCGCCCCAGGAGGGCCTGGGCCAGACCCACACGCTGCCGAAAACCCTTGGAAAGCACGCCGACCAGAGCATTCTTGACCTCTTCCAGGGAGCAATCGCCGATGGCCCGATCCACCTCCAGGCGCCGCTGGCGGTGATCCAGTCCTTTGGCCTGGGCGGCGAAATCCAAAAACTGGGTAACACTCAGGTCCGGGTAGAGAGGGACGGTCTCGGGCAGATACCCCAGGGATTTTCTGGCGGACAGGGACTGGGTAACACAGTCGTAGCCATGGACGGCGGCAAACCCGGAGGTGGGCGGCATGTACCCCGCCAGGATTTTCAAGGTTGTGGTTTTACCGGCGGCATTGGGTCCTAAAAAACCGACGATTTCGCCATCCGCCACTTCAAAATTCAGGTTTTGGATGGCCGCGCAAGAGCCATAATACTTGGTCAAATCTTTGACGGCAATCATAGGCATGTACTTTGGGGATTGGGTTATTCAAGGCTTGAAATTTAAATTAGTTTTATATTATTATCACAATATTCTTGTCACTGCAAGCTATCGCCGGATTGCCGCAAAAAAATGCTCACCGCCGAGACGCCAAGGACGCAGAGAAAACATACCCAGTGCATAAAAAAATCTCCACCCTCTATACCATTCTCCTGCAACACTACGGCCCCCAGGACTGGTGGCCCGGAGATACCCCCTGGAAGTGGCGGTGGGCGCCATCTTAACCCAAAATACCAATTGGCAGAATGTGGCTGTAGCTATTGACCGGTTAAAACAGGCTGAGGTACTGACGGCAAAGGCCCTGTTCGGGCTGCCGGAATCGGAGTTGGCCCAATACCTCCGGCCGGCGGGTTACTACAACATCAAGGCCCGGCGGTTAAAAAACTTCCTCAACCTCCTGTTTGCCAGCTATGGTGGCTCCATGGAGAAGATGGCTGCCGCCCCGTTGGCGGTCCTGCGGCCGGAGCTGCTGACTGTGAAGGGCATCGGGCCCGAAACTGCCGACAGTATCCTCCTCTATGGTCTGGAAAAGCCAACTTTCGTGGTGGATGCCTATACCTTCCGCATTCTTTCCCGGCACGGTCTGGCCGCCGACCCCTGTACCTATGAGGAGTTGCAGAACATTTTTACGGCGGCCCTGCCACCGGCAACTGAGCTCTATCAAGAGTACCATGCCTTATTGGTGCAAACCGGCAAAGACTGCTGCCGGCCCCGGCCCCGCTGTGCAGTCTGTCCTTTGGCCGGGTTTAATGATCTCCCCTGACCCAATCTCAGGTAACGGTCCGTAAAAATGTGTATATTTCCGGAGAGACCGACGTGAATCTCACTCGGGCCTGATCTGGGTGGTCGGGATGCCGGGTCAGCGATACCACCTTGGCAAAAATTTTGCCGGGGATTTCCTGTCCGGTCTCGTCCAGCAGATGCAGCCGGACATCGTCCCACTCCTGCACCTCGCCCTGAAACTCCACCAGGGCTCCGGTGCGGGAGAGGTGGCTGATCCAGGCCACCATCAAGGGTGCCGGTGACAATTTTATTTTTAATCCGGTACAGGCGAACCGACAGCGGTTGGGTGAGGGACTTCAATTCAGTTTCGACCTCCGGCAGAGTGATCTGCCAAGGTCCATGTATCCCCCGAATATCATACAGCTTCACCGGATCGGGAACACCTTTCATGCCCACCTGGAGGATATCGCGGACCTCCACCAGGTGACTCAACCTGTCGTAGGTGGACGGACTGATGAGCACCTGACCGCCCACGGAGTAAGACTCCATCCGACCGGTAAAATTCACCTGGGCCCCCACAATGCCGTATTTGGTCCGCCGCTCCGAGCCAATGTTGCCCACCACCACGTCCCCGGTGTTCACGGCAATCCCCATCTCCAGATAAGGAAAGCCGTCCACTTCGTTGGCCGCGTTGATCTCGGCCATGGCCGCCTGCATGCGCAGGGCGCAGACCACCGCCTGTTCCGGGTGATCCGCCATGGGTTCCGGGGCCCCGAAAAAGGCCAGGAGGCCGTCTCCGATGATTTCATCGATAACCCCCCGATGGTCCATAAGAATCTCGATCATCTTCCCCAGGTAGCGGTTCAGGAAGATAATGACCCGTTGGGGGTCCATTTCAGTGGTCAAGGCCGTGAAGCCCCTCAGATCCGACATGAGAATGGTCAGTTCCCGGCTTTCGCCGCCAAGCTCCAGGCCGCCCTGGGATTCCATCAATTTGTTCACTACTTCCTGGGTGACATAGCGGCCAAAGGTGTCCCGGATAAAATCCCGTTTGGCGATATAGTCCGTCAACTGCCCGCCTACACGGTTGAACGCCTGGGCCAGGTGCTTGATCTCCCGGGGTCCGGTTTCCGGGACCTTGACCGCAAAATCCCCCTGGCCGATGGCCCTGGTAGTCTTTTCCAGACCCCGCAAAGGCCGGGTGATGGTCCGGGAAATGATGGTAATCAATACAATAAGCCCTCCCAGCCCTCCCAGGCCCATGAGGGACAAATTCAGGCTCAACTGCCTCAGGTCGGCAAAAAGCTCGTCCTCCGGGAAAATTACCCCCAGGGACCAGCCATTGGAGGGCAGCGGCGCGATAGTAGAGCACGGATTTCTGGCCGGTGGCGAAGTCCGTGATCCGGGCAAAGCCCTCGGCCCCCCGAATCATCTCCTGGCCAATCTGCTGCAGTCTAACGTCGTTTTTGGCACTAGCGACGCTGAAGAAATTTTCCCGCATAATGTATTGTTTCTGGGGATGGGTGATAAAATCTCCTTTGGGGGAGATCAGAAAGGCATAACCGGAAGTAAGAATCTTGACTTCGGAAACAATTTTTTCCAACCACTCCAGGGAGATATCCGCGGTGACGACGCCCCGGAACTGTTTGGCGCCATCTTTAGTCATACGATACATGGGCACCGAATACGTGCTCATTATGACATTGCCGCCGCCTTCGTCATAATAAGGCTCGCTCCATTTCGCCTGGTGTAATTCTTTGGGGAGCTTATACCAATCCCAGGAAAAGTAATGGTAATCCCGGCTTCCCAAATATTTAACTACTAAACCGTCCTGACCTCGATACACATAGGGAGCGTAGTAATATTTCTTCCGGTCAAAGCTGTTCGGTTCAAAAGCTGCGGCCATCCCGAAAATATCCTTGTTGCTCTGGAGCATTTCCTTCAGAAGGGACGCCGGGGAAACTGACCGCAGGTGGTTCCATTCCAGGAAAGTGGCGACACCCTCCGGCACTTTTTCTATGCTGTTGAGAATCGCGTCAATTTGATACACGGTTTTCCAGGTGAGATTTCTGGCATTGTCCTTCATTTCCCGCAATACCGTAGCTTTTGAGGTCTGATAGTTGTATTCCAGGACGGCGGCAAAAATAAGAGCGGCGGCGGAAATAATTAAGATGATGAGTTTGGCGGCCAGGCTGGCATTTTTCCACATGATTGGCTAACCCCGTTAAAAATCCCCATGTGCCGGTATGGCGTCGACGATGTCAATCAGGTGCCATTTTATCAATTTTACAACAAGTTTAAGTCATTCAATAATACTTCATTATCGCTTGCCTCGTATCCTAAAAAAAGCGCAAACACCCGATGTTTTTCATTTACCGCTAAAAAAGGGGCGAGAGGGATTAAGCAAATAACTTACAATCTTTCTTGGACTCTGCCGATTATTGCCGTTGCCTCCGGAAAATTTCCTTTTCTGAAAAAAATTGCGCCGGATTTATCTGCCACTCGTGTTGTCTAGATAATATTTTGTTAAAGATAGGTCTAACTAAATTTTCCACAGGTTCTTTTAACTTTGCGGCAATTATTAACTAATGTTCTTATTTAATATTACTCAATCAATCGGCTTCTACCAAAGATAAGTTATTCTTTGGGAGGGACGGAATTGTATGGTATCATACAAAAATTAATTAAACTTTTAGGAAGCTGCCCTTATGAATCGCCACCTCTGCCCAAAAATCCGTTGTGCTGTCTGGTTGGCAGGCATACTCTGGGGCTGTCTGGCCGCCAGCGGCATCGGCTGGTCCCAGCCGCTCAACCATCTGCCGCCTGACCTGAAAACCTATATTACCGAAGCCCTCCAGGCCAATCCCGAGATAAAACGGCTGGCCGATCTGAAAAAGGCCTCCCAGGAAGCCATCCGGCCGGCCGGCTCCCTGGATGATCCCATGCTGACCTTTGGTTTTTTTAACCTGCCCGTCAACACTTTTTCTCTGAACCAAGAAGATATGACGCAAAAAACTCTCGGCGTCTCGCAGAAAATTCCCTTTCCGGGAAAACGACGGCTCCGCTCGGAAGTGGCTGCGGATCAAGCCAAGGCCGATGATTTCGCCCTGTTAGATAAGCTCAACGAGACCCGTTCTAAAGTCATCCAGGCCTATTGGGGACTCTCTCTATCCTACATTTCCCATGAGATCACAGAAAAAAACAAGCAATTTTGGGACCAGGTGGTGCAGGTGTCCGAAGCCCGCTATGGCACCGGCCAGGGGATGCAGGCCGACGTGCTCCAGGCCCAGGTGGAGTTGGGGAATTATCTGGACCGTCTGCTGCAATGGCGCCAAAAGCAGGATTCCCTGAAAGCCGAATTGAATGCTCTGCGTGATCGCCCCGCCGCCAATGCCATCAACCGTCCGGCGCCGCTGCGTCCCCGGTTTTTTACTCTTAAACTGGACGAAATGTTGCAGCTATTGGAAAACCGGCCCCAGGTCCAGGCCTTAAAAACCTTAATTCAAAAACAGGAAAAGGCGGTAAGTCTGGCCAAGAAAGATTATCTGCCGGATTTCAATGTCGGCGTAGATTATGGCTTCAGGGAAAATGCCCCGGTGGGTCTAAAGCGGCCTGATTTTTTTACTACCTTCGTGCAAATTAATGTGCCTCTGTGGTTTAAATCAAAGCAGGCCCCCAAGGTGCGGGAAGAACAGGCCCGGCAGTCCGCAGCCCAAAACGCCTATCAGGCCGCCTGGAATGAGTTGTCAGCCGCAGTGAAAGACCGCACCAACAAGTTGGAGCGCCTCAACCAACAGATCAAATTATACTCCCAGGGCATCATGCCCCAGGCCCAACAGGCTGCCAACGCCTCGCTGGCCGCCTATCAGGTGGGGAGCCTGGAGTTCGCCCGCCTGGTGCAGAATCAAATCGCGGTCTATGAAGCGGAATTGAAGTTTCAGGAATATTTAAAAGACTTTGAAGAAAATTGGGCTGATCTGGAGATACTGGTGGGGCAGGAATTGCCCCGGCAGCCTGGAGGAAAATGATGGGCCGACCCTCATACAGCTCCCTCATTGGGGGGGGTATTTTAGGACTTCTTTTGGCTCTCGGCGCGGCCGGAATTTTTTATTCCCAAGGCTACCGTTTCATGCGCCACGAAGTCCCTGCCGCCAAGATGGAACGCACCATTATTTGCTATAAGTCTCCCCAGGATCCCACCTTTATGAGCGACAAGCCCGGTAAGGATCCCCAGGGGAATGAGCTTGTGCCCGGTGTATGCCGAAGCACCTCCCTCCTCCCCGGCTTCCCAGACCAAAGGCGAGCGCAAAATTAAATATTGGGTTTCTCCCATGGACCCCGGGTATGTCCGGGACCAACCCGGTAAGGCCCCCTGCGGCATGGATCTGGTGCCGGTCTACGAAGATGCACCGGCGGCTACTGTTGCGGTTCCCCCAAAGGCGAGCGCAAAATCAAATATTGGGTCTCTCCCATGGACCCCGGCTATGTCCGGGACCAACCCGGCAAGGCCCCCTGCGGCATGGATTTAGTCCCGGTGTATGAAGATGACACCGCCGCCAAAGCTGAGGGTGTCATCACTGTCGCCCCCGGTTTCCTCCAATCCATGGGCGTCCGCACCGCCACAGCCCAGGTCAAAACCATGTCCCGCACCATTCGGGCCGTGGGACTTGTCGCCTATAACGAACGGCTGTTGAATACCATCACCACGAAAGTCACGGGCTATGTCGAACGCCTGTATCACCGCGTCACCGGGGAACCCATCCGTAAAGGTCAACCCCTCTTGAGCTTATACAGCCCGGAGTTAGTCAGTGCCCAGAAAGAATATCTTCTGGCGCTCAAGGGTCAGGAAGAACTGCGTAAAAGTCCTTTCCCCGAACTTCGGGAGAGCGCCAACCGCATGCTCGCCGCCTCCCGCCAGCGCCTGGAGTACTGGGACATCAGCTCCGCTCAAATAGATGAACTGGAACGAACCCGTCAGGTGCAAAAATATCTCACCTTGAGCTCCCCGGTAAACGGCATCATCATCAAACGCAGTATAACCCAGGGCATGATGGTGCAGCCGGGCATGCCCCTCCTGGAAGTGGTCGATCTGTCCACCGTCTGGGTGGAAGCCGAAGTCTATGAATATGAACTCCCGTGGATCAGGCCCGGCCAGCATGCTCTTGTCACGCTGACCTATCTGCCCGGTCAGACCTTCCATGGCAGCGTGGAATATATCTACCCCTATCTCAAAGGGTCCACCCGCACCGTCCGGGTCAGGATAAAAATACCGAATCCCAAGTTACAACTCAAACCCGAAATGTTTGCCCAGGCCGAGATCGTCGCCCCCCTGGGTAAACCCACGGTTGCTATCCCCACCGAAGCCGTCCTAAATACCGGGGAAAAACAATACGTCTTCCTCTCCCTGGGACAAGGACGGTTCGAACCCCGGGCCGTTAAGCTCGGGGTGGACAACGGCGATGGCTGGGTGGAAATTCTTTCCGGCCTCAAGGGTGGCCAGGAGGTGGTCACTTCGGCCCAATTCCTCCTGGATTCCGAGTCCCGGTTCCGGGAGGCCATTGCCAATATGCTGCAACCCGCCGCTCCGGCCCCGGGCGGCCCTGCAGTCCCGGCTCCATCGAACCGACTACTCCGGCCCCGGCCATGCCGCCTATGCAGCATAAACACTAGAATGAATCCGAACTTCTCACTGAGGACTTCGAAAATCGCCTATGATTGCTAAATTCATTGACGCCTGTGTCCGTAATCGTTTCCTGGTCATAATTATCTGGCTCCTCGTTGCCGCCTGGGGCATCTACGCCATGTACATGCTCCCCATCGATGCCATCCCTGACCTTTCCGATGTCCAGGTCATTATCACCACTGAATTCCCTGAACAAGCTCCTCTTGTGGTGGAGGACCAGATCACCTATCCTCTTACCACCGCCCTGCTGGCCGTCCCCAAGGCCAAGGTGGTGCGCGGCTTCTCCCAGTTCGGTCTCTCTTTGGTGTACGTCATCTTTGAGGACGGCACTGACATCTACTGGGCCAGATCCCGGGTCCTGGAATACCTCAATTACATCCGGGGCAAGCTGCCCCCCGGGGTCAACCCCGCCCTGGGCCCCGACGCCACCGGGGTCGGCTGGGTCTATCAATATGTGCTGGAAGATCCCACCGGCAAACACGACCTGGCCCAACTCCGCAGCCTTCAGGATTGGCATATCAGCTACCAGCTTCGCACCGTTCCCGGCGTCTCCGAAGTCGCCAGTATCGGCGGCTTCGTCAAGCAATATCAGGTGGTGGTGGATCCCAATAAGCTCGCCGCCTATAACCTGCCCCTGTCACGTCTCAAAAGCAACATCCAGATGTCCAACCAGGATGTCGGCGGCCGGGTCATCGAAATGGCCGAAACCGAATACATGGTGCGCGGTCTGGGCTATATCAAAAGCATCGCCGACGTCGAAAATATCGTCGTCGGCACCGATAGCCGGGGAACTCCCATCCTTGTCAAGGATGTGGCCCTGGTCCGCCTCGGGCCGGAATTGCGGCGCGGGGTTGCTGAAGGCAATGGCCAGGGCGAGGTCGTGGCCGGCATCGTCGTCATGCGCTTCGGCGAAAACGCCAAGGCCGTCGTCTCCCGGGTCAAGGAAAAAATCGACGAGATTCAGCGCTCCCTCCCTCCCGGTGTCCGGATCGTTCCGGTCTATGATCGCTCCGGCCTCATCGACCGGGCCATCGCCACCCTGCGAAAGGCCCTCATTGAAGAAATCGCCATCGTCGCCCTGATCACCGTTTTATTTCTCCTGCACGTCCGCAGCGCCCTGGTGGCCATTATCAGTCTCCCTCTGGGCGTCTTGTTTTCTTTTATTCTCCAGTATCAATTCAATATTACCGCCAACATCCTCAGCCTGGCCGGCATCGCCATTGCCATCGGCGATATGGTGGATGCCGCCGTGGTTATGGTGGAGGATGCCCATAAACACCTGGAACACGCCCCCCCGGATACGGATCGCATCCCGGTCATTATGGCTGCCGCCAAAGAAGTGGGACCGTCCCTTTTCTTTGCCCTTTTGGTCATTACCGTCTCTTTCCTGCCTATTTTTGCCCTGGAGGGGGAAAGCGGCCGTCTCTTTAAGCCCCTGGCTTACACCAAAACCTTCGCCATGGCCGGCGCCTCCATCCTGGCCATTACCCTCATTCCCATCCTCATGATGTACTTTGTCCGGGGCCGCATCATCCCCGAGTCCAAAAATCCCCTCTGCCGTTTTACCATGGCCCTCTACCGTCCTGTCGTCAAAGGCATCTTGCGAATTCCTAAGATCGCCATCTTTATTGCCATACTATTGATGGTGGCTACTATTTATCCCTATTCCAGGCTGGGTTCCGAATTCATGCCGCCCCTGGATGAAGGGGATCTCCTCTACATGCCCACCACCATGCCAGGCATTTCCATCACTAAGGCCCGGGAACTATTGCAGCAGACCGACCGCATCATCAAGACCTTCCCGGAAGTGGAATATGTCTTCGGCAAAGCCGGCCGGGCCGAGACCGCCACCGACCCCGCCCCCCTGAGCATGCTGGAAACCACCATCAAGCTCAAAGACCGAAAGACTGGCGCCCTGGCTATGACACCAAAAAACTCATCGAAGAATTGGATCAGGCCGTAAAAATTCCCGGTCTGGCCAACTCCTGGGGCTACCCCATCAAGATCCGTATCGATATGCTCTCCACCGGCATGAAAACTCCGGTGGGCATCAAATTTTTAGGCAATGATCTCACCGTCCTCACCAAACTGGCCGAAGACGCTGAGGGTCTCCTCAAAACCATGCCCGAAACCGCCAGTGCCTACTCCGAGCGGCCCCTGGGCGGCTATTATATCGACTTTGAGATCGACCGGCTGGCGGCCGCCCGCTATGGCCTCATGGTGGGCGAAATTCAAGATGTCATCCTCACCGCCCTGGGCGGCATGCAACTTACCCAAACCGTGGAAGGTTTGGAGCGCTATCCCGTCAATCTCCGTTATTTTCAGGATTATCGGCAAAACCTTCCGGCCCTGCAGCGCATCCTTATTCCAACTCCCAGCGGCGCCCAGATCCCCATGGCCCAGGTCGCCAAGATTCATATCCATCAAGGCCCGGATATGGTCAAAAGCGAAAACGCCCGGCGTACTGCCTGGGTCTTTGTCGATATCCGCAATATCGATATTGGCACCTATATTACTAAGGCCCAAAAGCTCATCGATTCCCACCTGAAAATTCCCGCCGGCTACTCCTGGATTTGGAGCGGTCAGTTCGAGTATATGGAGCGGGCCCGGCAAAAACTCCAGATCGTCATCCCCATCACCCTGGCCCTGGTGGTGATCCTGCTCTATTTGAGCACCCGGTCGTTTGTCAAAGTTGCCATCATCCTGCTGGCCGTGCCCTTCTCCCTGATCGGGGCCATTTGGCTCCTCTATTTCCTGAATTATGACCTCAGTGTGGGGGTCATCGTCGGTCTCATCGCTTTGGCGGGATTGGATGCCGAAACCGGCGTCATTATGCTCCTCTATCTCGACATCGCCTATGATGACTGGCAGGCCAGGGGTCTGTTGCACACCCCCCAGGACCTGAAAGACGCGGTCATGGAAGGCGCCGTGATGCGCTTGCGCCCGAAACTCATGACCATCCTGGCCAACATCTTCGGCCTCCTGCCTGTCATGTGGGCCGTCGGCACCGGCGCCGAGGTGGCCAAACGGATTGCCGCCCCCTTGGTGGGCGGGGTGGCCACCTCCTTTTTAATGGAACTCCTGATCTATCCGGCAATCTATTTCCTCTGGAAATGGCACAGTGAAGTAAAACACCAAAGGTTCAAGCCTTCTTCTTTGAGGTAACTCTATCACCGGTTGATAACCGCCTGTCGGCAGGAAAGTGGTAACTGTCATTCTGAGTGGAGCGAAGAATCTAGTATTTTGTTTACCTTTGAATTTTTCATCCCTGTGATGTTTTTTTATAATAGCCTCCTGCTTTGCTAAGGTATAATTCTATGATTGCTCCCTGGCTTGAGTTCAACTTGAGGAAATTGCCATGATTACATGCCGCCGATTTCTACCGCACCTTATCTGGTTCGGACTTCTTACCCTGGCTTATTTGCCAGTCTCTTCAGTGGAGGCCGCCCCACCAGCCCTTTCCCGTGGTCAGCTAATCTATGTGCCGGTGTATTCCCATATTTTCTTCGGTGACCGGCAGCAATCCTTTAATCTTTCCGTCACTCTAAGCCTCCGCAACACCGATCTGACCAACCCCATAGAAATAACCTCGGTGCGCTATTACGACGAGAAAGGGCAAACTGTTAAAGGACTTAGCGCCCCCGGCCATTACCATCGCGCCTCTGGCCGCAGCCCGGTTTTTCGTTAAGGAATCCGATGTTTCCGCCGGCTCCGAGGCCTGTTTCCTGGTGCGCTGGCAGGCGCCTCAAAAGGTCAATCCCCCCATCATCGAAGGGCTGATGGTGGGGACCTCCTTCGGCCAGGGCATCAGCTTCACCGCCCCCGGCCGGGTCCTCGAGGAATTTTCGGGAAAATAATTTTTTTTAACCACTCGAAGGTCTTTGCAATGCCGGCTTTATACCGATTACCAACAGTTTTGTCCGTTATTTTCCCCTCGCCCCTTGAGGGGCTTGCCATTACCCACAACTTAATATCCTATTGATATCCTTCCTTTAATCAACTCTCATCCTTGAGGGTGAGGGGTGAATCAGACATTACTTTTGGCAGCAACTATAATTTCTCCGTCACCTGGCCGGCTTATACCAAGTTGCTTTCTAATAAGTAAAGCCTGTTAAAAAGTATCTCCAGAAATAAGGTTCAAAATTGAACGGTCTGTTTTTTTGAGCAATTTTGGGTAACTCAACAAGTTGGCATCAATCTTTTGTTATGAAAAACCCCTGACTTGAAATTTTCATGGCTTTTTCTTTTAGGTTATCAAAGCCCAAGAATATAGGTTTCCATCAAAAGGTCATGCCAGTTCTCGTGAATCCCTACTATATTGGGTTTGGCTTATTAGGCCGCCAACTGCAATTGCTTGGGACGATGCTCCTTTTGGGCCGCTTGGTGGCGCCTGGCAATTTCGAGTAGTACGGTGGCCAATTGCGCAAAAGTTACGGCGGCCATCACACCCTGCTGTGATTTCAGGCGTAAGTGCTCTAACCCAGCGTCATGCTTTAACAAATTATACGATCTTTCCATATGCTTGCGAAGCCGGCGAATTTGGTCGACTTCCTCGAAGATATCCGGGAGTTGGCCAAATTGTCCGGAGTTGAAAGGTACTTCTCGGCATTGGGGGCAAAGCGGAGCCCGAAAACATTCGTTGGGCTGGGCGTCACAGCCAAATTCGTGCCCAGTGTCGGTGGTTCCCAGATAACGCATGGGAGTTTCACAATAATCGTCCATAAAGACGTGACACCGGTCAGCGTCCACATGCTCTGGGGTCTTGACCTTCTGGCTGGGAGAGGTAACTACCGTCACGCCATACTCTTTTTTGAGCTGCTGGTTCTGTTCGGCATCGCCATAGGCGGCATCAGCCGTGATCACTTGTATATTCAGGTCCATCGCCCGGCCAAAGGCGACAAGTTGGGGGAGGAGAAGATTATCATGATGATTCGCGGGGGCCACTAAAGAGAGCAGCGGATAATTGTGGCCGCTGTGCGGGTCAATAACGTTCAGACTATGCAACCGATAGCCGACGAAGTATTCTGATTTATTTCTCTTTTTCCGGCGCTTGCCGCAATCGGCATCTAATTCATCGTAAATACGGACTTTCTTCTGTCCTACGTTGAGCGTTGCTAAAGGTACTGGACAGCACGAACTGGCCAGATCAGTAGAATCGACCCCGCAGATTTGGAATGGATATGGTAGGTTGATCTCTTTGACCAAAAGGTGGGTGACGTAAACCATCAGATTAACCAAGTGGGTTATGGTCAAAGTACTCCGGAATTGACTCAATTGACTGTGATGCACCAAAATTTTCTTGTGCAGGGGTAGATGTAAAAAGGCTCGAACGGATTTGTTTTCCAGCCGGTTGACCATCAAAGCACAATACTTCCGGTAACTCAGGTCAGCATACCGCAAGGCTTTCAAGAGTTCAGCCCGGAATAAGTGAGCCGGGGATACTTGCCGCATTGCCGGAGTATAACCCGGGCATGCCAGGAGGTCATTGAGCACCCGGTCATCCAGCAAGCTGTCAATCAGATGGAGTTCCTGATCATCGAGATACCGTTGATAACAGTGCTTGGTAAAGGGCAAAAAGCCACGAGTACGATCTTCGATAAATTTACCCATCTCCGACAATGGGATAATATCTGCCGGGGGAGTCGGCGTATTGGTTAACTCATGGAGTGGCACATGCTTGCCTTGACTTGGCTGGTAACTCGCCATGACGTCGTTGAGCGCTTCTTCAACCAAGGCTTTCTTCTGTTTCTTGGTCAGACGGCGCCAGTAAGGAAAGTTGGTCTTTAGTTGCCTAATCACGATCCGCTTGATATCTTTTTCTTGCATGGGAGGCTCCTGTATTTATTGAGATCGTTTGTCAGACCTTCTCAATATTATACTGGCTTCCCATGCATAACTCTATAATTTAATTAATTATATCTTATTTTCTTTAACAGGCTTTTATAGTTTCCTTTGTCTTTTCTCTTGTGAAAAAAAAGAAAGGATAACCCAATGCAATTAGGAAACACGCTTTTTAAACTCGCTGTTTTGAGCTTGCTTCTCATTATGGCAGGAATCAGCCCGGCAGCGGCGATTCTGTATGAAGCTGGCAACGACTATAATTTATACGGTCACCTGTATCAGAATGATGTCCCGGAGATTGGGGGTATGGCCTGCTGTCCCACCGCGGCCATTAATTCTTTCACCTATCTACAAAACCGCTACCCTATGATCTACGAAACTAAACTGGCCTCAAACCCTCCAACCATTGCCGACGTCCAAACGATTGCCGGACCTAATTACATGGATACCAACCCATTCATCGGAACCACTGACCCACTGGTGATCTGGGGGAGGTATCTCTATATCGAATCCCAGCGGCCCTTGCAGACCCAATATGCCTGCCAAATTTCCACCCTGGATGGCCAACCTCTGCACGGTGATCAGATTGATAATGCCTGGCCCGTGAATCGGCCCCTGCCGGCGTATCTGAACAATGCCCCTGGTTCGGTAGCCGTCCCAACCTGGCAATTTATTTATCAAAACCTGCGGAGAGGCTCAGATCTGGGAGTAACAATAACCTTATTGAAAACGGTAGCCCCACCAATATCGGGCATTGTTTGGCCCTGCACCGTTTTTCTTTTGATGATAAGAATAATAACGGCCTCATTGACAGAGGCGAAGGCAGTATCTCCTTTGTCGACCCGGCCGGGACAACCGAGGTTACCTGTAATGTCTGGCATAATTCCAACCCCACGTACCTGAGCGGCTATCCCTATCTACTTCTCGATATTTATAATAAATCTGCCCTCATAGATTCACTTATAGCCCAATACCCGGCGCCGCAGACCCATTCCGAATACGGTGGCGACCAAAGAAATTTTGGTGTTGAGCACCAATGCCCCCTATGGGACGTTAACCTTTCACGGAGGAGTCCTGTATGCCGCTGATCCGCAGACCACTTGGAACAAAGCCCTGATACTGGGAAATGAGGGCGGCATAATTGATTCGACCAACAATTCCTGCACCCTCACCGGCGCCATATCGGGGGCGGGAGCCCTTACTAAAATGGGGAGCGGCACTCTTTTCCTGCGAGGGAACAATTCCTTCAGCGGGGGCACGATGCTGTTGGAAGGCGCCGTCAATATTGTCCGGGATGAAAATCTGGGCGGCCCGTCAGGAAGTTTAATTTTTCAGGGAGGCACGCTGCAAGCCGGTGCAGCTCTCACGTTATCCAGGCCCGTGGTTTTTCGTCAGGTATCGGGCCAATTCTCAACGTTAAATACGTTCGACACCGGCGTTTACGCCTCCATTTTCATGGGTACTTTTTCCGGAGTGCAAGTCTTCCGGCAAATAGGCCAGGGGAGCCTCACCTTGGCGGGGGACGCCTCAGACCTTATAGCCGCTTATAAATTAGACAGCGGCACCCTGATCATAGCAAACACATTCGGTAACGACCCTTCTGGCTTAAGTAGCATAGAAGTTGGGCCGAGCGGTATCTTGAAAGGCTCCGCGACGTTGCAAGCCAAGGTGATAAACCTGGGCACAGTGAACCCGGGCAATTCAGTAGGGACCATGAAGATAGTGGGCCCCTTTGACCAAGGGGATACAGGCCGCTTGGAGGTGGAAGTAGCTTCAGACACCAGCTTTGATAAGCTCAGCATTTCAGGAAGTTGGAGTATCGCTGATCTGGGCGGCGCTCTGAAGCCGATCCTCCTGGGCGACTACCGGCCCCCAGCGAACACGGTTTTTCCGGGAATCGTCACGGCCGGACGTGTTGGTGGCTCCTTTGACACGATGGAAAATAATACCCCCATCCTCACCTGGCGGGCCTTGTATTCGGATGATAGGGTGGACTTGACCCTCACCCGGGATTACGCCAATCCCTCTCTGGGATTGAACCGGAATCAGCATGCCGTGGGGACTATGTTCAATGGGGTGGCCGACACCACCAACGGCGACTTAGCCACGGTGCTCAACACTTTGGACAATCTGCCCACTGGAAGCGCCGTGGCCGCGGCGTACCAGCAGATTTCGGCGGATAAGGCCAGCGCCCTGCCGGCCCTGAGCCTGGCCGGGTCCAGGATGCAGTGGCAAAGCCTGGCCAACCGCCTGAGCTACCAGCGCTGGCGCCAGGGGGGGCTGCCCAATCTGGCCGGGGGACGTTCTGGATCATTCAACCTGTCTTATGACAAGCTGGCCGGACTGCTGCTGGCCTACAACGGGGTCGACCTGACCGGTATGGGGAGCGCTCTTCGGCCGCCAGCCGACAGCGCCGGCACCTGGAATGTTTTTACGGATTTTGTCTCCTCCTTTGGTCGGCAGGATTCCACGGCGAACTTGACGGGTTACACGTTCACCATCTTCGGCTTTACCACCGGGGCGGACTACCGTCTCCGGGATGACCTGGTCATTGGTTTGGGAACTGGTTACTATAACACCAACGCTTCCTACAAAAACTCGGGGGGCGACGCCGGCATCAACAGCATCCCGTTCTATGCCTACGGCGCCTACACCCCCGGGTCTTTTTATGTCATGGGGTCTCTAGGCTATACCCTCAACCTCTACAGCCTGGACCGCACTATTGCCTTTGGCGGCATCAACCGGGTGGCCACCAGTTCGCCTAACGGCAATCAGCTCAATGCTTCCCTGGAAACCGGCTACGATTTCAAAGTGGCGCAGGTTACCCTGACCCCGGCTTTTTCCTTGTACTACTCCCAGGCCTGGGTAAACGGCTTCACGGAGAGCGGCGCCGGGGCCTTGGACCTGAACGTCAACTCCCAGAGCGCCGATTCTCTGCAGACCGGCGTGGGGATGCGGCTGTCCAGACCCTTCCAGTCCGGGACAATCCTCATACTCCCCCAAATTTACGCCTTCTATCAACATGAATTTGCCAACAACAGCCGGGGCCTGGACGCCCGTTTAGCCCAGGCCGGCAGATACCTTTGCCTTCCAGACGGACTCCCCCTCCCATAATTTCGCCGTCCTGGGGGGCGGCGTGGCCGTGGGCCTGCGCAAAAACCTGACCCTCCAGGCCAATTACAACGCCGAAGTAGGGCGGCGCGGTTATACCCCCCAGATGGTCAGCGCCGGACTGCGGTATGAGTTTTAATGCCAGAATGTCTTGTTGCGGCTAAAATGCAAGAGGGCTTTGAGAATGGCATACCGGGTATGGTTGGTTAACTGCCTGCAGCCATCATTAACTTTTGTAAGGGAGAAAAGGATCTCTTCGGAGGTAATTGACGCCAGTTCTCGCTGAGAAGAATGTTCCAGGATTTTTGTTAAAAATCAGCATTGTCCGGTTAGGTTTTTGCATAGGTTAACGCCGATTTAGGCTCATTGGCATCATAGCATTGGGGGAAACGCGGTGATCTGGCGCGTGCTTCGTTTTGGATTTTAATCCGCAATTCCCTGACCCTTTTGAGGCTGACCTTCTCCTGGTGATGCTTGCGGCAATAGATGGCCAGAAGCAGATAGGTGATGAGGCCGCTGAGGATTTGCACCATTAGGCCGTGGCGGCTCCGGGCGATCAGGTGGTAGACCTTTAGATGACCTTTCCACCAGCCGAAAAATATCTCAATCTGCCAACGGAGTTTATAGATCAAGGCCAGGTCTTCCGCCGGCAGATCATGGCGATCGGTGGCCAGCCAATATTCGGCCTCGCCGATGCGGTAACCTACCACCCGGACGCTTTTTTCGGTTTGATTGCGGTAGAGGGTGCCCAGTAAGACCACGGCGTCGTAGAACACCGGCCCCTGGCCCGATACTTCATTGACCTGAATAACGGTCTTGCGGGTGCGGGCCTTGATGCGGCAGACGAAGTGTTTGCCATCCGTCTGCCAGCGGTCAAAATTCTTATGGCATTGGTAGTAACGATCCATCACCCCGGTTTGGCCGGGAGAGAGGATGTGGTCCACAAAGGGGCGCTCATCCCCTTTGCCATCGGTGAGGAAAACCTTGGCGGGCAGAGAGTGGTTGAGATCGAACCCCAGGTGGGCCTTGGCCTTCTTGGCGCCTTTGCGGTAGTCGGCCCACATCATGGACAGCACCGCGTCGATCAGGGAGCCGTCAATGGCGACCAGGTCGCCCCATGGGGCATGTTCTTTGGGTAAGCTCCCGGCGGCCTTGGCGTGAAGTTTTTCAAAGACATAGAGTAGCTGTTCCATTCCTCGGGTGTTGATGGCCTCGAAATAGCTGCTCTTTTTGATGCCTTGGGGCGGGGCGATACATTCCCGGGCCCAGGTGTCCTCTTCCATAACTTGGAGGAGATGTCGCCCCGAGGTGTGCTCCTCTAGATGGAAAAAGATCAAGGAGTTGAGTTGCTGTTCAAAGGTCAGTTGCAAGTCTCGATTTCCTCTGGCCTCCAGGGGAGGGGCATCGCCGATGATGTCGGTGGCGGGCTCCGTCAGTTGTGCAAATGAAGGGCCCGGTTGTTTTGATTTCAGGGGGTCCAGGCAGTGCGGCATTTCGTAATTCCTAGTAATATAAGGTAGTTACGAAAAGCCGCCACTTGTTCACAAGCGTTTGTCAAGCATAAAATGACCCTGGCCGTTATCTTTGCATAATTTTTTCCTTAATTCCGGCATGCAAGTTCCTAACCGGACAATGCTTATTGAAATTGATATTTTTGCCGATAAAAAATCAGCTTCTCCGTGCCAAACAAAGAAGAAACGTCTCGGAGTTAACCTCGGTGAGAGAGGTCCCCAAAACTGTTTTTTGACTGCGGTGGCCAAGGTTGCCGCCTAATTTCAAGAAATAGGGGAAGATCGCCAATTCGGGAAGGACTTGCCATGCTCTGGTACCTCAATCTAATGGCCGTGGCCTCGGCAACCGCTCTCCATCTGTGGCTGGGAAAACGGCCGGTCACCGGGGCCAGGGTCGTGGAGGTGGTGCTTCTCTACCTGCTGGTGATTTTTGCCGGGGTCGGAGGATTAATAGGTTTCCTGGGTCACACCTTCAAAGCCCAGGAAATTGCCCTGAAGATCGGCTGGCAACCCAGCCCCTTTCAGTTTGAAGTGGCCTTGGCCAACCTGGCCTTCGGGGTCCTGGGAATCCTCTGCCTCTGGCAGCCCGGGGGATTTCGCACCGCCACCGGCCTCGGGTACTCTGTCTTCCTGCTGGGCTGCGCTTATGGGCGCCTCAAGGAGATGATCGTGCAAGGCAATCTTGCTCCCTATAACGTCGGCCCGGTATTGTGGGTCAATGACCTGGCTGTTCCCTGCGGGATTCTGATAATGCTCTGGGTGCGCCACCATCTGGCCTTCGCCTCGGCTGATACTCAACCGTCTAACAGATAATAGTTTTTCCATGCGGCCTGCCATGACCGGCCATCTAAGATAAAGGACTAGTGGATTCGTGCTAACCAGTTGTCGATTATATTGTCCGTCAACCTCAAGCCAGTTGAACCTACCAGGAAGGCCTAGTATGAAAAAAATCCTTGTCGCGCTCCTTGCTTGTCTCCTGAGCTCTGTCGACCTTTCTCTGGCGGCCTGGGACAGGAATTTTATTGCCGTCAATTACAAGGGATTTCCTCAATCAATTGCTGAGATTGACAGTGATCTGGCTCTTCTGGGTCCGCACTTTGGGTATATCAGAACGTATAATAGTCTCTTTGGCGCGGCTAGTCCGGAAAACGCTGTGGCCGGCCGGGTGGCGGCGTATAATCTGGCCCATCCTTCAACTCCCATCAAGGTCGCCTTGGGAGTGGCTCTGACCCCCGGCAATCTAGCTGCCTCCCAATCTGAACTGGATCAGGCCATAGCCAACGCCAAAGCCCACACCAGTGCGGTGAACGCCGTGGTTGTGGGCAACGAAAATTTAGGGAATTTCACTGAAGCCCAATTGGTCGGCTATATCAACTATGCCAAAGCCAAACTCAGTGGCACGGGGGTCGCGGTAACCACCTGCCAGACCTGGGGAGTCCTGGCTGGCCATCCCGACCTGGTCAATGCCTGTTCCAGCTATGCCCTGGCCAATATCTACCCGTATTGGGATGGACCCGGTTACCAGGGTGGGACAGCTGCCAAGGCTGGGGCCGACACCTTAAAGAACTGGCAAAGCCGTTTTCTATCAGACTACAACCAATTGGTCGCTAAGTATGGAGTCGGCAAAATTCGTATCGGCGAAACCGGCTGGCCCAGTGCCGGGTCCCAGGTTTCCATGAATGGTCACTACACCGGCATTCCCAGCCAGACGTCCGCTCTCCCTAATGAACAGACCTATATCGAGCAATATGCCGCCTGGGCCAGCGCTCATAAACTCTTTACCTATCTCTTTTCATCCTTTGATGAACCTGAAAAAGTTGAGCCAGGCGGTGTCGGTCCCCATTGGGGCCTCTATACCACGACAAGCCGGGCCAAATGGACCTTGGGTCAGCTCCCCGCGGTAAACGCCGGGACTACCTTGTGGCTGGGCACGGATTCCCCTTATGGTGACCTAGCTTTTCTTGGTGGCGCCCTGCAAATCATCGACCCCCAGACCTCTTGGCCCAATGGCTTTGACATAACCGCCGATACGACCTCGACTCTGGATAACGCCGGGAATTCTTTAACCCATACCGGAACTGTCAGCGGCCCCGGCAATCTTATTCACACCGGGGTGGGAACGACGATCCATCAGGGCGATGGCTCCGGCTTCTCGGGAACCTATACTGTTGCCGCCGGCACTCTGAACCTGTCCAGCACCCTGGGCACGGTCGGCGCCGGCTGCACTGTCGTGGTTAACCCGGGAGCCGCCTTGGGTGGGACCGGCCCCCTCATCGGCAGCTTGACCAACCGGGGCCTGGTCAACCCGGGCGCTTCCCCCGGCACTCTGAACCTCGTGGGGAGCTATACCCAAATGGCTGGCGCCACTTTTGTTGTCGAGATCGCCGCCCCCGGCAATTATGACCGGATCAGCGTCACCGGCGTTCCTGGTACTGCCAGCCTGGCCGGCGCCATCTCCCCAACCCTCCTGGCTGGCTTTAAGCCCGCCCGCAACCAGGTATTCCCCGGAGTCATTACTGCCACCGGCGGCCTCACCGGCACCTTCGACACTCTCACCAGTCAACAGCTCACGCCGATTATTTTCTGGCAGCCCCGGTATCTGCCCACCAGCTTTGACCTCGCGGCCGAGCCCGATTTCGCCAACCCCATGTTACCGCTGACGTCAAACCAGTCCAAAGTGGGCCTCATGCTCAATGCGATTAACTCATCTGCCGCAGGTGACTTGGCTGGAATGCTGGATACTATTGCCCAACTGCCCACGAGGAGTGCCGTCGCCAATGCCTATCAACAGATCTCACCTGATCTGGCCGGCGCCATGCCGGCCCTGAGCCTGGCCGGGGCCATGATGCAGTGGCGCAGTCTGTCCAACCGTTTGTCCTGCCAGCGCTGGCGCCAGGGCAGTCCACCCTCCCTGACTGGACGCGGTTTTGGATCCTTCAACCTCTCCTATTCCCGACAGGAAGGGCTGATGCTGGCCTATAACGGCGCCGATCTGGGGGGCCTGGTCTCCGGGCCGCCCTCGGCGCCACAAGACTCTGGCCTCTGGGGGCTCTATGCGGATTTCGTGGCCACTTTGGGATCGCGGGACAGTTCCGCCAACCAGACGGGCTACAATTTTGACATTTTCGGCTTCAACTGCGGCGCCGACTATCGCCTCCGGGATGATCTGCTCTTGGGGGTGGGGTCAGGTTATTATCACACCAGCGCCTCATATCAGAATTCCGCTGGCGCCGCCCAGGTCAACAGCATCCCCTTGTACACCTACGCCGCCTACCTCCCCGGCAACTTCTATGCCATGGGGTCTGTGGGCTACACCCTGAACCTCTACGGTTTGAACCGCAACCTGACCTTCGGCAACCGGACAGCCAATGGTTCCGCAAACGGCAGCCAGGTCAATGCCGCCGTGGAAACCGGCTATGATCTTAAACTTCAAAAAATCATTTTGACCCCGGCGGCCACCCTGTTCTATACCAAGGCTTGGGTGCCTGGCTTCACTGAGACCGGCGCCGATTCTTTGAATTTGCACGTGAACTCGCAAAACGCCGATTCCCTGCAGAGCGGTCTCGGGGCGCGGCTGTCATGTCCCTTTAAAATCAAAGAGGCCCAGATGCTGCCCCAGGTCTTGGCCTTCTACCAGCACGAATTCGCCAATAACAGCCGGGGGCTGGATGCCCGCCTGGCCCAGGCCGGCAGCACCTTCAACTTCACCACGGACTCCCCCCAGCGGGATTTTGCCGTCCTGGGGGCCGGGGTAGCCGTGAGCTTGAAAAAAAACCTGACTGTTCAGGCAAACTATAACGTTGAAGTGGGGCGGGGGAATTACACCCCGCACTTTATTAACGTCGGGTTGCGATGGTATTTCTAGTTGTTGGAGCAAGTGGATATGGGCTACTTATACGAATTATACCAAGGTGCAATCAAATGGTGGCATAGGCTTTCCAGCCTGTGCAATCCCAGAAGTAATCCCGTAAAAACTAAATGTGCCTTTTGCCGGCTTCAGGATCATCAATACCGCTCCCGGCGGTAGAACGTGCGCTTGGCCAGTTCCGCACTGAAGATGTAGAGAAGCAACACGAGCCCGATCATCAGGAGAAACTCCACGGTAAGCGGCTGAAAATTGAAGAAGGCACCCAGCGGCGTATAGGGGAATAACACTGTCACGCCCACCACCAGCACGGTGGCAGCTATGAGATAAATCCCGGGTTTGCTCCTAAAGAAGGGCCTGCGGCTGCGGATCACCAGGACGATCACCGCGGCGGAAATCACCGATTCCTGAAACCAGCCGGTCCGAAACTGGTCCGGGGTGGCCTTCAGGACCCACAGGAGCACACCGAACGTGACGTAATCGAAGATTGAACTGATGAGGCCGAAGGTGAGCATGAAGCGGCGGATGAAGCGGATGTCCCAGCGCCGGGGGCGCTCCACTAATTCCTCGTCCACCGAGTCCGTGGCGATGGTCATTTCCGGAAAATCGGTGAGCAGATTGGTCAGCAGGATCTGTTTCGGCAGGAGGGGCAGGAAGGACAGAAACAGGGAGGCCCCGGCCATGCTGAACATGTTGCCGAAGTTGGCGCTCGTGGCCATAAACACGTACTTAAGGGTATTGGCAAAGGTGGTCCGCCCTTCTTTGACCCCCTTGACCAGGACTCCCAGGTCTTTTTCCAGGAGCACGATATCTGCGGCTTCCTTGGCCACATCCACGGCGCTGTCCACCGACAGGGAGACGTCGGCGGCATGCAGGGCAGAGGCGTCGTTGATGCCGTCCCCCATAAAACCCACGACATTGCCGGCCTTGCGTAGGGCCAAAATGATGCGCTCCTTTTGATTCGGCTCCACCTCGGCGAAGATCTGCGTGTTTTTGACCCGGTGGAGCAGGGCCTCATCGCTGAGCTGCCGCAGGTCGGAGCCGGTGAGGAGTGCCTTGCTCTTCAGGCCGACGTCCTTCCCCACGGCCGCGGCCACCAGGCGGTTGTCCCCGGTTATGATCTTCAACGACACCCCGAGTTCCTGCAGGCGTTCGATGGTCTCGATGACCCCGGGCTTGGGCGGATCAAGTATTAAGAGAAACCCCAGGAAGGTCATGTCCAGCTCATCGTCTTTGCTGATGGCCGCAGCTCGGACCCAGGGCGCGGTAAGCGATCCCCAGGGTGCGCAGGCCCTGTTCGCTGAACTGCGCAAAATATCTCTGGATTTCTTCCTGTGCGGCATCGAGGGGCACCACCTCCCCCGAGCCCAGTTCCGCGGTGGCGCAAGCCTCCAGGACGTTTTTGAGCGCCCCTTTGGTAATCATCAGATGGTTGCCATCTTGAGATACCAACACGCTCAGACGTTTGCGGAGGAAATCATAGGGCACTTCATCGACTTTGCTCCAGCCGGTAATATCCGGGCAGCAATACTGCCTGATGGCCTCATCGATGGGATTGGCGAAGCCTGATTCATACACGGAATTGAGATAGGCATAGAGGATGACTTTGTCAGACGGTTTGCCGTCCAGGCTCAGCGCCCCCTGGACCTCGGCCACCCCTGAGGTAATGGTGCCCGTCTTGTCGGCGCACAGCACATTCATGGAGCCGAAATTTTCGATGGCGGCCAGGCGCTTGACGATCACCTTTTCCCGGGCCATGCGCTTGGCGCCCGTGGCCAGGTTGACGCTGATGACCGCCGGCAGCAACTGGGGGGTGAGGCCGACGGCCAGGGCCAGCGAAAACAGGAAGGAATCCAGGACGGGGCGGGCCAGATAGACGTTGATGGCAAAAATGGCGATCACCAGAAGGAGGGTCACTTCCATCAAAAAGTAGCCGAACCGCCTGACCCCCCGTTCAAAATCGGTTTCCGGCGCCTTGAGCTTCAGCCTTTGGGAAACCTGGCCGAACTCCGTTGCCGCGCCGGTAAGCACCACCACCGCGGCCGGCGGTGCCGCTGACCACGTGGGTGCCCATGAACAGGGCATTGGTGCGTTGGCTCCCAGGCGCCTCGGCCGGAACGATGCCCACGGCTTTCTCCACCGGAAAGGTTTCCCCCGTCAGGGCGGCTTCATCCACAAAGAGGTCCTTGGACTCAAGAATCAAGCAGTCTCCCGGAATGACATCCCCGGCCTTGAGCAGGATCATATCCCCTGGGACGATCTCCTCTACCGGGATTTCCTGGGGAGCACCCTGGCGGCGCACCGTCACCTTGATTTGGACGATGGCCAGCAATTTCGCCACTGCATTGCTGGCCCCGTACTCCTGCCAGAAGCCCAAAAGCCCGCTCACGAGCAAAATCGCCAGGATAATCAAGGCGTCGACGTGATCACGTAAGGCAACGGATAACAGGCAGGCGAACAGCAAAAGGAGGATGATGGGGCTTTTGTACTGGGATAGGAGCAAACTAAGAACGCCCGCATGTTTCTTGACTTTGAGGGTGTTGCGGCCGAAATGGTCAAGTCTTTGCCGTACTTCTACCTCGGGCAAGCCCTCCGGGGAGGTATGCAGGCGTTCCATAAGTTTCGGTGCCGTAAGGCTCCAAAAGGCGTCGGGCAGGTTGAATTCCATGGCAGGAGCGTTTCCTTGAGCTTTAAGGGCGTGAGAAAATCAGGCCCGGAATGATCCAATCAGATGGCCGGCCACTGCCAGCTTGAGAAAAATGAAGGACTGGAGCACTTCCCCTCTGAGCCGTAATCGGTGCTCACCGATATAATATATCAGAAGTCGGAACAACCTTCAGTTATTCAAACAAGAGTTAAAAAAATTATTTTAGACCTCTCGGGTAATTGATTGCGCCCGGGACCGATCATACATCCTCGGGCTCCCGGTAGACCAACACGGGCCTGGTGGTCAGGCGCACCAGATTCAGGGCTTCGTCGCTGATGATCCGCATATAACGCGGCTTCTTGTGGCCATAGGCCCCCAGCACCAAAAGGTCATAGCGTTCAATAGCCACATCTTTCAGGATCTCTTCCACAAAATCACCTTTGGCCAGCTTTTTCACCGGCTGATAGCCGAAGTCCCGCAATGTCTGTTCACCGGTTAGAACACAGGCCTGAGCAAATTCCTCTGATTCAGACAGACTGGTCTCCTGAACGTGCATGATGGTGATCTCGGGTTTCTTTTTGGCAAACAGGGGAGCGATGAATTCCAGCGCCCCCTGATCACATTGGGAGCCTCGATAGGCCACCAGGAGGCGCTGAATCGGACGCACGTTCCGCACCAAGAGCACCGGCAGGCGGGCGTGATGCAGGACCTTGGCGTGCACCGCCCCCAGCAAAAAGCCTCCAAAAGACGACCGGCCGTGGGCCCCCAACACAATCATGTCATAATTGCCCGCTTCGGCCATGTGCAGAAGCTCATCCGCCGGGTCACCCTCCACAATCATCGGCTGGCACGGAACCTGGCCACTGATACAGATTTCGCAGGATTCCAGGACATTTTCTTCCACCCGTCCTGTTTCCTTATCGATGGCCTGGGCCAGGTCATTTTTGCTGACGAACAAGGCGTGGGAGCCATCGGCAAGCATTTCCGTCACGTTTGGCTGCACATAGACGGCATCAACTTCGGCCTCGAAATGTTCCATTAATTGACAGGCATATTTTAAGGCTATCTGGGATTCTTCCGTCTTATCAATGCCAATGAGTATCTTCATCTCGATTCTCCTCTGCACACATTTGATATCGTTCCAACGGGATGAGGCCAATCAACGCATGACCAAAACCGACGTCTGGCATTTACTGACGAAGCGTCCGATCCAATCCCGAGGGAAGAAGCGGTCCAACAGGGACTTTTTACCCATAAACAAGGCCAGCAGATCGTGTTCACTTTTTTGGGTCAGGAAATTTTCGAATTCCGCAACTTCGGTGAGTTGCGTCCGGACGGTAATCTGTCGGTCTTCATAGTAGTCACCAATTTCTATCAACCGACGGTATACTTCCTTTTTCAGAGCGCCCTCCTGGGTCAAGCCGATTAACTCCACCTGCGCCCCATGGATAGTTGCCATCTGGGTAATCATCTCCAAGGATTCCTGGCTGATGAAACTCTGATCCAGGCAGGCCCGTATACGCGTTATGGGTTGTTCTTCTTTGACTAACAGCACCGAGCAATCCGCCTCACTGACCACTTTGTGGGGCGCCTCCGGTACGCTCTCCCACAAACACCGTTGGCCTCCGGTGCAGCCAATCACGATGAGGTCATACTCGCCTTCCTGGCCTTCCTGGAGGATTTCCTGGACCGGATTGCCCAAACGGAGCCGCACCCGCAGTTCTTTTTTTGCACTTCGGCTGACCAACATCTCCTCGTAGACACCCTTTTTCTGCGCTAACCACTCGAATGTCAAATTTCCCATGGCATAGGGGGAATCCGCGTCGCCGCAGCCCTTCAAAAAAGTTTCTCGATAACGGTGCAAGGCTTGACTCAGGGGTTGGTCAGTCAAAAATTGACCACCGCTGCCCGCGGCCCGGTTGGGAACCGCTGCCTGGCTGCCTAAGAGGGTAACGTCGGCCCAAGTGTTCATGGCCAGACGGATAACCTCGTTCAAAGCGAATTCGCTATAGGGTTGTTCATCTCCGACAAAGAGAATTTTCATGATTGACCCCTTCCTTTCACAAATTATGTGTCCCCGCCGTCCACCGGCGGTATCTCCCCACTCAACGGCCCCAACCAGGATTCGGTCCCAGGTTATGTCAGGGTCACCAACAACGGTGTTTTGATCTGACTCAGCCACGGCAGCAGGGGATGATCCTTTTTCAGGGCACGGGGCAAGGCCAGAGCCACCAGCCCAAAATCCGGCTGGAGCGCTTTGGCCAGATCTGCCGGATGCATGGGCAACCCTGGCTCCAGAGTTATCAGGCAGCCGGCATTAATCAAGGAAGCCTGCATAGTGGCCACTGACTCTTGTAAGGTTGGCGTCGCTCCCGACGGCATCCCCAGATGCAACGGCACCCGGCAGCCGGCCCACAATTTTTCCAGTGCCTGACCCAATGCTGCGGTCCCGGTCGGCTCCAGACAGAGGATCAATACCTTGTTGATAGGACGCAGGGTGCGCAGCCAGACAAAGGGACAGGTCAGATGTTGATAGAACTTCAACTGTAGCCGCTTGGCGACATTAGCTGGGGTGAAGGGATACGGAGCGCCCTCCACGTAGAGATCAAATAGTTCCGTCTCCATGATATGGGTCAACTCTTTTTCCCGGTCACCGAAGATGACCCGAGGCTCCTGCAAAACCGGGCAGGTATCCATTTCCCCGGCGATCATCTCAGAAATCTCCTCCTTGCCCTCTTTCACTAACTCCTTTTCCCACGTGTGCCGGACCCAGCCGATGCCGGTTACCGGCTCTTCGAAAGGATAGCCCTTGACATAGACAGGCTGAAGCTCCATGGGGATAAGATTCCCCAATTGGCAGGCATAGCGGATGGCCATACTGGAGGCTAAATCCACTTCAATGGAAACCAGGGTGCGAATCATGAGACAAACTCCTTGTAAAATAAAACTTAATTAATTCAGTGATATCGTCCCTTTATGGATGGTCACGCCTCTTTTTCGGAGGCGCGGATCTTGGCTGCCGCCTGCTCCACCACCTTTTGGATCTCCCCCAACTTAAAGGGTTTGGCGATAAAGTCGAAAACGCCCTGCTTATAGGATTCCTTGGCCGTCTCCAGGGTGGCGAACCCGGTGATGATAATCACCTCGGTCCGGGGCGAGTTTTTTTTCACCTCTTTGAGAAACCGCATGCCATCCACTACCTTCATCTTCAGGTCGCTGATGACGATATCGTAGGGATGTTCCTGCACATGGTGCAATGCCTCGGTGCTGTCGGTGAAAATATCCACCTCGAAGCCCACCTTTTCCAGGTTGGGCTTCAAACGCTTACAGACGATGGGTTCATCGTCCAGAACCATTATTTTCAATCGCCGTTGTTCCATGCTGCCCTCCTTCGGCTTTGCATCCCCGTTTGGGGAAGATTGCTGGAAAAATGTATTCTCAAACCGATCCACGTCTTCATCACTGCGGAGCTGGACATCCAACTGCCGGGTAAAACCTATGAGCCGCCCCAACATCTTAAGCCGCGCCTCGATTTCCTCGGCAGTCAGATGGAGCACCCGGGCGATGACCAGATCGCCTTTGACATCAACCTTAAAGTGACACCGGGACAGGATCCGGGCCAAAAGTTGGGCCCGCCGGGACCGGCGAGTGATATCCGTGACGCCCCCCAGGAAACGGAAGTAGATGTGATTGTGACGAGGGTCATCCTCCATGCGGGCGTCAACGAGATTGAAGTGGTAGCCCAGCCGCAGATGCAGGTTGAGGTAACTGTCGCTGATCACGGCCAGGTCAATACCGGACCCGCTTTCCATACCGGGAGATACCGCCATGGTACGCGTCAGGCTGGACATCATCCCCTGAAAATCCACCGAAATCGGTTCGGTGCTCCACACCCCGGGATGGGTCAGGACCTCCCACAACGCTCTCAGAGGCAGTGAGCGCACCTGTTCCAAGGTTATCTTGGGACCTGCAGCCTCGGGATCGATACCGCCCCCAAATCAAGTATCTTCAAGTCCAGGGGCACACCTGAGATCAGGGTCAAAACCTGCACCCCCGACGGTCGGGATAGCGATTTGGGAATGTCCATGAGTTCCTGGACGGCTTTTTCATGGATAAAGCGCACCACATCGTGCACCGAGGTGCAGCCGTCCGGGGTAAAGTTGCTCGCCTGCGGATCAGTCAGCCCCAGAGGCGCAATACGTTTGAGCAGACGCCGCAAAAGGCGGAATTCCGCTGAGTCCTCGAACACTAAAGAGTGCATCAACTCGTAATCCAGTAACGCCCGCACCTGCCCCCGGTATACGCACCGGTTGTACGTATCAAGGGTGATCTCCTCACCCTCAGCAAACATCTTCATGGCATCCGCCACTCCCACCAGGGCAGGCGACTCGAAATTCCCGGGCAATGGTCGCCAGGTGCCCGGCCGCGGATCCCCTTTCGGCTATGATGCCGGAGGCCTTAGGAACGATGCGGGCCAGCCAGGGGGCTGTAAAAGGCGTCACCATAATGGCTCCCTCCACAAACCGCCCCATATCCTCATCCGACCGCACCTTGAACACCGGCCCTGCTCCTACGCCGGCATGGGCCACGGAGCCCACATCCCGCACTATAACCGGCTGGGCCGCACAACTGTCGCACACTTCCTCCAGATTCGGAAATTCCACCTGGGGCAGGATTAAATTCGGGACTGCAGGATCCACAGTTTTCCCTGGGAGTCTACGGCCCATTCAATTTCCTGGGCTCGCTT
>CAVZSK010000004.1:0-21135 GCA_963777875.1 uncultured delta proteobacterium | reverse complement strand
AATGCCGCATTCCACCAAAAAAGTAGCGAACTCCGGGTAATCGCTGGGCGCTTGACCGCAGATGCCGATCTTACGGTTATGCTTTTTAGCAATGCCAATAATGGTATTGATCATGCCTTTAATAGCAGGATTGCGTTCGTCAAAAAGGTGAGAAACCAGTTCCGAATCCCGATCCAGACCCAGGGTAAGTTGAGTCAGGTCATTGGAGCCGATGGAGAACCCATCAAAAATTTTGGCAAACTCCTCACCCAGGATAACGTTACTGGGAATCTCGCACATAACGTAGATCTCAAGATCATTTTCTCCCTGAACTAAGCCATTCTGACGCAGCAATGCAATGACCTTACCACCTTCGGCCGGGGTCCGGCAGAAAGGCACCATAATCTTGACATTGTGGAGACCCATATCATTCCGAACCCGGCGCAGGGCCAGACACTCCAAGGCGAAAGCTGGTTGGAATTTGGGATCATAATAGCGCGAGGCGCCCCGCCAGCCCAGCATGGGATTTGATTCCGACCGGTTCGAAGAGAAAACCGCCGATGAGGTTGGCATATTCGTTGGATTTGAAATCGGACAACCTGACGATGACATCCTTGGGGTAAAAAGCGGCGGCGATACGGGCAATACCTTGCGACAGCCGATCAACGAAATATTCAATTTTATCCTCATAGAGTTGGGTGCGATCGTTGATCCGGCGTAATTCTTCGGCCACCCGGGGATCAGTGGCAGCTTTTTCCTGGACCAGTTCGTAATGAACCAGGGCCAGAGGATGAATCCCGATATGGGAGTTGATAATAAATTCCTGCCGGGCCAACCCGACACCACTATTTGGAATCTGACAATCTAAGAAGGCTTTTTCGGGAATGCCGACATTCATCATAATCTTGGTCCGGGTAGGGGGCAAGGCCTTAAGGTCGACACGCTCCACCTGAAATTTCAGGAGACCCTCATAAATTTTGCCTTCCTCACCCTCGGCGCAGCAGACGGTAATTTCCTGGCCGTTATGGATGAGGCTGGAGCCCTTTTCGGTGCCGATGACGCAGGGGATACCCAGTTCCCGGGAGACGATGGCGGCGTGGCAGGTGCGGCCACCCCGATTGGTGACAATAGCTGCCGCCCCTCGCATAATCGGCTCCCAATCGGGGTCGGTCATATCAGTCACCAGGACTTCACCAGGCTGGAATTGGGCAATGGAGGCCGAACTCTCGACGAGGCGAGCCGGACCCTGGCCGATTTTGGCGCCCACCGCCTGTCCTTGAACGATTACCTGACTGCGCTCTTGCAGTTGATAATTCTCAATGACACTGAAGTCCCTCTGGGAGTGAACCGTTTCTGGCTGAGCCTGAACAATATAGAGTTGCCCGGTGCCCACCTGCTGGCCGTCGCCGTCTTTGGCCCATTCGATGGCCATGGGCCTGAAAACTCCGGTGGTATCAGTGTAATGGTCTTCAATGATGCAGGCCCAGCGGGCCAGGGTGATGATTTCGCCGTCCGTGAGGACATAGCGGTGCTGTTCCTCATCCGAGGTGGCGATGGTACGCACCGGTCGGGTTTCATCGTCGGTATAGACCATTTTGACCTTGTGGTCGCCCATCTTTTTACTGACAATAGGATATCTTTCCAATTTCAAAGTGGGCTTGAAGACATGATACTCATCCGGGGTTACCTGTCCCTGAATAATGGTCTCCCCCAGCCCGTACGTGCCGGTGATATCAACGATATCTTTGAAACCTGACTCGGTGTCCACGGAGGATAAGATCCCGGAACAAGCGGAGTCGGAACGTATCATTTTTTGCACGCCTACGGACAGGGCCACGGCAAATTGATCAAAACCCTTGTCCTGCCGGTAGCTTATCGCCCGATTAGTAAAAAGGGAGGCGAAACAGCGTTTTACTGCCTGAATAAGGGATATTTTGCCACGAATATTAAGGAAGGTTTCCTGCTGGCCGCCGAAGGAAGCGTCAGACAGTTCTTGGGCCGTGGCCGAGGAGCGTACCGCCACATCCAGGTCGGTGCCGGACAGACCGTAAAGATCTTCTAAGTCTTCATATGCCTTGCCTATTTCCGCCACCAAGGCGGACGGCAAGGGAGCATCCATGATGATATCCCGGACCCTTTTGCCCCGGCGGATCAAATCATTCATATCGCTGGTGTCCAGGCCGTCCAAGAACATCCGAATGCTCTTTTCAATGCCAGCAGTCTTGAGGAAATACCGGTAGGCGGCTGCAGTTATAGCAAAACCATTGGGAACCAGGATACTTTTGGCAGCCAGGTTGCGGATCATCTCTCCTAGAGAGGCATTTTTCGCCCCAACCAGATGGGCATCAGCCATGCCGATCTCATCATACCAGAGAATAAATTTTTCTTCCTTTGCTCCCATGGTGACCTCCCTCCCCATCGTGCCAGCTTATAACGAACATAAATATATATATAAAATATTAAATGTACCATAGCTCTTAATTACTGTCAACCTGAAGACTGGATTTCCAGGGCCGATGTCAAGTTGATTTTTGAGATGACCAGAAAAAAATATTTTTCCAGAGAGGGAGAGAAACTGTGGACAGGGATTGATGAGGTGATATTGAGTATGCTTGAGTTTTGCGTCTGAATTTTTTATTATTTTCGTAATGATGTTAATATGAGAGTTATAAACTATTAGCCCGGATTAATTTGGGATGGGGTAAAGATCGACTGCCGAGGATTTTCTACCTCTGAGAATTATCCCTAATATTGCCATTGAAACAACCAAAGGAGTAAAAGTGATTTATTTAGACCACAATGCCACTACCCCGGTTGCCTCCGAGGTCGCCCAGGGGATCCGGCCCTTTCTCCAGAATGAATTCGGCAACCCCAGCAGCGATTATTTATTGGGACAACACGCCAAAACCGCAGTGGTTCAAGCCCGCGTCCAGGTGGCGGCCTTGTTGGGCTGCCTCCCGGAAGAAATCGTCTTTGTCAGTGGGGCCAGTGAAGCCAATAACTGGGTCCTGAAGGGAGTTGCCCACTTTCACCAAAACAAGGGGCGGCACCTGATCACCACCGCCATCGAGCATCCCGCCGTGATTAATCCTTGTCTATTTCTTTTGGAGGAAGGCTGGGAGGTGACTTTTGTCAGGGTGGACGGCCAGGGACGGGTAGACCCGGACGCAATCCGCCAAGCCCTCAGGCCCGGAACAGTCTTGATTTCGGTAATGCACGCCAACAACGAAACCGGGGCGATCCAACCGCTGGCCGAGATAGGACGTCTAGCCAGAGAACATGGCATTCCCTGCCATAGCGACGCGGCCCAATCTGTGGGTAAAATACCAGTCAATGTCAATGAGTTGGGTGTTGACTTCCTCACCGTGGCCGGACATAAGCTTTATGCTCCCAAGGGCATTGGGGTGTTATATATCAGAAAAGGCTGCCAACTGACGCCTTTGGTGCACGGCGCCTCCCAGGAAGGAGGGAAGCGGGCCGGCACTGAGAATGTCATTCTAGACGTTGCCCTTGGTCTGGCTTGCGATCTGGCCAGAAAACAGTTGGCTCAGGATATGGAGCATTTTCAAGCTTTGCGAGATCGCTTGCACCAGCGTTTGCAGGACGGCTTCCCGGCACTGGTCCTCAACGGTCCCAAAACGGAGCGCCTGCCTAACACCCTCAATGTGTCCTTTCCCGGCTTGAGCGGTGCTGAAATTCTAGCTGGCATTCCAGAATTGGCGGCTTCCACCGGTGCGGCCTGCCATGGTCCGGAAGTAAAACTATCCCACGTGCTGGCAGCCATGGGAGTGCCTGCGGAAATAGGAAAAGGCACAGTACGACTCAGCGTCGGTCGCCAGACCACAGCTGCGGAAATAGACCGGGCTGCAGTTCTGCTCCTGGACAAGGTCCGGGCTCTAGCATAAACAAGGGGGCGTTATTTTTCCAGGCATTACCCATAGATCATATGGTTCCTGGGCGTGATGGACCCATGGTGGTTTCTCTGGGGGCTGGGATCGGCTTTGGGTTTAGCGACCTCCGATGCCTTGATGAAGCGGTTTTTTACCGATTTATCCCCTTATGGCATGGCCCTGCTGCGCCTTTGCTACACCGTGCCCATCTTAACCATCGGCTGGGTGTGGACCTCGGTGCCGGAGTTAAACCAAAAGTTCTTCCTGGTCGTAGCGGTAGCCCTGCCATTGGAAGCCCTGGCCGGTCTTCTCTATATGCGGGCCCTAAAATCGGCTCCTCTGTCGGTATGCTCGCCCATTATGGCCTTCACGCCGATGTTCTTGATCGTCACCGGCTGGCTGCTGCTCCAGGAGACCCTGAATTTTTGGGGTATCGCGGGAATTTGCGGCATTGCCCTGGGGAGCTATCTTATCAATGTCCAGGAACACCAGCAGGGGTGGCTGGCCCCCTGGACCGCCCTATGGCGGCTGCCCGGACCCCGTTGGATGTTAATGGCGGCAGGTCTGTACGCAATCACCTCCGCCCTGGGTAAACTGGCAGTGCTCTATTCGGCCCCCACATTTTTCGGTTTGTTTTATCCCACGGTTTTTAGCGGGTTCATGCTGGCCGGCTATCCCTGGAGTGCCCGCCCGGGTCTTCAGCTCAAAAAACGACCACTTTGGGGACTGTTAGTGGGCTGCTGTATGGCGGCCAGCATCCTTTGCCACTTCCATGGCATTAGTCTGGCCCCGGCAGCTTATTTAATTGCTATTAAACGCACCAGCCTGCTGTTCAGCGTGCTTTACGGCGGCCTGTGGTTAGGCGAAGGGCACTTTCTGGCCCGGTTGACCGGCGCCGGTTGCATGGTAGCTGGGCTAATATTAATAACCGTCTGGGGTAATTAAAAGAAACCCATTGATATTTTTAGTCTTTCAGTTTATCTCTCTTAGAAAAACAAGCAGGCCAACCACCACAATGAATCGGCTGGTTGAATTCGCAATATTTTTAAAGGTTGGCTAAATATACCGGCACATTCAGACTATGAGTAAAAGATACTACCGGACACGCATGGCCAGGGGAAGTCTGACAGGCTTCCAGGTTAAAATCAACGAGACCGATCTCATGATTCTGGCCCAGCAAGAACTGAGTCAGATCGCGACTTCAGTGGTGTTGCAAGAACGCCGCCAGTTGGAGCATTACATCGCCAATCACCCTGGATTTCTCGAAAGTTTGACACCCTGGCCGGAAGACCCACTGGCACCGCAATTAGTAAAAGCAATGATTCGGGCTGGCGCCCAGGTAAACGTTGGTCCCATGGCCGCCGTGGCCGGGGCTATTGCAGCCGCGGTAGGCCGGGAATTGTTGAATTACAGTCCTGAGGTCATCGTGGAAAACGGTGGAGATATTTTTCTAAAAATCTCCGAACCAGCTTCCGTCGCCCTTTATGCCGGCAATTCGCCGTTGAGCCTGAAGGTGGGCCTTCTCATCCCAGCGGAGCAGACGCCCCTGGGAGTGTGTACTTCATCCGGAACCGTGGGGCATTCCTTAAGTCTGGGTCGAGCCGACGCAGCCTGCGTCCTGGCAGCTGATACCGCCCTGGCCGACGCCGCGGCCACAGCTTTAGGGAACCGGGTGAAAAAACCGGCGGATATTCCATTGGCTCTGGAGTGGTTGGCCGGAACTCCGGGTATATTGGGTGGAGTGGTGATTGCCGGGGAAAAGCTGGGGGCTTGGGGCGAGTTGGAGTTGAGGCCACTATAGGCAGACGGATATTTGATCTTACCTTTTAATTAATAATTTTATAAGATTAAGTTAATTCACCGTTGGCTGGGGATCATAGGAGCGTCAAAGAAGTCGTCTTGGCGGCCCTGAAAGAAATCATCCTGCCCGAGTTACAGATCATAAAGCAGGAGCTGAGTCGCTATCTCAACACCCTCTATCTGGCAAGGCAGCTTTCAAAACACGTCTTGGAAAAATCCCCGACCAATTCTACGGCATACTCCCCGTTAAAACAGGCCAGACAGAACCCTTGGCTGTCCATCTGGGTGGCCGCCACCATACCGTCCAGACTCATATAGCCCAGATAGTCCAACCCCAGGTAATCTCGAATCTCCTCCACGGTTTTATGGGCGGCAATCAGTTCACCCTTGCTGGAAAAATCAATCCCATAGTAGCAGGGAAAACGAGTGGGCGGACAACTTACCACCATACTAACTTCATTAGCCCCGGCCTCCCGGAGAGTCTTAACCCGGGTGCGGGAAGTGGTCCCCCGGATGATTGAGTCCTCCACCACCACAACGCGCTTACCTTTTAAAATTTCCCGGACCGGGTTGAGCTTCACCCGTACCGAAAAATCCCGCATACTCTGGGAAGGTTGGATAAAGGTGCGACCAACATAATGATTACGGATCACCCCCATTTCAAAGGGGACCCCCAAGCCTTCGGCATAGCCTAGTCCGGCATAATTGCCCGAGTCCGGGAAAGGCATGGCCAAGTCGGCGGCGACCGGGTGTTCCTTGGCCAGTTGAACCCCTAAACGCTTTCTGATCTGATAGACGTTATGACCGAAGATGAGGCTGTCGGGCCGGGCAAAATAGATAAACTCAAAGATACAGAATTTATTGGGAACCGGGGGTAAATTTTTATATGAGGTGAGGCCGTTCTCGTCCAGGACCACGATTTCACCCGGCTCTACATCACGGAGATATTCGGCCTGTACCAGGTCCAGGGCGCAGGTTTCCGAGGCCAGGACCAAAGAGCCGTTAAGTCGGCCCAGGCAAAGTGGTCGAAAACCGTGAGGGTCCCTGACACCGATGACTTTGTCTTTCGTGGCCAGGACCAGGGAGTAGGCCCCGCGCACCCCGGTAAGGGCCTCGGTGAGGGCCTCCACCAATCCCTTACGAAAATGCCGGGCCATGAGGTGGACAATGACCTCGGTGTCCATGGTGGATTGGAAGATGGAGCCTTCCTGCTCCAGGCGGTGTCGAATTTCCTGGGCATTCACCAGGTTGCCGTTGTGGCCGATGGCCAGAGTTTCACCGCCGTGGTGCACCACAAAAGGCTGCGCATTCCTGAGGATAGTGGAGCCGGTGGTGGAATAACGTACATGACCGATAGCCAGATGGCCCGTCAAATTATCCAGCGCCGGCTGGTTGAAGACGTCATGCACCAAACCCAGGCCTTTGTGTTGGCGAACCTGATAGCCATCGCCGGTAACGATGCCGCAGGACTCCTGACCCCGGTGCTGCAAGGCATAGAGGCCGAAGTACGTCAGACGGGCTGCTTCCGGATGGCCGTAGATACCGAAGATGCCGCAGTATTCCTTGGGACGGCTGCTGCCAGATAAACAAGGAGAAGATAGATTGGAAAGATTCATCGCCTGCTATGGATCATAATATAAGATTTTGGTAGGTTAATCGGACCGTGAAAAATAAAAAGGCGGGAGGCGTGGGCATCCTGCCTTTTAATTTTATTCTAACAGTCTTTTTAAAAAAATGACAGAAGTTTTTCTACCAGACGATACCCAGGATCACTTAAGACCCATAAGACTCCCCTTGACTCCCTGGATCTTGCTCCTGATCATTTCAATCTGCTTCAGGAGCGGGTTAAAGTCTGCAGAGTCCAGAACCTTATGATCCCTGGCGGAGAGAAGGAAACTTTCCATTTCTGCCAACGACTCCATGAGAGTTAGATAGAAACTCGGCAGCTTCATCGCCTCCAGGGCGATTTAGTCCCTCGGTTATGTCGTTGGGAATGTCCATGGCAACTCTCCTAATATCCATAACCAGGCTGAAAATTTGAGCCGTTGCCGTCGGCCAGGTGTCGGTAAAGGTATACACATCCTTGAAAAGCTGTACGGCTAATTCAAGGACTTCGTTATTTGCGGATGATGAAGTATTAATATTAAGATCCTCCTTTGGGGATTAACATATGGTATTCCTGTAAACTTTTAACCTCTAAGCGGCCGGTTTTCACGGCCCGGATGGCTTCCAGGGTGGCCTTGGCGGCCGCGATGGTGGTGGTGTAGGGGATGTCATATTCCAGCGCCGCCCGGCGGATGGAAAAGGAATCGTCGGCTGTGTACCGACCCATGGGAGTGTTAATCAACAGGGAAATGTCCCGGCTTTTGATACGGTCGATAATATTCGGCCGCCCGGCCCGGATTTTGTGGACCATGGCAACCTTGAAACCATGATCGGCCAAAAATTCAGCAGTGCCATGGGTGGCGAACAATTCAAAGCCAAGTTCCTGAAAACCCCGGGCGATTTCTAAAAGAGCTGGCTTGTCCGGGTCCTTGACGCTGAAAAGCACCCCACCGCCGGACGGCAGACACTGCCCGGCAGCCAATTGGGATTTGGCAAAACTCAGGGCAAAATCCACGTCCAGGCCCATGACCTCGCCAGTGGAGCGCATCTCGGGACCCAAAAGCGGGTCCACACCGGGAAAGCGGCGGAAAGGAAAAACCGATTCTTTTACCGCAAAATATTGAGGTATCACTGGGCTAGTAAAGCCCAGCTCAGGTAAAGTGTGGCCCAACATGACCTTGGTGGCCAACTTGGCCAGGGGGACGCCGGTGGCCTTGCTGACAAAAGGTATGGTCCGGGAGGCTCGGGGGTTTACCTCCAGGATATAAACCTGGTTGTTTTTCACGGCGAATTGGATGTTCATCAAACCCACCACTCCCAACTCCGCGGCCAGGGCTTTGGTCTGACGGGCGATTTCCTCCTGGATAGACCGGGCCAAGGAATACGGCGGCAGAACACAGGCGGAATCCCCGGAATGGATGCCGGCTTCCTCAATGTGCTCCATGATACCGCCGATAATAGTGGTCGTTCCGTCCGAAATGGCATCAACATCAACTTCAATGGCGTCTTCCAGGAACTTGTCGATGAGGATCGGGTGTTCCGGGGAGACCTCCAGGGCCCAGCTCATGAAATTAGCCAGGGCCCGGTCGTCCGCCACGATCTGCATGGCCCGACCCCCTAAGACATACGAAGGCCGCACCACCACCGGGTAGCTGATCTGCGCGGCGATTTTCAAGGCCTGGGCTGTGGTGGTGGCCGTGCCGTTGTCAGGCTGTCTCAAGTCCAAGGTGGCCAGCAATTTTTTAAACCGCTCCCGGTCCTCGGCCCGGTCGATGGCGTCGGGGGATGTGCCCTAAAATGTGGGCACCAGCCTTGGCCAACGGCACCGCCAGGTTCAGAGGCGTCTGGCCGCCGAACTGCACGATGAGCCCCAAAGGTTTTTCGGTGTCAATGATGTTGAGGACATCTTCTTGGGTCAAAGGTTCAAAAAAGAGTTTGTCAGAAGTATCATAGTCGGTGCTCACCGTCTCGGGGTTAGAGTTGACCATGATGGACTCGATACCCATCTCCCTCAGGGCGAAGGAGGCGTGGCAGCAACAATAGTCGAATTCAATACCCTGGCCGATGCGGTTGGGGCCGCCACCCAAAATAATCACCTTGCGGCGGTCGTTCTGGCGGCTTTCATCCTCCACTTCATACGTGGAATAGTAATACGGTGTAAATGCCTCAAATTCTGCGGCGCAGGTGTCCACCAATTTGTACACCGGTCGAATATTATAATCTCAGCCGGAGCTGGCGGATTTTGTCTTCCTGCAGGCCCCAAAGATGGGCCAACTGAACGTCAGAAAAACCGTATTCCTTGGCCTGCCGCAACATTTCAGGCAGGTGCGGCCCTTCCCGGCCCTGCAGCATCAGAGTCCCGTACGAAGCCAGCTCATCGCTGAATTGGACTAAATCACGGATCTGATACAAAAACCAGGGATCGATTTTAGTGAGATCATAGACCTCCGGGACTTTCATCCCCTGGCGGAAGGCCTGGCGCAAATAAAACAGGCGCTGGGAATTTGGCGTAGTCAACATAGCCTGGAGAACGTCCCAGGGCTGCTCCCCCAAATCCTTGCCATCAGCCCCCAACCCGAAACGCGAGATTTCCAGGGAGCGAATTCCCTTCTGCAGGGCTTCCTTGAAGGTGCGGCCGATGGCCATAACCTCCCCCACGGACTTCATGGACGTGGTGAGCAAATCCTCTGCTCCAGGAAACTTTTCAAAGGTCCAGCGGGGAATTTTTACCACACAGTAGTCTATGCTGGGTTCGAAGGAGGCGTACGTTTCCTTGGTGATATCATTAGGAATTTCATCCAGGGTAAAGCCTACGGCCAACTTCGCGGCAATCTTGGCGATGGGAAACCCGGTGGCCTTGGAAGCCAGGGCGGAAGAACGGGACACCCGGGGATTCATTTCAATGATGACCATTTCACCGGTCTCCGGGTGAATGGCAAACTGGATGTTGGAGCCACCGGTCTCCACCCCAATCTCCCGGATAATGGCTATGGCCGCGTCCCGCATCTTTTGATATTCCCGGTCGCTCAGAGTCTGGGCCGGCGCTACGGTTATGGAATCGCCGGTATGCACGCCCATGGGATCAAGGTTCTCAATAGAGCAGATAATGACGACATTGTCTTTGAAATCCCGCATCACCTCCAGCTCAAATTCCTTCCAACCCAGGACCGACTCCTCCAGCATGACCTCATGGATCATACTGGCCTCCAGACCGTAAGAGGTCAGTTCTTTCAAATCCTCCAGGTTGTAGGCAATACCGCCGCCTGTGCCCCCCAGGGTAAAACTGGGCCGCACGATGATAGGATAATCCAGGACCTCGGTGGCCGCCAGAGTCTCCTCCATAGTGCGCACGATAACGCTTTCGGGGACCCTCAGATTGATGTTGACCATGGCGTCCCGAAAAAGCTGCCGGTCCTCGGCCTTCTTGATGACCTGGGGGTTGGCCCCAATCATCTCCACACCCAGGCGCTCCAGGATACCGGTCTCAGCCACCGCGATGGCGCAATTGAGGCCGGTCTGACCGCCCAGGGTAGGCAGGATGGCATCGGGGCGCTCCCGTTCGATGATCTTGCAGACGATCTCCGGGGTGATGGGTTCGATATAGGTGCGGTCCGCAGTCTCCGGGTCGGTCATGATAGTGGCGGGATTGGAGTTGATGAGCACCACCTCATAACCCTCTTCCTTCAGAGCCTTGCAGGCCTGAGTCCCGGAGTAGTCGAATTCACAGGCCTGAGAAATAATAATAGGCCCGGAGCCGATGATAAGAATTTTTTTGATGTCGGTGCGTTTGGGCATGGGTTTATATGGCTTTCTACAAACTAAATTGCGTGATTAATAGCTAGAGGTGGTTTTAATCCCCATCCTTCATCCTATAACTTTTTCTGAAATACCGTCCGACTAGGACGGCTTTGAAGTTCCATTTATCCTAACATTATTTTTTTCTGGTGCGCTGCCAAATCTTATAGAAAATCAGGCTACCGGACGCGGCCATACCTATCAGGCCCAAGCCAAGGAGCGTTCGGTAAACAGTAATGAAATCGCCGCCTCCCCGGTGGAATACATTGGCCCAAGCCAAAATTCCGGGGATTTCAACAAGGTCCTCTAAATTGAGCACAACGCCGCTGGCGGCCTGTAATAAAATAAACAGGGCCAGAATAATGCCCAGGCGGCGGTGCCATTTCCGGAGGTAGGCTTCATTCATAGTTCAGGCTTTCGTAAAATCTGTCTGCCAGCTAACAACGGATGATCGTGGGCTTAAACATTAAACCGAATCTCCACAATATCCCCGTCTTCAATATGATAATCCCGATCCACCAGATGTACCAGTTTTTTGTCCCGGGCTTCCTGCATATTGAAGACATTTAAAAAATCCTCATACTTGACAATGTCAGCTTTAATAAAACCCCGGGCCAGATCGGTGTGAATCTTACCGGCGCAGGTGACGATGTCGGCATGAAAGGGCATCGGCCAGGCATGGACTTCCTGCTTGCCCACCGTATAGAAAAAGACCATCCCGGCTTTTTCCAACATCCTGGTGATGATCTCGTTTATCTCCAAAGACTCACTTAATACCAGAGTCGGCTTCAGGCTCAAAGGCGCCAGGGTCTTTATCAGAGTCAATTCCTCCGGAGAAAAGACGCCGTCACATAAGGGCTCCTCCCTCTCCAACATCTCCAGGCAGCGCATCATGAGAGCTTTTTCAGCAGCATCCTCAGTACGGTCCCGCCGACCCTCCAGTTTCTCCATATCCAGGATCAGCAGATCCAACACCTTATCAGCCGAGACCACAAAAGCGTCGGCGTGCACAAAGTCATCCTGGATAAATTCCACATAGAAAGGCGTGATTTTTAACGGGTCACACTTTTTCACCAGTTCCAAAAACTTGTCGTCGTGATACTTGACCTTGCCCTCGGGCAGATCAAGTCCTATGAAACATACTTTCATTGACTTAAACCTCATTTGTAAAATATCGAATTTGTCAATTTCCATTAAACCTTGTGGCCCGATTCTATGATTTCAGGCATACAGAAGACGGCCTTTCGGCTCGGGAACCGGTCTGCCTAATTCTAGAGCGGTCTCAATCCATTCTTGAATAATAGTCTCCACGTTGGCCACAGTCTCTTGGTATGTTTGGCCGTCAGCGGCGCAGCCAGGGAGTTCAGGGACTTCGGCGATAAAGGCCTGATCTTTATCGCTCCAATAAATGATGACCGCATGGCGAGAACTATAGTCCATTGAATTGTTCTAATGCTAGCTTCCTTCGATAAGACCGGCTTTAAACCGAAATCAATTAAATTTTCCTTCACTGTCAGGGGAGTCGATCTATATGGTATTTCAAGCCTTTTCAATCGAACCATACGATTTACTAAATCATCGAGATTTCCGGCCACTTGTTTTCAGTTGCCCAACCTCCCAAATTACATAAAGATTGTATATACTGAACTTTGCGATCCTTTCGATAGTTCCAATCTAATGGTTCCCCAAAAGCTTCGTCAATTTCATATTTATTTTCAAAGAAAAATAAATAACGTTCTTTATTTACTAATTCATTTATTTTAGGATCGAAATGATTAAGATAAAACTGTGCAGCTCCTTCATTTTCTGATACCTCATATCTCCAATGTACCCCGGTTTTTCCTCCCCCTGCGTTCAAATAGCTGTGTTTAGCATCAGGCTTAATGTTTCTAAATAATGGTGACCGGGAATTAGATATAGCTGAGTAATCCTTCGAAAAATCTTCGTCTTTTCAGGTTTTCCGGACTCATATCTTTTATCTCCCATAGTAAAATTATTTCTAAAATCACCCAATAGTGGTATTCTTATTTATAATATTTTTGATATTGCCACCTTATCAATTTGTTTAATTTTCACCAAATCAATAAACTCATCAAACAAATAATCCGCATCATGCGGCCCGGGACTCGCCTCGGGATGATACTGCACCGAAAACGCCTTGAGCTTCGAATGCCGCAAACCCTCCAGGGTGTTGTCGTTTAAGTTAATGTGCGTCAGTTCCACCGCCGGGTCGGCAATGGAATTCAAATCCACGGCAAAACCATGGTTCTGCGAGGTTATCTCCACCCGGCCGCTTAGAAGATTCTTCACCGGCTGGTTGCCGCCCCGGTGGCCGAACTTGAGTTTAAAGGTGCGTTCCGCCCAAGGCCAAACCCATGAGCTGATGCCCCAGGCAGATGCCGAAGACGGGCTTCTGCCCCAGACACTGGCGGACGTTAGCCACCGCATAGGTCACCGCCGCCGGGTCGCCGGGGCCGTTGGAAAGAACAATGCCGTCGGGATTGAGGGCCAGGACCGCTGCCGCCGGGGTAGCGGCCGGAACCACCAGGACCTCGAGACCCCGGGCCTTGAGATGGCGAATAATATTGAATTTGACACCGTAGTCATACAGGACAACTTTTCGGCCGGAACGTTGTTGCCAGAGGGATTGCAGGTCAGCATTCGGTGACGTTTTGACCAACTCGCGCCCTCATCCCACCAGTACGCCGCCCCGCAAGGTGACCAGATCCACCAGGTTGGCCCCTTCCATGCTGGGAAGCTCCCGGGCCCGGCGCACCAGGGACGCCGGATCTAAATCCCGGGTGGAGATAATGCCCCGCATGGCGCCCGTTTCCCGGAGCCGTTTGGTCACCGCCCGGGTGTCGATGCCTTCCACACCCAACCGCCCGCTGGCCTTGAGGTAATCCGCCAGGTTGCCCTTGGATCTCCAGTTCGAGGGATAGGGATGATATTCCTTGATGATAAAACCTTCCGCCTGGACCCCCCGGGATTCCACATCCTCCGGGTTGACGCCGTAGTTGCCGATCAAGGTGTAGGTCATGGTGACGATCTGGCCTTTATAAGAAGGATCAGTGAGGATCTCTTGATACCCGGTCATGGAGGTGTTAAACACCACCTCCCCCGTGGCCTCGCCCGGCCCGGTAAAAGACCGGCCGGTGAGCACCAGGCCGTCTTCCAATGCAAGGAGTGCTTTCATAATGTACCTGTCTGTAATTGCAAAAATTATAACTAGATTAGTATATCAAAATATTTTGTAAAAGGGACGAAAAATGCATCATTTGACTTAAAGGCTGAGGGAGAAAACCTTTTGACCATTAAACTATGAATCTGCAAAATTTCAGGCATAATTGACAATTACCAAAAAAACGGTTAAATTAATAAGATTATATTTATAATATGGTCTTCTTTGACCCCTGACCGAACTTTCCGAAAAATCGATATCTCTATGAACCTAAAAGTTGTGGCCTTTGACTGCGACGGCGTCTTGTTTGACTCCCGCGCTTCCAATATTGCTTTTTATAATCATGTTTTGGAGCATTTCAACCGCCCTCCCATGAATGACGCGGCAATTGATTATATTCATGCTCATACCGTCTATGAGTCGTTGGCTTATATTTTTCCGAACCATCCCCATCTGGATGAGGTCAGCCAATTCTGCCGGAGCATGGATTACATGCAATTCATTCCCCGGATGCGCCGGGAAGACCACCTGATAGAATTTCTCCAATTTCTGCGGCCCCAATTCGGCACCGCGGTGGCCACCAACCGGACCTCCACGACGAGCGCTGTTTTCGAGCACCATAAATTGACAGATTTTTTCGATATCATTATCTCGGCCCAGGATGTGGCGCATCCCAAACCTCACCCGGAATCGTTCCTGAAAATCTTCCATTACTTCGGTATCGAACCCGGGGAAGCCCTGTATTTTGGTGATTCCAGCGTTGACCAGGAATTCGCCCGCAACTGCGGGGTAAAATTGGTGGCCTTTCGCAACCCGCAACTGGAAGCTGACTATTATCTGGATTCTTTTGCCCAGGGGCCGGATTTGATTCACCAGATAACCACCGGCTAACGTTTATTCATGGATCCCAACTACATCCGCAATTTTTCCATCATCGCCCACATCGACCACGGCAAATCGACCCTGGCGGACCGACTGCTGGAGTATACCGGCGCCATCACTTCCCGGGATAAGCGGGATCAATTCCTGGACAGCATGGATCTGGAGCGGGAACGGGGCATCACCATCAAGGCGGCCGCCGTGCGACTCTGGTACCGGGCCCAAGATGGCCAGGAATATCTCTTGAACCTCATCGATACGCCGGGGCATGTGGATTTCAGTTACGAAGTCTCCCGGAGCCTGGCGGCCAGCGATGGCGTTTTATTAGTGGTGGACGCCTCCCAGGGAGTGCAGGCCCAGACCCTGGCCAATGCCTACCTGGCCCTGGAAAACAACCTGGAAATCATCCCGGTGCTCAACAAATGCGATATGGCCAACGCCGACCCGGACAAGGTGGCCCAGGAGATCAAGGAAATTATCGGCATCGATCCCGCCACGGCCATCCGGGCCAGCGCCAAGTCCGGACAGGGCATCGAAGAGATCCTGGAAGCCATCGTTACCCGTGTGCCGCCACCCCAGGGCCGGGCCGAAGAGCCTTTGAAAATGCTGATCTTCGATTCCTGGTTTGACCCCTATGTCGGGACGGTGGTGATGGTCCGGGTGCTGGCCGGCACGGTCCAACTGGGCCAGCGGATCCTGCTCATGGCTTCGGGGAAAACCTTTGAGGTCTACCAGTTAGGGGTGTTCAGCCCCCGGGCCACCCCGGTGGCAGCCTTGAGTGTCGGCGAGGTGGGCTTTTTAACCGCCACCATCAAAAACCTGGCCGACGCCATGATCGGCGACACCATCACCGACGCCGTCAACCCCACCCCGGAACCCTTACCCGGTTTTAAAAAGATCAAACCCATGGTCTTCAGCGGTTTTTATCCCGTGGACCCCGGGGAATACTCCCGGCTCAAAGAGGCCCTGGAAAAACTGCGGCTCAATGATTCTTCCTTTACCTATGAACCGGAAACCTCCGCGGCCCTGGGGTTCGGCTTTCGCCTGGGTTTTTTAGGTCTGCTGCATCTGGAGATCATCAAAGAGCGGTTGGAACGGGAATACGAATTATCACTGTTGGCCACCGCGCCCACGACGGTTTTTAAAGTCGTGACCACCAAGGGCGAGGAAATCTGGGTGGACAACCCCCTGAAACTGCCTCCCTGGGGCAAAATCCAGCACCTGGAGGAGCCCATCGTCCGGGTGGAAATCCACACCCCCGCCGAGTATATCGGCAACATTTTGAATCTGTGCGAAGAAAAACGGGGCCGCCAGGTGGAAATCCGCTTCTTTCCCAACCAGAAGGCTTTACTGATCTACGAATTACCCTTAAATGAAATCCTTATGGACTTTTATGACCAGCTCAAGTCCCTGAGCCGGGGCTATGCCTCCATGGATTACGAGATGGTGGGCTACCGGCCCTCCTCCCTCATTCAGATGGATCTCTTGGTCAACGGCGAGGCCATCGACGCCCTGTCGATTATCGTCCACAAGGATAAAGCCTACCGCTGGGGCCGGGATTTGACCGAACGACTGAAAAAGATCATCCCCCGGCAGATGTTTGAGGTGGTGATCCAGGCGGCCATCGGCTCCAAGGTGATTGCCCGGGAACAGGTGCCGGCGTTGCGGAAAAATGTTACGGCCAAGTGTTACGGCGGCGATATCAGCCGCAAACGCAAGCTCTTGGAACGGCAAAAAGAAGGCAAAAAACGCCTGAAACAGATCGGCAAAATTCAAATACCCCAGGAGGCCTTTCTGGCGGTGTTTGGGATGCGGGAGTAGGCATGGGCACAGCAGTCGAACCATCTCATGAACCAACCATGAAACAGAAAAAACCCTTATGGCGGGAGTATCTGGAAGCCATCGTCATCGCCCTGTTCCTGGCCCTGTTCATCCGGGCCTTTGTGGTGCAGGCCTTTTCCATTCCTTCCGGATCTATGTTGGAAACTCTGCAGATCGGTGACTACTTGCTGGTCAACAAGTTTGCCTATGGTATCCGCAACCCTTTTACCAATCAGGTGCTGATTTCCCTCGGTCAACCACAGCACGGTGATATTGTCGTATTTATTTTTCCCAAAGAACCCGAGAAAGATTTTATCAAGCGGGTCATCGGCCTGGCCGGGGATAAAATTCAGATAATCGATAAAAAACTGTATATCAATGACAAGTTGGTTGAAACGCCCCAGGCCACGTTTAAAGACCATCACATTATAGACCAGAATGACGCCTGGATTGCCGCCGGCTCCGAAGGCAGTCGGCGAGATAATTTCGGCCCGATTACCGTCAAGCCCGGCCATGTCTTTGTCATGGGCGATAACCGGGACCACAGCTATGACAGCCGCTTTTGGGGAACCGTACCCCTGGATAACGTCAGGGGTAAAGCCTGGATTATTTACTTTTCTTTGGATAAGAATAAATCTCTGGCCCCGGTGGGATCGGATCGGTAAACTTATTCACTAATGACCAGCATTAGCCGGGGATGGCGCCGCCACGACAGGGTATACCAACTACCAGATTTTTTGTCCGTTACTTTAGGCAACGACTAGTAAGTAATGAAAAAACCTTTTCTTTTCATTGTCTTGGCTTTGCTGGTAGTTTGCCTGGCTATAAGCTGCCAGGCCCAGTCCCGGGACTCGATTAAGGTCTTCTGCTGGTCCCTCACGCCCCAGACCAAGGCCGTGCTGAGCGGCTTGGAACGCGTTCTGGGCCGGTCCCTGCCCGTGGTAGAGGCTGGCGGCAATTATGCCAATGGGGAAATCCTGATCAAGCAACTGGCCGCTGAGAAGCTCCAGCTCCTGGTGGTCCTGGGCACCCAGGCACTGATGTTGACCGCGCCCAAGATCAAGAAAACCCAGGTGGTCTTTGCCATGGTGGCCGATCCCTACCATACCGGGGCCGCTTACGATAAAGCCCGTCCTGATGATCATCAGGAAAATATCATCGGTATCGCCAGCCCGCCTCCCTTGGAAGAAGCCATCCGGCAAACCCAAAAATTTTTCCCGGCCAAACGGCACTGGGGTCTTTTGTATGACCCCTCGGAAGGCCCCTCGGTGGAACTTAAACAAAACTTTTCCATCTTAGCTCAAGCAGCCGGCCTCAAACTGACTGCCGTGCCGGTCTCTTCCGGGCCAGAGGCCCAGGCAGCCTTAAATGACTTGCCCGGGAAAGGCGTCCAGGTGGTTTTCATCCCACCGGATCAATTCTCCCAGCAGTATGCCGGGCCCTTAGCGGCCATGGGCCGGGAGCGGCGTTTCGTGGTGATAAACGGTAATCCCCGGATCGAGAGCCCAGGCGCCGTGCTCAGTATCACTCTGGACTACGAGGCCGTGGGGGAGCAGGCCGCTCATCTGGTCCAGCGGTTGTTAGATGGACAGAAGCCTGGCGGGATCCCCATTGTCCAGGCCTCTCCGGCGCATGTGGAAGTGGATGAATCCTTACTCAGCCTGTGGGCCGGGTATCCGCCGGGGAAACGTTAAAAAGGCTTGCAGCGATCAGCTAAAAAAATCGATGCTTACTTTTTTGTATTTGCTGAAAGCTGATCGCTGATTGCTGACAGCCTTCAAGATAGCCAATGAATTTAACGCTAACCTTTTGACTTAATTATTCAACAACAATGGGGACCTTATATGCCCAAAAATCTCGACCCCAAAAACTGGAATCCGGCCATCGAAGTCAAGGAATATCAGTTCGACAATGGCCTGAAGCTCCTGGTCTTGCCCAATGCCAGTCTGCCCATCGTTTCCTTTCAGGTGCATTATGCCGTCGGCTCCCGCAATGAAAGGCAGGGAATCACCGGGATCAGCCACCTCTTCGAACATATGATGTTTCGCGGCTCCAAGGAATTGGGGCCGGAAGAGTTTGCCCGCATTATTCAGGCCAAAGGGGGAGAGGTCAACGCCTTTACCACCCAGGACAACACGTCGTATTTTGAAAACCTCCCGGCGGAGCATTTGGAACTGGTGGTGCGGCTGGAGGCGGACCGCCTCCTCAACCTGGATCTCACCCAGGAAAGTTTTGCCTCTGAACGGGAAGTGGTGCGCAGCGAACGGAAATTACGGTCAGTGGACAGCCCTTTCGGCCTGCCCCAGGAATTGCTCTTTGCCACCGCCTATTCCCAACATGCCTATAAATGGCCGGTAATCGGCTGGGACAGTGATCTGGTGGCCATGACCCTGAATGACTGCCTGGATTACTTCCGGACCTATTATAATCCGGCTAATATGGTGGCCACCGTCGCCGGAGACGTGGAACCGGAAAAGGCCAGGGAATTGGTGGAAAAATATTTCGGCAGCATTCCCAGCACCGGGCCGGTTCCGGCAGTGTATACCACCGAACCGCCCCAACGGGGCGAACGCCGGGCCGTGTTTAAAAAAGTTTCCCAGGTCGAGTCCTTTCTGGCCGGTTTTCACGCCCCGGCACTCAAAGATCCGGATATTTATGCAGTATTGCTCTTGGCTGCGGTCCTTGGCTTGGGGAAGGCCTCCCGCTATTATCAAAAACTGGTGCGACCTGGTTTGGCCATCGAAGTGGACGTGGACCTGTCGCCGCCGCCTTTTACCTCTCAAGACCCGGGGCTGTTCGTGATCACCGCCATGGCCCCCCCTGGACAATCTCTGGCTGCCTTAGAGGCGGCAGTCTGGGAAGAAGTCGAACAGATCAAGACCCACGGACCCACAGAGGCGGAACTGGCCCGGGTCAAAAAACTCATGCGCTCTCAAACCGTGCGGGTGTTGGCCAACAATTTTTACCGGGGTCTCCTGGCCGGCCTGTTATACCTGAAAACCGGCCAGGCCGATGGCGTTAATAAATTATTGACCTGCTATGAAAAAGTGACCTCGGAACAGGTTCAGCAGGCGGCCAAGACCTATCTTAGTGAGGACAATCGCACCGTGGTTGTGGTCAAACCGATATCCCCCGAGGAAAATGCCGCCCTGGGGCCAGTTAATTAGAGGCAGGATGAGAAGAGGGAACAGCAAAAAGAAAGGTGAATATAGATCATGCCGAAAAAAGATGACTTTCTGCCGGAAATATATACCCATAATCTCCCCAACCAGATGAAAGTCGTGGGGATGGAGTATACCCGCACCCCCTGGGTGACTATCACGTATATGGCCAAACACGGGGCCGAGGCCGACCCCCCGGGCAAAGGCGGGGCTGCCGACTGTCTGGCGGAATGCCTGACCTTGGGTACCAAACACAAGGACCAACTGGAACTGGCCCTGACCACTGAAGGCCGTGGGTCAATGCTCAAGGCCCATGGGTCCTGGGATCACACCCTGATAACGCTGGAAGGCCTGGCCGAAGATTTTTCCGAGCTCATGGCCCTGCTGGCGGAAATAGTCCTGGAACCGGGCTTTCCGGAACAAGAATTCACCTTTTTGCAAGAGCGCCGCCAGGCAGAGTTGATCCACTACCTGGATGACCCCCGGGAAGTGGCGAGCCGGAACTATTTACCCCTCTTTTTCGGTGCCAGTCCCTACGGGCACCCCGTGGACGGGAGTCCCGCTTCCCTGGCGGCTTTGGAACTGGCCGACCTGAAATCCTTCTATCAGGCTCAGTGTCACCCCCGGGAAAGCACCCTCGTGGTCGTGGGCATGGTCCCGGCAGCCAAGGTACTGGCAACTGCTCAGGAATTTTGGGGGGCCTGGTCTCCTCCCGGCCAACCTGCGCCGCCTTTTCAGCAAGCCCCGGAAACCTTGTGTCAACCCGGTATTTACCTGTTGGACCGCCCGAATCTTACCCAAAGCGAGATCCGCTGCGGCCATTTGGCGCCGCCCCGGCACAATCCGGATTTTTTCCCTTTACGCCTCATGAATTATGTTTTTGGCGGCGGCGGCTTTTCCTCCCGGCTCATGATGCGCATCCGGGCCGAAAAAGGCTTGACCTACGGCATCCGGAGTCAGTTCCACCTGCGCCGGGCCCCGGGGCCGTTTATCATTTCCACCTTCACCCCGGCCGAACACACCG
>CAVZSK010000003.1:0-137993 GCA_963777875.1 uncultured delta proteobacterium | reverse complement strand
TTGTCCACGTGTTCCCGCAGGAAATCTTTGATGTACCAGTCGACGATGCCTTCGGAGAAGAGGACCATGTCAAGCTGTTTGGTATAGGTGGTTAATTTCCCCATGACGGTGAGGCGGTTGAGCATTTCGGCGGGGGGATATTTTGAAATTCTGGCTTCGATAATATCGCCATGGCGCTGGTGATGCAGGTCGATGCGGTCGATGATGGTTTCAATGAGGCGGACCCGGCGCTCCCGGCGTTCGGGGGTGGAGCCGCCGCCGTGGAAGTGAAAAGTAAGATAGTTGTCATTCACCTGGTCACTGACGTAGGCTTCGACGTTGGAAAAATGGTAGCCCAGATGGATGCTGAAATTCATATAATTCTCGGAAATGAGGACATAACTTTCGTCGCGATAGGGATTTTCCCCCTGGGCGATCTGCTCGTCGGTCTTGACAAACACGGAACTGATACTTTGGACGTTATCCGGCTTGGCCTGGGGCCAGCGCATGGCTGAGACGCCTTCCCAAAAAGCCTTGAAGGGGATGGACTCGATCTGGTCGGGTCTGGCTTTTCGGTTTACCCCTTTTTTGAGGCCGCCGCCCAGATCGACCATGTTCACCTTGAAGGGCAAGGCGGAATCAAGCAGGATGGCCTCGCCGGCGGCGCCGTGCTCCCGCATTTGGAACATCTCCCGCATGGAGTGTTCATGGGCATAGCGCACAATATCATGGATGGTGCGGCAATGCGTCGGGGCAAAGGTTGGGGCCTTGGGATCCAGGAGGTTGAGGGGGACAATCTTTTGCAGGACGGATTTCAGCGTTTTAAAAACCGGGGTGTCCGCTAACTCGTCGGCATCGGTGTCCTTCTCCTCCAAAAGCTCGGAAACGATCCCCTCATAGACGTTTTTGTAATCGGCATCCACCGTCACTTCCTGGCCGGGAGTCAGGACCTGGGTGGCGACAGCGGTGTTGAGGATGGTGGGAACCCGAAATTCCCGGGCCAGAAGAGCCATGTGACCGGTGGGACTGCCGGCATCGGTGACAATGGCGGCGGCCAGATGCATGACCGTAACGAAGTTCGGGGAGGTGTGGCGGGAGACCAGGACGCCGCCGGTGGGGAAGTCTTTTAAATCTTCCTCTCGGCGCACCAGGACCACCGGTCCGGCGCCCACCCCCCGGAAGGCCACTGAGCCCTTATCCAGGAGGATACGATGGCCGCTGACGGTTCGAGGGCGAGAGGTGACGGGTTTTTTGGTGGGAATTTTCAGGAGGCGGGACTGCAGGATCCAGATCTGGTCCTGGTCGTCCAGGGCCCATTCGATATCCTGGGGTTTGCGAAAGTGATTCTCCAGGGTTTGAGCGTGGTGCATAAGCTGGATGATCTGGTGTGCCTGCAAACACGGCCGGGCTTGCATATCCTGGGGGACGGGTATTTCTTCGACGCCGCCCTGGGGCCGGCACCGGAGCATAACGGGTTTGACGGGAATCTGCTGTTCCAACACCTCCCCGAAAGGCTGCCGGGACACGACATACTGATCGGGTTCGATGGTGCCGGCCACGGCATATTTCCCCAGGCCCCAGACCGCGCTGATCAGGGCGGTATTTCTCTGATCCCCTTCGGGATGGCGGCTAAAAAGCACCCCGCTGGCCCGGGCGGCAATCATGGGCATGACCACCACCCCCATGGCCATTTCTTCTTCCTTAAATCCCTTATTCTTATAATAATACAGAGCCCGGGCGGTAAAAAGACTGGCAACGATTTTCTTGTAACTCTCAATGAGTCCGGCGCCCGGCACATTCAGATAGGTGGCATACTGCCCGGCGAAAGTAAAACTCAGATCTTCGCCGATGGCGCTGGACCTCACGGCCAGGAAGGGCTGACCTTTCTCTAAGGCGGCCAGACGTTCGTAGGCTAGACGTAGGGCGGTTTCAAGTTCCGGGGGCATCTGGGCCGCATAGATGGTCTCTTTTAATTCCTCACTGACCCGACCCAGGCTATCCAGGTCATCCATGCGCCAGGAACCCAGCATTTCGGTGATACGTCGGGTGAGATTGTTGTAATCCAGAAAAATCTTGTAGGCGTAACTGGTGATGGCAAAACCGTTGGGCACCGGCACCTCAACCCTGGTGCGCATCTCGCCCAGGTTGGCATTTTTCCCTCCCACCAGTTCAACTTTCCCGGCGTCCAGTTCTTCAAAAAACATGACTGGCGGAGCCGGAGGAATTTCCCGGCGACTCGTTAAAACATTATTTATATCCGTACTGATGCTCTGGCAGGCGGCCACCAGATCCTGATAGCGATCATCCCCCAGGCCATTCAGGGCGTTTACCAGGGCCAGGGTTTCCTGGACAAGTTTTTGCACCGTGGCTCGGATATATTCGAAATCAAAGAGAAAATCTCCGGAGAGCTTTTCTTCCATATCCGCCATGAGAGCCAGCACCTGGTTGTTGGCATGGAGGAGCCGCTGAAAATGGGCGTATCTCTTCTCTAAACCGGTTTTCTCCTGATCAGGTGTTGCAGTTCCGGTGAGCCGCTGCCAGGTTTTTCGTAAATAATTCATGGTGAGTTTCGAGTTATCGAGCAGTTAGGTTCAAGAGGTGGAATTTTTCATGTGCCGTTTAAGCTCGCGATTCTCCCGCATCAGGCGCTGCCAATCCATGGCTCGCTCAATGGTTACCAGGATCTGCTCCTTGCGGAAAGGCTTGGTGATGAAATCATAGGCGCCGCGACGCACGGCCTCCTCGGCCGACTCAATGGTGCCAAAGGCGGTGATCACCACCACCGGGATATCGGCGTTCTGGCTTTTCACCGCGGCAATGACATCCATGCCGTCCATGATGGGCATCATCAAGTCGGTGATTACCAGGTTAAATTGACCTTTGGCAAGAATTTCGCCCACTTCCAGGGGATTATTGGTGGTCACCACCTGATGGCTGGTTTTATCCGTGATAATCATGTCCAGCATTTCCAGCATATCAGGTTCATCATCCACAATGAGAATTTTCCCGGGACTAGGCTTTTTCTGGTTGTTCATTCCCCCCCCCAGCTGACTTAATGACCGGCAAGGAAACGGTGAAGGTCGAGCCACTTTGTGCCTCGCCGTATTCTTCCTTGGACTTACTGGTGCAGTAAATGGTGCCGCCAAATTTGGCGACGATGGCATAACTTACCGACAGACCCAAGCCGGTGCCTTCCCCAACCTTGCGGGTGGTAAAAAAGGGATCAAAGATCTTGGAGAGATGTTCTCTCTTGATACCTTCCCCGGTGTCAGTGATCAGGACTTCCACCTTATCGCCCGCCTGATTCAGGCGGGTGGTAATACTTAATTTCCCCCCCTGGGGCATGGCCTTGACGGCATTGGTCAACAGATTCATGAACACCTGCTGCAGTTGCCCGGCATCGCCTCGCACCCGGGGGAGGTTTTCCGCCAGAAGAAGCTCATATTCAATTTTTTTGGTGAGCAAGGTATTCTGCACCACTTCCAGGACCAGTTCGATATTGCGATTGACATCGGTGTCGTATTGCACGCCCTCGGGCATGCGGGCAAAACTCATGAGGTTTTCCACAATCCTCTTGCAGTTATTGCCCTGGCGTTCGATGGTTTTCAGAATCTTATATTCTTTGGAGTTTTCCTCGGTTTTTTCCAGGAGCATATCGGCGTAGCCTAAAATGATGGCCATGGGATTATTGATTTCGTGGGCCACGCCGGCGGCCAGTTGTCCCAGGGAGGCCAATTTTTCCGTGTGGTAGAGCTGTTCTTCCATTCTTTTGGCTGGCAGTGACATCGTGAGCGATGATCAGGACGCTCTGGACCCGGTCTTCTTCATCCCGCACCGGGGTCAGATTAAAATTGATGGTATATTCCTTGTCGCCGAGCACTACATCCTGGGTGGTTCGAAAACCGATTTTTTCCCGGAAAATCGTCTCGGTCTGCCCCTGGAGGAACTCGCCAACCCGGTCAGGAAAAAGATCGGTCAGGGTTTTGCCAACGATGCCGTGCACCGTATACCCCAGGAATTGCGCCCCGTAGTGGTTGACCGAGAGGATATCGCCATGGGAGTTCACGGTGAGAATGGCGTCCTCGGCTGATTCCACCAGAGATTTGTAGCGTTTTTCAGAGATGATCAATTCTTCATTGGATTTTTTTAAGGCCTCGGTTTTGCGTTGCACTTCTTTTTCCAAAGAAGAAGCCCAGCGGGATTCGTAAAACATCCCGGCGCCGCCCGCCAGCATGATAAAGGAGATGAGCAATCCCTGGAGGAGAAACTGGCGAATATAGACCTCATGAATGGCGCCCTCAACTTCCGTCCGAGGCGCCACCACGGCCACCGACCAGGTCAACTTCTGGTTATCCCCGGCAATGACGATGGGGGCATAGGCAATAAACTTCTTCAACCTTCTCATGCAGGCCCAGGTGCCAGCCGCTCCAATAATACGAGACCCCCTCCTGCCCGGTGAGCATTTTTTCTCGCTGAATCTTATTGATCTCCGTCAAAAGAGACCCTGGCGCCCTTCTGTTCCCGGACTTCGAAGGCATTTTTGCCGATAAAATCCTGCTCCGGATGGTAGAGAAAGGTCCCCTGGGCATCGATCACCCAGGCATAGCCGGTCTGACCGGAGCGAATGTCCTGGGCGTATTTTTTGGCCAGGAAGACCGGGTCCACCAGGAAATAGAGAGCAGCCAGTAAAATTGCCCATGGCCTTGGGGTGGCTTTCATCCACGGAGACCTGGTAGGTGGGAATGGCCACCAGGAGGTAAGGCGTTTGGGAATCGTCATGAAAATCCAGGGTGGTGCGTTTGATAAAAAACTGATCCTTATGGTTGGGATCTTGAGCCCATTGGAAAAACGGCAACTGGGCAATATCGACCCGGGTGACTCGCTGTTTTCCCTGGCTGTCCAGCCGGTAGATTTTTGCCTCCTGGCCCTCAGCCTGCCACCAGACCGATTTCCACCACGCCATAGGGTCTTGACATTCTCCAGGGTGATCTGCATGCGGTTGGGCCAGGAGACTTCCAGATACTGAATGGCCGGGGAAAGATTCAGGGTATGCAATTCATTTTTAATAAAGGCGAATTTTTCCTCAATGTCGGAGGCCACGGATTTAGCGATGATCAGCTGCTGTTGGTTGAATTGCTCACTGATCACCTCCCGCATCTTGTTGGAGGACATCAGGCCCAAAACAAAGGCGGTCGCCAGCACCACCAGGGTGATCAGGGCGATGGTGAGATAGATTTTATTTGAGATTAAACGCATCGATTCATTTTCCGGTTTGCAATTTTCAGGGTTTAGTGGCCAGTAGTCGGTGATCAGAAATCTTTAGCCCTTAAAGTCCGGCGGCGTGAATCTTGACTTCGCCTGAGGCTATTTGGTATTTGGCGGTGACCAGGCGGAGTCGCCCCTCGGCCACGGCCTGGCTGATGATGTCACTTTCCTGTAAAACCTGCTTTGCCAGTTCCTCTAAATGCAGGTCAGTCACCTTTTCCACCATGTCTATCCGGGGCGGTGTTTAACTGTCGAGCTCTCTCAATGGCAGGCTGAATCTGGCCGAGGAGGAGGCCGATATTGCCCTGGGCCTGACCTTCATGGGCAATGGCCGCGGTGACGGCGCCGCATTTTTCGTGCCCCAGGATCATGAAGAGGGGGGCCTGAAGGTGATCCACGGCATATTCGATACTGGCCAGGACACTGGGCCCTAAAACCTGGCCGGCGGTGCGAACCACGAAGATTTCTCCCAAATTCTGGTCAAAGAGAGTTCCAGGGGAGACGCGTGAATCGGAACACCCCAGAACGATGGCCAGGGGTTTTTGTCCGGTTACCAATTTTTCCCGGCGCAGGTCAAAAGCCCGGGGGCGCGCTCACCCCTGACAAATCTCTGATTGCCGGCCAGGAGATTTTCCAGAGCTACTTTGGCTCGGGGACAGGTTGACTTTTTTGGTGCGACCAATTTTTTTTCCTCCCCTGTGAGTCGAGATGCTGAGGCAGGTATAAAACCAAGCTAATGATCAGGACTGATCAGAGCAATATTGCCTTGGTATAGCAAAACCAGATCTAAAAGAAAACAGAATTAAACGGCTAACTAATTATATCATCACAACGGGCCTCTAGCCATCACTCGGCCTCTACCATTTCTCAATAACTATGCTAAAATAAAACATTCTGCACCAGTTTGGCAAGAGTTAGTTGACTTAGATTTCAGATAACAATGGTTTCAGATTCAATCCAGTAAACTGAACCTTTAAAATAAATTATATGTACCGAAACCAAAAACCGAAAACCAGAAACCAATAATATGAACTGGCAGTGTTGGGAGCAGATCCGGGATAAAAAAGTCATAGCCGCGGGAGGCGTCGGGGCCATAGTTTTCCTCTTGTCGCTGCTGCTTCTGATCTATGCCGGTCAACAGAGACTGGCCGGAACCGAGGGAAGTCCCCTTTCAGGGAATCTGGTTCGTCCTCCTGGTCTTTACCCTGGTTTCTATCCCGCTCATCCTGTTCGTATTGGTAACCTTATTTTGCCGTGAGATAACCAAACGAAAGTCGGCGGAAGAGCAGCTGGCCGAATTCCAGGAACGGCTGCGCTCCCTGACTTCGCAACTTTCTTTGGCGGAAGAAAGGGAACGACGCCGCATCGCGGTATATTTGCACGATAATATCGGGCAAAAGCTGGCCATTTCTTCCATTAAGCTGGGACAGCTCAAGGATGCCGCCCTGGCCGCGGAAAGCGAACCCCTGGTGGCGGGTCTGAACGAAATCCGCCTGTTGTTTAAGCAGATCATCCAGGATACCAAATCTCTCACCTTTAAGATCAGTTCACCCATCCTCTATGAGTTGGGCCTGGAGGCCGCCGTGGAGTGGCTCACGGAAGAGCTTCAGAATCAGCACGGCATCCCCACCTATTTTGAGGACGACAATCAACCCAAACCGTTAGATGAAGACCTGCGGGTGCTGGTGTTCCAGGCCGTGAACGAACTTTTGCTCAATGTGGTCAAACATGCCCGGGCCCGGCATGTCCAGGTTTCGATGTGGCGGGACAATGGCCAGATGCACATCGGCATTCATGACGATGGGGTGGGCTTTAACGTCACGGAAATGAGCTCCCGCTGGGGCCGCAAGGATGGCGGCTTCGGCCTGTTCAGCATTCGGGAGCGCCTCAAGGCCTTTAGTGGTAATTTAGATGTTAAATCAACTTCTTATGGCACTACAATCACGTTAAGTGCACCCTTGCAAAAACGGTAAACCGCTATGCCTGTCCACATTCTGGTGGCCGATGACCATAAAATCGTCCGGGAAGGCCTCATCGCCTTGTTGCAGAAACATCCTCACATGCAGGTGGTGGGCGAGGCCGAAGACGGCCGCCAGGCTGTGCAATTGGCCGGGGAACTGCACCCGGAGGTGGTCATTATTGACATCGGTATGCCCGAACTCAACGGCATCGAAGCAACCCGGCAGATCGTGGCCGAAAATCCCGGCGTCAAAGTTATCGCCCTGTCCATGCATTCCGACAAGCGTTTTGTCAAAGGCATGTTGAAGGCCGGGGCTTCCGGGTATCTGCTGAAATACTGCGCTTCCGAAGAGTTGATCACTGCCATTCAGATGGTCATGGCCAACCGAGTCTACCTCAGCCACGATATTACCGGCATCGTGGTGGAGGATTATGTCCAGAAGCTGGCCGATACCGATTCTTCAGCCTTCCAGGCCCTCACCCCCCGGGAACGGGAGGTGCTGCAGCTCTTGGCCGAGGGCCGGTCGACCCGCCAGATTGCCGAGGCCCTGCATGTCAGTGTCAAGACCATCGAGGTGCATCGCAAGCAGATGATGGATAAACTGGGTCTGCAAAATTTGGCGGAACTGGTCAAATACGCCATCCGGGAAGGGTTGACTTCGATAGATACCTAAGGCCGGTTTCAGGTTCCTGGTTTCGTTGGTTAAAAACTAGCTTCGCTATTCTGGCACAGGCGAGGGCGCCTGTGCTCCATTTTCATTCATAAAACCATCCTCTCCTACCTTCCATTTGCGAAATAAAAAACTAGGGATTGCGAAGCGAATTATTAGGGATTTGCTAATAGACCGGTTTTTTTATTTCCATTACTATCAGAGCAATTCTCGAAAATGTTTTATCATGGCGATTATGCCATGTGGGCCGGTTCGTGAACCGCCCGTAGGAAAAGCCGGATGACCCAGGGATGCTGGTCATCACCGAGAGGGAAATCGGCCCCTCGATTCCTGCAACCACCTAAGCAAGCGAGATTACTGTGGCCATACAAATTCTCCTGGCCGTGCACCATGAAAGTATGCGGCAAAGTTTGCGCTCGATACTGGCCGGCCAGGAAGGCCTGGCTATTGTCGGCGAAGCCACCGATGAGTCCATGATCATCAATCTTGCCCGCCAGTTATCTCCCGATCTCATCCTTTTTGACATGGAAATGCCGGGTCTGTCCAGTCTGGAGATGCTCCGGCGAGTCCACGGGGAACTCCCCACCGTCAAGGTCATGGCCCTGGCGATCCACTCGGATAAACGTTTTGTCCGGGAAACCTTAAAAGCCGGCGCGGCCGGTTATTTGTTGAAGTATCTGGCCCATGAGGAATTGCTCACGGCGGTCAACCAGGTGATGGCCCAGGGGAGCTATCTCAGCCCTGGACTCGAGAAACACCGAGTCCGGCCAGACAACGAAAGATTCTTTTGCCAGCGGAAAAAACTACTCCCAAAAAATGGAGGTCACTATGCCGTACAGTAAAAAAATCAAGGATCTCATGATCCCTCTGGAGGATTATCCTCACATTCCGTATTGGTTCACCCTGCGCCAGGCCATGGCCATCGTCCGGGAAGCGGCCATCAAGTTCGAAGGCAGTTTCGAGCCCCGGGCGGTTCTGGTGTTCGACGAGAAATATCAGCTCATGGGCATGCTGACCCTGCGGGACATCATGCGCGGGTCTGGAGCCCAAGTTTGCCCAGGACACGCGGCCTCATCAAAGCCGACCCGAGCCTGGCAGTGCTCATGGGGGATATGTTCGGCCCGAACATGAAGGACCAGTCACAGAAGCCGGTGAGCGAGGTCATGAGCCCCATCAAAGTGACCGTGAACGGCGACGATCCCATCACCAAGGCCCTGTTCCTGATGATCAAAGAGAACGTGGGCATGATGCCGGTGCTGTTAGACAAGAAGGTCGTGGGCATGGTGCGCATGAACGAGCTCTTTAAGGAGATTTCCGAGGTCGTCCTGGGCGACTAAACTTCATTCTGGACGTTTCAGAGATATTGTTAGGGAGTTAACTGATATGGCAGATGAAACCAAAAAAGTTCCCATGAGCGCCGGCCTGCCGCAAATGCCCGAAGAAATCATTCTGGCGCCGCCTAAAAAGGTGGTTGATTGGAAGCGCATCTTCTTTATTCTCCTGGGATTAGGAATTTTCTTTCTATTTTATATGATACCCGGTTTGCCGGACGCCAAGGACCCGGCGGGGAAAATCTTTCACGCTTAGCTGGGCCGGCAAGATGTCCATAGGGCTGTTTTTGATGGCGGGGGTGTGGTGGATCTTCGAGGTCATGCCCATCGGCATTACCGCCATCGCCATCGGTCTGTTCCAGGTGCTGTTCATGATCCGGCCGGCCAATGATGCGCTCCGGGATTTCTTCGATCCCTCGGTGTGGTTCATTTTCGGGTCCGTGGTCATCGGCACGGCCTTCACCGCCTCGGGCCTCACCAAGCGCATGGCGTACAAGATGCTCACTATCGTGGGTGAACGCACCAATATGATCCTCCTGGGCACCTTCCTGGTGGTGGGCGCCATGACCCTCATCATGGCGCACACCGCGGTGGCGGCGGCCACCTTCCCGCTGCTGATGGCCATCAACGCCTTGTACAGCGAATCGGACCAACCCACCAAATTCGGCAAGGGCCTGTTCATCGGCATGGCCTGGGCCGCGGGGGCGGGTTCGGTGATCACCTTCCTGGGCGCGGCCCGGGGCGTGGCTGCGGCCGGGATGTTCAAGCAGTTTACCGGCCAGGACATCGGCTTTTTCGAGTTAATCTGGTACATGGCGCCATTAGGTCTTTTCATGATCTTCGCCATCTGGCTGATCATCATCACCTTCTTCAAGCCGGAGCGGGCCGAGATCACCGGTTTGCGGGAAAAGGCGGCGGAGCTCACCAAAGAGCTGGGGCCGTTGAATCCCAAAGAAAAGTTCGTGCTGGCCACGGTGGTGACCATCATCGTCTTGTTCATGCTCAAAGCCTTCTTACCCGTGAAGGCCTTCCAGGACATGGACCGGGCCGGGATCATGCTGGTGGGCACGGTGGCCTTCTTCATGAGCCGCACCCTGACGGTGGAAGACTTGGAGACCATTCCCTGGAACATCCTCCTGCTCTTCGGCGGGGCCATGAGCATCGGCTTCTGCCTGTGGAACACCAAGGCCGCGGAATGGATCGCCATCCACTGGCTCACCATGTTCCTGAATGCCCCCTGGCTGGTCTTCGTGCTGGGCATCGCCTTTTTCGTGTTGGTGATGACCAACTTCATCATGAACGTGGCCGCCATTGCCATCTCCCTGCCGGTGTCCCTGGTCATCGCCCCCTATCTGGGAGTGGGGCCGTATGTCATCCTGTTCGCCTCCCTGGCGACCGCGGGCATGCCTTTCAACCTGCTCATTGGCGCCGCGCCCAATGCCATCGCCTATGAGTCCAAGCAGTTTACCACGGGTGAATTCTTCACCTACGGCTGGATTCCGTCCCTGGTGCTGATGGCGGCGCTGGCGGTGTTCTGCTATATTATCTGGCCCCTCCAGGGCATGCCGGTTTTGGCAAAGTAGGGGCGAAGCATGCCTCGCCCCTACGGGGAAGGCGAAACCCCGTCCGGGCTTTCAAGGTGGGCGCTGCCCACCGAAAATATTCAATCGAGGGACTACTGCACATGCTGAAAAAAATAAAAATTCCCCTGGTTCATGCTATCCCTGGTGTTTCTGGCGGGATTCCTGGCCGCAACACTCGCCCTGGCCGCGCCGGCACCCCAGGCCGGGGACCGCCTGAGCGTGGCGGGGGCCATGAAGAACCCCCAGGGCCGGGGCGTCAAAGAGGTGGAAGTGGAAGTGCTGGTAAACGGCCAGCACGTCAAGGCCATCAAGGACGAAGACATTGCCACCGGCAAATCCGGGGCCTTCCTGGGCGAGTTCATCTTGCCGGCGGGAACCCTGCCGGCGGCCAAGGTGGAGGTGAAGGCCTTCAAACCCTCCTGGGTGCCTTTGGCGCCCACTGCCGTGCAGGTGATGGAGGCGGGGACGGATGCGGCCGGCAATAAGCTCTTTCAGGCCCAGCAAAACTTCAATATGAAGCGTCAGATCACTCCGGCCTTCTGGATCGCCACCATTATTCTGCTTGCTGGTCTACCTCATCATCGCCTTCGAGTGGATGCACCGCACCCTGGCGGCCTTGCTGGGCGCGTCCCTGATCCTGTTCATCAGCTATACCGTCGGGACCTTTGACAAGAATTACTTTATCCTGTCCTTTGAAGACGCCATCGCGGCCATCGACATGAACGTCATCTTCCTGCTCCTGGGCATGATGATCATCGTCGGGGTGCTGAAGAAGACGGGGATGTTCCAGTGGCTGGCCTACAAAGCTTATGCCCTGGCCAAGGGGAATGTCTTTGTCCTGGCGGGCATTCTGATGGTGATCACCGCGGTGGTGTCGGCTTTTCTGGACAACGTCACCACCATGCTCCTGATGATCCCGGTGACCATCGAAATCGCCGTGACCCTGAAGGTCAACCCCATGACCTTCCTCATCCCCGAGGTCTTTGCCTCCAACGTGGGCGGCACCGCCACCCTCATCGGCGATCCGCCCAACATTCTCATCGGCTCCTACGCCAACCTGACCTTTGGCGACTTTGTGGTCAACCTAACCCTTATCTGCGCTATCTGCTCTGGTGGTGACGGTAGTCTATTTTATCTATTGGTACAAGAAAGATTATCTCAAGGCTGAAGTCAAGGATGTGGAGCGCACCATCGCCTACCTGAAGGAAGAATACCGCATCACTGACAAGAAGCTGACGGTCAATGGGCCTGGCCGTCCTGGGCTTCACCATTTTCCTGTTTATTATTCACGGGATACTGCACATGGAGCCCTCCATTGCAGCCTTGATCGGGGCCATGATCCTGCTGGCCATCTCCCGGGTGGACATTGTGGAGATGCTGGAGCACGAAGTGGAATGGCCCACCCTGGTCTTCTTCATTGCCCTGTTCATGGTCATCGCCGGGGCCGAGGAGACCGGTCTGATCCAGATCATCGCCGAGTGGGTGCGGGATATGTCCGGGGGCAACCTGACGGTGGCCACGGTGATGGTCCTGTGGGTGAGCGCCATTGCCTCCGCCTTTATCGACAACATCCCTTTCACGGCGACGATGCTGCCCATCGTGGCCTTTTTAAACACTACCATCCCCGGCGCCGAGTCCGGCATCCTGTGGTGGAGCCTGGCCCTGGGGGCCTGTCTGGGCGGCAACGGCACCATGATCGGGGCCAGCGCCAACGTGGTGACCGTGGGCCTGGCGGAAAAGGCCGGTTACCATATCTCCTTCGTGCAGTACATGAAAGCCTGCTGGTGGCCCATGATCATTACCATCGTGCTGTGTAACGTGTATCTGCTGGTGGTAAACTTTGTCCGGCCCCTGACCATGAGCCGGTAGTAAGCAGGAGAAGTGAAAAGTGGAAAGTGAAGGGCAATGAATTAAAAGTATAATCTTCGTCCTGCATAGATAAATTTGGGCGGGGAGTTAGAATATGGCCATGTTAAAAGGCCTTCCAGGAGGAGTCTGTCACCTGGGAGGCCTTTGTTTTTTTGGGGCCGACCTAATACAGTTTTCGGTTTCCAGTTAAATTAAATGTATTATTAATAGGTTGAAGATTAGATTTGCTGCATTTCAAACCGAACTGGATATAAAATTGTGCATAGCAAAGGAGGACCTATGAAGTGGTCTAAATATATGGCAGGCGCCTCGGTGCTGGCAATGTTCTTGAGTATTGTTGCCTGCCCCCTGGAATTGCTGGCGGCGGCGCCAGAAGCAGGAGATGTGCTCACCGTCTCCGGCATCATCGATGATGCCCAAGGCAAGGGGGTGAAAGAGGTTGAGATCGAAGTTTTAGTTAATGGCCAACCCGCAGGGTTGGTGGGCAAAGAGGAAAGCGTTGCCAGCAGCTCGTCGGGGGCCTTCGTCGGCCGCTACCGGCTGCCGTTCGGGACGCTCCCTGACGCTCGCCTGCAAATCCGGGCCGTGAAGCCCTCCTGGCAGGCGGCGGATTCGGAACCGGTGGCAATCCTGGCCGCGGGACAGGACGCAGCCGGCAACCGGCTTTTCCAAACTCACCATACCCTTAAGCTGAAGCGGCAGATCACCCCGGCTTTCTGGATCGCCGCGGGGGTGCTGGTGCTGGTCTACATTCTTATCGCCGCAGAATTAATGCATCGCACCCTGGCGGCGCTGCTGGGGGCGGCGGCTGTCCTGTTCATCAGCTACACCGCCGGGACCTTCAATAAGGAGTTATTTTATTCTCAGTTTTGAGGATGCCATGCGGGCCATCGATCTCAACGTCATCTTCCTGCTCATGGGGATGATGATCATCGTGGGGGTCTTGAAGAAGACGGGCCTGTTTCAGTGGCTGGCGTACAAATCCTATGCCCTGGCCCGGGGGAACGTCTTTGCCCTCTCTGCTATCCTCATGGTGGTAACTGCGGTGGCCTCGGCCTTTCTGGATAACGTTACCACCATGCTCCTGATGATCCCGGTGACCATCGAGATCGCCGTGACCCTGAAGGTCAACCCAATTGCCTTCCTCATCCCGGAGGTCTTCGCCTCCAATGTGGGGGGCACCGCTACGCTGATCGGCGACCCGCCCAACATCATCATCGGCTCCTACGCCAAGTTGAGCTTCCTGGATTTTGTTGCCAACCTGGCGATCATCTGTCTGATCTGCCTGGTAGTCTGCCTGGTGTATTACCTTTACTGGTATAAGAAGTCTTATCTGAAGGCCGAGGTCAAGGATGTGGATCGCACCATTGCCTACTTAAAGGAAGAATATCGCATCACCAACGGTAAACTGGCGGTTCTGGCGTTGGGAGTGTTGGGCTTCACCATCTTTCTGTTTATCTTCCACGGGGTGCTGCATATGGAACCGTCAATCGCCGCCTTGACGGGCGCAGTGGTGCTCTTGGCCATCTCCCGGGTGGACATTGTGGAGATGCTGGAGCACGAGGTAGAGTGGCCGACCTTGATTTTCTTCGTCGCCCTGTTCATGGTGATAGCCGGGGCCGAGGAGACGGGGCTCATCCAGATCATCGCCGAATGGGTGCGGGATATGTCGGCCGGCAATCTGATCGTAGCGTACAGTGATGATCCTCTGGGTGAGCGCCATTGCCGCGCTTTCATCGACAACATCCCCTTCACCGCGACGATGCTCCCCATCGTGGCCTTTTTAAACACCACCATCCCGGGGGCGGAGTCCGGTATCTTGTGGTGGTCCCTGGCCCTGGGGGCCTGTCTGGGCGGCAACGGCACCATGATCGGGGCCAGCGCCAACGTGGTAACCGTGGGCCTGGCCGAAAAGGCCGGCTACCACATCTCCTTCGTCCAGTACATGAAGGCCTGCTGGTGGCCCATGATCATTACCATCGTGCTGTGTAATGTTTATCTGCTGATGGTGAACTTTGTCCGGCCTCTGACCATGAGCCGTTAGAAAAGAAGGGAAAAGGGAATGGGCCGAGGCGATCTCCCTGTGTCGGCGCTGCCGCAGTTAGATTAGGGAAGAATAAGGAAACCATGAATATCGCAGGAAAAAAAACCTTAAAATAATTAGAAGAGTTATAATCAGTTAGGCTCCTGATTTTCTTAAAGGGGTTTGCTAAGTCGATTTTTTGCACTTGACATTATTTAACAAGATAATTTTTTTCGAAAATTTGAAGTATAACCGGAAATTTCAGGAGGTTCCCATGCCTTATGAAAAAAGCGTCAAAGATTTGATGATCCCTCTAAAGGATTATCCGCATATTCCTTATTGGTTCACCCTGAACCAGGCGGTGATTATTGTGCGGGAAGCGGCGATAAAATATGAAGGCTCCTTCGAGCCCCGGGCTGTTTTGGTTTTTGATGAGAAATATCACCTCCTGGGTATCTTGACCCTAAAGGACATCGTCCGGGGACTGGAGGGTGATATATTGGGGGGGCTCGGAGGAGCTGCGCTTGCATGGCAGGAGGTCGTGGGATTGGAATTACAGAAACAAGCGGAAAAACCGGTGAGCGAGGTCATGAGCCCCTTTAAAGTTACCGTAGATAGCGGCGATTCTTTGGTAAAAGCCCTTGCTTTGATGCTCCAAGAAAACGTGGAGAGAATACCGGTGCTGGAAGGCGACAAAGTGGTCGGGTTGATCCGCCTGGCCGATCTGTTCAAGGAGATTTCCGAGGCTCTGCTCTTGAAGGATACACCCTGACTTAAAAAAGCAACAATTGATGGGATTATCTTAACAAAGAAGTTAGGCTTCTGACCTCCCTTACTTCACCCCCGTCATACGGAGGTGTTTAGGAGCAGGTGAAACCCGAAACGTCAGTGATTCAAGGCTGAGAAGAGGCAACGGTCGATATATTTCACCTTTATTTTCAGATTAAACTCAGGGAGATAGGTCTATGAAGCAGAGTTATTGCGGCTTATGTGAAAATTGCCGGATAGACAAACCGGATTTTCTTGAGGCCATTGGCAAAGTAAAGGAATACATCGGCCAGCTCCCGATGTACTTTTTGGGGGCATTGCTTTCCAGGAGACGAAGGCTTTTCTTTAGATGAATTCATCAAGGGTCTCGAGTGGTTTCGCAGCCATCCCGAATGCCCGAGCTGTAAGGGAGGAGGAGGCTTAACGGAATGTCCCATCCGCCTCTGCGCCATGACCCGGCAAGTTGCACATTGTTTGCAATGTCACGACTTGGAGACCTGCGAACACTACAACATGATTATCCAAGAATCTCCGGGAAACGTGGTTTACCTCCATCGCTTCCTGCTAAGAAATAATTTTTGCGATCCGTAAGGTTATAGAGGGGCTTGGTTTATGCTTAGAAGCCGCACTTTCCTCATCATGATTTTTTCTCATGCCCATGTTAAGGAGACGAAATGCATTGGTATCAGCGTAACGTAGAAGCAATTTTTTCTGACCTGAACACCTCGGAGCAGCGGCTTAACCGACAGCGAAGTCAGTGAGCGCCGGCAACAATTTGGACCCAACAAATTAGCGGAAGAGGGCAAAATTAGCAAACTGGAAATTCTCCTCCACCAGTTCAAAAGCCCCTTGATTTATATTCTGCTCATCGCCGCAGCTGTGACTGGGTTCCTTCAGGAATACAAGGATGCCGGAGTAATCGCCGCAATTTTATTGATTAATGCTTTGGTCGGGTACATGCCAAGAGTGCCAAGGCGGAAAAAAACGTTCGAGCCCTCAAAAAGATGGTGGTGGCCAAAGCCAGGACCCTGCGGGATGGGAAAGAACTCGAAGTCAGAAGCGAGGAACTGGTCCCGGGAGATATCGTGTTTCTGGCTTCCGGGTCCCGGGTGCCGGCGGATATCCGACTCATCAAGACCATCGAGCTTAAGACCGACGAATCCATGTTCACCGGGGAATCCATTCCGGCCGAGAAAATTACGTCAGCCATCCCCGAGGACAACCTCACTCCCGGAGACCAAAAAAATATGGCCTTTATGGGCACCGTGGTAGTGAACGGCAGGGCCAAAGGGGTGGTGGTGGCCACCGGCTCCAGAACTGTCCTGGGCGGGATCGCCAAGGATGTCCAGGAACTTGGGGTGACAAAAGCCCCCCTCCAGGAAAAAATCGACCGGTTTGCCAATACCATAGGCATCATCGTCCTGGTAGCTTCAGCCTTGCTCTTTCTCATCGGCATCCTCGTCGGCATCAGCGCCCAAGACATGTTCATGACCGCCGTAGCCGCAGCGGTGGCCACTATCCCTGAGGGCCTGCCCATCGTGGTGACCATCACCCTGGCCATCGGCGTGGCCCGCATGGCCCAGAGGAACGCCATTATCCGCAAACTGCCGGCGGTGGAGACCCTGGGCAGCACCACCGTCATCTGCTCTGATAAGACAGGCACCCTGACCAAAAATGAGATGACCGTGAAGCTGGTCTATGACGGGCGCCACATCTACGAAGTTACCGGGAGCGGCTATGAACCCAAGGGTGACATCCTGGAAGAGGGACGACACATCAAAGCGGACGCCGATCCTGACATTCATATACTTTTCCGGATCGGGCTTTTATGTAACGAATCCGACATCTTCATAGAAGATGAACAATATAAGGTAGACGGAGACCCGACGGAAGGCGCCCTTATTGTTGCCGCCATGAAGTCGGGATTAATTCCTGAACAGGAGCGGGAGCACTATCCACAACTATTTCTTATTCCCTTCGAATCGGAACGGGGCTATATGGCTACCCTGCACCGGCACGGCGATCGCCACCTGGTCTTCGTCAAAGGGGCGCCGGAAAAACTGCTGGACCTCTGCCAGGAGTGCCGTTTCTCCGAGTGGGAGAATGTTCCTGGAGTGGCCAACCATTTTGCCAAGGAAGGCCTGCGGGTGTTGGGCCTGGCTTATAAAGAAGCCCCAGTCCACCAAACGGAAATCACCATGGCCGACCTGCAAACGGGGTTGATCTTCGCCGGCTTGCAGGGGATGATCGATCCGCCCCGACCCGAGGCCGTAGACGCCGTGGCCGGTTGCAAGAAGGCGGGCATTCGGGTGGTGATGATCACCGGAGACCACGCCGTCACTGCCGGAGCCATTGCCCAAAAAGTTGGCATCGTCGAAGCAGAGGTGGAGGTGGAAGACTTGGCCGTCAAGCCTCTGGAGGCCATGACTGATGAAGAACTCTTCACGGTCACCAGAGAGGTGGCCAATGTGCTGGCCCAACGCTCCGGTCTGGACAGCCGGGCGCCTCTGGGTCTGACCGGAAAGCATGTCCAGGCCCTAAACGACATGGAATTCTTCGCCTTCCTGAAGGAAGTGCTGGCGGCGCTGGTCAAACGGGCCGGACCGGAGGGAGCGGTGCGTCAGGTCCTCACCGGCAGAGAACTGGAGACCATGAGCGATGCCACCCTGTTTCACCTGGTACAAAAAGTCTCGGTCTATGCCCGGGTCGCCCCACACCATAAGCTCCGCATCACGCAACAATTGCTCAAACATGGAGAGATCGTCGCCATGACCGGGGATGGGGTGAACGACGCGCCAGCCCTGAAGGCGGCCCATATCGGTATAGCCATGGGCAAAACCGGCACCGATGTGGCCAAAGAAGCCTCCGATATGGTCATTGCCGACGATAATTTCGCCAGCATCTACCAGGCGGTGGGATTGGCCGCGTTGTCTTCGACAACATCCGCGAAGGTCACTTTCTTTCTCATCCCCACCGGCATCGCGGCGATCATTTCCATCCTGGGAAGCGTCATGCTCGGCCTACCCTTGCCCTATTTGCCAGCCCAACTCTTGTGGATCAACCTGGTTACCAACGGTCTCCAGGACGTGGCCTTGGCTTTCGAACCGGGAGAAAAAGATGTCCTGGAACGCCCGCCTCGAAACCCTAAAGAAGGTATCATGTCCCGGCTGTTAATCGAGCGAACCATTATTGTCGCCTTGCTCATCTCAGCAGGAATCGTCTATGAATTTGTCCATGCCCTCAATCAGGGAGCGTCGCTGGAAAAAGCCAGGACCATAGCTGTCACCACCATGGTCTTTTTCCAGTTTTTCCAGGCTTTTAACAGCCGTTCCGAGCTACACTCCCTGTTCCGCATGAACCCCCTGGGAAACCTATTCCTCTTTTTCGGCACCATTGCTGCGTTCCTCGCCCATTTGGCTGCCATTTACCTGCCGACAATGCAATGGATCTTCCGTATGGAGCCCATCGGGGCCATGGAGTGGCTGAGGATAGGACTGGTGTCCTTCACGGTCGTGATCGCCGTCGAAATCGATAAACTGGTCAGGAGAATAATCGCCTCGGTTCGATGATAACCCATTCTCAGTATGGGGATCTGGGTCGCCTGCTGCAACCTTAGCTCGGCGGCTAAGGTCTGTTTATCCCCAATACCCTTATAAGCTGAGAGTTGACGACCCGTGTTACTGCACTGGTGGCTTGAGTCTGACAGAAAGAATCAAGATCTGCTCTGGGAGGAAACATGCCCCTGCGCTTGTTGGAAGTTGTTTTGCCAGAGCAGCACCTCAAAAAAACGGAAGAACTGCTCCGGGAAATACCCGTCAGTTGAAGTCTGGTATAATCGGATTTCGGAACAGCAAACCCTGCTCAAAATCCTGGCCACTGCCGAGGAGACCGAGCATCGTATGGACCAGCTAGACAAGCATTTCGCTGGCCGGCCGCGGTTCCGCCTCATCCTCATGCCACATGAACGTCATCTTCCTGCTCATGGGTATGATGATCATCGTCGGGGTGCTGAAGAAGACAGGCATGTTTCAATGGCTGGCTTACCAATCTTATGCCCTGGCCAAAGGGAATATCTTTGTCCTGGCGGGCATCCTGATGGTGGCCACGGTGATGGTCCTGTGGGTCAGCGCCATCGCCTGCGCCTTTAATCGACAACACTCCCTTTCACGGCGACGATGCTCGCCCATTGTGGCCTTTTTAAATACTACCATCCCCGGCGCCGAGTCCGGAATCCTGTGGTGGAGCCTAGCTCTGGGGGCCTGTCAGGGTGAGATTGTCCCTTGACAGGCCTTCATGTTCCTGATGTCAAAAAAATAATTCCCTAATCCCTATTCCCTTTTCCCTGTTTCTCAGGTCTTGCCAAAATGTCTGAATAATAATACTATGGAGGGTATTGTTTTTTAGTTTTTCTCGAGGCCAGGAGTTCGGTTCATGCCCTATACGATTATAATCATCGATGATGAAACGGATCTATTGGATCTGCTGAAATTAATTCTGACGGAAAAGACGGATTATAATATCCTGACTACCACCGACCCCAAGCAGGCCCTGAATTGGTGCCGGGAACACCACGCCGATGTCTTGATCAGCGATTTACGGATGCCCCAAATGGAGGGCATCGAGCTTTTGAAGCTCCTTAAAGAGCAGGACGAGACCATCCCTTTTATTATTATGACTGCGTACGGCACCATCGAATCCGCGGTGGAAGCCATGCGTCAGGGGGCTTTTGACTATATTACCAAGCCATTTCGCAAAGAGCAGATCCTGATGACTATTAACAAGGCTCTGGATAGACGCCGGGAAGTACAGGCCGGGCAGGAGTAGGGTTTTCAGGGTGCGATTCAGAGATTAAGGACTTAAGATAACGTTACTGGCCCGAGACGTTGAACGTATCATAACCTGTCACCGCTGGTAAGTAGGGAACGAGATTTGGGTATTTTCAATTGGTTTAAAAGTAAAAGCAAATCCGGCCCGGAAAAGGGCATGGAGGCTTTTAAGAAGAGATACGAGAGTTTTAAAAAATTGTTGGACGCCAACAATGACACCCTGGAACTTATGGCTCGTCTGGAGTCGGTGGCTGAAGGCGATTTTATTTTTGATATGCAATTTATCCGCTCCCGGAGCACTGCCATCCTGAATAAAGTCGGGATCATTGTGGAAGAGTTGAATATCCTGGGGGATAATCGCTACGAGGCCATCAATGGGATATATGAGGGACTGCGGGCCAAAATTTCCCACGAAATTGCTTCGGTCATGCCAGCGGACATCGTTCCCCTGGTACTGCCCCTCTCTCAGATAGACCGACGCTACCTGAATCAGGTGGGCGGCAAAAACGCCAACCTGGGGGAAATGAAAAACCGCCTGGGTCTGCCGACTCCCGATGGTTTTGTCATTACCCACGAGGCTTACCGGCTGGTGATGGCGGAAAATCTCCTGGTTGAGCCGATTCAAACCTTTTTTCAAGAGCTCAACCCTGACAATCTGGATGAATTGGCGGTCCACAGCGAACAAATAAAAGAAAAAATTCGCCGGGCCGAAATCCCGGCCAAGTTGCGGGAAGAAATTGCCTGGCATTATCAAAAGTTGGCCGATTCCCTGGGATATCAGCCCACCCTGGCTTTACGGAGCAGCGGTATTTACGAAGATCAGGAATTCTCTTTTGCCGGCCAGTTCCTCACCAAGTTAAATGTTCCCTTTGCGGAATTTTTTCCGTCGTATCTGGAAGTCCTGGCCAGCCAGTTCAACCGCCGCGCCTTGATCTATTTGAGCCAGAAAAGGCTGGCGCACCGGGAACAGGCCATGAGCGTGGGCTGCCTGGCCATGGTGCCGGCGGAGGCCAGCGGCGTCCTGTTTACCGTGGACCCCATGAGCCGCCGCAATGATGTCATGCTCCTGGACGCCTCCTGGGGATTAGGGCCGGCGGTGGTGGACGGCACGGTGACCCCGGACCAGTTCGTGCTGGCTAAAAAACCCGAAGTCTGCTTGCTGGAGCAGCGCCTGAGTGATAAAGCGGTATTGTTGGAGGGGCCGGAGACATCTTCGGGGTTGACCATGGTGCCTGTGGCCGGGGACAAAAGAACGCAGCCGGCTTTGACCGGGGAACAACTCCTGACTCTGGGGCGCTACGGGGTGCAGTTGGAAGACTATTACGGGGACCCCCAGGACATCGAGTTTGCCGTTGATCCCCAGGGAAAGGTGCTGCTGATGCAGGCCCGGCCTTTGACGGTGCAGGCGCCGGAGCAGGAAGAAGCCCGGCCGTTGCCTCCGGAGGAACGGCAAGGATTGCTCATTGATCGTGGCACGGTCGCCTGTTTCGGGGTGGCCGCGGGGCCGGTTTTTATCATCCGGAAGGACGAGGACCTGGCTAATTTCCCGGAGGGGTCGATCCTGGTGGCCCGGCATACCAGCGCCCGGTATGGCATGGTGCTGCATAAGGCCCAGGGGATGGTTATTGACATCGGCAGCGCCACGTCGCATCTGGCTATTTTAGCCCGGGAATTCAAGGTGCCGGCCCTGGTGGACACCGGTAAGGCCACCGAAATCCTGCAGCCCGGTCAGATCATTACCGTGGACGCCACCCATATGCGGGTCTACCAGGGCGAAGTGCCGGAACTGCTAAATAAAACCAGAAAAAAACAGGATTCCTCTGTCAGCGAGACGCCCATCTACGCCAAATTGCGCCGGGTGCTGCGTTGGATCACGCCGCTCAATCTGGTGGATCCCAAGTTAAGCGATTTGACCCCGGACAACTGTAAGACCCTGCATGACATCACCCGCTTTGCCCACCAGTTGGGCATCAAGGAAATGTTTGACCTGGCCGAAAAAGCCAGCCAGCATGATGTCCACTCGGTGAGGTTGAAGACGCATATTCCCTTTAACCTGCACATCATCGATTTAGGCGGCGGCATCGAAGCGCATCGGCGGGCCAAGTTCGTATCCCCGGAAGCCATCACCTCCATCCCCATGCAGGCGATGTGGAAGGGCATCAGCCATCCGGACATTTCCTGGGCCGGGCCCATTCCCATAGATATGAAGGGCTTGTACTCCGTGGTCTCCCGGTCGCTGACCGCGACCGCAGACCATTCCGACTTCTGGTCCCGCACCTTTGCCATTATCTCCCACAATTACCTGAATTACAGTTCCCGTCTGGGCTACCACTTTGCCACCATCGACGCCTACGTCAGCGATGCCCGCAACGACAATTACATTACCTTCCGCTTTAAGGGTGGTGCCGCGGATGAGGTGCGCCGGGGCCGGCGGGTGCGGTTTTTAGGGGCGGTACTGGAGAAATTGGATTTCGAGGTGGAAGTGACCGGCGATTTGGTGGTGGGGAGATTGTGGAAGTACCCCAGGGAATTGCTGGAGGAAAAACTGGACCTCCTGGGCCGCCTGATGGGGGCCGCGCGGCAGCGGGACATGCTCATGGCTGACGACGCCATCGTGGACTGGTATGCCGAGGCCTTCCTGGCCGGCAATTACAAATTTGAAGGCGAACCCACCTATACTTTAGACGCCCCGGGACAGAGCCAACCAGCCTAGCCCGAAGCTGGACGGGTCTTTAGACCTGCAAAAAATATTTTCAACCCCCATCCCTTTTCCGGCAATCCCGGTTTGCATCTCTTCGTTCCTCTGATCATATGTCAAGGAAGACTTACAATCACAAGCCTTGGTCAGCTAACCACCACAACCTTTCAGGCAACATGCCATCCTGACCCCTCCCGGAAAATTCCCAACAGATTTAATTAATTTTTCGATGTTACCGAATAGGTAGTAGGGAATTGTAATTTTTATCGGGAACGTACGACTATGAGAAAATTCTGGCAGGCAAGGGAAAATGAGTTGGGACTGAGATTCTACGCTATCCTCCTGATGGGCGGCTGGACTTTCGTGGTCCTGTTCTCCATCATTTGGCGCATCAATCAGGAAACTCATTCCGTGTCTCACCTGGCCCGGGAAATAGCCCGGTCGCATCTGGAAAAAGATCTGATTCTCCGAGATTGGAATATCAAACATGGCTTCGTCTATGCTCCGGTGACGCCCGAGCACCAACCCAACCCGCATCTGAATATGGAGGACAGGGAGATTGTGACACCATCCGGCAAGACCCTGACCGCCATTAATTCTTCCTCCATGATCCGGCAGATATACGAACTGGCAGAAAAAAAGTTATCCTACCGGGGGCATCTCACCAGCTTGAAGCCGTTGCGGCCGGAAAATGCCCCTGACCCCTGGGAACAGCAGGCCCTCAGGCGCTTGACCGAGGGTGAAAATGAGGTAAGTGGAGTTGTCAATAAAGATGATGGGCTCTATTTTCGCCTGATGCAACCTTTAACAGCCACAGAGAAATGTCTGGCGTGCCATTCTCCGGATGATTATACCCTAAACAAGGTGGCCGGGGGCATTAGTGTCACCTTGCCCATGGCATCCGTGGTGGGGGCGTGGCAGAGGACCAGGTTAGCCGTCTTTATGGCACATGGCTTTCTCTGGTTGGTGGGTCTGATAGGTCTGGCTTTTGGGGCCAGACAACTGCAAAAGAAGATTCAAGCCAAAAACGAGATCGAAACGGCCCTGCGTCAGAGCGAAGGGAACTACCGGCTATTGGTGCAAACTATCCCAGCTTTGGTGTATCGTGGTTATGCGGACGGCCGGGTGGATTTTGTGGACGACAAAGTGGAAAAACTGACGGGTTATTCCCAGGAGCAGTTTTCTTCAGGCCGGATCAAGTGGCCGGATATTATTCTCCCGGAAGACCGGACGGCCAGCAAACAGATTTTTATCAAAGCCTTAAAAACCGATCTTTCCTACCGCCGGGAATATCGGATCAGGAGAAAAGACGGTGAAATCATCTGGCTCGCAGAGAGAAGCCAGATTGTCTGTGACTCTCAGGGCAGGATCGAATTTGTCAGCGGGGTGGTTTTTGACATCTCTCTACAAAAGGAGATGGAACATTCTCTCAAAGAAAGCGAGCGATTCTGGAAAACCCTGCTGGAAGCGGTGGGTGTAGGCCTGATGGTCATAGACAAAGTCAACGGCCGGATTACCGAGGTGAATCCACAGGCCCTGGCCATGTTGGGATACAGCCGGGAACAGATAATCGGCCAGAACCGGCAGCGATTTTTTATCTGTCCCTTGCAGCAGGAATCACCCTCAAGTATACCAAGGGGCCGAAAAAACCGCTCAGAAGGGAAATTGGTAAAGGCAGACGGTGCTCTCTTACCTATTTGGAAGACGGCGGCGCCTATTGAAATAGGCGAAATGCACTATGTCTTAGTGAGTTTTGTGGACCTGACCGACCAACAGCAGGCGGAAATGGCCTTAACCCAGGCCAATAAAGACCTCCAGGTCGCCATTGCCGAGGCCGGTCAGACCAATAAAGAAATTAGCCTTATTGGTAACATGGTTGAACTGTTACAAATTTGCCAGACACCGGATGAGGCCTATCCTATTATCGGAGAGTATGCCCAAGGAATTGTTTCCAGGAATTGCCGGCGCTTTGTATTTATTAAATGAGTCCAATAATCTTTTGACTTCTGTCAGCCATTGGGGGCAAAACCTGACCGGGGAGCAGTTTTTTAGTCCGACGGATTGCTGGGCCTTACGCCAGGGCAGGCCGTACCTCTGTGGCCTAACCTCAATGGCGGCTATCAATCCCAGGTGCCTGCACGTGACTGCCTAGCGACAAAGGGCAGTCATTTCTGCATGCCGCTCATGACCCAGGGAGATATCCTGGGTCTGCTGTACCTGGAAAAAATGTCCACGGGGGAGGGGAGGGTAAAGGCAGGCGAGACAGAGATGCAAAACGGTCTCACCAAATCGCAGCAAAAGCTGGCCAGAACCCTGGCAAAACACATTTCCTTGTCGCTGGCGAATCTGAAGCTTCGAGAAAGCCTGCGGCATCAGGCTATCCGGGATGACCTCACCGGACTGTTTAACCGGCGGTATCTGCAAGAAACCCTGGATCGAGAGCTTGCATCGGGCCTTGCGTCGGGCTAGTCACCGTGGGAGTGGTCATGCTGGACGTGGATCATTTTAAAGTTTTCAATGACACCTCACGGACATGAGGCCGGGGACCAGGCTGTTGGCTGTTTTGGGGCGCTATTTGAAAGACGCCGTCCGGGCCGAAGATATTGCCTGCCGCTATGGCGGTGAAGAGTTTACCCTTATCTTGCCGGATATTAGCCCCGAGGTGCTTCTGGCGCGAGCCGAAATTATTAGAGAAGGGGCCAAGGACTTGAAGGTTCTCTATCAAGGCAAGATGTTAGAAGGCATAACCGTCTCTTTGGGCCTGTCATATTTTCCACTGCATGGGGCAGAGAGCGAAACCCTGCTCCAAGCGGCTGATGCCGCCTTATATCAGGCGAAAAGAAACGGGCGGAACCGAGTGGTCATGTCCGGGGACCAACTTGGCGGGGGATCAGTTGGAGTAAAGGCGGCCTGAGGGAGTGAGGATTGAGCTAGTAATTCAGGTGACCAACAGATCTCCTCATCCCTGATTCCCATTGGCTCATAACGACAGTATCCACCATATACCCATCAGACACTGATAGCAATGTGCAATCCCAGAGGTAATCCCGATAAAACTATATGTGCATTTTGACTGCGACTTAGTATGAAAGAGCCCCAGAGCCATCAACAGCCTCAATGCCACCAAGGCCCAGCACCGGAGTGCGGCATCACAGGTTCCACGAATTGTTTGTTGGGAACAGGGAAATAACAACGGAGCCTCGTGCAAAATAGCTATTTTTGTCATCCTGAGCGTAGTGAAGAATCTATATCTAATTGAAAAGAAGAGATTCTTCGCTTCGCTGCAGAATGATAATCAGGGCAAAAGGTGACTTTTGCAAGACCCTCAACGGTAAGATAATTTTCCACATATCGGATCGACTATTAAATATCAATAATTTCTTCTCTAGAAAACGGCTCCCAAAAAATATTTTCTTGTCGACACCCCTGGCGTCCTTGATGGCAGGCTGGCGGCAATTAATCCGGCCGGAGCGCGCAAATATCTTGACAACTGCGGGGAGATTGTTATACCATTCACAAGGACCCAGGGCAAGTATTAGCATCGCGTATAATCTTTACAGCAGTAAAGACCAACCAATAAATACGTTGCAGGAGGAACTGTTAGTATGGGCAAAATCCCCGCTGATTATCTACCCCCCAAAGAGTTTTGGCCCGAGCACATCGTGCCGGACGAATTCAAAAGTTTAGTAGCCGGTCCGCTGAACATCGCCGAGGAATTACTGGACAAATGGGTCAAAGCCGGCAAAGGCAATGACCCCGCCATCCTGTTCGGCGACAAGACCATCACCTTCGAACAACTCATGAAGACGGCCAACAAGGTCGCTAACCTTTTGAAGGGCCTCGGTATAGAATCTCAGGACCGGGTAGGCATCCGGTTGACCAACACTCCCGATTCCGTCGCCATTAACTTCGGTATCCAGAAGTTAGGCGCCATCCCGGTGCCGATTTCTCCCTTGTGGGCCAAGGAAGAGATCGAGTTTACCCTGAACAACGCTGAATTTGCCGGCTTTTTCGTCAGCGCCCCCTTAATGGCTGCTGTGGAAGCAGGCAAACACGACTTCAAGTTCAAAACCAAGATTATCGTCGTTGGTGGCAAACCTGATGAGGTCAAGGCTAAAGGCGACTCTGACTTCGCCGAACTGATGGCCAAGGCCGCAGATACCTTCCAGAATGTGAAACTGAATCCCGATGACATCGGCGTCATCCTGTACACCTCCGGCACCACCGGCCAGCCCAAAGGCTGCGTCCACTTTGTCAAAGAGGTCATTCTCGAAGCCCACGTGGTTAACAAATACGTGTGGAAACTCAAACCCGGCGAAGTGCTGGGCGGCTCCGCCCCGGTTTCCTTTGCCGCCGGTTACGGTACCTTCTGTATCGTTCCTTTTGCTGTGGGCGCCACCATCTCCCTGCTGCCCAAGTTCACCCCCGATGACATGATGGGCACCATCGTCAAACATAAAGTCAACGTCGTTACCGGTCTGCCCACCGCTTACCGGAAGTTGCTGGAAATGCCCAACTTCGCTGACTATGACATCAGCACCGTGCGGATGTACACCTCCGGCGGCGACGCCCTCACCGGCAAGACCCTGGCCCTGTGGCAGGCCAAAACCGGCAAGCCCATCTGGGAAGGTCTGGGCGGCACCGAAATGGTTCACCTGGTAACCTCCAACACCATGGGTGATGTGCCCATGCCCGACTCCATCGGCAAGGCCCTGCCCGGTTTTGAGGTCAAGGTTATCAAAGAAGACGGCACCATGGCCGGCCCGGGCGAAGTAGGCTCCATGCTGGTCAAAGGCCCCACCGGCACCGTGTACTGGAAGCCTTTAGTCGAGGATCAGAAACTCCTGAAGAGCCAGAAGAAAGGCATTAAAGACGGCTATAACATGATGGGCGACGCCGTCATGATGGATAAAGACGGCTTTATCTTCTTCCAGGCCCGGGAAGACGATATGATCAAGTCTTCCGGCTTCCGGCTGGCTCCCGCCGAAATCGAAGACGCCATCCTCCGCTCATCCCAAGGTCCGGGACACCGCGGTCGTCGGCATCCCCGATGAGATCCTGGGTCAGAAAGTCGTGGCCTATGTGGAACTGGAGCCCGGCCACACCCCGTCCCTGGAATTGGCCAAAGAGATCATCAACTCCACCAACGACCTGTTGGCCAAATACAAACTGCCCCGGGAATTGGTGTTCATGGATGCCATTCCCCGGACTCCCACCGGCAAGATGATTAAGAAGGAGATGCGGAAGAGTTATCCTGATTATAAAAATAAATTCAAGACTGATCTAGTCTAACCCTATAACCCTCACCGGAGGCGGTCCTGGGCCGCCTCCGGTTTTTTTATCATACTTAAACTCGACAACCCCGGCCTTCCTCTGATATTATAATAAAATAAGTAAGTTATTGAGGTTTTTTCATGGATTATGTGGATTTGCACGTCCATTCAGCCGCATCCGATGGGTCCCTGTCACCCCGGGAGCTGGTGGCCGAGGCCAAGGCCCAGGGAATGCGGGCCATCGCCTTGACCGACCATGACACCATCGAGGGTCTGGAGGAGGCGTTAGCTGCCGGCGCGGAGCTGGGCCTGGAAGTCATCCCGGGCATCGAGATCAGTGCCGACCATGAACCCGGCAGCATGCATATCCTGGGGTTTTTTATTGATCACCGCAGCCGGCAGTTGGACGAGCAACTCCAGGTATTGAAGCAGGCCCGGGCCGAGCGCAACCCGCAGATCATCGCCAAACTCCAGAAATTAGGCCTGGCCATCACCATGGCCGAAGTGCTGGCGGTGGCGGGCGGTGGTCAGGTAGGCCGGCCGCACATCGCCCAGGTTCTGGTGAACAAGGGCTATGTGGCGAATTTCCAGGAGGCCTTTGTAAAATATATCGGCAATCACGGTCCCGCCTATGTGACCAAATTCCGTTTTGCGCCCCGGGACGCCATTGCTATGATAACCGCGGCCGGAGGCGTGGCCGGCCTGGCCCATCCCTTTACCCTGGAATATAGTTCCACCGGGCATCTAAAAATGATCCTGCAACAATTGCGTGAATGGGGGCTGACTGCCATAGAAGTTTACTACCCGGAGCATCCCCCGGAAAGACAGGCACAATACAAAAAACTGGCCCAGGAATTAGGACTGTTGACCACCGGGGGGTCCGATTATCACGGCGTCATCAAGCCGGAGGTCAAGATCGGCCTGGTTGGGCCCAACCAACATGTCGGCTATGAGCTGGTGGAAAAATTGCAGGAGAGGGTAGGGCGGTCTTAGAATTGCTGTTCTTCGAGTCAAACCAATTTTGTCCCTCGTTCCCAATCTCCTGCTTGGGAACGTACATTTCCTGGGAAGCTCCCGCTTCGCCACCTCAAATATTTTCATCCTTTACGAGCCGGGGGCTTATTTTTCCCGCATCGCCTCCGAGCTTTCTGCCAAAATGCGGGCGACCGCGGCGGCGCCCGCCTCATCCAGTGGCGAAAACCTGACGATATAATCCTGACTGACCTCACCGGTGCCCACAACCTTGCCGTCCAGGCGAATCGTCTCAGCTGTCGGACTTGAGAGTTGTATTTGGATGGCCGCAAAATCATCCAGGCTGAGATCGGTTCTCAAGGCAGCCCCGGCTCCTGAAAGTTTCGTTATCGTCGCCTGATACAATTCCGGGGCAATCTGTTTTCCGGTGATAAGGCGAAAGAGGACTGGCACCGGCTGGGAGAGCGGTGTGAGTCCGGGCACGGTGGCCGGCAGAGTCAAATCCGGCTCGTGTGGTAAACCTCTCACCTCCCAGATCTGAATAGCGCCTTCCACCCCCTTGCCATAGGCTTCGAACGGGCCGCTCACCGAGACCCGGTCCTCCACCAGTAAGCGCGTGGCCTCGGAAATCAACACCTGGCCGCCCACGGTGAAGGTTTCGATCCGGGCCGCCAGATTCACCGCATGTCCCACCACGCCATATTTAATCCGCACCTGGGACCCCATATTGCCGACCACGCAGGAACCGCTGTTGATGCCGATACCCATTTCCAGACGAGGGAGATGCGGGGCCGCCAGCTCGTCATTCAGCCTTTGCCGGCTCAGTTGCATGGTCAGGGCGCACTTGATGGCCTGGAAGGCGTGGTCCGGATCACTCTGGGGGGCGCCGAAGACGGCAAACAGACTATCCCCTAAAAAATCCACCACATAACCGCCGTGGTCGGAGATGATCCTGACCATGGCGTCAAAATGGATATTGAGAATCTGCACCACATCCTCCGGACGGGTCCGCTCCGCAAACTGAGTGAAATTCCGTAAGTCGCTAAAGAGGAGGGTCACTTCCCGTCTATCCCCCCCCAACATCAGCTCTTTGCCTTCCAGGACCACTTCCTGCACCAGCTGTTGAGGGGCAAATCGCATGAAAGAACGTAGGCTTACCTTCATCCGGTTGATGGCTTCTCTCAGAATCTGAATTTCAGCAATACGCGATTTGAGCTCCAGAGGTTCATCAAGCTGAAAATTCCGGATGTGGTCCGTTTCTTCTGCCAACCGCAAGATCGGCCGGGAAATCCGGCGGGCCAGCAGAAACGCCAACAATCCTGATAATGCCAGGAAAAATAAACAGATGAAGAGAACACGCCGGGTTAGCTCTTTGACTTCCCCGATAAAATCATTTTCTGGGACAACCACCCCCACTTTCCATGGTTTTCCAAAAGAGGCGGGAAATATCGGTAAAGGACGCCCGATATCGTGCCCCACGCTTCTTAAAAGCAAATTCTGCCTGTCCCGTCTTGAGGTATTCTTGAAACGCCGCCACCAGAGCGGGGTTATCCATGGCATCGACCCGAAACGGGCGCAGAAGTCCGGTCTCACCCGGATCAACAATGAGCTGGGCGGGATCAGGGTAGGCCACCAGTTCCTGCTTCTCATTCATGATAAAGGCCAGACCGTTTTTGCCAATTTTCAGAGATTGCAGAAAGTGGGAAAGTTGGAGCCAACTCGATATCACAGCCGATAACCCCGGCCACCTTTCCCTGGGAGTCCAATACTGGGTAAGAGACGGTAATCCCCGGTTTCTTGCCGGTATAGAAAATATAGAGGTCCGTCCAGGCCAGACCCTTTTTTTCTTCGGCCCCTTGATACCAGGGACGTAACCGGGGATCATAGATGTCCGTGGTATGGGTTTCGGTCCTGATCACCTGAAGAGCTTTGTCCCAATATTTCCAGGTGGTCAGCGGCGGCTTTACCCTGCCGATTAATGAATTTTGTGGTAATGCTGCCATCGACCTCAGGTTTGGCTAAAAGAAAGTTCCCCTGCCGATCACCGATGAAGAACATGGCTATCTGGGGTTGGGAACGTACACATTCCATGGCCAATCGTTCCAGTTTGGCCTCGTTGCAAAGGGCAGGACGCCTGTTGCTGGCAAGAGCCGGGCGCTTAATTCGGTCAGGTCCGCCGGAGCCTTGAGAAAACCCACGGTCTGGTGAATGACGGTCTGGGTGGTTTTTTTCATCAAGATCATCGCACAGCATCAGCACGATACGGGAAGTGCTCCGATAATTATAGACAATTACCGCCAGGAAAGTGACGAGCAACAAGGCTGCCAAAGGCAGATAAGATATCGACTCGAAAACTTCGACTTTTGAAGACGCCCAAGGTTGTGGACCTCCCAGCACCATTAATTTACCATCTGGTACCATACCATTATTTCGGTCTCAGGGAAAGAAGACTGTAACAGTGCGGCTAGAAAGTTTTTGGGCAGGTTTTCTAGATGGTAGAGTTATTTTAATGATTCCAAAAAATCCAGGAGCGCCTGGAGTTCCTGTGGGCCTGACAAAAGCGAAGCTGGGCATGCGGGAATCAGCCTGGCGACGGCGAGGCGTCAAGAGCTGAGTTTCCAGCTCTTCACGGGACAGACGGCTCCCCACCCCGTCCAGGACCGGTCCCACCTCACCACCCCGACCTTGCCAGGCATGGCAGCCATCGCAGGATAGCCTTTGGTACAGTTCCTGGCCCAAAGACGGGGTTGCCGGGTCGGCGACCGGATGGCCGGCGGTCAATCCTGTTCCACCCAGCAGTATCACCAGCACTGCGGTCCCCCAGGCCAAACGTCGCAGCTTCATGTATTCCCTCGACTATGACAAGAATGACGTGACCAGCATCATCAGGGTAATAAGAATAATTACTCCGATGGTAATCCCGGCCACCAGATTATAGCCCCAGTTATTGGTATACTCACCCATGATGTCTTTGTTATTAATGAGCAGGAGCATAAAGATGAGCACAAACGGCAACAGGGCGCCATTAATGACTTGAGGCCAGAGCATGATCTGCATGAGGGAAGCGTTGGGAATCAAAACGACCGCGGCGCCGACAACCACGAGTGTGGTAAAAAGCCAGTAAAATACCGGCGCTTCCTCCCAAGATTTATCGATGCCGGCCTCTAAGCCAAAGGCCTCACACACGAAGTAAGCAGTGGCTATGGGCAGGATGGCTGCGGCAAAGAGAGAGGCATTCAGGAGACCCACCGCAAACAGGTACGAGGCCCACTGTCCAGCCAGGGGCGCCAGGGCCATGGCCGCAGCTTCCGCTGAGTCGATTTTAATGGAGTGCTGGTGCAGGGTCGCGGCACAGGCCACGATGATAAACATGGCAATGAAATCGGTCATAAAACAGCCACCGATGACATCCAGGCGTGAGTAGCCATAGTCCTTGGTGGTAATCCCTTTTTCCACCACCGCCGATTGGATGTAAAACTGCATCCAGGGGGCAATGGTGGTGCCGATAACCCCCAGCAGTATGGTCAAATATTGACTATCCAGGCTGAAATGCGGGGTGACCAGTTGCCGCATGACCTCGCCCCAGGGAGGATTTGCCATGATACCTGAAGGCACGTAGCAGAAATAGATCAAACACAGGAAAAGGAAGACCCGTTCCACGACCTTGTAGGAGCCCTTCAAAACCAGCCACCAGACCAGCACGGCCCCCAGGGGCACGGAGATAAACTTGCTGACCCCAAAAAGCTCCATACTGGCCCCCACCCCGGCAAATTCACTGACGGTGGTGCCAAAATTAGCAAACAGGAGTCCGATCATGGCATAGAAGGTAATTTTCACCCCGAACCGTTCCCGGATCAGGTCTGCCAGACCTTTACCGGTAACGGCGCCCATGCGGGCGCACATCTCTTGCACGATGATCAGGGCCAGGGTCATGGGTATCAACGTCCACAGCAGCTTATAGCCGAAAGTAGCGCCGGCCATGGAATATGTGGCAATGCCGCCGGCGTCGTTATCCACATTGGCGGTGACCAGACCGGGACCGATAATCGCCAGAAATAACCAAACGCGGCGGAAACTGAAACGTTTCAAAGCGTTACCCCCGACCTGATCTTTTACTGACAAAGAAGTGAGAGAAGGTCTCCAGGCTGCTGCGGTCGGGAACCAGGAGTTCTAAAACATCATCCACGGTAATGAGGCCCAACATCTTATTATTCTTGGCCAGTACCGGGATGGCCAGCAGAGCGTATTTATTGAGTAAATCGGCGATTTTTTCATGATCGTCTTCAGGATGGACAAAGATCAGGCGGTCTTGCATGATATCCTCTAACCTGGTCTCCGGTGGCGCGATCAGGAGTTCTCGTAACGAGACCACGCCCATCAATTTCTCGTTTTTGCTTTGGATGTAAAGGTAATAAATAGTCTCGGCTTCCACCGCCAACTGCCGTAGGCTGACAATGGCCTCAGCCGCAGTGATATCCGGCGGCAAAGCAATATATTCCGTGGTCATGAGGGCGCCGGCGGTATCTTCCTCATATGACATGAGTTCCCGCACCTCCTGGGCATCCTCAGGTTCCATGAGATTGAGCAGCTCATCAGATTTTTCTTCTGACATTTCACCCAGCAGGTCGGCCGCTTCATCCACGGGCATTTCCTGCAAAATGTCCAAGGCCTGTTGACTGTCCAGATTTTCGATGATCTCCACCTGGGTGTCCAACTCCATTTCGGCAAAGGCCTCTGCCGCGGTCTCCGCATCCAACTCCTCAATGAGGTCGGTGCGGGTCCGGTAATCCAGGTCTTCAATCAAATCCGCCAGATCCGCCGGATGCAGCTGATCCAGTTGCTGTTTTTCACTCAACAGTTTCAAGGCCGCCGTCTTTTCTTCCAGATGCTGGATGGACTGCCACCGGACGAAGTTATTAGCCATGCGGCCAACGAGAAACTCCAGCCCCAGGCGCCGGGCCAGACCCCGCAGTCCGATATCTACGGCCGCTGGAACCAGATACTTCTGGTCACCACGCTGCAGCCAGTACAGGCGAATATCGTTCACCCGCACCACTTTGGAACCCTTCAGATCAATGATCTGTTTGTCCATCAGCCATTTGCCCATATAGATTTCATCCGCCTGCAAGGGCAGCAACTGTGATTCATCCAGTGTACCGGTGAGTTCCACCCGTTTCAGGCTGATAAGGGCCAACTGCTGCACGGGAATATGATTCTGTAATTTTTTGATGTATTTTATGCCGGTGACCCGAGGCCGGTCGTTTTCCCAGGCAATGGCCAGGTCCCGCAAATGCCCTACCTGCCGATCATGGTGATCAAAGATGGGTATGCCCTGGATCTGACTAAAGAAGAATTCATCCAGCACTTTCACTTTGTCCATCTTGATTCTCCTTCCTCGAGGCCAGACCAGGGACTTCTCCTCATGAGGCGGACCTTATACTGCCCCACCGGTTTGCAAGCTTTAAACTTGGGTTAGGCCCACCCCAAACAGTAAGGCTTCACCCTCAAGTTAGCGGCCAGACGACCGAAGACGGACATCGACCTTACCCGAGAATTCAGGGCTGATGTTTAGGGAACATGCTATTGTTAAAGGGGGAGAAAATGAAATGAAGATAATTTCTCCCTGCTTCCCGGGGCGGTCAGCCAGCCTGAGGAGCAGGAGATACGGCGACATACTGCGGCTTCAGGCTTTTTGACCTAACAAGTTCCAGAATCTGAGGTACTATTGCTTTCGTCCGTCAAAATTTCGGTTTCCTCTTGGTTGCTGCCAATATAAAATTTATATAACGCTTGGCAGAGAAAAGGTCAATCTTTTCTAAACAAACTTCTCTCACCTGATTGCCGCCAACACAAATCTAACACTTGCTCACCCGAAACGGCCTACAAGCGCATCTCCACTCTGAAAGTCCCCTCCTCATAGTTTTTCCGAGAGGAAAACCCCAGGCGTTTCATCATTCCCAGCATCGGCTCATTTTCCAACAGGACATCCCCATAAAGATAGCGGACCCCGTAGTCTTTGGCCACGTCAATAATCCGCTCCATAAAAGTCGCCCCCAGGCCTTTGCCCTGCCAGGGGTCGCCCACCAGGATGGCAAATTCGCCTTTTTCCCGGCTGGGGGTCATGACTAAACGGACAACGCCGAGCATGAGCGGCGGACCTGGCGGTTGGCCCACGGCGATGAGCGCGATTTCCCGGTCATAGTCGTTTTGGGTAAACCGGATGAGAAGATCGTGGGTGAATTTCTTGATCCGTTGGAAGTAACGGAAATAAATAGTCTGTTCCGAACAGCTCTGCAGCAGGCGGTACACCAGTGGCTCGTCTTCCGGCTTAATGGGTCGGAGCAAAACCGGGGTGCCGTCCCGCAGCAGCAGGTCGCTTTCGTACTGGTTGGGATAGGGGCTGATGATCAGGTGGCGGGGGGCCGGCACCGGACTGGGAGCGATACTGAGGCGGGCATCCACAGCCACCGGTCGGCCGCCGGTGAGAATCAGGGGGTTGATGTCCAATTCCACGATTTCCGGGCAGTCGGTTGCCAGTTGGGACAGACGTACTAAAATGTCGGCCAGAACATCGATATCCACTGGCGAAATGTGTCGGTACCCTTGTAATAACTTGAATATCTTGGTCTTTTGAATTAATCGCCGGGCCAACGGAAGATTCAGGGGAGGCAGGTCCAGAGCAAAGTCTTGGAGGGCTTCGGTATACACCCCGCCCCAGCCGAAGAGAATCAAGGGGCCGAAATGCGGGTCCAGCTTACAGCTCAGGTGCAACTCCAGGTCGGGTCGCCGTTCCTGGGCCTGGACGGTGACCCCCAGCAGTCGGGCGTCGGGATAGTGGGCCTGGTATTCTGCGACGATCTGCTCGTAAGCCGTCTTGACTTCGGCCTCAGTGCGCAGATAAAAGCGGACCCCACCCTGGTCGGATGGAGAGGTGATCTCGGCTGACAGAATTTTCAAGACCACCGGATAACCCAGTTCCTGAGCGGCATGGGCTGCTTCACCGGGAGAGGCCGCGGCCACGGTGGGATTAATCGGGATGCCGTAGGCCGACAAAATGGCCTTGGATTCCAGTTCCGTGAGGGCTCTAGCCCCCCGTTCCAGGCACTGCGTGATAAAGCTGCGGCCCTGCCGGGCGTTGATTCTGACATCCGAGGATTGTTGCGGCGGCGTCTCCTGGATTAGTTCCAGATGGCGGTTATAAAAATATATCTCCATGTAAGTGTCCACCGCCTGCTCCGGGGTTTCAAAGGTGGGGATGCCCGCCTCATTCAGTATTTTTAGCCCCTTGGCCACATCCTCGCCACCCATCCAGACTGCCAGGACCGGCTTGCCCTGGCTTTGCAGTTGCGGAGCCATGGCCTTGGCAATACCGATGGGGTCGGTTAAGGCCTGGGCCGCCAAAATAACGATGAGACCGTTGGTCTCCGAAGCGGTTAGGCAAATATCCAGAGTTTTGAGGTAATCTTCGGCGGTGGCATCCCCCATGAGGTCGATGGGGTTGCTGCGGCTCCAATATGAGGGCAAAAAATCATTGAGTCGGGCCAAGGTTTCAGAACTCAGGGTTGCCGGTTCCAGATTCCAGCTGCTGATGGCATCCACAGCCATGACCCCGGGACCACCCGCATTGGTGATGATGCCCAGGGCGCCGCCAATCGGCCGCCGCATTTTTCCCAGGGCCTCGGCGCAATCGAAAAGCTGGGTGAAGGTATTGACCCGGATGATGCCGGCCCGCCGAAACGCCGCGCTATAGGCGGCATCCTCTCCCGCCAGAGCCCCGGTATGCGCGGCCGAGGCCCGGGCCCCGGCCGGACTGCGCCCTGTTTTCATGACGATAATGGGTTTCACCCGGGAGACGGACCGGGCGGCACTCATAAACTGCCGGTGATGATTGAGGCTCTCCATGTAAATGACGATGCTCTTGGTGTTGATTTCATTTCCCAGGTAGTCAATGAAATCATCGAAATCCAGGTCGGCCATGGAGCCGATATTGATGAAATGGCTGAACCCCAGATTTTTACGGTTGGCCCAGCCCAGGATGGTGCTGCAGATAGCCCCGGATTGAGAAATCACCGCGATATTGCCTTGGCGGGACGGATACGACATCAGGCTGACATTGAGATCGGTCAGAGGACAAAAAATGCCCATGCTGTTGGGTCCCAAATACCTGATGTTCGCTGCTTGGGCCGCCTGGGCGATCCGGGCCTCGATTTTTTGACCCGCCTCGCCGATTTCTCTGCCCCCGGCCGAAATAATAATGGCCGCCGGCACCCCGGCCTGACCGCATTGCGCCAGCACGTCGGGTACGTCCTGTATGGGGATGGCTATAACCGCCAGGTCAATGGGCTCACCCACCTCGGCGATGCCATGATAAGCCGGATAGCCGATAATTTCAGGATAGTTGGGATTAATGGGGTATACTGCACCGGTGAAACCGCTGGTTTTCAGGTTTTCCAGGAGCACCCGGCCAATGCTGTTCCTTTTATTGCTGGCGCCGATAACCGCCACCGAAGCCGGTTTAAAAAACAAATCCAGGACGTTTCTAGTCATACAATCCCCAAGTTATAAAAATGGTGGGGCGGGCCTCCGTGCCCGCCCAAAAAATCCAGCCTCGTTCCAAGCTCCAGCTTGGTCTTCCACTCTATCTTAGTTTTTTGGCTCTCGGGATCGGTTCGTGAGAAGATTTTAACTGGTAGTCGGTTTTTCCTGAACGCCATCGAGGAATTCCAAAAAACGTTCCCCCAGGTGGGCGGGATAGGACGGCGTTGATGGCCAGATGGCTGGAAACTCGAAGACTCCCTGATGATGAAGTCCCAGTTTCAGCAGCGGCGCCGGATGATGCTGATAAAGCTCCTGCAGCCGGAGGAGCATGTCGCTCCACTCCCAGATCTGGCGGCGCTGCCTTCCCAGCCCCTCGGTCTCTTCAGGGCACAAACAGGCCTGGGCCACCTGCCGCCAGATGGCGGGAAATAGTTGAGCTCCGGTCGAAACCAGGCCTCGAGCCCCCGGCCGGGTGAGAAAACGCCGCTCATCTGCTTCGTAGAGCATAAATTCCGGCCGTGCCGCCCTGGCTGAGTAATAATGCAGAAAACGTCGCATCTCCCCCCGATAGATCAGCGCGGCCACCCCGGGCAGGGCGCTCAGTTTTTTGAACACGGCCGTGCGCAGGTTAACATGTTTTAAAGGCTTGGCTTTTCCCCGGATCAGGTGGGGATGATTCATCAAAACCAGGGGATGGCTGAGAGAGCGGCACAGATTGTGGTAGGTTTGGGGCAGGCCCCGGTTGCTGTGCCACAATAAGGGCAGGTCCACCCAGTAAACCGGCCTGGTGGCCGGCCGCCGCCTTAACTCGTCCTCTAACTGCAAAGCTAATCCCTGGGTATCTTCCGGGGTGGTCCCGGTGATCCCAAAAAATAAGGGCAGATTCGGCGGCAGGTGCGAAACCAGGCAGGTAAAAAGCTCCAGACGCACCGAATGTGGAAGTTCCAAGGCCTCTCCCACTCCGGGGCTACCGGCTACCAGGGCTGCCGCCACCGGCGCCACCCGGTCCAACAGCCGCACCAGGCTGCCCTGGTCCAGGGTGCCTGCGGGGGTCAGCGGGGTCGCCAGTTCAATGAGCAACCCTTCGGGTAATGGTGGCAGCGCGGCAGTCATGTTGGCAAGTATAACCGGCAAACCGGTGATTTCCTAACTGTTTGGTAAAATTGCCGACGTTGTGAAACCCTGTTTGTCATCCTGAGCGTCGGGAAGAATCTATCTTCTGCTCCGAAAAGGTTCCTCTGCACCGTAGGGCGGGAAAGCACCCGCAGGGCGGCGAAGCCCAAGCGCCTCCCGCCGTTTTTCCCTCGTTCCCAAGTTGTCCATGGGAACGCCATAATCATTAAAGCTGTGCTCCGAAACCTGGTACTCTCATCTCACCCCGTAAACCTGAACTCACCCCGTCCCAGCAGATCGTGCAGATGGACGATCCCCACTACCTTCTGTTCTCCGTCCACCACCGGCAATACCGTGATGGCTTTCTGCTCCATAAACTCCAGGGCCTGGGAAGCCCGGGATTCTGGTCCAATGGCATAGGGCGAAGGAGTCATCACTTCTACCACGGTTTTGTCCTGAATACTCGGATATTTTTTCAAGCAGCGGCGCAGATCGCCGTCGGTAAAAATCCCCAGCAAAACCCCTGCCTCGTCCACCACGAGCGTCGCCCCAAAACCCTTCTGGTCTATTTCCTGTAACGCTTCGGTTAGGCTCAGATTCTGGCTGACCCGGGGCACCTTGGCGCCGCTGAGCATTACCTCGCTGATGGCCAGTGACAGCCGGGCTCCCAGGTTGCCCCCCGGATGAAACCGCCTGAAGTCGCTGGCCTGGAAACCTCTCTGGGTCAAAAGGGCCACGGCCAGGGCATCCCCCATGGCCAGGGCCGCGGTGGTGCTGGCGGTGGGGGCCAACCCCAGGGGACAGGCCTCTCGAGGCACCCCGACGTCGATGACCACGTCGCTGTGGCGAGCCAGAGTAGATGCCATCCTGCCGGTCAGGGCGATGAGCGGCACCCCCAACCGTTTCAGACTGGGCAGCAGGATGTTCAGTTCATTGGTCTCACCGCTATTGGAGAGGGCCAGGACCACATCCTGGGGGGAGATCATGCCCAAATCACCGTGCATGGCCTCCACCGGGTGCAGAAACAGCGCTGGTGTACCCGTGGAATTCAAGGTAGCGACGATCTTCCGGGCCACGATGCCGGATTTGCCCACCCCGGTGACAATGAGCCGACCTGCGGCTTGATAAATTATTTCCACCGCCTGGGTGAAATTGTGATCTAGTTTGGCGATAAGCCCGGAGATGCCCTCCGCCTCAATGCTGAGCACTTCCTTGGCTAACTTTAACAGGCGTGAGGTGTTGACAGGTTTTTTTTTGGTCGCCATGATGTGTTAAATGGTCAGTGGTCAGTTTTTTTCTGATCACTGACCACTGTACCCTGATCACTGCTTTGCAAAGCCCCACCCATCATAATCATATCCTTGCCCCGGCCTTTGGAGGAAAACAAAGCGGCATCGGCCAATTTCAAGAGATCAGTCTTGTCCCTGGCGTCGTCCGGCAGGGTGGCGATGCCATAGCTGGCGGTAAGGTGCAAATTAATGCCTTCTTCGCACAGAAAACAACTATGGTTCACCGCCCGCCGCAGGCGGCAGACGAATTCAAAAGCCGTGTTTTTATCCCGGTCGGGCAGCAGGATAATAAATTCATCGCCGCCATAGCGGATCAGACTGTCTTGCGAATCTAACAGGCGGCCGATCACGCTGGCCACTTCCACCAACACCTTGCTCCCCAGCAGATGGCCGTGGGTATCCACCACCTTTTTGAAATTGTCCAAATCCAGGAAGACCACCGAAAGCCGGGAGCCCTCCTGCATAATCCGGTTTACCAGGTTGTCCAGGTTCCAGGTCAGATAGCGGGTATTGTAAAAGCCGGTGAGGTCGTCGATAAAAGATTTTTCCTGTAATTTTACAAAATTGCGGACGTTGTCCACGGCAATGGCGATGTAGTCGGCCAGAATATTCAACAGGGGCAGATAGGTAGTTAAAAAGAAATTTTCGTTTTCGATATTAATGACTTCCAGAACGCCGATAATTTCCCGGCGCACCACCAGGGGCAGGCAGATGATGGAACGGGTTGCAAAGCCGGTTTTTTCATCCACTCGGGAACAGAACCGGCAATCAGCGCGCACGTCCTGGATAAAAATCGGCTTGCCATCCTGGGCCACGGCCCCGGCAATGCCTTCGCCTACCTTCAGACGCAGGTCCTTGATCTGCTGGTTGTCCAAACCCACCACCACGAAAAAGTGCAGCTCCTGGGTTTTCGGTTCCAAGAGCAATATTGACCAGTTACTGGCCGGAATGAGCTCGTTGAACTTTTCCACCACCGTCCGCACCAGAGCTTCCATGTCAAAGGTGTTGACCAAAATCTTGGAGAACTCAAAACAGGTCAGCAACCGCTCCAGCTGATTCGGATTCGTCAAACCTGCAGCTAATTTTTCCGTGGTTTCCATATATTCCCCTGCCCCAATTTTACGATGCTTTTACCGCCTTTGCAAGTGCTTTCCGCCTGACCAGCCCGGTCTGAACAGCCTCTAAACGAATTCTAACCAATAAAAAAGCAGGGCCGGCTTTGACCCTGCTTGAGATAACCTTCCTGACTATAACCTGTTACTTGGCTTCTCCCGCCACCAACTGCGCCTGCTGGGGATGCGGCCCCATCCAGTTCACTTTGCCGCTTTTAAGATCATAGACGGCCCCCACCAGCTTGATCTTGCCGTCTTTAACCTTGTCCCGCAGCATCGGGCTGTTCTTATACATGTCCGCCATGGCCTGCCAGACGTTGGCGGTAATGGCCGCCGACACCAGAGCGTCTCCGGACTTATCGGGGTTGGCGGACTTGGCTTGTCGTAACTGCCGGGGCAATAAAATCCACAATGGCCTTGATGTTGGGGGGCGCTTCCCCGCCCTCCACCGCCGCGGTCACCGCACCGCACTTGGAATGCCCTAAGACCACCACCAAGTGGGTCCCCAAATGATCCACCGCATACTCTATGGAGCCGATATCCGTTTGGGTGGCGATGTTGCCGGCATCCCGGACAACGAAAATGTCGCCGATGCCCCGGTCAAAGATAACCTCCACCGGCACCCGGGAGTCCGCACAGGACAGGACCGACGCAAAAGGTTTCTGACCCTTTTCCGCCGTCTGCATGCGCTGCTTGGCATTCTGGTTGGGGCGCTTGACCGCCGCGCTGACAAAACGTCCATTCCCTTCCTGAAGCATTTTCAGGGCCGCCTCCGGAGAAACACCACTTGTTTCGTAAGCCACTGCTATCGCTGCCGAAGACAGCAGGAACATCAGCATCAAGCCAAACAGGTAAACTCTTCTCACACAATCCTCCTCAAATCTGTAAAAAATTTATTAGGCGTAGAGTAACATAAACACCCGTCTCAAGTAAGAAAAAAATGGCTAAAAACTGGAAACCAGACCTCTTTACTGGAACCGGAACTAACCACTAACATTGACCAACTAATCACCGACCACTCCCCGCAACACCAGGGCATAATATTCCGGCGGGGCTTCCCAGAACGCAACCTCCTGCAACCCCAGGGGCTGATACAAAGCCGCCAGATCGGCCGGCCCCAGACGCTCCGCCGCCGGCGGACCGTGAGGCCCCACCTCCTTGGGCCACTCCACGATCAACAGCCGCCCACCGGGTTTCAGGGCCCCCTGAGCCAGTTCCAGCAGACGCCGGGGGTCGTGCACCTCGTGCAGGATGTAGGCCAGGATAACCCAGTCAAAGACCGGCAACCCCGCCGGGAGTTCGTCTTCCCCGGCGGCCATGACCCTCACATTGGCCAGACCTGCCTGGGCTGCAGCCTGTTGCGTCGCCGCCACCATCTCCGGTTGCACGTCCACTGCCATAACACTCCCTGCCTCGCCAACCAGCCTGGCTGCGGGCAGGGCAAAGAAACCGGCCCCGCACCCCCAATCCAAAACCCGGTCTCCTGCCTGCACCCCGGCCCGTTGCAGCAGTTCCAGAGGCTTAACCGCCTGCTGCCGACGCTCACTGGTCAAAGACCCCATCCGGGCCGGATCAAATGTATGCACCATATGTGTCTCCTTATGCTTATGCCTTCCTATGGGTTTGAAAAACATTCTGTCAGGCTGGAAGCGAGCAATCCAGCCTTCGCATTTGAACTGGTTCCCAAGCTCTGCTTGGGAACCCTATTTACCGCAAGCTCGCGCTTCGCCACCAAATCCCTCAACCCGTAGGGCGGGCACCGCCCACCATATTAACCCGCCGCCCCCACCTGCCGATACATCAAGGCCGTAAACTCCCCACTCCGGCGATCCACCTCCCCCCGCAGCTTCTCTGCCTCAGCCCGCCAACCCAAGGCCTGGGGCGCTTCCCCCATCATGGTGAGATTGGAGAAGATGTTCATCAACCCCCCCTGCACCACCGCCACCGCCAGAAATCCCATAACCCCCACATCGGCCAGGATAACCGGATTGCCCTTTTGACCCAGCCGCACCGCCCAGTCCAGCACTTCCAGCCCCAGGCGGGCCATCTGCCGGGGCGGTTCGCAAGCCTGCCCAAACGCTTGGGCAATGGCCGCCGCCCGTTTCTCTTTTTCCGCTGCCGTTTTGTGGGGCAGACCGCCGGGCTGCCACCACTTCCTGATAGGCCAGGGCATCAGCATCGATCAAATCCAGGAACTGTTGCCGGGCCCGGTCCATCTGCGGCTGCTGGTCACGCAGGAGTTCTTTCTGAGCCGGGTCAGTCTCTTTTTTCAGACTGATCTGCCCGGACAAAGAACCCAGGGCCGCGGCCAACGCCCCCGCCACCGACACCGCACAGCCGCCCCCGGGCATCGGCGTGCCCTCGGCCAACTGCTCCACAAAATTAAGAATCGTCCATTGGGGAAAACCTGGTCTGTCCATAGCACCTGCCGTCATGTTTCTTCATCCATTTATCCGATACATTGCCTTTAAACAAATGGTCAGTGCCATCAGCTTAACTCCTCTCAAGCAACCGCCCTGCTGTCGATGCGTTCCCGGAGGAAAGGGTTCATCTTTTCCCTACCCGAACGATGTCGACCCGCTTTTTGATAAGCTCTTCGATATCTGCCTTGATGTGCGTTTCCTGGTCTTAATGACATCTAAATCACTATCCTCTTTAGCTTCATCTCGGGCCTCGACCCGAACACCCCAATTTCAGAATACCGTATTTCTCGGCGTAATTCCGTTTGAATTCTCGCAGGATGGCAAGAATGTCGTCTCTTCTCATGGTCTGCCTCCCATGTTGATTCCCGTAATCAAGGTGTCGTTAACGAATTCTATCCGCCCCCCTTAACTCAGTCCTCAGTCCTATTTTTTGGGCCGTGAATTTAACGCTCGCCACTTTTCCTTCCACCCGCGCCCGGTCTTCCTCATCAGGAGACGCAGTGAAATCCTTGCCGGGGCAGCTGGCCATGGCGGCCAATTCCCCGGGGCTGAGAACATGGCGGGAGACGATCTGAATCTCGGTAAAGCCGGCGTTTTTCACCGTCTGCCAGTAATCCGCCTCTGGTATGGCCCCTCCCAGACATCCGGCCCAGGTAAGGCGAAAGCGCTCCTGGAGGTCAGGCTCGATAACTTCGGTAAAGACAATATCGGAGATGGCCAGCCGGCCGCCGGGTCGCAGCAGGCGATAGGCCTCTTGATACACTGCGTCTTTGTCAGGACACAGATTAATGACACAGTTGGAGATGATGACATCCGCGTAACTATCGGGAAGCTGCGAGTTTTCCAACTCCGCCACCCTGAGTTCGATATCCCGGTCCTGCAGGCCCGCCGCCGCCACCGCCTGCCTGGCTCGTTCAATCATTTCCGGCGCGATATCAAGACCCACCACTTTTCCGTGCGGCCCGACTTTATGCGCCGCCAGAATGACGTCCAGGCCGCCGCCGCAGCCGAAGTCCACCACCACCTCCCCGGGCTGCAGCCGGGCAAAGCCGGTGGGGTTGCCGCACCCCCGGGAGAGGTCCAGAGCGCCTTCCGGCGCCAGGGCAAGTTCGGCCTGGCCGTAGAGCCCCTGATCAACTGCATAGCCCGCCCCGGGCTGCTGCTTGCTGGGTCAACAGGCCTCTTTGCTGCCGCCCTGAGCCGCGAATTTACCATAACGGTTCTTCACCGCTGCTTTGATCTGGTCAGGATTCATAGTCTTACCCCTCTTAGACAACCTTGAAGCTGTCTATCACCCCGCTATCTTCCTAACTTCTTAACAGTTCAGCATTTTGAGAACTTAAGTGGGCCAAGATGTCTCCCCCTCTATCCCCCCGTCAACGGGGGAAAGTTCCCTCCCCGTTGACGGGGAGAGTTAGGGTGGGGTCTTTTCTCATCTCCAGGTAATCAAACGCCCAGTTGCCCAATCCCTCGCTTTCGGCTTGTCATCTCTCCCTTGATATTCCCTGAACCCGTCCATCAACTGCCGGAACGACGTGGGCTTATATCTCTTAAAGCCTTCCTCATCAACATAGACAAAACCATACCTGACGTCTGCCTGCACGTGATTAATATCATCGCACCATTGCCGCAGGCGTTCCATCTTCAGGGGCACATCCAGGTCTTCCTGTCCCTTGGTCTCCACCAGGCAGATTTCGTTTTCCGCCAGCTTGACCAGAAAATCCGGGTAGTAGTTGGAAATATCACCGTCCGCCTTCACGTAGTCCAGTTTGAAGTGCACGGCCAGATAGTTTTTGGCAAAGGCCACCACGTCATCGCAGTCATCCAGAAAGCGGGCAAACAACAACTCGAAATGGCTGTCCCCGATGATCTTGTTGAATACACTCTTTTTCGGAATCAGATAGCCTTGCTCCTTGGCGACAAAGGGCCGAGTCTGCCGCAGCCTGATCCGGTCCCGAATCTCGGCCTCGCCCTTGTCTTGAATGGTCAGGGCGTTAATCGCCTTCTTAAACGTCTCCAAGATCGTTTTGGTCGCGGCCAACTCCGACAGGTTGCGCAGGGTGTTCGCATCGTCAAGTTCAACCTGCCGGTCAAACAGATGGTGCTGCACAAACTCCTTGATCTTGCCGTAGAGCACGTCGTACCCGCTGACCAGACGCAGGTCCCGCATGATGGTCTGGGCAAAGTAGCCCATGGCGCTGCGATAGTCTGCCACGCCGGCTGTATCCAGGAATGTGGTATGCACCACCGCCCCGGTGGTAATATCTTTAAAGACAATCTCCCGTTGCTCTGCTGCGCTGAACTGCCGGTAGGCCACTTTGGCATTACCAAGAGCGCCTACCTCCAGATCGCCCAGGTGTTTGTATTCCCGGTACACCCGGGGACTCAGCACCGGCACTTCAATATCCAGCAGCTTCCAGATCCTTTTTTCCATTTTCCTTATCAACCTCCACCACCAGCGGCGTTTTGGGCCGGGTGCCTTCGCCCATGGGCTTGCGTTCCAGCACCACTCCCTCGGCCTGAATGGATTCCACAAAATCCATAAAGGCATCGGTGCCCACCACGCTGACGTATTCCTCCACGGCGCCGGGATACATTTTCCGCAAGCCGCGCCCCAGGGTTTGTTCCGGCAGGATGTTGCTCTTGGCCGCATAGGCCCGCAGTCCCACAATCGTGGTGACATTGCGCACATCCCAGCCCTCTTTGAGCATCAGCACGGAGACGATGGCCTTATACGGGCTGTCCTGGCCGTCAATCTCATTGGCCTGCTGGCGCAATCGCTCCAACTCTTCCTTGTTCCGGCCCGTCACCGCTTCGGAAATTTCCCCGTTATTCTTGGTGTGAATCACCAGCACCGCGTCCTTCAGGTCCGGATAGTTCCCCTCCAGATAGGCGGCCACGTCGTCGCAATTCTTGGTGTCGTCCGTCATGACGAACAAGATGGCCTTCTTGCCCATTTTTTCGTGCTCGGCAAAAGCCTTCCGCCACTCCACCACCCCCAGATGAATGTAATCCGCGTACTTCTCGGTGTATTTCGAGCTCTGCCGTTCCACGAGCCGGGCCCGGCTGGGCGCGTCGGGCAGCACCGGGTGCTTCACCACGTTCTGGGAAATGGCCTCCACCAGGGGGTAATCCGCCACCGTCTGCACAAAGATGGCGCCGTTATTGTGCTTGGGCGTGGCCGTCACGTCCACCTGCAGGGACAGGGCCGCCCCTTTTTGCTTCAGGCGGTTGTGGATATCTTCAATTGATTTGAACCAGGCCAGACGGCTGTCATGAATATGGTGCGCCTCATCGTTGAGCACCACCAGTTCGTCAATATCCCGCACAATCATGCCTAAATCCACCTTCGAATCGGTGGTGGCGCCGGTGGGCCGCCGGCCCAGGAAGTAATCCATGGTATTGTCGTCTTCGGGCGACGGCGGCAGATCATCCCCGGCATACACCCGGTGAATATTGGTGAGAAAGATATTCCCGGTTCGCCGGGTGATGCCCACGTCATCTTGCAAATGCAGGGTGAGCTGAAAATCATCCCGCCAGTTGCGGCCCTCCACCCCGTTATCCGGCAGCACCGGATCTGTAAAGAAAATGTCCAGCCCGGCAAAATCTTTATAGATTCGATCCAAGACAATGATATTGGGAGTGATCACCAGGAAGTTGCGCGCCAGTTCTGAGCCGGGTTCATACAGTTTGTGGAAATAACTCCAGGCCAGCACCAGGCTCATCACCTTGGTCTTGCCGGTGCCGGTGGCCATCTTCACCACCAACCGCCGCCAGGATTCATCAAACATCCCCGTGGACACCACCCCGCTGCAGTCGAACCGCATCAGGTCGTATTTATCCTTTACCCCCACCACATCATAGAGATAGATGATGGTCTCCAGCGCCTCCCGCTGGGCAAAGTAATACCGGAACTCGGCCGCCGGGCCATCCGCCCGGGGCAACAGATGCACCCGGTTGAACCACCAGTTGAGCAGGCTGCGGCTGGTATCTGTTGCCCCGGCGTATCCTTTCGCCCGCCAGTGGTACACCAGTTTGCGCAGTTCCGGCACCAGGGGCGGCATGAGCTTTTCAAAGCTCGATTCCCGCAGGGCCTCATCCGCCGGGAACCAGCGGATTTCGGGATTGAGGATGGCATGTGGGGAATCCGGAAAATCAGGATGCAGGGCCATCAGCGCAACTCCTCTATCATCCTTTTGATGGCGGCTGATAATGGTCCTACTTCATGAGTGCATATCCAGAACACCTGTTCGGCGTCAATATCAAAGTAATGATGGGCGATGATGTCTCTGAAACCCATTGCGCCCTTCCAGTCGATTTCGGGATATTGTGATAAAAGGGCGCCGCCGGTAATAATGTCGATGTTCTTCAAGGCCTCGCCGATGGCCATGAAAAGCATACAGATACCATCCAGCTTTTCCATGCCGGCTGGCGTCCCGATGAAATCGTCCGCGCTCCGAATCCGGTTGGCGCGGCTGACAATTTTTTCCAGGGCCTCATCAATCTGCATGAGTATTGACAAAACCAGGTTCTTATCAAACATAGCGCCCTTCTCTTTCTATGCGTTCCCGGAGAAAAGGGTTCATCTTTTCGCGCACCCGAACAATATCGACATGCTTCCGGATCAGTCCCTCAATATCTTCCTTGATGTGCACGAGGGTGAAGGGATTGGGGGTTTTGGTCTTGATGCAGATGTCCACATCGCTGTCTTCCCTGGCCTCATCCCGCGCCGTTGACCCGAATATTCCGATTTCGAGGATGCCGTATTTTTCTGCGTAATCCCGTTTAAATTCCCGCAAGATGGATAGTAAGTCCTCTCTTTTCATGATCTGCCTCCCACGCTGACTTCACAATCTTCATGGTGTCGTTGCCGAAGATATCCACCACCTTGACCGCCAGCTTGCGCCGCCCCGGCTGACATTCGTGAAAGATGCTCATGAGCTCCAGGGACCGGTCCTTTTTGGTGCGAAAGGATTGCCATTCGTTCTCGAAGATATAATCCCCGGTCCAGACTTCTTCCCACTCGCCGCTGTCCGGGCTGTGCACCCGGATGATCTCCCGCTTGTTTTCGAAGTCGAAGTCCACCGCCCAGTAATCCACCCAGTCGGTCCAGTGCCGGGTCAGGGCCTCCCGGTGGATGATGCCGTCCTTGTCTTTGCTCACCTTGACGATCTGCCCCTGGTCCACCACGATCTTGCTGCCCTTGTCTTTCAAGGCGGCCTCGGCCGCGGCAATGGAGTCCTGGGAATAGAAGACCGAGAAATCGGTCAGTTCCACCGCCACCCGCCGGCCTTTGAGATGCGGCTTGACCTCCACAAAGGCCACGTCATGGAACACCACCTGGTTTTTCTCCACCGCCCGTTTGTCGAACACCTCGGCCGGGATATACTTGGGGGCGATGTCAATGCCCTTGGCCCGGGCCTCGTCCAGGACGTTGGGAAACAGCCCCATCTCGAACTCGAAGGCCAGGATATCCACCCGGGTGATGTGCTTCTGGCGGCACTCCAGGATAACCTCCTCCACGAACAGCCGCGTCACCGGCAGATTCACCGGCCCCACCGCCACCAGGCGCCCGGCCTTCTTGCCGTGGAAGGTGCGGAAGCCTTCCACCTTCTCGGCCCGGTAGGCCCGCAGGATCAGCTCCAGAAAAGCCGCTTCCCGTTCTTCCAGTTGCTGCTGTTGCTCCGCTTCCCGCAGGTTGGGGTTGACGCCGATATAATGCTGCCGCTCGTATTTGCCCAGATTGAGGATTTCAAAGGCCCGGTAGTTTTGGCCCCCGGCTTTCAACTGCCGCTGCACCCCGATCATCCGTTTCCGGGTGGTATGGATAGCGAACTTCCCCAGATCGCTGACAATCCACTTGCGCCCCAGCTTCTCCGCCACCGCCGCGGTGGTGCCGGAGCCGCAGTTATGGATGGCGCACACTTCGGTGAGGAAGGAGTGAGTATGTTCCACTTCCAGATCATAAACGTCTTCTGCTGTTTCCTCGCGGAAAATCTCCCTGATAACAACCGGTTCCAGGCCAGCCCCCCAAAACACGACATCGCCCACAGACAGACTGTCGGCCCGTCGCCATTGGCGATAGTGATCTTCCGATGGGACGGTTTGGGCCAGAGTTTGGGTAATCTGGTTTAACACCCCCTCGATGTTCTGGGAAACCTCCGCATTGGTAAAATGCCGAACCGTCAGCCCCAGGCCATTCAGATACTCGTCACGCTTCTGATCATACCCCATGCCTTCATTGCTAAAATGGCTGTCACCGTCACATTCGATGACCAGGCCTTTTTCCCAGCAGAAGAAATCGGCAATATAGGGGCCGATGGGGTGTTGTTTGCGGAATTTTGTCCCCAATTGTTCGGCGCGCAAGTAGCCCCAGAGCTTTCGTTCGGCCGGAGTCAGATCGCGCCGCAGGCTGCGTGCCCGCTCGAAGTAACCGCTTGGTATATTTCGCCAACTCCGCTCCGCGCCATAAGATATCGTGCGGATCTGACAGAGAACGCGGTGTTCGGCCGTCAGCCACAGGGTTTGCTCGCTGCGGTGGTGACGGATGCCGATCATGCCGCCGCCATACGTTCTCCGGATGGTCCGTACGATGCGTCTGCGGCCTGCCGTCGTGACCAAAGACGAAATCACCGGGACGGATGGCTTCGATGGGGATACCTTCCACCTCTAGTGGGCCTGCCTGACAAAGGAGAAACAACCCCACCCCAGCCCTCCCCGTCAACGGGGAGGGAGCAGTTCTCCTCTCCTTCGAGAAGCATGGAGCAATTCTTTACCCCATTGACTTGCTTGGCGTCTTTCTTCCCCCCGTTGACGGGGGGATTGAGGGGGGTCAAAACCAGCGTCCCCTGCCGCACACAAAAAAAGTCGGCCACCAGGTCGCCTTCGTTGGAATGAGGCTTTGATGATTCGTTCGATGAGTAGGCCTTTTCGTGGTTTTTGGGTGCGGATAATCTGTCCAGCTGTTCCGATGAGCGATCTTTCGATTCGTGCAGATATAACTTCGTTGCACGGGCGCTTCGATTTATCATTGGGATAACAGATTTGGTCCGCCATATCCGAACTCTTCCATGCATATCGTGGCAATTCTCGTCCATCATCGTTTTTCGAGCGGCTGACAACCGCTTCCAGCTCGTAGATCATGTTATATTCGTAGTTATCAGGCCTGTCAATCTGGTCTGAGACGATTATCCGTACCTCTCATCTGTGATTCGTTCATATCTGATAGTGAAGTTATCGACATCTTCTTTACTGGTTGCTCGATAGAACTGTGGATTCCAAATGTACGCATCAGTGTTCGAGTAACGAAAGAATCGTATTGGCAATAACCGCCCATGACTTGGCGATCATTATGTCGTCCGCGTTCGGCGCCAAATGATCTCGTTCAAAATCATTTGAGCCGAAAATCTCATCCAACCAGTCGAATGAAACAATTCACCCGCCAATCACAATGCACATAAATACTCCCATCCTCCGCCAACAAATCCCGCATCAGCACCAGCCGCTCGTAAATCATGCTGATAAAGGAATCCGCCCCCTTGCCCCAGGTGTCCCGATAGGCAATCTCTTCCAGAATGTTGGGCTTTTTGGTGAAGGTATCGCCGCCGATCTCGATGTCCATGGAGAAATCCGCGCCCACATCAAAAGGCGGGTCGATATAGATGAGCTTGATACCGCCCTGCTTGTCGATCTCTTCCCGCAGCGGCCCGTTCTTGAGCCCGGCCAGGATCAGCTTGTTATCCCCCCAGATGAGCTTATTGGTCCAGCCCTTGAGCTGCCGGCCCCGCCCATCCATGTCGAACAGGTCCATCTGCAGGCGGGTGTCCTTCTCCGCGCGGCCCGCTCATCCACCTGCTCGATCACCTGAAACGGCAGCACGATGGTGCAAACTTCGTTGGTCTTGCCGTTCCACACCAGCTCAACTTCCCGCTTGTCCTCAAAGAGCAGAAAACGATACTTCTCCGGCAACGGCTTATCCGCCTCCAGATAACGGATGATGTCCTGCTTTTCCTGCTCCGTCAGTCGTGCCATGTAGCCCTCTTTGGTTTTGTAACACTTCACTTTTCTGCAATTTAAGTGGGTCAATTTCTCCCCCCTTTATCCCCCCGTCAACGGGGGAAAGTTCCCTCCCCGTTGACGGGGAGGGTTAGGGTGGGGTTGTTTTTCATCTTTTACTCAGATAGCTGAACTGTTGCCCCCTGCTTCCAAGCCCCAACCCTCCCCTCCGCCAATTGCACATACTCCGGGTCATCTTCATACCCCACATATCTTCCTTCCCCCCTGCAGCGCCGCCATCGCCGTGGTGCCGCTGCCCATAAACGGATCGAAGGATAATATCTCCCGTAAAAGTGTAAAGCTGGATCAAGCGGTAGGGCAGTTCCATCGGGGAAGGGCTCGGTGGCCTATTTTCTTGCTGATTCCGGATCATGCTCCACACCGATTTGGTCCACTCCATAAACTGCTCTTTGGAGATGGTATTTTCTTGGCCCGCAATTTTTTTCCGGCTAAAAGATCCCTTGGAAAACACCAGGATATATTCATGCACATCCCGCAACACCGGATTGGAAGCCGACTGCCAGCTCCCCCAGGCCATGGACACGCCGGCCCCGGCCCCTTTGTGCCAGATAATCTCCCCCCGCATCTGAAAGCCGATCTCCAGCATCATGTTTGAGATAAAGTCCGAGAGGGGCAGATACGGCCGCCGGCCCAGGTTGGCCACGTTGACACAGGCCCGGCCGCCGTTCACCAGCACCCGGTAGGTCTCGGCAAATACCTGGCGCAAGAGACTCAAGATATTCCTGCAGGGATAAATCCTCGTCGTATTCTTTGGTGACATTATAGGGCGGGGAGGTGACCATCAGGTGCACGGAGTATCGGGGTATGGCCTCCATGTGCTCGGAACCAAGAGAAGCACCTTCTGTCCGTCTGTAAGTTTCAACTTACCAGGAGTAACACCGCGAAATCCCCCTTGCTCGTAAATTGCTTCGATTGTTTCTGTTGCCATGGGATAGCTCCTTATTTATCTGATTCCCCGAGAACCTGGTTGGAAGCCGACTGCAAATTGTTCCCGGCCCGAGATGATAATCGCCGTTAATCTAAGGTATTTCCCTGAGTTGTTTTCTCGCCTGCCTTTTTCTCCCTCTTGGCCAGGAGTTTACTTACCGCGGGTATCAGGTCATTAGGAATCTCCATAAATGTCTGTGAGGCATCCTCCCAGGCCGCTTCGTCCTCAGCCATGGCCTCCTCTTCTGATTGGCTTTCATAATGGGCGATAACCCTGTTGACTCGATCTTCATCCCAACCCTTGGGAAATCTTCTTTGTTTCATGCTTGTAGTTCCATTGCCCACTGTTGGATTGTGCATCCCTTAGTTTAAATCCCCAACTTCATCTGCTGCTTATAAGCCGCAATCCTTCCCTCCGCCAATTTCACATACTCCGGGTCATTGTCATACCCGACATACTTTCTTCCCGCCTGCAGCGCCGCCATCGCCGTGGTGCCGCTGCCCATAAACGGGTCAAGGATAATATCTCCCTTAAAGGTGTAAAGCTGGATCAAGCGGTACGGCAATTCAATAGGGAAGGGGGCCGGGTGGCCAATTTTCTTGGCTGATTCCGGGCTCATGCTCCACACCGATTTGGTCCACTCCATAAACTGCTCTTTGGAGATGGTATTTTCCTTGCCCGCAATTTTTTCCCGGCTGAAAGAACCCTTGGAAAACACCAGAATGTATTCATGCACATCCCGCAACACCGGGTTGGAGGCCGACTGCCAGCTCCCCCAGGCCATGGAAACGCCGGCCCCGGCCCCTTTGTGCCAGATAATCTCCCCCCGCATCTGAAAGCCGATCTCCAGCATCATCTGGGAGATAAAGTCTGATAAGGGCAGATACGGCCGCCGGCCCAGGTTGGCCACGTTGACGCAGGCCCGGCCGCCGTTCACCAGCACCCGGTAGGTCTCGGCAAAAACCTGGCGCAAGAGGCTGAGATATTCCTGCAGGGATAAATCCTCGTCGTATTCTTTGGTGACATTATAGGGCGGGGAGGTGACCATCAGGTGCACGGAAGTATCGGGTATGGCCTCCATGTGCTCGGAACTGCCCAGAATGATGGTGTTCTCAGAGGCCGCCGGAAAGGCATTTTCAGGGAGAACCACCCCCTCATTATTCGCCCCCAACTCCGCATAGAGCCTCGAACCATAATAGGTTGACGAGTCATGATTAATTCTGCTGCTGGTGCCAAACCTGCTGGTCTTGGAGCCTTTTTTCATGAGGAGAATCTCTTTGTAGGAGTTACCGATGTCCGAACCTCTCCTACATGACACAATAGCACATATTCCTTATCTGAAAAACGGAAAACTGTTTATACCGGTTTTCCCGCTGATTGCTTCCTGAGTTCCCATATCTGTTCACGGAAAAATATGTTTGTGACATTTGTCTCATCTGTTCTGTCTCTCATCTACCCACACTGTGATACAAGCTGATCCATGTATCTCTTTACTAGAACTCAGAACTTTCAGACTTTTAACCGAAAACTGAAAACTGAAAACTCGAAAAAAGGAGATCCCCATGCCCTGCACCATTTGCCAACACCCCAAGCGCCCGGATATCGACCAGGCCCTCATCGCCGGGTCCGTCACCCTGGCCGCGCTCAGCCAGGAGTACGGCCTCAGCACCTCGGCCCTGCACCGCCACAAGGCCCACCTGGAGGCCAAAGTCAGCCGGGCCCAAGCCCAGCTTCAGGATAACCTGCGCCAGGGCTACATCTTCCAGCTCAGCCAGTTCCTGGAAATGGCCATGCAGACCGCCCAGGCCGCCCAGGCCGAAGGCAATTTTAAACTAGTTCTCCAGGCCATTGGGCATGGCACCCGCCTCATCAAGATCATTCTGAAGCAGGATTTCCCGCTGGATTCCAGGCTGGTATACGAGATCCTGGCCTCTCCCCAGTGGGCCACCCAGGCCGGCCTCCTGCCCAACGACCCCCAGGTCCTGGCCGCCGGCCGTCAGGCCCTGGCCGGGACCTTTTCCTCTCCCTGTCCGGAGGCGGCCGCGGCACCCACCTCCCCTAATCCCCTGGAGGACCTGGAAAGTTTCACCGAGACTCTCCTTAACCTGGCCCAACAAGCTGCCCCGTTAACAACCGCCAGTCAAAACCTGGAAACCGAAAACCGTCTTTTCAGGAAGCGGGAAAAAAGTGGGAAATTACCGGGAAAAACCTCGCTTCGAAAAGATAATAATGTGTTAAATCAACAAGATAATCTAATTAATAAAATTGCCGGAAAAAATTCCTCCTCCAGGCCGCCCCGGTGCCTGGCTCCAGGAGTTAGACGCCGGCCGCCTGGATATTAATACCCTGCATGCCATCGGCGCGGGCAGGCCTGTGCCAGCAATCCTTGACATTTCCAAGCCCGGTATTTGTCCCTGAAGGCTGGCCCAAACCAAAAACTGTTTTTTAACCGGAAACCGGAAACCGAAAACCGAAAACTGTCTTTAAGGCACACCCTATAAAGTTGGGTTTCCCAGTCGGTCTATGATACAATGTAAAGAATAATTTCTTATTCCAGAAACCAGAAACCAACAACCGGAAACCGCCACCTGAATACTCAAATCTCGAAACCCGAAACTCGCAACTCGAAACTCGAACTCCTGGCCCCGGCCGGCAGTATCGAAACTTTTTTTGCGGCCCTGGACAACGGCGCCGATGCCGTCTACGTCGGTCTGAAGGCCTTTAGCGCCCGGGCCTATGCCGCCAACTTCAGTCTGGCGGAAGTCTCTTCCCTGGTCCAGGTCTGCCGCCAGCGCGGCCGGAAACTCTACGTCGCCCTCAACGCCCTGGTCAAGGAAGGGGAGCGGCGGGAGCTGGTCGAGACCTTAGCCGCCCTCAACCAGATCGGCCCGGATGCCTTGATCATTCAGGATCTGGGGGTCTATCATCTGGCCCGGCGCCATTTTCCCGAACTTCCCCTGCATGCCAGCACGCTCATGACCCTGCACAACTCTCCCGGGGTGGCCCAGGCCGCTGCCATGGGATTCAAACGGGTGGTGTTGTCCCGGGAGCTGACCCTCACCGAGTTGGCTGCCATCTGCCGCCAGGCCCAGGTGGAGCTGGAGGTCTTTGTGCATGGGGCGTTGTGTTTCTGCTTTTCCGGTATGTGTCTGTTCAGCAGTTTTCTGGGGGGCCGGGCCGCCACCCGGGGCCGCTGCACCCAACCCTGCCGCCGTTTGTATCAGTACGGCCAGGAATCCGGCTATGTCTTGTCCCCCAGCGATCTGTCGGGATTGGAGCTCATTCCCCAGCTCAAGACCCTGGGAATTAGTTCGGTGAAGATAGAAGGCCGCATGAAGAGCGGGGAATATGTGGCTCGGGTGGTGCAGGCCTACCGCCTGGTCCTGGATGCGGCACCGGCTGACCGGCAACAAGCCGTGGCCGCAGCCAAAGAGTTGCTGGCCCGGACCTACAGCCGCCGCACCACTGCCGGATTTTTCCTGGGGGCCCGGCCCCAGGAACTGCTGGCCCCCCAGGACACCGGCAATATCGGCCTGTTTCTGGGCAAATTGACCGGGGTGGAACAGTCCCGGGGCGTCCTCAGGTTACTGGAACCCCTGGCCACCGGCGACCGCCTGCGACTGCAGGTGGCAGCCACCGGCGAGCGCCAGGCCTTCACCTTGAAGGAACTGTTCTGGCAGGGCCAGCAACTGCCGGTGGCGGATGCCGGCGATGTCGTTGAAATCGGCCTGCCGGAGCCGGCTCAGCCCGGTGACCTGCTCTACAAAGTCGGGGAAACCACCCCGGGGGGCAGCCGCTCCGAGAAAAAGTGGCGGGAAATTTTATTTAATCTGGCCCAACCCGCCTTCGAGGCTCCTCCCCTGGCCAGAGAATCTGGCCGACCTCCTCAAGCCGGGCCGGACCCCGGCCCGGGGAAGTATCAGGCCTCGCCCCCCCCAGGCCTACGTCCGGGTGCGCTCCGTAACCGAAGCCCTGGAGGTGCAGCGCCAGGGTCTTTGGCATCTGCTGGTGGAACTCCAGGAGGAAAATTTCAATGATTATCTCAGTAACCAGCGCCCGGCCAAGCGGCTTAAAGGTCTGATCTGGCACCTGCCGGCCATCATCTTCGAGAACAGCTTATCCTTTTACCGTCAGGCCCTGGTCACCCTGTTAGATGGCGGTTGGCGCAATTTTATGGTGAGCAATCTGTCTCATCTGCACCTGCTCCGGGAAGCCCAGGCCGCTCTCCACCAGCCCAGCTGGAAAAAACGCCAGCAGGCCGACAGCACCGATGGCGCCCCCAGAGATAATTCTCCACCCCCGCCCCAGAGATTGACCCTCTACAGCGACTATACCCTGCACTGTCTGAATTCCCTAACTTTTCAGGCCCTCCAGGATTTAGGCGTTGACTACCTGACCCTCTCGGTGGAGGCTGATAAAGAGACCTTGAGTTTGTTGTTCAAAAACCTGCCGGGCTCCAGGCTGCTGGCCTATATATATGCCCACCTGCCTTTAATGATCTCCCGGGCGCCTCTGCCGGCCGGTAAAAAGGCTCTGCGGCTCACCAGCCCCCATGGCGAGCAGTTCCGGCTTCTCAGCCAGGGCGACCTGACCTACTTGATTGCCAAGTTTCCGTATCTGCTGCAAAAACCTTTGGAAGAATTGCTGCCCCAGGGATTGACCCGGGTCATCGTCGATGTCAATAATAGCGGTCTGCCCGCTTCTGAGATCGGCAGCGTCGTCCACCGTCTGCTGTCGGGACCCCAAATCACCGGCGGCCTGCCCCTGAATTATTACCGGGGTCTGGAGTAACGCTGTATAAAAATTGTGAGGGAAATATCATTATGCCTAAAAAAGGACTGCATTATCAGATACAATTCGGCTATCAGGAAGACAAACGTCTGTTCAGCGCCACCATCCCCGCGCTCGGGGGCTTGAAGGTCACCGGGGAAACCTTTGCCGAGGTGGAGTCCGGCATTAAGGCCGCCGCCCTGCAATACGTGGAAAAGATGCATCTGGACAACGAACCCTTGCCGTTGGACGAAAGGGATCTCAAAGAAGGGATTTACATCCGCATTCCTCGGGAATAATGTACCCTGGGTTAGTATTCAAAGGATAAACCTTCAGCCTAACCGAATATGATAAGAATTCATCCTGTTCAGCTGACACTGCCTCGGTGTTTTCTTCAGCCTGAAAGCTGAAAGCTGACCGCTGAATGCCTTTTTTTTAGAAAGGAAACGACACCCTTGCCCCGGATTGACGACTACCTGGCCTCCCGGGCCCTGGCAGTGGAGCATTTACAACGGCAAGACCCGAAAATCGTCGCGAACCGCAGCCAGGCGGTGTATGAAGTCCGCCAGAAGGTCCCAGGCCTGATTCTCCCTTACTTCGGCCGGCCGCACTGGATCAGTTGGCCGGCGGTGTCGGTGACCTTTCTGGAAGGCGATGGCGAGGTTCCCATCCAGGAACAGATTTTGATGCTGCATTATCTGGAAACCACCAGGGGGCACCCCCTCAGCGGCCAGAATATCGATTTTAGGCAGGTTCCTTCCGGCCAATTCTATCATGCTGCCTTTGTCGGCCGGGCCAAAGCCCCTTTGCTCAAGGTGTTCGGCCACGATCTGGACTTATATGGCCGGGTGGCTCAGCAGCTGGGGGGCGAACTGGTGCCCCTGGGAGATATCGCCGCCACCTACCTGGCCCTGCCTCTGGTGCCCATAACCCATGTTATCTGGAAGGGCGATGCCGAATTTGACCCGGAATGCAATCTCTTATTCGATCAAAGCATTGCCACTCATTTGCCCACCGAGGACATCGCCGCAATTTCGGGCATGTCCGTCTACCGCCTCATGGGCCTGGCCTACAAACTCAAGCCCTCATGATCAGGAACGTTTTTATACCTATTACTACACCAATTGCCCAGAGTTTATATGCGACAGCAGTTGGTTGGCAGAGCCCGTCGTCCACTTCGGTAGGGCGGCGACCCGCCGGGCGGCGAAAGCCAAAGCGAAGCGCCTCCCGCCTTTTGGTCAGCATTCTGATGTTTCGGTGTGATTTCTCAGTATGGAAGTTTTGCTCCTTATCTTCCTCATTTTCGCGTGGGCACACCGGAACTGAATGTTTTTAATCCTTTGCTCAGTCCTCGGTCCTCATCACTCAATCGGGAGAGGGGCGAATAACCCAATACTTTTGGTAACAACTATATTCAAAACTAATTTACTATGCTAGCTGAACTGCGCATTAAAAACCTGGCCATCCTGGATCAGGTGGAACTGCTCCTGGAGCCGGGTTTCAATGTTTTTACCGGTGAAACCGGGGCCGGCAAGTCCATGATCGTCCAGGCCGTGCATCTCCTGATGGGCGCCCGGGCCAGCGAGGATCTTGTGCGCACCGGTGCCGCCGAGGCCGAGATTGAGGCCCGGTTCGAGACCGAGTCCCGGGAGCCTTGGGGAGCTTGGCTGGCGGAGCGGGAGGTTCCTTTTGCCGGTGAGCTGCTCCTGCGCCGGGTCGTGTCCCGGGGCGGCCGCAGCCGCAGCTATCTGAATGAACAGGGCGTGACCCTGAAATTTCTGACGGCCGCGGTGCAGGAACTGCTGCATCTCTCCGGCCAGCATGAGTACCAAACCTTTCTTGCTCCGGAAAATCACCTCAACATTCTGGATATTTTTGCCGGCCTGACCCAGGAGGTCCAGGATTTTCGGGCCGACTATGGCCGCTGGCGTCAAGTGCGGCAGCAGTGGCGGGAACTTACCCAACGCCGGGCTGATCTGGCCAATTCCCGGGAATTTTTGACCTTTCAAATCCAGGAAATTGCCAAGGCCAGGATCCGACCGGATGAAGAAGAAGAGCTGGGCCGGGAGCAGGAGCGGTTGCGCCATGCCACCCAGCTATATGAGGCGGCCCGTTCGGGCTATAATCGCCTCTACGGGGACAAGGATGCCATTCTCACGGGACTGGCCGAAGTAAAAAGGTCACTGGAACTCATAGCCCGTTTTGATCCGGAGTGGACGGCTCGGAGCGACAGCCTGTCCGAATCCTCCCTGGAACTGGAGGACCTGGCCTTCTCCCTCAGGGATTATTTCGGCACGGTGCACCCCGACCCCGGACGCCTGGAAGAAATTGACCAGCGGCTCCATCTGCTGCAGCGCCTGAAGCGCAAATACGGCCCCACCCTGGAAGAGGTCCTGGCCTTTTGGGACCGGGCCAGCCAGGAATTAGCCGGGTTGGACACCATCGACGACCAGGAGGCCGAACTAACCAGGCAAATGGACAGCCTTGGTCGTCTGCTCAAGGAAAAGGCGGCTGCCTTATCGCAACGCCGCCAGGCCGCGGCGCCTGGGCTTGCGGCTGCGGTGGAGTCCGAAATTCATGGCTTGGCCATGCCCCGGGCCGGTTTCTTGGTGAAATTCCTGGGGCCCGACGGCCCTGCTGCCGGTCTTGAAATTGAGGGTAGTTCAATTTCCGCCAACGGCTGCGACCAGGTGGAATTCTTCCTGGCCCCGAACCCCGGAGAGGACCCTAAACCCTTGAGCCGCATTGCCTCCGGCGGTGAACTGTCCCGTCTCGTCCTCGGGTTAAAAAATATCCTGGCCGCCGAAGCCGGAATCAACACCAGTATCTTCGACGAGGTGGACGCGGGGATAGGCGGGGCCACAGCCACCGTCGTGGGGCAAAAATTGCAGCGGTTGTCACAAAAAAACCAGATTCTCTGCATCACGCATCTGCCCCAGATCGCTTGTTTTGCCGACACCCATTTCCGGGTGGAGAAAAAGATCGTGGGCGCCCGGACGGTGACGGTGGTCCACAAACTCGACCCCGAGGCCCGCTTACAGGAACTGGCCCGCATGTTGGGCGGGGCCCTGATCACCGACACGACCCTGGCCCATGCCCGGGAGATGCTGACCACAGCTCGCCAGGGAGTCTAGCTGCCTAATACCAAGTAGCTGTTAAAAATGTAATATTTGTCATTCTGAGCATAGCGAAGAATCTAGTCTTTTCGTTGAGATAGAGATCCTTCCCTGCTTATAACCGCTGCTTGGGATAAGCCGTCAGGCTCTTTGATAAGTTGATCGACGTGATGCTCTTGCAACAGGCTTAAAAGGTCTTATAATAAATTTGTAGTGGTGACACGAAAGATAGAATTATTCCACCTGACCTTGCAAAAGGAAAAAAAGTTCTTATAATATAAATAGAAGGGGGCGAAACGGTTTCGACGTGGGTATGAAACTACGAGTCGCATGCCGAGGTCCTGTCCGCTCGTAAAACGGGTAGGAAACCAATAATTGCTGACAATTACAGCTACGCTTTAGCCGCTTAAGGCTAACGTCCAGTTGACTTTGCTGGAAGAGTTAACATGGGCGCCGATTATTCCGGATAGGAAAGCGAGTTTGCTGACAACTCGCTGACTGAAACCTTAGTCAGCTTGCCTGCATGGTATTCTGCCGATGGAAGACCGTAAAGGCGAGAATCAAAACACCGGCTATGCATGTAGAAGCTTTTAGGGAGTATTTGCGGACGCGGGTTCGACTCCCGCCGCCTCCACCATGATCATGAAGTAAGAAAAAAGCCTTTCCCTTGCGGAAGGGCTTTTTTGGTTATATGTCCGGATTCCGATAGCCAAATCTGCGACAATTTCTTGACAGCGCCCGTGCATCTGATTATGGTATATACACCTGCCTTTTTATCCACAACAAGGAAGATTTTGCTATGGCCCAAGGTAATATTCTGGTGGTCGATGATTCCAGCGCGGTGCGGGAAAACTTCTGCGAATTGTTGACTGCCGAGGGGTATGAGGTTGATAGCTGTGCCGGTGGCAAAGAGGCGCTGCAGTTTTTGCAGGAGAGAATATATGACCTGGTGCTTACCGATCTCTCCATGCCCGAGGTCGATGGGATGGCGGTGCTGACCTATTTGGTCAACCATTTCCCTGAAACCAGTTGCATTATCATTACCGGGTTCGGCACCATCCAGACGGCCGTTGACGCCATGCGCCTGGGGGCCTATGATTATCTCTGCAAGCCGTTGGAATCACAGGAAATCCTCGTGGTTATCGCCAGGGCCCTGGAACACCAGCGCCTGCGGCGGGAGAATATCAGTTTAAAAAAGCAACTGCGCAAAAAATTCGGCTTTGACAACATTATCGGCACCAGCGAAGCTATCTCTCAGGTGTTCGATATGATCCGCAAGGTAGCGGATTCAGACAGCACCGTGCTGATCCTGGGTGAATCGGGGACCGGCAAGGAGTTGGTGGCCCGGGCCATTCACTACAACGGTTATCGGCAGGCCAACCCACTCATTCCGGTAAATTGTGGTGCCATACCCGAAGATTTATTGGAGAGCGAACTTTTCGGACATGAAAAGGGGGCCTTTACTCACGCCATCCGGACCCGCATCGGCCGGTTTGAACAGGCCCATGGGGGCACCATCTTCCTGGATGAAATCGGCGATATGAGTCCCAACCTGCAGGTTAAAATCCTGCGGGTGCTGCAGGACCACCAGTTCGAACGCATTGGCGGGCAAAAAACCCTGAAGGTGAATATCCGGGTCATCGCCGCCACCAACCGGGACCTCAAAGAACTGGTGCAATCGGGCAAATTTCGGGAGGATTTGTATTACCGGCTGAATGTCATCCCCATACGAATCCCGCCGCTGCGTGAGCGCCGGAGCGACATCCCTATTCTGGTCAACCATTTCACCCAGGAATTTGGCCGCAAAAAGAAAAAACCCGCCTGCCGGGTATCACCCGGGGCCATGCGCCTGCTCATAGACTATGACTGGCCGGGCAACGTCCGGGAATTGGAAAACCTTATTGAACGAATGGTGATTCTGTCTGAAGGAGAAGTTTTAGATGTCCAAGACCTGCCGGAACACTTCAATCACAACCCTCAAGAAACTATTCGATTCAATGCGGATATTCCGGCGGGTGGTGTGCCTCTCCAAAAAATGCTTTCTGACCTGGAACGACAGTTGATCATCAAGGCTTTGAATCAGGCCGGTTGGATTAAAAATCAGGCCGCGCAACTGCTCCAACTCAATCGCACGACCTTGGTGGAGAAGATAAAAAAACAAAAAATTACCCGGTTAGACAATTAGAGATTTAGACCCGACCTGGCTTGCCGGTCAGGTTGATATGCTGTCAATCAGGAAATCCTGGAAAGATATCACTACCATGAGGTGCATGTGCCCCGACAAGAAGCCCGTTTAGCCGCAATACACTCCCTGAGTCAAGGGGTTTTAAGGGTGTTGGCGCCCGACCAGGACCTCAAGTTTGAACAGGATTTTGGTCTCTGGGCGGCCAATCCGGCCAGATTGGTGGCCAGAGAACCGGGTGGGGGGAAGGAGTTGTTTTTGCCTCTCGGGGACCGAACCTCAAGAGCCCGGGAACGGTCCTTGCCAGCCGGGGCGCCACAAGGGCTGGACACCACTTTAGTGGCGGGCATGTTTTTGCAGGTCATACTGGAGGCAGAACATTTGCCGGGTAATACCTTGGAACGCACCAGTTTTGTCAAGCAGGCGGTGAAAAATTTCCTGGTCCAGCGTTTAGCTGGACAGATCACTCTGTCCCAGTTTTTCCGCCTGGTTCAGATCATCGAACATGAGGTTACCTATTATTTTCATCGCTTACAGGGAGAATGGCTCTCACCCGAGGATATTCCCCCATCCCAGTCACCCCCTGGGCTCGGCACCGGCTACCTGGTGGCTCTGGCTCCATCTATTCAGACCTATGAATTGAGATTGGCTCTCAGCCGCTTGCCCCTGCCGCACCAGGCCAACCGGAAACTGTCACCCGAGGGATTGTTGGATTTTTTAGTGAAATCAGAAGGACGCTGGTTTCGCCTGTTAGATTTTGAATCACAATTTCGTTTAAATAAAAAAACAGCCTGGACCTACCTGGCTCTCTTACTCCAACATGATATACTAAGGCATAATGAGGAAAAAGCCAACAAGGTGCGTTATGCCCTCGCCCTTAAATTTATGGCGCCTGAAACCGGTTCCCAACGTTAAAGCCATTCCTGCCGGGACTGATGATATCAATCTAAAGCTGACCTCAACCGTAAATACATAAAAATCCTATCTCAACCTCCAACAATGGACTAACAGCTGAGGTAACCTATGGCATTTGAATTTAAACTTCCGGACGTGGGAGAGGGTCTGACCGAAGGGGAATTATTGGCCTGGCTGGTCAAAAAGGGCGACCAGGTGAAGGAAGGGCAGCCGTTGGCCCGCTTTGAAACTGATAAAGCCATTGTGGAAATCCCTGCCCCCAGGGACGGGGTGATCCTCCAATTGAAGTTTCCGGAAGGGGCCGTTATTCACGTTGGGGAAGTATTTGTGATTTTAGGGGAACCGGGAGAACAGTTGGCCGTCGTCCCCCAGGAAAAACCAGCCGCTTCCCCCCAGGTTGGCGTCGGCGTGGTGGGCGTTTTGGAAGAAGCACCACCTGAACCCGCGCCGGTGGCAGCCCAGTGCCGTTTTGGCGACGCCGGTGGTGCGTAAACTGGCCAAGGACCTGGGCCTTGACTTAACCAAGGTAACCGGCAGCGGCCCGGAAGGGCGCATTCTGGAGAGCGATGTGCGACAGGCGGCTGCTGCGGCCCAGCCGGCCGAGGTTCTGGAAAAGCCGGCTGCGACCGAAGCCAAACCTACCGCCCGCAAGGTTAAGAAATACGATTTTTACGGCTATATCGAACATGCTCCCTTTAAGGGAATGCGGAAAACCATAGCCCGCCATGTCAGCCGTTCCCAGCAAGCTACGGTCACCGTCACTGCCACCGACGAAGCCGACATTACCGAATTACAGAGGCTCAAAGAGCGGACGCAGTCCAAAGCCCAGTCCCAGGAAGTGCATCTGACCCTGCTGCCCTTTATCATCCGGGCAGTAGTGGCGGCTTTACAAGACCACCCCTATCTCAACGCCACCCTGGACGATGAGGCTGAAGACATTATCCTGAAGAAGTATTATAATATCGGCATTGCCACCGATACTCCCGAAGGGCTCATGGTGCCGGTGCTCAAGAATGCGGGTGATAAAAATATCCTGGAACTGGCCCAGGAGATTCAAGACCTGGCCGCCAAAGCCAGAGACCGCAGCATTGATCTGGCCGACCTGCAGGGCGGTTCCTTTACCGTTACCAACTATGGGGCTATTCGGGGCATCTTCGGCACGCCGGTGATCAATTACCCGGAAGTGGCCATCCTGGGCATCGGCCGGCGGCAGGAACTGCCCCGGGTGCTGGCCGGAAAGATCGAGATCCGGCAGATTTTGCCCATTTCTCTGAGCTTTGACCACCGGGTCATTGACGGCGGTCAGGCGGCCCGTTTTCTCCAGCAGTTTATTGCCTATCTGGAAGATCCGGCCCTGATCCTGGTGGGGGTGTGATTTCTTGGCTCTTGGGTCTTACCGTAAAAGGGCTTGTGGCCAGAAATCCCTGAGAAACATACGAAGCTGGTGTCTATGATCAGAACTTCCTGCTCAATCTAGCTGCACTTCTCACCTATATTTCCTGAAGGAATAGATTAGGTTAAAGGGATGAATGATGTTAACCGATTGGCGGTGAACTATGACGTGCCGCTTATAAAGATATAAAAGTCTATGTCTACCCAGCATATTTTGATCAAAGGCGCCCGGGAGCACAACCTCAAGAACATTGATCTGACGCTCCCCCGCAACAGTCTTATTGTGATTACCGGAGTCAGCGGTTCGGGGAAGTCGACCCTGGCTTTCGATACCATCTACGCCGAAGGACAGCGCCGCTATGTGGAGTCCTTATCGGCGTATGCCCGCCAGTTTTTGGAGCTGATGGACAAACCGGACGTGGACTTCATCGAAGGCCTGTCTCCGGCCATCGCCATCGAGCAGCGCAAGGCCAGCCAGAATCCCCGGTCCACCGTGGCCACCTCCACCGAAATCTACGATTACCTGAGGCTGCTTTTTGCCCGCCTGGGCACTCCGTATTGTTATCAATGCGGCCAGCCCATAGCCTCGCAAAGCGTCCCGCAGATGGTGGAGCAGATTATGAGTTTGCCGGAAGGCTCCCGGCTCAGCGTCCTGGCCCCGGTGATTGTCAACAAAAAGGGGGAGCATCAGAAACTGCTGCAACGGCTGCGGCAGGAGGGCTATACCCGCATCCGGATCAATGGCGAATTGCAGGATCTGGATGAGCCGGTGACCCTGGACAAGAACAAGCGGCACACCATCGAAGTGTTGGTTGACCGGCTGGTGGTGAAACCCGGTTTGGAGTCCCGGTTGACGGATTCCCTGGAACTGGCCGTGGGGTTATCGGATGGCGTGGTGAAAATCGCCGTTCTGGATGGTGAGGAACTGCTGTTCAGCGAGCGCTTTGCCTGTGAACCCTGCGGTATCAGCTACCCGGAACTGACCCCCCAGATGTTTTCCTTTAACAGCCCCCAGGGGGCCTGCGTCACGTGCAGCGGTTTGGGCACCAGACTGGTGCTGGACCCGGAGCTGGTGGTACCTGACCCGGATCTCAGCATCCGGGAGGGAGCCGTTCTACCCTGGGCCAACCGGCAGTCCATGTATCACCAACAGATGCTGGAGGGGTTGGAACAGCACTATCATTTTTCGATTCGGACGCCTTTCCGGGAACTCTCTGACCAGGTGCAGCACACGTTGCTTTACGGTTCCGGGAAGGAGACAGTTGGCTTTCTGTATGAACGTAACGGCCGCCGTATCGTGGAGCAGCGGATTTTCGAAGGGGTGATATCCAACCTGCAACGGCGCTACCGGGAAACGGATTCGGGGCTGATCCGAGAGGAGATTGAGCGCTTCATGACCCGGCAACCCTGCCCGGACTGCCAGGGCGGCCGTCTGCGCCGGGAGGCCTTGGCAGTCCGGATGGATGGCCACAATATTAGTGAGGTCACCCAGCTGACGGTGGGTCAGTGCCAGAGCTGGTTCGAAAGCCTGGCCTTGACGCCGCACCAGATGGCCATCGGCCGGCGGTTGCTCAAGGAAATCACCGAACGCCTGGGCTTTCTGCTGGATGTGGGGTTGGACTATCTGACCCTGAACCGGACGACGGCCACCCTTTCCGGCGGTGAAGGACAGCGCATTCGCCTGGCGACGCAGATCGGCTCCAAGCTCATGGGAGTGCTCTATGTTCTGGATGAGCCCAGCATCGGTTTACACCAACGGGACAATCTGCAACTCTTGCGGACGCTGAAAACCTTGCGTGACCTGGGCAACACCGTTATCGTGGTGGAGCATGATCCTGAAACCATCAGCAGTGCTGATTTTGTGGTGGATATGGGACCGGGGGCGGGAAACCAGGGTGGTGAGGTGGTGTTCAGCGGCACCGCCGGGGAGTTGCAGGAATTCCCGGAATCCCTGACCGGGATGTATCTTTCGGGGCGGCGGACCATCCCGGTGCCGGCGCCCAGGCGCAGTGCCAAGGATTTTCTTATTCTGGAGGGCGCCCAGGGCCACAACCTGCAAGACATCACCCTGCGGTTGCCCCTAAGAGTGCTGACCTGCGTCACCGGAGTATCAGGCTCGGGCAAGAGCACCTTAATTATGGATACTCTCTATAAATGCCTGTGCCAAAAACTCTACCGGGCCAAAGACCGGCCGGAGCCCTATTCCCAACTCATTGGCCTGGATAAAATCGACAAGGTGATCAACATCGATCAAAGTCCCATAGGCCGGACGCCCCGGTCCAATCCTGCCACCTATACCGGTTTGTTCACCCTGGTGCGGGAACTATTTGCCAAGGTCCCGGAGGCTCGAGCCCGGGGCTATAAACCGGGAAGATTCAGTTTTAATGTTAAGGGGGGGCGCTGTCAGAATTGTGAGGGTGATGGGATCATAAAAATTGCCATGCATTTTTTACCTGATGTGTATGTCAAATGCGAAGTTTGCCAGGGCAAACGGTTCAATCCCAGCACTCTGGAAGTAAAGTTTAAAGGGAAAAACATCTCTGATGTTTTAGAAATGACCGTGGATCAGGCCCAGGATTTTTTCCAGGATATTCCGGGGTTGCGGACCAAGTTCGATACCCTGGTAGAGGTAGGTTTAGGGTATATTCAACTGGGGCAGCCGGCGACGACGCTCTCCGGTGGCGAGGCCCAGCGGATCAAGCTTTCCCGGGAATTGAGTAAACGCGCCACCGGCAGGACGTTGTATATCCTGGACGAGCCTACCACAGGCCTGCATCTGGCCGATATTGAAAAACTGCTGGTGGTTTTGGATAAACTGGTGGCGACGGGAAATACCGTGGTGGTCATCGAACACAATTTAGAAGTTATTAAGACCGCGGATTTCTTGATTGATTTGGGACCGGAGGGTGGGGATCGGGGCGGCCGGGTAGTCGCTTGTGGCACCCCTGAAGAGGTGGCCCAGTCGACAGGTTCTTATACCGGCCAGTTCTTGAAAGAAATCCTGCCTTAGATGGCTTCCATGGTGAGGTGATAGGCCAGATTGTCCAGTTTAACGGTGAAGTCCACGTTTTCCACGATAAAACCCTCGGGCATTTGTATCTGCAAAGGGGCAAAATTGAGGATAGCCTTAATACCGGCATCGATGAGACGGCGGGCGGTGGCTTGGGCATGAACTGCCGGGGTGGCGATGACGCCAATTTCAATATTTTTTTCTTTAATGACCGTATCCAGTTCATCGATGCTGTGAATCATTTGACCGCTGGGTAAGCGGCGTCCCACTTTTTTGGGATCGACGTCAAAAACCGCAACAAACTCATAACCTTGTTTGGCAAAGTTTTCGTGGGCCACCAGAGCGAGCCCCAAATTTCCAATCCCGACTAAGGCCATACGCCAACGGCGGTTGAGGCCCAGGATCTTTTTAATTTCAAACAATAATTCTTTAACAAAATATCCCACGCCCCGGACGCCAAATTCGCCGAAGTAGGCCAGGTCCTTACGCACTTGGGCCGGATTAACGCCGCATTTTTGGGCCAGTTTATCAGAGGCAATGATGTTGACCTGGCTGTGAATCAATTCTTCGAGAGCACGAGAATAAAGAGATAAGCGGGTAATAGTGGCGGAGGGAATTTTTGAAAATTTCATAGTATTTTCTAAGAGTAGAAAATAAGCACCCTGAGTTTATGTGATTATTTGCACAAGACTGTTTAAAAAAGAGGGGCCACAGTCGGCCCCTCCGCGAGTTTAAGAAAGTATTCGTTTACTTAAGGCCAAGGGCGGTGGCGATGGGTTTGGCCATCGGGTAAGCGTACAGGATGATCAACGCCACGACCAAGGCATAAATACAAAGAGATTCGATCAGGGCCAAGCCGATAAGCATGGTCACAGTGATTTTACCGGAAGCTTCGGGGTTGCGGGCGATACCTTCCACGGCGCTGCGGACGGCCAGGCCCTGGCCGATGCCAGTACCGAAAGCGGCGATGCCGATACCAAAACCGGCAGCGGTTACAGAGGCGGCGAAGAAGCCGCCCAGATCCGGCGGTGCCGCCAGCGGCTTCAGCAGCCATGGCCAGCGTAGCAAGTCCCAAAGTGAACAACAGGGTCATTCCGGCAATCATCAGTTTTTTCATCGTAAAAAAACCTCCTTAAAATGTGGGTATATAATGAAGTGGCCTTCTTCCAAAATTAATGGGCATGTTCCATGGAACCGGCGAAATACATCATGGAGAGCAGGGCGAAAATAAATGCCTGGACGACGCTGGTAAAGACCGCCAGGAACATCATCGGCAGGGGGGCCAGAAAGCTGCCGGCTAACATCAGCAGAATGGCCAAGACTAAATCTTCACCCATAATATTCCCGAAAAGACGTAAGGTCAGGGACAAGACCCGGGCCGAGTGGCCGATGAGTTCAATGGGCAGGAACAGGGGCGCCAGGGCCGGAACGGGTCCCAAGAAGTGTTTGATATATTTGACGCCATGATATTTGACGCCCAAATAATGGGTAAAGATGAAAGAACACAGGGCCATGGACAGCGTGGTGTTGATATTGGCCGTGGGAGAAAAGAATCCCGGGACCAGGCCGATGAGGTTACAGACCAGGATGTAAACGAAGAGAGTGGCGATGAAAGGGAAAAAGGCCCGGCCTTCTTCACCGGTGATGTCCACCATAAATTCTTCCAACCCACCGATTAATAATTCAAAAAAGTTTTGCCCACCGGCAGGGACGATGGCCCGGGGTTTGGCGGCCAGATAGCCCAGTCCCACCAGAATGGCCATAATCAACCAGGAGTAGGTGACATGAGGGGGGATGTGGAGTCCCAGCATCCCGGTCAGGACATCAAGGAAGAGAATTGGATGTTCCATGAACTAATAGCGCCTCCTTAAAAAAATTCTTCCGAAACTCTACAAAAAAAAATCTTCCGAGACTCTAAAATACCTAAAACCATCAAGGTGAGCACCACTGTGGATAAGCCCACCACAAGACCAAAGATATTAACCCAGCCGGTTGTGACCAGAAAGAAAATGATGACGGCCAGGACGGTGAAGCGCAAAACGTATTTTAAGGTCATAAAGGAAACAGCCTGCCGCCCGGTGGTCTGCCATTCTTCCTGAGAGCCCCACTGACGGTTGAGGGTTGAATTGAGGATATAGGCCATAAAGTGAAAATTCAGTACGGCTAAGAGCCCTCCCACCAGAATGCCGATGGCAAATTCCCGGCCGAACCACAGCCAACCTGCTACGGCCAGGACGGCCAGGACGATCCAACTGGTGGTTTTCATGGTGCGAGGGTTTAAGAAATCTGCATTCATATTACATCTTGGTGCGTTTACCCATGATATAGAGGTTGCGAAAGCCGGCGATGATCCCGATGATGAGGCCCAGGTAGAAAAAGAGCATATTATCGAATACCTGGGAGAGCCAATACCCAAGCCCGCCGCCGATGGCGATGGCGAAAACCAGGGCAAAGCCGATGGTGCTGGCCTGGTAACCACCGGAGAACAATTCTTTGAGAAACTGTTTGGTATCTTCCTTCAAGGTTCGATCCTTGGCCACCGGCTGGGAGGCCTCGTGCAAAATCTCACAAAAGGAATTATCACACTGGTGCTTTGAAGTCAATCTTTTTTTCAGGAAATATCCCAGGGGCCCGGAGGTGGAGGAGCAGGGGTGGAGAAGGCCGGCAGAAAAACCAATAAATCTGTAAAATTAGCATATTAGCAAAGTATCAATACAATAGGGCACAATGATAACAAAAAAGGGTGACCAACCTAATTAGTCCTATGGTTTAGCCACTGGCAGTTCGATGACGAAGGTGGCGCCGACGGGGGAGGTGGTATCGGCATAGATGCGGCCCCGGTGTTGCTTGATGATGCCGTAGCTGACGGAGAGCCCCAGGCCGACGCCCCGACCCACCTCTTTGGTGGAAAAGAACGGATCAAAGATCCGGGGCAGATGGTCGGGGGGGATGCCGGGACCGGTGTCGCTGACCCGGATTTCCACGGCGCCCTGGGTATTTTGGCTGGTGCTGACCGTGAGCACGCCATGGCCGGCCATGGCTTGGCCGGCATTCATAAAAAGGTTGAGAAAGACCTGTTCCAGTTTGCTTTTATCCCCTTGGACCGGGGGCAAGTCGGGGGCCAGATTTTTCTGGAGGCCGACATTCTGAAAATTCAGATGGTTTTCCACCAGCCCCAACAGTTCGGTCACCAGGGCATTGATATCAACGGGCTTCAGGCGGGAGGGGAGTTGCCGGGAGAAGTCCAGCAGGCCTTTAATAATCTCCTTGCAACGGGTGGCCTCCCGGATGATTTTTTCCACCTGGAGACGTTCAGGGTGATCAGGGGGCAGATCTTCCAGCATCAGGTAGCTATACACCAGGATGCCTCCCAGGGGATTGTTGATTTCATGGGCCACCCCGGCGGCCAACTGCCCGACGGCGGCCAGTTTTTCGGAGCGGGTCAGTCGTTCTTCCAGGCGCTTTTTGTCGGTGATGTCCCGGACATGCGTTTGAAAGACAGATTTTCCCTCGAAGGTGGTGGGTAAGGAGCCTACTTCGATATCGAATTCACTGCCGTCTTTTTTAAGACCGATGATTTCGAAGATGCGGGGCCGCTGGAACTGCCGGCTAATTTCCCGGAGATGACGCAGGAGCGGGTCGTGAAAGATGGGACTGATGAGACTTAAAAGAGCGACACCGGCCAGTTCCTCGGGCTGTGAGTACCCGAACATCCTGAGAAAGGCGGAATTGGCGAACAATACCCGGTCCCGGGTATGCAAGGCAATACCGTCCAGGGAGGTTTCCACCAGCTGACGATATTTTTCCTCGGACTCTTTGAGATTTTGGGCCAGGCGCTCTCGTTCGGTGATATCCAGCATAGCCTGGACCGCGCCGATGATTTGACCCTGATCGCTGAAGATGGGAGAGGCCACCAGAAAGAGATGCCGCTGTCGGCCTTGGGGTTTCGATAAGTGCAGGGTGGCTTCAAAAGCCCCGGGAAGGTGGGAGGATTGGCGCAGATTTTGTTCCTGATAATACTGCTCCAGAGCTTTAATATTCTGGTCCACCACCAGATCGGCCAAGGTCGGCCGTTCCTGGTCATAAAAGGGGAGCCACTGTTTTGTACGTGCCGATCATGTGTTGCCGGGTAAAGCTGGTCAACTCTTCGCAGGCCTTGTTCCAATAGGTAATCCGATGCTGGCGGTCGATGACAAAGACAGGCACTGGCAAGCCTTCCAGGATGCCTTCGGTGGTTTTTTTCTCCTGTAAGATTTCCAGTTCGATGCGCTTGCGTTCAGTGATGTTTTTGGCAATGACGTCAAAACCGCTGAGCCGGCCGGCCCGGCTGCGGCGGGCGATGCCGCTCAGCAGGACTTGAACGTGGCCGCCGTCCCGCCTGGACAGAGTGACCTCCCAATCCTGGAGGGAACCGTGCATTTCCAGGTAGTGCTGGAAGCGTTCCCAGTCGCGCCGGGAATAAAAACAATCCTGGAGAAGCACGGTTTGCAGAGCTTGAGATTTGCTCTCAAAATCCAGCAACGCAATGCCGGCGGGATTGATATCCAGGAGGCGGCCATCGGGACTGACCACCAGGATCATATCCTGAGAACCTTCAAAAATACGGCGGTAACGTCTTTCGGAAAGCCGCAGGGCCTGGTTCAGCCGGGCATTTTGGATAGCCATGCCGATCTGGTTGCCCAAAATAGCGAAAAAGTTTTTCCGGTTCCGGGAAAAAGGCGCCGGGGAGGTGTGGGCTAGATTCAAAAAGCCGATCAATTGCCGCCGGTGCCGGAGGGGAATGCTCACCAGGGAGCGGAAGGGAGAGGCGTCCCGGATGAGTTCCGAAAAAGTGGAGGTGGCCAGGCGCTGATCGGTGTTGGCATCATGAATAATCAGGGGGGCATTGGCAGCCATGAGGTAAGGACCGGCGACCTCGGCAAGTTGGGTCGAATCAATGTTAGACAGATATTCGGCCGGGAAGCCTTTGGCCGCGGCATGGGACAGGCTGCCGCTTTTGGAATCCCACAGAAGCAGCATGCCGGCAGCCACTCCCAGGAACTTGATGATATGACGCAAAATAAGATCCAAGACCTCCGGCACCTCCAGGTTGCGGCCGCTGAGGGTGGCGATTTCATTGAACAGCAGCAGTTCCCGGAGTGGGGGAGAGGAGGCGGCAGGTTGGGCGCGGAGGTTGGGCGTCGGGAGCGATAGCGGTGTTGGAGGTGCTGAGAGTGTGATCAGACATGGGAGTTTTAAGTTCCGAGTTTCGAGTTAAAAGCTAGATTTTTTGGGCCGACAGGTTGTTCCAGGACAGAGGTGATTCAATCAAATAATACTACAAAAATTAGGGAAGTGGCAACCTTTCAGCAGATCTGCAGGCGGGTGCAGATAACCCGGGCCACCTGTTCCGGGGTGAGGCCCTGGCAGTCGATGGTAAGGTGGGCATAGCGGCGGTAGAGGGGGAGGCGTTCGGCATAGAGGTCGGCCAGGGATTGGCCGGGGCGGCGGACCAGGCCCCGGGTGTCCAGGTCAGTAAGGCGAGGCAGGAGTTCCTCCAGGGGGAGGTGCAGGAAGATGATGCGGCCCAGGGAGCCCAAGTGTTGCATGGCGGCCTCGCTATAGACCACGCTGCCGCCGGTGGCGATGACCTGGTTTTGGCAGTCCAGGGAGAGGATGAGGCGTTCTTCCGCGGCCCGCATGCCCAGGTAGCCTTCCTGGTCCACGATCTGCTGCAGGGAGCGGCCTTCCCGGGCCTGGAGGAGGAGGTCGGTATCCAGAAAGCCGAGATGGGCGTATTTGGCCACCAGCACGCCGATGGTGCTCTTGCCGGCGCCGGGCATGCCGATGAGGATGAGGTTGGCGGGGGGAGGGGAGGGCATATTGCAGAATTACCGATAGACATCCTTCCGATGGCCAACCTTGACAACGGTCACAACCAGTTCTCGATCTTCAATGGTATAGAGAATACGAAATGATCCTTGTCTCAGGCGATATTTTTCCTGCCCCGATAATTTTTCGCATCCCGGCGGATGAGGATTCTCAGCCAACTGGCGAATACGCTCCACAAGACGCTGGCGGACTTTTTTCGATGGAATCGCTTCGATTTCTTTGACCGCAGCAGGCTTGATCAGTATCCTAAATTTTGCCACGCAGCTTCAGGTCTTTCAGGACTTCTTCAAAATCCAGGTTGGGTTCATGCTGGCGCGCTTCGAAAGCCTCCAGATCTTCGGCATCTTCAGCCAGACTGAGTTTGACGGCCTCGTTGACTAAATCAGAAATTGACTGATCAGTCTCAGCGGCCTTGACACGTAAGGCTCGGTGCAGGTCCGGGTTGAAGTAAATAGTCGTTCTTTTCGGCAGGGTTTTCATAATGGCATTATGACATTTTAATGCAAAGACGTCAAGATGATGAACGAGTGGGCTTGGCGGCATGGTAGCCCACCTTACGGGAGTTTGAGGAGGATATCAGCGCCGGCGGCCCAGGCGGTTGCGCAAGGCCAGGAAGAAGAGGGCGGCCTGACCGGGGAGGAAGAGGGCGCTGAGAGCTGGCCAGGAATTCAGCCCCAGCCGGTGACGGGAGTGCCCCAGGTGGGACGCTGCAGGGTGGCCTTTTCCAGGACAAAGCGAAATGACTGCCAGAAATCGGCGGGGCTGCCGAATCGGTGACCGTCAGACCCTGGGACCAGATGAGGCCGGTGAAGGCGAAAAGAAAAAACACAAACCAGGTGAGGGCCCGCAGGGGGCGCTCGCCGTAGCCGTTCAAAGCCCAATAGAGGTTATACCAGGAGAAGGGGAAGCGCCGCCGCCAGGGACTGCCGAGCCGGTGCATCTCCATTTCGCCGTAGTGGAAGTCGCCTACCCGTTTGTAGTCTTTTTTTTCTTCGTAGTTGCTTTTTAGCTGTCGGTAGAGGCGTTCCACGGACTCACATCTTTTTGCAATATAGGAAGGAAGGTTTAACAAAAGCGGGTCGGGATTTTTCAGGTTTTCTCGCAATACCAGCTCGTCATATAATACGGTTCTATTTCGGAAAATGGGCCAGAACACTCTGTCAAATTCCATTCGGCTTAACTCGGCTTCACCAAAGCTGATTTGACTAAGGTTGCAATCCCGAAAGATTAGGATGGCTCCACTCTGTTGTTTGAGTCCTTCAAAAGTTGCCTTAAAAGGGTGATATATATGTTTAATATCTGCTTGATTAGTAAGGTTCATCTCTTGAAAAATAACATATGGATTTTTCAGTTAACTTGATCTTCCAAAAATATGCTTCTCCTAAAAACTTAACAACTTTAAAATAAGTATTACCTGAGAAAATGACCCTTTGATATCGTGCTTGCTGTGAGAAAGTAGCTCCCCAAAAATGTACTGCTTTTTTGAATTCGGCACTGACTGAAAATGGCATCCTTGGAAAACCAGGCATTGCTAAAATTGGCAGAGTCTAAAAAAGTGCTCCTTCAAAATCAGATTTTTCGGAAAATGTTACACTATAAAAATCGGTCTTTCCAGAAAAGATAGTTTCTTTAAAAATAGAATCTTTAGTGAATTCAATTTCTTTGAACGAAACATCTCCTGGAAAATAGACGCCTGCAAAATTATAATCCTTTTGGTCTTTTTTCATTTCGACTAGCGCCGTGAAGGCACCGTCCTGATCTTTGTCCTCTACATGGGAATGGAGCAGACAGAGGCCGTCCGGGTCTTTCTCCCAAGCTTTCAGGGGATGATCAAATTCATATCTCAGGCATTTGGGGCAGGGGGGCATCTCAGACCCGGCGGGAGGCATCAGTTCGGAGATTAACTTTTCCGGATCAATTAGGACCTGCCAGGACCTGGCGCTGCGGGAAAAGCCGTCTGCCGCAGTTTCTGATTTTGCGGGTGTAGGTTCTTCTAGACGTTCTTCAGGATTAATTGCCATTTCTTTCTCAACCCCGATGTCCTTTTCTTCAACCAACTGCCATAGGGCCGACCAGAGAATATCCAGCAGATAGGCCTCATCCCGCCACATAGATGGGCTCTGCAGACTCCAAAATGTGGCAACGGCGAAGATAATTCTCGCTTTGTTCCAAAGCCCGCCGCTCCACCAGATCGACGGTCCGCCCCACCATAGCCTGTAGTTCTTCCTGCATGGTGACAAGATCAAAGAGACTCCAATGAGCGTCGACGGCAAAGGTTACAAGTAAATCTAAATCGCTTTCCGAGCGAAAATCTTCACGCAGACCTGAGCCAAAGAGGGCCAGTTCAGTGATCTGCCACCGTCGGCAGAAGGCGGCAAGCCTATCCTGAGGAAACTCAACAAGTCTATGAACCATATCACTTGAAATTATAGCAAAAAATTTCATTAATCCAAAATGATTTTAGCCCGTTTACTAGTGTTTCTATTCCACCAGCACAGTCTGCTTGGGCGCCTCGGGGCCGAGTTGGCGCAGGGGGCGTTCGCCTGCCGGGGTGCGCCAGTAGTAGCGCTGTTTCCGGAAGGGCATGAGGAGCAGGCTGTCCAGGCGGTTGTCCTCGGGTTGGAGGTAGGCGGGGACGCCGATGGTGATCTCCTGCTGGGGGATGTTGAGGCGCAGGGTTTTGTGGAGGTGGTCCCACCAGCGGAAGACCACGGAGAAGTTGGAGTAGTTTTCGTTGGCGACGACGGAGTGGTGGACGCCGTGCATGCGGGGAGTGACAAAAATATAGTTCAAGGCCTTTTCCAGGCGGAAGGGCAGGCGCAGGTTGGCGTGGTGGAACATGGTGGCACAGTTGGAAGAAGATTTCGTAGATGACGTAGGTGAAGAGCGAGATGCCGAAAACTCCCACCTGGATGACTCGGAAAAGGGTGGAGTAGAGGACTTCCAGCCAGTGGAAGCGGAAGGAGGTGGAGACGTCCATATCCGGGTCGATGTGGTGGACGTTATGAAAACGAAACAGTAAGGGGTATTTGTGGTTGATTTTATGCCAGTGGTAAAAGGTCCAGTCCAGGAAGAGGAAGCCCAGGACGAGCTGGAGCCAGCCGGGCAGGGGGAGCATATTTAAAAGGCCCAGGTGATGGGAGGCGGCATAGTCCGAGACGGCCAGGGCGCTGCGCCGGACGACCAGGCCGCCCACGGCAAAGACCAGGACGGTCATGGCCAGATTGGTGAGTAAATGCAGACCCCAGGGCCGGGTGCGGCGACGGAGGGGGAAGAGAATCTCCAGGAGAAGGAGAAGCAGAAAGGCGGTGGTGAAAATGATTTTGGCCCAGGCTTCGGGGGTGTTGGGGAGTTGGAGAAATGATTCGACCATATTGGTTTGCCTCAACAGCTCGGAGTTTGTTTCATCAGGATTTTATCGGTTAATTTAAATTCCAGGTTGGCCGCTGGCGGGCTCAGGCAGGTAAACATGCCTCACTGTCACACATCTGGTTATTCAGGTTCAGTCATGAGCTTCCAGGCCGCATTCCAGACACAGGTACCGATAGGTTAGATCATCCCGGAAATAATCCACCTGGCAGTCCTGAAAACAGCCATATTGATTCACCAGTTCGGCGTTTTGCTTTTGGCCTTGATCGTCATAGGCCTGACGGACAAACTGGACTTGTTGGGGGTGATGGGGGCAGAACAATCGCATGATCACTTTCTCTCATACACGACTAGCAACAGAAATCTTACCTGGGTTCGCTCCTGATGTGGCGCTCGATGGCCTAAGGCCGCAGTTCCCGAACCTCCAGGTAATCGTCTTCCGAAGCCAGATAGTTTCGGAAGGAACTCACCGCCAGATAGCGTTCTACTACCAATTTCAATAAAGCGCAGTCCGGAGATTGGCAGAAACTGCGCATATAGGGGTGTTTAAAAAGATACAGGTTGAGAAACGGCTCGAATTCGGCGGGGGCCGGTTCGGCGGCTGTGGCCAGAATAGTCACGGCCATGGCCTGTTGGAAATCATCCACCTGGTTTTTGCGGTTGTCCACCAGCAGTGAAATGCGCGGATGCTGCTGGATATTGGCGTATTTATGGGTGTGTCGTTTCGTAGCCACAATAATATGTTTGAAGTCGTCGCTGACAGCAAAGGCCATGAGGCTGCAATAGGGTTGATCATCACCATAGGTGGCCAGCACGGCCAGTTTTTGGGAGGTGAAAAGAGAGTGCAATGTCTGTCGGAGAGAAGCATCGTCCATAAAAACCTCACAGAAGTTTTTTTAAGCAAAAGCCTTTTTTAGATCTGCTGCCTGGCGGCGGATAGCCGACATCTGGTCGGGTTGGGACCTTTTGTTTTCCAGGGCGTGCAGTTGATAGGCCAGACGGACATTTTTTTTCAGTCGGGCATAGTGTCGGTCCAAAAAATCCCAATACAACGTGGTGAAGGGGCAGGCGTCGGCGCCCACGCTCTTGTCCGGTTTAAAGGTGCAGTGGGAGCAGAAATTACTCATCCGGTGAATATAATTGCCGCTGGCACAATACGGTTTGGAACCGACGATACCGCCGTCCCCGAACTGGCTCATGCCCAGGGTGTTGGGGAGGGAGACCCAGTCGATGGCGTCCACGTACATGGCCAGGTGCCAGTCGTGAAATTTCTTGGGGTGGACGCCGAACAACAGGGCGAACAGGCCCACCACCATGAGGCGGTGAATATGATGAGAATAGCCGTGAGCGAGGATGAATTTCATGGTCTGCCGGAAACAGTTCATCTCGGTGTCACCGTCCCAATAAAAAGCCGGCAGCTCCAGTTGATGGTCAAAATAGTTAAGATTCTGGTAACCCGGCATATGCAACCAGTATAAACCCCGGATGTATTCCCGCCAACCTAAAACCTGGCGGACAAAGCCCTCCACGCTAGTTAAGGGAGCGTTCATTTCTTCATAAGCCACCAGGCGCGGTTTCCAGGCAGCGGCGAGGGTTGAGGAGTTTAAGATTGAGGGGAGCGGACAACCGGGAATGGTAGAGAAAGGGTTGAGTTGTCCACATGGCGTCTTCATATTCGCCGAAATAGGGCAGGCGGTGCTCAATGAAATCCAACAAGAAATCCTCGGCCTGGGCTGCGGTGACCGGCAGGTTAAAATGGTCCAGGCTGCCGGGATGATGCGGGAAACGTTGGTGAACCAGAGTGATAACTTCCTGGGTGAGGGCGTCCGGGGGAAAGGGCAGGGGAGGCGGAATTTCCGGAGGACCATGGCGGCCGAAGGTTTGGCGGTTGGATTTATCATAATTCCACAGGCCGCCCACGGGTTTACCCTGGAGGTCCAGGAGAATCCGGCGGGAACGGCGCATATGACGATAAAAATTTTCCTGGAGCAGATTTTTTTTGCCGGCGGCGTGGTCCTGGAATTCGGCGACGGAGCAGAGAAAGTGATTATCCGGGCGAATTTCCAGGGGCAGGTCCAGGGCGGCGGCGGTCTGCTGCAAGGCGGTGAGTACCCGATAATCTCCCGGGCGGACCAGGATAAGTTTTTGGGGCTGCAGGCGCCGGACGTCCTGTTGGAGGACCTCGGAGAACGTCTTACCCCGATCCGAGGTTGGATCAGGCATAAGTTCATGGTAGTGAACGGTAAAACCCTGGGCCAGCAACTCCTCCCGGAAATGGCGCATGGCGGCGAAGAAATAAGCCAGCCGCAGCTTATGGCTCCAAACGTAAGCGGCCTCTTCCTGGACTTCGGCCATCCAGACCGCATCCTGGCCGGGATCGAAACCCTGGAAAACCTGGGAGTGGTGATCTAACTGGTCGCCTAAGACGAGGATAAGGTGGCGCATAGGGCAGGCTTTTCGGTTACCGTGTTATGGTGGGCGGTGCCCACCCGACATTTTTACTTTTAATGCTTTCAGAACAGGGACAGAAAGGCTAATCAATGATGACAATGCCCAGGTAGCCGTCCACCGTGAGGGCGTCGCCGGTGTGAATCAGGGCGGTGGCTTCGGGGACGCCGGTGACGCAGGGCAGGCCGTATTCCCGGGCGATGATGGCGCCATGGATTAACATGCCGCCCCGGCGCTCCACGACGGCCGCGGCCAGGGGGACCACAAAGGTCATGTTGGGGTCCACGGCGTCACAGACCAATACCTCGCCATGTTTAAACTGGGCCAAGTCCTGAAAAGTAGTAATCACCCGGGCCGGACCCTGGGCCAGGCCGGGACCGGCCGGTTGGCCGATGAGTTGCCGGGCTTTGATCTGGGGCAGGTCTGGAGAGGCAGTGGTGCGGTCAGGAGCCTGGGGCTGATAACGGTGGTCCAGGAGGGCCTTGATGATTTCTCCTTCGGGCAGGTCGGTTGGCAGTTTGAGACCTCGATCGGCCAGGCGTCGGTAGGCTTCCTGGATGGCGTTGATTTTCTGGGCTTCGATCCGGCCTAAATAGATATTATCGTCATCTCGCAGGCGATAGCTGGCCCGGGCCAGATCCAGAATGTCAGCGGCTTCAGTCCGTTTGGTGCCAGAGAAACAATTAACAAAGGCCTGGACCAGGGCTTCTTCGTCAGCAGGAGTGGCAGGTAAGGGGCGGGGTGGGTGCCCGGCCATTTCCAGAACCAGTTGCAGCACGGCTTCGGGGCCTTGACGGCATTGGCCGCCGGTGACCGGGCAGGAAAGGTCGCCATACGTCTTTAGGAAAGCATCCAGGAGCTGTTGAAAATCAGGTTTCAAATCTTGGAGGTCGTTGCCGCGGATTTTAGCGGCCAAGTCCGGGTCCTGACGCACCCTGGCGGCCATTTCGGCCAGTCGGCGGTTCCGATCCAGACTGGCCAAAGGTGCTCCCCCCAGCAGGTTCATGAACTCATAGGGATCGGCCGGACGCAGGGCATCGTTGTAGAGCTGACCGAAAAGGCGCATTCCATGGGCAAAAGGGATAAAATCCCGCCAGTAGACGGCCACCCAATGGGCATGTATCTCCTGGCGGTGCTGGATAGCCCCAGCCAGGGAGACATCATCGAGGGCGCCCAGGTCTTGTTGCTGTAGCTGTTCAGCGGCGGCCGTCATGGCCGGGAGCAGTTCGTTTTCCAGGCGCTGGCGCAGGACCTTGAGATTTTCAAAGCTGCGGCGGAGGCTGAGGTACCAGGGGCGCTGATCCTGGTCGTTAGCGGCCACAGTAGTGATGGGACGGGACTGGAGCATATACCAGATGCCATTCTGGCAGGTCCATTCCACGTCCTGGGGGGCGCCAAAGGCTGCTTCGGCCTGAAGCGCCAGGTCGTACACCTCCCAGACCTGTGCCGCACTCAAAGGCGGGGAGGAGGCCAGGTCTGCCGGGAGATCTTGCCGGGAGATGGTTTCGCCGTCAGGCTGATAAAACGAGGGGCGCGACGAAGGAGGATGGTGGGCCAGACGCCTGGAGGAACGGTCAATCAACCACCGATCCGGCTCAATCACGCCGTCCACCAGTCCCTGGTTTAAGCCGTAGACTGCTTCAACCACCGCCTGGGTCTCATCATTAGGGTTGCGGCTGAAGGCGACGCCCGAGGCATCTCCGCTCACCAGTTCCTGGATGACCACGGCCATGGAGCTTTTTTCGATGTCCAGATCCAATTCCTGGCGATAGAGCAAGGCGGCGTCCGACCACAGGGAGGCCCATACCAGCCTGAGATGGTGTAAGATGGCTGCCACCCCCATCACATTGACAAAGGATTCGTGTAAACCGGCGAAAGAAGCCCGGGCGGAGTCTTCTTCGGGGGCCGAAGAACGTACCACTACAGCTCGATCTGCCAGATGGCGACTGAAAAAGTCTCCCAGTTCGGCGGTCATGGCAACGGGCATGGAGGTGGTGAGAAACAGATTGCGGATCCGCAAAGAGGCATCCCAGATTTCCTCCCAACGCATCTCTTTGAAATCCTTGCGATTAAGTTCCATGAGAATGCGTTCCCGCAGCCCGGTGGCATCAATGTAGTCATTATAGGCGGCGGTGGTCAGGCAAAACGTGGCCGGGACCCGAAAGCCTTGCCCGGCCAGACGGGCCAGGGCATACCCCTTGCCGCCAACCTGGGGACGGTCTGGCGGCGTAATGTCTGACAGGGCCCGTAGATATCTCATGGCGATAGCCGGTATTCTATAACTTTCTGAAATTTACTTACTAAATTATATACCTGAACGTGCATTGACATGAGAGCGCAGGAGGGGGATTGGACAAATTCCCGGAGATGGGGGTGTTTGGTCAAAAAGAGCTGGAGCCGGGAGTGTTTTTCGGGGCCGGACAAGTTCAATGACCGTTCCGGTGGCTGAAAGGGCCTGGCCCAGGTGAAAGTCAGATTCCTGATGGGTCCGGGAGTCGATGAGCAGGGCGGCCCGGGAATCAGCCTGAAGGTTGGCAAATTTTCGAGAAGTGCGGGTGGTGGCAAAGATAAGCTCCCGGCTGTCGGCAGTGGCGGCGAAGGCCACCAGGCTGACATGCGGCTGTCCCTGGCGGTGCGTAGCTAACACCGATAGTGTCTGCGATTTTAGCAAAGAGCTCATCTCTAAGGGGAGATCAGGTGAAGGCGTTGCTGCCGATTTTTCCTGGGACATGGATTAGTTCCCCTCTGCGACCTCAGCGTCTCGGCGGTTAAAAAATTCACCGCCGAGACGCTGAGAACGCTGAGAGATTAATGATATTCGCTCAGTATAAATGTGATTCGAGATACTCAACGGCATTGCGAAAAATTGTTAAACCGGCGCCGGGAGGGGCAGGGTAGGGGAGGCCTTGCCGCCGCCAGGCTTCTTTCTGAGCGGTCCACGTGGGATGTTGAAAAGCGCTGATATAGGCCTCGGGGTGAGGCATGATTCCTAAAATACGGCCGCTATCGTCGCAGATAGCGGCGATATCCCGCAAAGAGCCATTGGGATTGTCGGGGAAACGGCCCTGGGCCAGGTCACCCCCGGGGGTGGCGTATTGCAAGACCACCTGCTTACGATTGAATAATTCCGTCAGCATGTCCTCCTGGGCAAAAAACTTGCCTTCTCCGTGGCGCACCGGCAATTCGAGCTGCTCGAGGTCTTTGACAAAAGGACAACGGGTGGGGCGGACCCGGAGATTAACCCAGGCATCCCGGAAGTTGCCGCAGTCGTTATGGATAAGGGCTACCCGGCGTTGGAAATAGGCGCCGTCCAGTCCTGGCAGCAGCCCCATATTGACCAGGACCTGGAAGCCATTGCAGATGCCGATAATGACTTTACCGGCTTGAATAAATTCTTCTAAATCTGACTGTAGGGCCATCTTGAGGCGTAAACCTAAAATCACCCCGGCGCCATGGTCGTCTCCCCAACTGAAGCCGCCCGGCAAGGCCAGCAGATGATACGACTGGAGAGGCACCTGCCGGGAAATCAACTCGTTGATGTGCACCCGGCGGGCTTCGGCGCCGCTTTGATCCAGGGCAAATTTGGTCTCGTGATCACAGTTGAGACCGTAGCCGTATAAGACGATCGCTTTGATTGAGGCCATGGTTTTAAGTTTCTGGTTTCTGGTTTCGAGTTATTAAATCATTTTTGTCCGGCCAGTCAGAAGCAATTGCTTCACCGGGCTACTTCCGGGAGTTTTTTTTGCGTTGGGTCGCTTCTTTTTTTTGGGTCCGTTTTTGCTGTTGGGCCGCCAACTCGTTGACCTTTTCTTTCTTGATCGCCACTTTTTTAGTGTCCTTGCGCCAGGCATAAATAATAGGGCTAGCCACGAAGATGGACGAGTAGGTACCAATAATGACTCCCAATAACATGGCTAAGGCAAAGTCCCGGATCACCACACCCCCGAACAAGAAAAGGGCCAAAACGACTAGAAAGACAGTGGTGCTGGTAACGATCGTCCGGGAAAGTACTTCGTTGATACTGACATTGATGATTTTTCCCAGAGAATCCCGGACTTTGATCAGGTTCTCCCGGATACGGTCAAAGACCACCACGGTGTCGGTGAGGGAGTAACCGGCCAGGGTAAGCAGGGCGGTGACCACCAGCAGGGTTATTTCCAGGTCCAGGAGATAAAAAATTCCCAGGACCGCCAGGACGTCATGGAAGGTGGCGATGGCGGCGGCGACGCCAAAGACGAATTCAAACCGCCAGGCCAGATAAATAATAATTCCCAGCATTGAAACCAGAATGGCGATCAGGGCCCATTTTTGTAAATCTTTACTCACGGAAGCGCCTATTTCAGAGGTCCCTTCGATGGTGAAGCGGTTGCCGGTGAGGCTTTGGTTGAGGGCCGCACCTATTTCCTCGGCCATTTTACCCACTGATTCTTCGGATTTTTTAAGCTTTACCATCAGACCCTGGCCGGCGTCGGTGGGCTGGATTTCGGCATGCCCCCAGCCTTTCTGGTTCAAGGCGTCACGCACAGCTTCAACGGTGAAGGGTTGCTGAGCCTTGAACTGGACCATGGCGCCGCCGGCGAACTCCACGCCCAGGTTGCCCTGGCCCCGGGCAAGCTGGATAAAGGCCAGCAGGCCCAAGGCACAGAGAAAGCCCGAGAAAACAAAAGCGTATTTTCGAAAGCCGATAAAGTCGAAATTGGTTTTTTGAAAAGCTTCAAAGAAACTTAATTGGGTCAGCCATTTTTTATAGATGAGATAATCGTAAACTACCCGGGTGCCGTACAGGGCGGTGAAAAGGTTGAGCAGGACGCCGACGCTGAGGGTGACGGCAAAACCCCGGATGGGACCGGTGCCGAACAGAAAGAGGGCCACTGCGGTGATGAGGGTGGTGACGTGGGAGTCGACAATAGTCAAAAAGGCTTTGTCATAGCCGCCGTCAATACCGGCCTTCAACGGCTTGCCGGCATGAAATTCCTCCCGCATACGTTCATAAATCAGGACGTTGGAGTCCACGGCCATGCCGATGGAGAGAATGATACCGGCAATACCCGGCAGGGTCAGGGTGGCGTGGAACAGGGAAAGCACCCCCAGGAGCATGATGATATTTAAGATGAGGGCATAATTGGCCACCAGGCCGGAGAGGCGGTAATAAAAAATCATGAAGGCGACGACGAGCAGGGTGCCGATGAGGCCGGAGACCATGCCTTTATGGATGGAATCAAGCCCCAGGGTGGGGCCGACGGTAATATTCTGGACAATTCTGACGCTGGCGGGGAGGGCGCCGGCCCGAAGCACAATGGCTAAATCAGCAGCTTCCTCGGAGGTATAGGACCCGGTGATTTGCGCCTTGCCGCCGCCGATGCGTTCTTTGATCACGGGAGCAGAGCGCACCACCCCATCCAGGATGATGGCCAGGCGGCGATTGACGTTGGCGCCGGTGATCTGGCCGAATTGCCGGGCCCCGGAGGAGTTAAAATCCACGGAAACATAAGGTTCGTTATAGTCACCGATGCGGACGACCGCGCCTTTGATGGCGGCGCCGGTCAGCAAAGCCTTTTTTTGGACTAAGATGGGTTGGCGTTTAACAGACTTGGTGTTCTTGTCGATGGTTTTTTCAATGTAGACCTCGGTATCCGGAGGTAATTTATCGGCCAGGGCCTGATTTAATTCCTCCCTGGTGTAACCGGGTTTTAATTTTCCCTGGGCCAGGGCTCGATCGATGAGCTCCTCCAAAATAAGGCCGTGCTGATCTTCCACCAGTTTAAATTCCAACTGGGCCGTCTGGCCGATGAGACCGATGGCCCGCTGGGGATCTTGTAATCCAGGCAACTGCACCACGATCTGGTCGTCGCCCTGGGGGACGATAACCGGTTCAGTAACCCCGAACTGGTCTATCCGATTCCGGATAATCTCCAGACTTTGGGCCCGAGTATTATCCTGGAGTTCGGTCACTACCTGGGGACGCAATGCCAGGGTGAACATGACCCCGCTGCCTTGCCGGGATGAGTCTTTGATTTCCAGTTGAGGAATTCTTCTTTAATCAGTTGGGTGAAAGCAGCCTGTTCATCCGGTTTGGCCAGGTTGACGGTTAAAGAACCGCTCTTGTCGGCGGCACCGACCTGCAAATCCAGGCCGCGTTTTTCGGCAATGTCTTTGAGGTCCTGACCTTGCATGTTCAGATTATTCTGCACGACCTGATCCAAGTCTACTTGCAGGATGAGGTGGGTGCCGCCTTTCAGATCCAACCCCAGTTGGAAGCCTTGTTTCCAGATGTATTGGGTATACCAATCCGGTAAATTGGGCACCACGGAAGGCAGCATTAACATGATTGACACTAAGGTCAGCAACATCAGGAAGAGAAATTTTAGCCGAATTTTTTTTAACATCCTAGAGACTCCTCCATCCCACAAACAATGTGCCAAATTGGAAACAATATACAGTTATCAGACTAGCACAGGCAGGATAAATAATAGTTAATTCGATATCGTTTGGTCCGATTGCGGCTCGGCCGGCCAGGTTCAGTGCAACACGGCCACCTGGTCTGCTATTCGGAAACTGAAAAAAATTTTTCCTCGGGAAGCAGGACGCAGGTAAGTTTATTCCCGTACACGGCCCCGGTGTCGATGCCGATTTTATTGGGCAGGAGCAGCGGGGCTCGAACCGGGGTATGGCCAAAAATTACCCGACGTCCAAAATCAAATTTCGAGATGATAAATTCTTTCCTTATCCATAAGAGGTCTTCCTCTTTTTGAGCGGCTAACGGCAGACCGGGCCGCAAACCACCGTGCACGAAGATAAAGTCTTCGGTCTCGTAATACAGCTTCAAGGTTTCGAAAAAATGTTCGTGTCCATCAGGAAGACGTCTCTCCCGGCGCTCCCATTGATCTCCCCAATAACTGACCGCAGTCGTAGTTCCCCCATTCAGGAGAAAGAACATCTCTTCCCGACCCTGTAAAAAATCGAGGAACATTCGTTCGTGGTTACCCATTAGACAGATTATATTCTCAGGATTATACTTTTTTTTCAAGTCAATAATATAATCCACCACTCCTTTGGAATTGGGACCGCGGTCCACATAGTCGCCAACAAACACCAACTGGTGTTGTGCCAAATCGGGATTAACCAGATTGAGCAGATTTATTAGATGATTCAGACAGCCGTGGATATCACCGATGGCATAGATCATGGTTTAGTTAAGTTCTTCCTTGATAAAAGACTAAGAAATACTCTTAGGTTTATTTATTAACTGTCTAATATTAATAACTATAAAGCGATATTAATTTGCACCTTAAGATACCATTAAAGCCAGCGGCAGAGCTTGTCTCTTTGGTCCAGCCGGGTTAAGCCTGCGTCCCGGGCCATCTGCTGGGCTTCACGATGCTCCTGGCCAGATAAGAACTTGGCTAAAGATGGATGCTGGGTAGCCTGGCCGCAAGGCCGATATTGCCCCATGACATTCACATAGGTGCGGGGGGAAATTTCCTGGGCCAGGAACTGCATGATTTCTTTGGTGCCGGCCAAGCCATCCGGCAGGACTAAATGCCGCACCAAGAGTCCCCGGTAGGCGACGCCGTGCTCATCCAGGACTAAATCCCCAACCTGGCGGTGCATCTCTTTAAAGGCCTGCCGGGCCACTTCCGGGTAATTCGAGGCATTGCACAGGGCAGAGGCGACTTGTTCGTCCCAGAACTTGAAGTCCGGCATGTAAATATCGATGATGCCATCCAAGAGCCGCAAGGTAGCCAATGAGTCATAGCCGCCGGTATTATAGACCAGAGGAAGGCGCAGACCTCCGGCAATGGCATAGGGCAGGGCGGCCAGGAGCATGGGGACCTGATGGGAAGGGGTGACGAAATTGATATTATGGCACCCCTGGGCCTGGAGCCGCAGCATCATCGCGGCCAGGTCCGCCACGTCGATTTCCTCGCCTTCACCGCCGTGGCTGATCTCCCAGTTCTGGCAGAAGATGCAGAAAAGATTGCAGTGGCTGAAAAAGATGGTCCCGGAACCGTGTTCGCCCACCAAGGGGTCCTCTTCGCCGAAATGAGGGCCAAAACTGGCCACCACGGGCTTATCGCCGGTACGGCAGAGACCCAATTCGCCATGGCGACGGTCCACCCGGCACTGATGAGGGCAGATTTCGCAGGAGAGCATGGTATCGTAGGCCGCGTCAATTTTGGGCTGGAGAAGGCCGGCGCGATGAGTTTTTAAGTAAGCAGGTTCAAATGAAACCATAATTTATATCGTAGCTGTTATAGCTAATAAGTTAAGATACTTTCTAAAGTTTGTTCAGCCTTATCTAAGGAATTATACGATTCCCTACCAGGCCGGTTCCACCTTCATGGACTTCCAGCAATGATTGGGGCAGATCCCGGACAAAGCGGGAAACAGTATTAAAGGTCGTCCCCAGGTATCTCGTATAACTGACCGCGGGATACGTAATATACAAATAATGCCGGGCCCGGGTGGCAGCCACGTACATGAGCCGCCGCTCCTCTTCCAGTTCCTCTTCCTTCTCCTGGGAATAGGCGGAGGGAAAACGTCCTTCTGCGGCCCAGATAATAAAGACCGCGTCCCATTCCAGCCCCTTGGCGGAGTGAATGGTGGAGAGGGTCAAATATTCCCCCGGCTCGGCAGCGATTTCCGCCATACTGTTAGGTGGTTCCAGGGTCAGATCGTTTAAAAAATCTCCCAGAACCCGGTAGCGAGCGGTGATGGTCGAGGAGGTGTTCCAAATCCCGCAGCCGTTTGGGGTAATCGTCAAAATGCGTTTTGAGAATGGGTTCGTAATAGGATAAGGCCAGGTTCAGTCGAGTGGACGGGGCCAGATCCGGGTTTTGGAGTTCCTGCAACAGGTCCGCCAGGGGCTCCAGCCCGGCCCGGGCTTTGGCGCTTTTCTGAGAAGCCAGCCACTGCAAAGCCGTTGCCAGGGAAAACTCCCCTTGATTTAATTCGGTCAGGAACTTCTGGGCACTCTTTTTGCCGATCCCGGGAACCAACTGCAGCAGCCGGTTCCAACTCAAGGAATCCCGGGGATTGGCGGCGACTCGCAAGTGGGCCAAAAGATCCTTGATGTGGGCGCTTTCCATGAATTTAAAGCCCCCGAACTTCATAAAGGGTAGTTGTTGCCGGAGCAGTTCGATTTCCAGATCAAAGGAGTGATAAGCCGAACGGAACAGCACCGCCATGTTGTGCAACGATATCCCCTGGTTTTGCAGTTCGGCCACGGTCTCGCAGATGAGCCGGGATTGTTCATTTTCGCTGCCGGCCTGGAGCAGGACCGGTTTGGGGCCCTCTTTTTTCTGAGTAAATAAACACTTGGTATATTTCTCGCTGGCCTCGGCAATGATGGTGTTGGTCAGGTCCAGGATGGGCTGGGTGCTGCGATAGTTCTCTTCCAACTTGATGATGCGGGTCCCAGGAAACAGTCGGGGAAAATCCATGATATTGCGAAAATTGGCTCCCCGGAAGGAATAAATGGACTGGGAATCATCCCCCACCGCCATGACATTGTCGTGGGTAAAGGCCAGCAGCTTGACAAGCTCGGATTGCAGGCGGTTGGTGTCCTGATATTCATCCACCATAATATACTGGCAGCGTTGGGATAACTCCAAGCGCAGGTCTTCATGCTCCGTGAGGAGTCGTCGGCCTTCCAGGAGCAGGTCATCGTAATCCAGGAGGTAATGTTCGCGTTTGTGCTGCCGGTAAAGCTCGTTGAGGGTAAAAATGGTTGGAGCCTGGTTGATAAATTGGGGATATTCCCGGGCCATCAAGGTTTCCAGGTCCAGATCTTTGTTTACCAGGGCCCCGAAGATCTCGACAATGGTCTCCCGCCGGGGAAACTGGCCGGGGCTGGCCTTAACTTCGAGACGGTCCCGCAGCATTCGTACCAGATCGCCCTGATCATGCCGATCCAGCAGCGTAAAGCCGGAGTCGTAGCCCAAACGGGAGCCGTAACGGCGCAGCCAGCCGTGGCAGACGGCATGAAAAGTGCCGCCGGCGACCTGCTGCAAGGGCCGGTCGATGAGCTGGGAGGCCCGGTGCAGCATTTCCTGGGAGGCTTTCCGGGTAAAGGTCAGCAGCAGAATATTCCAGGGGGCAATGCCGTGTTCCACCAGATAGGCCAGCCGGTACACCAGGGTTCTGGTTTTGCCGCTGCCGGCGCCGGCAATGACCAAAACCGGGCCAGTGGTCAGGCTGACCGCTTCAAACTGAGCCGGATTTAAATCTCCCTGATAATCGATACGGGAACTGCCAGAGTGAGGAACCGGCCGGCCCGGGTGTGAAAAACTCAGACTCAAGAGAAAGACCTCATCGGTTCGGAGTCTGGAAATAATCGACGATAGCTTCAGTGAGGGCTGGGATGGTATAGGTCTGGGGCTGTATGTGAGCTTGAAGGCCGAATTTTTCCAACGTTTTAGCGGTAACGGGACCGATGGCGGCAATGACCAGCTTGGCTGCCAGCTTCTGAAACTGGTCCCGACCAACCAGTCGGGCGAAATTAGTCACGGTGGAGGAGCTGGCAAAGGTTAAGACATCAAGGTCACCGTTTTGCAAAGCCGCCTCGGTAGCCGGGGGCAACTTTGCCGGCGGCGCAGTCTTATAGCTTGGCACCACGTGAACGATTGCACCTCTATTGGCCATTTCCTGGGGCAGAATTTCCCGGGCTTCCTGGGCCCGGGGCAACAGGAGGAGATGACCGGGGTTAACCAGGGGGCTGAGGCTGGCCACCAGGCCCTCGGCTCGGAAATCGGTTGGCACCACATCGGCCACCAGACCATGTTCCCGGAGAGATTGGGCGGTGGCGGCGCCGATGGCCGCCAGCCTGCAGGCGCCCAAAGCCCGGACATCCTGGCCGCTGCCAAAGAGCCGGTTAAAAAAGGCCTCAACGCCGTTGGGGCTGGTAAAAATGGCCCAGTGATATCGATCTAACTTCTTTAAGGCCTCGTCCAGGGCGGCATAGCCATCGTCCGGGGGGAGGATGTCGATGGTGGGAGCCTCCAGGCAGGTGGCGCCGTGTTCCGTTAAAAGCTTGACAAAGGCGCTGGCCTGGTGCCGGGATCGGGTCACCAGGATACGTTTGCCCCACAGGGGGCGGGTTTCGAACCAATTTAACTGCTGCCGCAACTCTACCACGCTGCCCACCACAAAAATGGCCGGCGGCGTCAGACCGGCTTCCTGGACCTTTTGGGCAATATCCGCCAGGGTCCCGGAAACGGTGTGTTGGGCCGGGGTTGTACCCCGGTGGATAACCGCCGCGGGAGTGGAGGCAGCCTTGCCGTGGGACCGGAGTTCCCGGCAGATATCTGCCAGGTTCTTAATCCCCATGAGGAACACCAGGGTGCCGGGGCTTTGGGCCAAAACTTCCCAGGGGATGGCGCTTTCCGGTTTATGGGGGTCCTCGTGTCCGGTAATAAAAGAGACCAGAGAGGCATGCTGCCGGTGGGTTAAAGGAATACCAGCATAAGCGGGCACGGCAATGGCTGAGGTAACTCCGGGCACCACTTCAAAGGGGATATCGTGTCGCACCAGTTCCTGGGCTTCTTCGCCGCCCCGGCCGAAAATATAAGGATCACCGCCTTTGAGGCGGACAATGGTTTTCCCAGCCCGGGCTTTATCAACCAGGAGTTGATTGATATCTTTTTGGGGCAGGGTATGGTCGCCCCCTTTTTTTCCCACATAAATGATTTCAGCCTGGGGTGAGGCTTCCAGTAAAAAGGCCTCATTGGCCAGGTAGTCGTAGACGAGACAATCGGCCCGGCGGATTAACTCCAGGCCGCGCACGGTCATGAGACCGGGATCGCCCGGACCGGCGCCGATGAGATAGACAATACCTGATTGGGATTTAGACATAATATATTAATGATCTTGTATGGGTTGAGCCTTATAAAATCTTTCTTTTTCGCTATAAATACAGCCGCAGTAATTCTGCCGATACATACCTAGGCGTTTGGATTCGCTGATGCCCTCCTGCCAGCCCGAGCGAAAGTCGGCGTAATAAAAAGGCACTCCCACCTCCTGTCCGATCTGCTCCCCGATTTCCCGGATGACCTCATGCTTCTGAAAACGGCTGTAGAGCAGGGTGGCGGTAAAGGCATCGAAATTGCCCTGTTTGGCTGCGAGTGCTGCAGCCTGCAACCTCAGACCATAGCAGAAGCGACAACGCTGTTCTTCCCGAAAGACCACCAGCCGCAGGAACTCTTCCATATCGTAGCGGCCGTCTATCTGGAGAGGCAATGAAACGGCCGGGGCATACTCCTGCAAAGCCGTCAACCGGCGCTGGAATTCCTGATAGGGATGGATGTTGGGGTTGTAAAAAAACCCGTGTATATCCATCCCTTGCTCCCGCAGAACTTTAAGCGGGTAGATGGTGCAAGGGGCGCAGCAGATATGGAGTAACAGCTTCATGACCAATTTCTGAATTCACCGACGCCAATACCCCCTCACCCTAACCCTCTCCCCCAGGGGCGAGGGGACTGTGGGTATAGAGGTATCCAAGTGCGGTTTTAAATGCAACCAACCTTAAATTTCAACCAGCGCTTCTAACGATAGCTTTTAACCGAAAACCGGAAACTGAAAACCATCCTAAAGACGCATGGTTTGCTGACAGGTAGCTCCCAGTTCGCCAATGTTGCGCACCACCGTAACGCCGGCAGCTTCCAGAGCGGCAATTTTATCCACGGCTTTGCCGCTGCCGCCGGAAATAATGGCGCCGGCGTGACCCATGCGTTTGCCCGGGGGCGCGGTCATGCCGGCGATAAAAGACACCACGGGTTTGGTAACATGTGCTTTGATAAAGGCCGCGGCCTCTTCTTCGGCGGTGCCGCCGATCTCGCCGATGAGAACAATCCCCTGGGTTTGCGGGTCTGCCTGGTAAGAGTTTCAGCATATCGATAAAATTAGTGCCGATAATGGGGTCGCCGCCGATGCCCACACAGGTGGATTGTCCCAAACCCCGCAAAGTTAGTTGATAGACCGCTTCATAGGTCAGGGTGCCGCTGCGGGACACCACCGCCACCGGGCCTTCTTCATGAATCGGGCCGGGCATGATGCCGACCTTGGCCTTGCCGGAGAAATTATGCCGGGACAATTCGGGCCGATAAGGCGGATGTCCGTGCCTTCCAACCGCCGGGCCACTTTGACCATCTCCAGGGTGGGAATGCCTTCGGTGATGCAGACAATGACTTTGATGCCGGCGCTCGGCGGCTTCAAGAATGGCATCAGCCGCAAAGGCCGGGGGCACGAAAATCAAGGAAGTGTTGGCACCGGCCTGGGCCACCGCGTCTTTGACGGTATTGAACACCGGCACCTCGTCCATTTTTTGGCCGCCTTTGCCAGGGGTTACTCCCGCGACCACCTGAGTCCCATAGGCGATGCACTGCCGGGCATGGAAGGAACCTTCTTTGCCGGTGATGCCCTGCACCACCACACGAGTATTGTTATCGACCAGAACGCTCATCGAAAACCTCTTTCACGTTGAAAAATTTCTTTACAGTAGTGCTCCCTCTTGTCGACCAGGCTAACCTTTAGGCCAGGGCCGCCACTTTTTTGGCGGCATCCAGCATATCTCCGGCCACGGTGAAGTTCAGTCCCGAGTCCCCTAACAGATTGCGTCCAATTTCGCAGTTGGTCCCTTCCAGGCGGATGATGATGGGAACGTCGACTTTCACCTTTTTGGCAGCTTCCATGACCCCTTCGGCCAACACATCACACCGGAGTATGCCTCCGAAGATGTTAATCAGAATAGCTTTGACCCGGGGGTCCGACAGAATAATCCGGAACCCATTGGCAATCATTTCGGCGCTGGCGCCGCCGCCCACATCCAGGAAATTTGCCGGTTCGGCCCCGGCCAACTTAATGAGATCCATGGTGGCCATGGCCAGTCCGGCGCCGTTGACCATGGCGCCAACAGTGCCGTCCAAGCGGATATAATTCAGATTATGCTTGGTGGCTTCCAATTCCAGGGGATCCATCTCATCCGGGTCTTCCAGGGGGAGTAATTCCTTATGGCGGTAGAGGGCGTTGTCGTCGAAGGTGACTTTGGCGTCCAAAGCCAGCATCTGCCCGTCGGTGGTCACTACCAGGGGGTTGATTTCCACCAGGGAGCAGTCGTAGGCCTGGAACATTTGATATAAATTTGTGATAAAGCTCGAGGCGGTCCGCAGCAGCGCCGGATCAAGCCCGACGCCAAAGGCCAGGTTGCGGGCTTGATAAGGTTGCAGTCCCACGGCAGGATCGATGGCTTCCTTGACAATTAATTCCGGAGTCCGGGCCGCCACCTCTTCAATCTCCATACCGCCGGCGGCACTCATCATGATCACCGGCCGGACCTGGGCCCGGTCAATCACCACCCCCAGATACAGCTCCTGCTTGATATCCAGGGCTTGTTCCACCAGGACCTTTTTTACCAGACGGCCTTCGGGGCCGGTCTGGTGGGTAACTAGATTCATCCCCAGGATGGCATCCGCGTAACTGGACACTTCGGACAGGGAGGAAGCGACCTTGACGCCGCCGCCTTTACCCCGGCCGCCGGCATGAATTTGGGCCTTGACCACAAACCGGTCGCCGCCCAGAGATTCGGCGACCTGAAAAGCCTCATGCGCGGTGACGGCCACCCCACCCTGGGGAATGGGAACCTTAAATTTCTCAAGGAGTTGTTTGGCTTGATACTCATGAATTTTCATGGTCCATCCTTTCCGGAGCTACTAAACTATTGCTGATTTATCGTAACATCTAAATTTATTGTATTCCCCGAACGGGGTCAATAATAATTGCCGGTATCACCCGAATGGAATGAGAACTAACTGGCATTATTAAATTATCGGCTGTTTAAAACGGATTTCCAGTCCCTGGCGATTGAGGTAGCCAAGAAACAGGTCCACAAAATTTTCCGCTGATTTTTCCCATAAATCAGCATAGTTGGAGAATTCTGGAGGAATTTCTTGCCTGTTTTCCCGGACGAAATCAGACTTCAGGCTTTCCAAGTCAACATATTGCAACATCAGTATCGGCCTTTCTCACTAACCTTTATTATGGCTTACAAGGGAAAATTGAGATTAATAACCTGAAAGGAGAGCAGGATCATATTTCTTAACCTACTGGTACCCATCAAAACGTTCTGCAAAAGCTGTTTTGAGGGATGCGGCCTATTTTAGATGCATTTGAATTCTTACCAATTCCCGGCACTTGCCATCCCCATCGATGTCCAGGACCACTCCTTGCAATTGTATGTTGTGGCTGGCCACCTTAAATTTCTGGGGCAGGTGGGAGAGAAAACGTTCAATGATTACCTGCCGGTCCATACCGATGACCCCGTCGCCGGGGCCAGTCATGCCGGCGTCAGTAAGATACCCGAGACCACCGGGTAAAAGGCGTTCGTCCGCAGTTTGGACATGCGTATGGGTGCCGATCACGGCACTGACCCGTCCGTCGAGATACCAGGCCAGGGCCAGTTTTTCGCTAGTGGCTTCGGCATGCATATCCACGAGAATTACTTTTACCTCCGGAGGCAGGGAAGCCAGTTCACGGTCTGCCGTCCGGAAGGGGCATTCCAGGGGATTCATAAAAATTCTGCCTTCCAGATTCAAAACCGCCACCGACTCACCGGCAGCGGTTTCAATAACGGTTAGGCCCCGGCCGGGCGTTCCGGCGGGATAATTGGCCGGTCGCAACAAACGGTCGTTATTTTCTATATATGCTTGAATTTCCTTATGCTTCCAGATATGGTTGCCTGTGGTCATCACATCGATGCCCATCTGGAAGAGTTGTTCTGCCACCTCAGGAGTGATGCCGATGCCACCGGAGGCATTTTCACCGTTGGCGACAACCAGATCGATACGATATTTGTCCACCACCTTATGGAGTAGTCCCGAGATAGCTTTACGGCCCGGCGACCCCATAATGTCACCTACAAAAAAAATTCTCATTGGCAAACCTGTTTCCCGACTCCTGCCAACCACATAACCTTATTACTCAAAGTATTAATAATTGAAAAGATAAATCTTGCTTAACCCGGAAAAAAGTTAACGGGCATACTCCACGGCCCGGGTTTCACGGATGACGGTGACTTTGATCTGGCCGGGATAGGTGAGTTCCGCTTCGATTTTTTTGGCCGCATCCCGGCATAACAAAAAGGCCTCTTCGTCGGAGAGCTTATCACTGTCAATGATGAGGCGAATCTCACGGCCGGCCTGAATGGCGTAGGTTTTGCTGACGCCGTTAAAATTACGGGCAATCTTTTCTAATTCTTCCAACCGCCGGACATAGGTTTCCAACATTTCCCGGCGGGCTCCCGGACGGGCTCCGGATAAGGTGTCTGCGGCCTGCACCAAAACCGCCAGGACAGATTCGGGCGGAATGTCTTCATGGTGGGCATGGACTGCATGTATCACCTTGGCGGACTCCCCGTAGCGTTTGGCTAACTCCGCCCCTATCAAGGCGTGAGGCCCTTCCACTTCATGATCCACGGCCTTGCCGATATCATGCAGCAACCCGGCGCGTTTGGCGTGCTTGACATTCAAACCCAATTCCGCGGCCATAATACCGCACAGGAAACTCACCTCGATGGAATGTTGCAGCACATTTTGAGCATAACTGGTGCGATACCTCAGTTTCCCTAACAGTTTGACCATTTCAGGGTGCAGACCATGCACGCCAGCGTCAAAAGCAGCTTCCTCACCGGCTTCCCGGATGTTGGCTTCCACTTCCTGGCTGACTTTTTCCACTACTTCCTCAATGCGGGCCGGATGGATGCGGCCGTCAGTAATCAAAAGCTCCAGGGCCCGGCGGGCCACCTCTCGGCGGATGGGATTAAAGGCTGACAGGATAACTGCCTCGGGTGTGTCGTCGATGATGACATCAACCCCGGTGGCCGCCTCCAAGGCTCGAATATTTCGTCCTTCCCGTCCAATGATCCGACCTTTCATCTCTTCGTTGGGCAGATTCACCACCGATACGGTCTGCTCCGCGACATACTCGCTGGCATACCGCTTTATGGCTAACCCAATAATTTCCTTTGCTTTTTTGTCAGCAAATTCCCGGGCTTCAGTCTCAATGCGTTTTACCAGACGGGCGGCGTCCGTTCGAACTTCCCTCTCCAAGGCTTTCAGCAGGAGATTGCGGGCTTCCTCGGAACTTATCCCGGCCAACCTTTCCAGGTTTATTCTTTGTTCCTGGATAAGACCTTGATAATATGCATCTTTTTCTTTAATTTCTTTATCAAGAGTGTCAATAGCTTTCTGGCGATTACTGAGTTCGGCCTCTTTGCCGTCCAAGATGCCGATCTTTTTTTCTAGATGTTCTTCTTTCTGGAGAAGGCGTTTTTCCAGGGTATTGAGTTCCGAACGGCGTTCTTTACTTTCCTTGTCGAATTCCACCTTCATTTGGAAAAGCTGGTCTTTGGCCTGTAATGCCGTTTCCTTTTTTAAGGCCTCGGCATCCTTGCGGGCTTCGTCTAAAATCTTTTTCGCCAGATTTTCCACCGAATCAATCCTTGATTCGATGATCATGCGGCGCAGATAAAAGCCGGCGAGGACTCCTATAACGCCGCTCAAGCCCACCGCCAACAGAGAAATGGATTCCAGCGGCAATCCCATTTGTTTCTTCCCCTTATGGATATATGAATAATCGCCTGCCCGGTTAAGGCAAGACGAGAGATTGTGAAAAAAATTTCAAATGTTCGCTTGTGAAATAGGCGACAAAAAAAGACCGGCTACCAGCCGCACGAGGATGGTAATAAGGGGCAAGAAAAGGCGAATGATTGCTTACAAGGGCTCAGACAAAGGCAAAATTCAAATAAAACGACAAACTTTTCCTGATGCTAAAACCTCCTCTGAAAACTTGCGGTACCATTCTCCAACGTTGTCTAACTCCAGTCTATGGACAACATTTTTATATACAGAACCACTAAGGTTCGGGGGTGAAAAAATTATTGTCAACGAGTACTATATGAGCCGTTCCTTCGGGCATCCCTTATTATTTCCGGTGCGGTTTCTTTTAAATTCTTATATATTCACTCCCCCGCGAATGTGACGTGTTGGCAGCACGTTCTTGAACCGACGTTAGTCAAGTGGGTCTACCATGGTTCTCCTTTAGGCTCTCCCTGAAAGGGATTTGCGCACCGGAGTCTGACTGGTGTCCCGGTTCAAATAGTATTGGAACAAAAATGGTCCTGCCAATCACTTTCACCGCAGGGGAAGTGAACTTCTCGTTTCAATCAATTGAATCAGATTCTTTGATTTTGACTCGATCTCCTGGCGGAGATGGTGAAATTCCTCCTTAATTTCGAGATAATCAAATGCAATGTTCAGGGCTGTCATGATAGCAATTTCTTCATTGGCGGCTTTTGGCATGGACTTGCGGGTTTCTCGAATTTTTTCTTCCACCAATTGAACGATATTTTCAAGTTGGGATTGAGAGGTTTCACTCTTTAAAGTAAGTGGCCGTCCCAGGATTTCAAAATGTATGGTAATTGGCGTCGAAATAGACCAGTCTCCTATTTCTCTTTACCCAGCACTTCTAATTTATTTAATAACTGGTCGATCCGCTGACGCACCGCATCCCGCTCTTTGTTCATTTTACCGAGAGCTTCGCGCGTCTCTGCCAAGGCCTTTTCCTGTTCTTCCAACATCTTCATGAGCGTGGCGTTCTCGTTCTGCAGAGTTTGGTACTGGCCCAAAACCTGCTCCAACTTGCGCTCTAAAACCTCAAATAATTCTAAGGCCACCTGAGATTCCTTTCTTTATGTATCATGGTTAGATTTTATTCTCTGAAGATAAAAAGTCAAGGTATTTTCCAGAAATAGTCGTTTGTCCGGAAGGGTTGCGGGGGAGGGGGAAACCATGAAAGATATTGGGCTAGATGAGATCCTCAATATCCTGAACCGGGCATTGACAAGCTTTGTGTTGGGGGCAGGTGTTAGTGGCTGGCGTGGCCAGAATTTTCTGGCTGACGCCCCGGCCAAGTGCCAGACGACTGCCGCATAAACTCACGACCAGCGAACTGCCGTTATTCTGACAAATAGTCAGCCGCTGGCCTGGAAACAAACCAAGCGCCACCATGCGCTCCTGCAATTTCCGCCCCCCGGTAAAGGCGGTAATGATCGCGCCCTCTCCCGGGGCAAAATCTGCCAGAGGTCGAGTTTGCTGAGGGAGCGGATAGGTCGCTGGCTGGTCAGACATGCTTAGACTCCTGGTCTTCGGCAAGATGATGTTTTTGACAGCGAGGACAATACCCTTGTACTTCTAATACATGTTTAGTAATGTGATATCCGTAATTACTGGATAATTTCGCTTCTACCCCAGCGATCAGAGGTTCTTCAAACTCCACCATGGCCCCACAACTGAGGCAGCGTAAATGACAGTGATGTGGTTGCCCATAAATTTGTTCGTAGTGCCAGTGTCCATCCACAAAATTTACTTCTCGGATAAGACCACAGTCTACTAACAATGGCAACGTCCGGTAAATGGAGGCCTTGGAAATCTTCTTGCCCTGGTCCAAAAGCCGCAGAAACAGCTCATCAACGTCGAAATGCTCTCGTTTCCGAAAGATCTCTGCCACAATATTTTCCCGTTCCGGCGTTTGTCTCAATCTCCGGGAACGGATAAATTCTCTAAAAATTTAATTTCTGATGACATATCGTTTCTAAGATTATTGAGAACCAATTACAATAATGTAACCCTAAATATGATTTTGTCAAGTCCACGCCCCGTTAAAAATGACGTTGATAGCCCATGCCCTCTTGTACCCGGGCCTGCGCTAATTGCTGGGCGGCCTCTCTGGGGTAGAGTTTTCCTTCTTTTACCAGGCGCAAGACTGCCTGGCAGTTTTCCTGGATTTTCTCACTTATGGTCCCAAAGGCCTCGGCGATGGAGCCATGTCGATATTCCACCGCCGTGCTGATTACTCCTCCGGCGTTGACAATAAAATCCGGCAGACTGCATACTCCCCGATCATGAAGATATTTTTCCGCTTCCGGATCAACGGGGATGTTTGCTCCCTGGAGGATAATCCTGGCCTGAACCCGGGGAGCATTATGCATGGTAATAACATCTGGCCGGGCTGCCGGGATGAGGATGTCGCAGGGCACGGTGAAAATTTCTTCTGCAGGTATGGCCCCGGTATCCGCATAATCCTGTACTTTGCCGTTGTTCTCCTTGATAACCGTGAGCTTAGGTACATTAAGTCCCTGGGGATGATAGATTGCTCCCGCCGAATCGCTGGCTGCCACCAGGACACAGCCCCTTTTCTCCAGGAACTTCGCAGCCGCTTTGCCAACGTTGCCGAAACCTTGTATTGCCACTCGGGCGCCCACCAGACTCATGGAGATAAATCCGGCCATCTGCTCCGCGGCCACAGCCAGTCCGAAACCAGTGGCGCCCAGTTCATCCAGGGGAATGCCCCCGGTTACTTTGGGGCGGCCCGTGCTGCGCCGGGTCTCATCATAAATAAAGGCCATGCACGTTTCATCCGTTCCCATGTCCGGGCCGGGAATGTATTGGGTGAGATCGGCAATGGCCTGGGCAAAGGCCCTGATGACTCGCTCCTTCTGGTCCATGGGCGCCGTCGGCTCGGAGATGATGCCAGCCTTGGCACCCCCGTGCGGCAGACCGGCCGCAGCATTTTTCCAGGTCATGGTCCGGGCCAATCGGAAGACTTCCGCCGTAGTCACATCCGGCGCCATCCGGACCCCGCCAATGGCCGGTCCCAGGGCAGTGTTATCTATGACCACTATTGCCTGTAACGGTAACCGGGGCTCATAGATGTGCACAATTTTAGCCGGTCCCCACTCATCGGCATATTGGGTAAAGAAATTAACTTCCATAGTTGATTCCTCTGTGAATCATTAGCGGGCGGTACAATAGGAAAAAGTATGATGTCCAGACAAGAAACCATAAAACGTTTGTTTCTTGGGGTAGCAGTTCCTGGCTCCGGCCGGCCCCGCCGCCCCAAGGTATCTTTCTAAAAGCAAACGCCTAAATTTTTTTTATCATAGCACATCGAAAATGTTATTGTCACCCGCGGGCGCTTTTTTCTGGATTGTGCTTCCCTGGCCGGGCCAGGGATCACCGTATTTCCCGGAGCGCGCTGATTATTCCGGCTAAACTTTGAGCCGACCGGGATATCCGGATACCAGGTATCCCAAAAAAAGCTGGGAGTACTAACTTGAGGATGATGCTTGCCACCTGAAGGTTTTTGTGGTAGAGAATATTTTCACAGGCTCTTTTTGATAAATACTCCTGAATCATTTTTGGGGGATACGGGTATGAGCAGAGGAGTAAATAAGGTTATTCTCATCGGCCACTTGGGGTCAGACCCGGAAATGCGGTACACTGCCAGTGGCACCGCCATGGCCCGTTTTAATCTTGCCACCAGTGAATCCTACACTGACAAAGACGGCACCCGTCAGGATAAGACCGAATGGCATCGGATTATCGTCTGGCGCAAACTGGCGGAAATCTGCGGCCAGTATCTCTCCAAGGGGAAACTGGTGTATATTGAAGGGCGGCTTCGGACCACATCCTGGGAAAAGGACGGCGTTAAACGGTATACCACCGAAATTGAAGCCCGGGACATGCAATTGTTGAGTCCGGCTGGAGAGCGGCCTCCCAAAGATATGGAAGAGCCTTTCCCGCCACCCCCGGGTGGCCCTGCCGAAGAGGATGACTTTCCATTCTAACCCCTGCCGTTTCAGGGGCATGAGAACGAGCCATATTTCTGAACTATGACAACTACCCGTTCAACCAAACGCGCTCAGATTGTCCAGTTGCTCTTAGCCGGAGACCTCCCGGCGATGGCGGACCTCACCGCCAGTACTGGTGGTGTGGTCACAATCTTATTGCAGATGCTCTTCGAGCCCAACAGCCTGCTGCATTGGCGGGCCACCGAAGCCATCGGCTATATTGGCAAAACCCAACCAAAACGAATCAAGGAAATCATCCCCCGACTGCTCTGGTCTTTAAACGAAGACTCGGCCAGCTTCGGCTGGGGCGCCGCCGCCGTTTTGGGGGAAATCGGCAAGAATAATTACCCAATCGTCGAAGATATTATTCTCATGCTGTTCAATTTTCTGGAAGAGGATTTCACCCGGGAGGGCATGCTGTGGGGTCTGGGACGTTTGGGGCAAACTCACCCCCAGGTGGTGCAGGAGGCCGCCCCCCGCATCCGGGCATGTTTGACCGATTCCAACCCCCAGGTAAGAACCTACGCCGCCTGGTGTTTGGGCATCATCGGGGAGCAGGAAGCCGCCTCTGAACTCCGCCGTCTGACGGCTGACCTCCAGCCGGTCAAGCTCTATGAGGCCGGTAACTTAAGAGAAACCACCGTGGGCCAGGTCGCCCGGGAAGCGCTGCAGCGTCTGGAAGCACCCACCCCGGCGGGCACATAACGTCTTGATATATTAAAAAAGAAAGGAAAAAGTACCATGTGGTTTGGCATTTTATTATTCGTCGTGGGAGTGTACATCGGCTACAAATATCCCCAGCAGGTCCAAAATTTGGTTGATTCCGCCAAAAAGATGTTCGGTGAAGTCAAAGACAAAGTAACCAAGAAAAACGAACCGCCCCAGGCCTGATTCGGCCTCTTCCTGGCACCCACTTTTATCCCCTCTCCCCCTTGGGGGAGAGGGTCAGGGTGAGGGGGTCAATGACCCGCAGTGGGACGCAGCACCAGAATCGTCCCGTTTCTCCCGGTGACGGCATCCCGGCGAAAGGAAAAAAAATCTTTTTCCTGGCAGCGGCTGCATACACCCGCCACCTGAATATGTTCCGGCCTTAACCCGGCATTTTTCAGTTGGTCACCACTGAGCCGCCAGAGATCAAAATAGGTCGGGCGGACTTGATAGGCCCATAACTCTATGGGGATTTCCTGTTTATAGTTGATGAATTCAGCGCAACAGGGTCCCAGCGACGGACTGATCCCCGCCCGGATGGCCTCCGGTCGGCTGCCGAAGACCTCCTGCAACTGCTGCACCGCCTGTCCGATGACGTTCTGAACGTTCCCCCGCCAGCCGCAGTGAATGTTGGCGATCACCCGTTTTTCCGGGTCATAGAGCGCCACCGCCTGGCAATCCGCCTGCTTGATCAACAGCCCGACCCCGGGAAGGTCGGTGATGAGAATATCAATCCCTTTTACCTCTCCGGCTGACGCCACTTTTTTCTTGTCCGTAAGGATCAGGGTGTTGGTCCCATGGACCTGGCCGACGCTGATGAGTTCCTCCACTCCCATGGCCTGCCGCACCACCGCGCGGTTCTGACTCACCCGGTCCACGGCGTCACCCACCGAAAAACTGAGATTCAAACCTTCAAACGGGGGCTGACTGACCCCCCCGTGGCGAGTCCACACCCGGTGCTCTAATTCCGGAAATTCTTCCAATAACGTCCAGCAAAACCAGACCAGTCCGTCCTGCTGCACCCGTCTAAAATTCATCCCAGTATCTCCCGGTTGATAATCTTCCCTATCCTGGTTCCTTGGTGCTTGACAAATCTATCATAGCATCGGTGGAAAATAAATTTTTTCTAAAAATTGTAATGAATCAGTGCGTTCAAATTTTGTATTATACATCGGAGCTTGAAAGGTTTTTTATTGAGGTTATTCTGTTTATTTTGTAACCTGACCATCTACTTTAATATCATTCGCATTGTGCCATGGCCCGGATCGGGAAACAGCATGTCCGGCTATGATGATTTTTCCTTAATTCATCCGTCCTGGCGGCTTAGCCGCCCTGAAAGGTTTTCCATGTGTAAGACCAGATACCCTGGCCACCCGGGTCTCCACCAATCTATCCAGATAGGTCTTGGCATTTTTCTGCTTCTGATCACCGCTTGTGGTTCCAGGGATCAGTCCGAAACCTCCCAGGGCCTCCCCCCGCCGGCAGTGGTGGTAGCACCGGTGACCCCGAGCACCGTCCCTATTTACGGGGAATACGTGGCCCGGACCGAGGCCCGCCAGACCGTGGAGATACGAGCCCGGGTGGCAGGCTTCCTGGAAAAGGTCCTCTTCCGGGAAGGCAGCCAGGTCAAAGTCGGACAACTCCTGTTTGTTATCGACCAGCGGCCCTATAAAGCGGCCTTGCAGGAAGCCCGGGGCAGTCTGGCCCAGGCCCAGGCCTCCCTGGAAAAGGCCCAGAAGGACGTGGCGCGTCTGCGACCGCTCGTCGCCGAAGACGCTGCCCCCCAGGTGGACCTGGACAACGCCGAATCGGCCGTCCAATACGGCCGGGCTTCCATTGATAGGGCCAGGGCCGCCATCGCCAGGGCCGAACTGGACCTGAAATTCACTGAAATCCGCTCCCCCATCGCCGGCACCATCGGCAAGGAAGAAGTGGCGGTGGGCAACCTGGTCTCCAGGGACCAGACCCTCCTGACCACAGTGTCCTCCTGGGATCCCATGCGGGTTGTCTTCAGCATCAGCGAGGTTGACTACCTGCGCCGGGCCCAACTGTTCCATTCAGGCAGCCCGTTCCTGCCGGAGCACCAATGCCGCACCCTTCGAATTGATCATCGCCGACGATTCCGTCTATCCCTTCCGGGGCCGGCTCAGCTTTGTGGACCGGACCCTGAATCTGACCACCGGCACCCTGAACGTCTATGTCAGCTTCCCCAACCCCAACCAGCTGCTCCGGCCCGGCCTTTTCGGCCGCGTCCGGATAATGCTGGAGGAGCGACCCAACACCCTCCTGGTGCCCCAGAGGGCGGTGCAAATCATGCAGGGCGTGCAAAACGTCTTAGTGGTGGGGAATGATGACAAGGTGGCCCTCCGCACCGTCACCCTGGGAGAGCGCTACCAGGACTTTTTCATTGTCACCGAGGGGCTCAAACCCGGTGACCGGGTAGTGGTGGATGGCCTGCAACGGGCCATTCCGGGGCAGAAAGTGTCACCCACGCTCCAGCCTGTCAGCCAGGAAAGGCAAGGAGGCTGAGGGCTCGTGTCTAAATATTTTATCCACCGGCCCATTTTTGCCATAGTCATCGGCCTGGTGATTGTCATTGCCGGACTCGTGGCCATTTTTAGCCTGCCCATCGCCCAATATCCCCCCATCAGCCCTCCCACCGTCACCGTGGAGACCTTTTTCACCGGGGCCAGCGCCCGGGTGGTGGAGGAAAACGTCGCCATCCCCATTGAGCAGGAAGTCAACGGCGCCGAGAACATGATTTACATGTCCTCCAACAGCACCAGCGACGGCCGCTACTTCCTGACCTGCACCTTTGCCGTGGGCACCGACATCGATATCGCCCAGGTGGACGTCCAGAACCGGGTGAGCCGGGCCAACCGGGCCCTGCCGGCTCGAGGTCATTAACTTCGGCATCACCGTCCAAAAAGCCTCGCCGGACATGCTCATCGTTGTGTCTCTGTATTCCCCGGACAACACCTTTGACGATCTGTTTCTCAGCAACTATGCCTCCCTGAACCTCTACGATGCCATCTCCCGCATTTATGGCGTGGGCAACATCGCCATTGTGGGGGAACGGGAGTATGCCATGCGCCTCTGGGTCAGGCCCGACAAGCTGGCCAGACTGGGACTCACGGCCCGGGACGTGGCCCAGGCGGTGCAGGACCAGAACCTCCAGGCCCCCGCCGGCCAGGTGGGCCAGCCGCCCGCCAAAACCGGTTTGATCTTCCAAAAAACCGTGGACGTCAAAGGCCGTTTAACCGATAAGGAAGAATTTGACAATATCATCATCCGCACCCTGCCGGACGGCTCTATCCTGCGCGTCCGGGACGTGGCCAGCACCGAACTGGGCGCCCGGCGCTACACCTCGTTTTCCCGACGGGCCGGTAAGCCGGCCACCACCATGGTGATTTACCAGCTTCCCGGGGCCAACGCCCTGGACGTGGCCAACAAAATCCGGGCCTTTATGGCCGAGGCCAAAAGAAGTTTCCCGCCGGGTCTGGAATACGAGGTCTCCTACGACAACACCCTGTTCGTCCGGGCCGCCCTCACCGAAGTGGTCTTTACCATATTCAAGGCCCTGGGTCTGGTCATGCTGGTGGTCCTGATTTTCCTGGGTAACTTTCGGGCCACGTTGATCCCCTGCCTGGTCGTGCCCGTACCCATGGTGGGCACCTTTGCCGCTTTTGCGGCCTTGGGTTTTTCCATCAACACCCTCTCTTTATTCGGCCTGGTCCTGGCCATCGGCTCCGTGGTGGACGACGCCATCGTCGTGGTGGAGGCGGTAAAGTACAAGATGGCGGAGGGCTTAAGCCCTCTTGAGGCCACGGAAAAGGCCATGGACGAAGTTTCCCGGCCCATCATCGGGGTGGCCTGCGCCCTCCTCGCGGTCTATGTTCCGGTGGTTTTTCTGGGGGGCATTGTCGGCCAACTCTACCGGCAGTTTGCTCTCACCCTCTGTTTTGCCGCCATGCTCTCCATCCTGGTGGCCCTGACCCTCACCCCGGCCTTATGCGTCATGATCCTGCGTCCCAAAAAAGACCTGCCGGGACCTCTGGGCGCCTTCAACCGGGGCTTCAACCGGCTGTTCGACCGCACCACCGCCGGTTACTTGGGTGGAGTGAAATTCTTCATGCGCCGCCTGGCCCTGGCCCTGATCCTCCTGGTCGCGGTTTTTCTGGGCGCCGGCAGCCTCCTGCAGATCTTGCCCGGCGGCTTGGTGCCCGATGAAGATCAGGGGGTCGTCTTTGCCACCTTCAACCTGCCACCGGGGGCCTCCCTGGAACGCGCCGACGCGGTTTTGACCCGGGCGGAACAATTTGCCGCCAAAGTCGGGGGTATTCAGACCGTCCTGGGCTGGGGCGGTTTTAATCTCATGACCAACACCTTCAGCTCTGATGCCAGCACCCTGGTCATGACCCTGGCCCCCTGGGATAAACGCACCTCCCAGGACACCCAGATCAGCGCCATCATGCAGCGCCTGCGCCGGGAGTTCGCCGGCTACCCCGAGGCCCGGGCCTTTGTCTACTCCTTACCCTCGATTCCGGGCATGGGCAACGTCAGCGGCTTCCAATACCAGCTTCAGGACCGCTCCGCCCGCACCCCCGAGGAACTCTTTCAGGCGGCCCAGAATCTGGTGGCCGCCGCCTCCCGGGAACCGGCCATCGCCGCCTTGTTCAATACCTTCCAGGTCAACGTGCCCCAGGTGAAGACTGGATATTGACCGGGACAAGGTCCAGACGCTGGGCATACCCTTGAGAAATGTTTTTGACGGTCTCCAGCTTTACCTGGGCGGTTTCATGATCAACGACTTCAACAAATTCGGCCGGGTCTACCGGGTCATGGTCCAGGCCAAACCGGAATTTCGCCAGAGCCCTGACGACATCGGCGATATTTATGTCCGCAACACCAACGGCCAGATGGTTCCCCTGCGAACCCTGGTGCACGTCGGTACTCAGAGCGGCCCCATCCACATCAATCGCTATAATATGTTCCGCGCCGCCGAACTCTCCGGGCAAAACGCCCCCGGCTTCAGCTCCGGGCAGGCCATCGCCGCCATGGAGCGCCTGTCCCAGGACCTGCCCCGGGGTTTCGGCTATGAATGGACGGGGCTGGCCTACCAGGAGAAGCTGGCCGGCGGCCAGGCCGCCTATATCTTTGCCTTCTCCGTGCTCTTCGTTTTCCTGACCCTGGCGGCCCTCTATGAGAGCTGGGCCATCCCCATCGGGGTGATTCTGGGTCTGCCCATCACCGTCTTCGGGGCCCTTTTGGGGGTGTGGCTCCGGGGCCTGGCCAACGATGTCTACGTCCAGGTCGGCATCGTCATGCTCATCGGCCTCAACGCCAAGCTCTCCATCATGATCGTGGAATTCGCCAAAAACAAGCGGGACCTGGAGGGCTATTCCACCTTTGACGCCGCCGCCGGAGGGAGCCCGGCTGCGCTTTCGGGCCGTGCTGATGACCGCCCTGGCTGAAGTATTCGGGTTGATGCCCCTGGTCTTGTCCACCGGCGCCGGCGCCGCCGCCCGCTTGTCTGTGGGTACCGCCGTCGTTTTCGGTATGGCCACCGCCACGCTTCTGAGCCTGTTCTTCATCCCGGTGCTTTATTACGCCGTCCAGACAGTGGTGGATAAGCTGCAGGGGCCCCAGACCGCGCCGGCCAAAGTCCAAACCGAACCACCCGGTCCCACCCGCGGTGGGGAAGGGGGGCACTCATGAAACGGTTGGCCTTACTTCTGATCAGTGCCGTGTTCCTCAGTGGCTGCCTGGCCCCCAAATACGCTCGCGACCCCGGCGAGGTGCCCCAGGATTATCGTTTCCAGTCCCTCCAGGGTCAGCCCCAGCCCGATCTCGACAGCCTGGCCGACCTGTCCTGGTGGCGAATGTTCGACGACCCGGCCCTCCAGAACCTGATCCGCACCGCCCTGGCCCAAAACTACGATGTCCGTCTGGCCATGGCCCGGGTGGCCGAAGCCCGGGCCGCGGTGGGGGTGAGCCGCTCCTTCTGGCTTCCCCAGGTGGGCGGCACCGCCCTCTATCGACGGGATAAAATGAGCCGCACCAGCATCTATCCGCCTCTACCCGCGGGTGTCCCCGCGGTTGACAGCCTGGCCCAATTCAACTTCGATCTCTTCTGGGAGATCGACCTGTTCGGGCGTCTGCGGAACCTGACCGATGCCGCCCAGGCCGAGTTTTTTGCCTCTGAATGGGGCCAAAGGGCCGTCTGGGCCACCGTTGTGGCCGACGTGGCCCGGGCCTATTTCGAGCTGCGCGCCCTGGACCGCCAGTTGGAGATCTCCAAGTCCACCCTGGTATCCTTCCAGAAATCCCGCCGCCTGGTCCAATTGCGCCACGAGGGGGGCTTGGTCTCCAGGGAGGACGTGGCCCAGGCCGATTCCCTGGTGCATACCGCCGGAGCCCGGATCCCCGACCTGGAGCGCCAGATCGCCCAGAAGGAAAACCAGCTCAGCATTCTCCTGGGGAACAACCCCCAACCCATCGCCCGGGGCAAGTCCCTGCCGGAACTGGTGGTCCGCCCCAAAGTCCCCGCCGGTCTCCCCTCCGACCTCCTGGAACGGCGGCCGGATATCCGCCAGTCCGAGCAGGTCCTCATCGCCGCCAACTACCGCATCGGTGCGGCCCGGGCCAACTTTTTCCCCCGGATTGCCCTCACCGGCCTGGCCGGCACCCAAAGCGTCGACCTGGGACGCCTGTTCACCGGACCCTCCAGTATCTGGAATATCGGCCCCACCCTGACGCTCCCGATTTTCACCGGCGGCTACAACTATTATACCCTCCAGACCAGCCAGGCCCAACAGGACCAGGCCCTGATCCTCTACCAGTTCTCCGTGCGCCAGGCTTTTCGGGAGGTGTCGGATGGCCTGGTGGCCCATACCAAGTTCAAGGAATTCCGCCAGGAACAGGAAGCCCTGGTCAAGAGCAATCAACTCTACGCCAAGATGGCTGACAAACGCTACAAAGGCGGGCTCGAATCCTTCCTGACGGTGCTGGATTCCGACCGCCAGCTTTTCACCGCCGAACTGGACCTGGCCACGGTGCAGCGGGACCAGCTCCTGACCCTGGTCCAGCTCTACAAGGCCCTGGGCGGCGGCTGGGAACCCAGAAGAATGCCTGATCCAGCCCCGCCCGTCCCACTCCGAACGCCGCCGAGAAACGGTAACCTGGGATTTTTCTAAAGCTGTTTTCAGGTTTTTAGAGTTTTTTGTCTATATCTTTGCTGCGGTGTTGAATGGCGGAGATATTCGATGACCCGGACGGTATCAGTCCACCTCGTAGATGATGCGCCGGTCGCCCACCCGGGAATAGCGCCTGTCAGGAGTTATCTCCAACTGGCGGGACAGGCGTGGGTTGAAACAGTTGCCCGACTAACATCGTCGCCACTGCCGGTCTCAGCAAGCCGCCCACGTGGCCTATGGACGTGGCTTAGTCAGACGTTTAAATCATTGTCTCTATTCAGCCCATGCGAACGGCCCTACTTCCGTACCGCGGTTCAGATCATAGCTCGGCGTCATACTTCTATGGTTCCGGACTTCATCTCAGGCTGATGCGTCCTTCCCCTGCGCACGAATGTTCCGCAAACCCGCTCCTCGGAGTTTCCGGTTAGGTCTTGCGGGCAGAGGTCCTCAGGGCTTTACCCCGTGGGTTGATCCAAAAATTCCAGTCGTAGCGCTTCGGCGGCCAGGGTACTCAGCCCTCCTGGTAGAGGGCAGTGGCGAGTCAGTCTCATACAACGTCGATTCTTAACGGTACCCCTCAGCATAACGTTTACCTCTTGGTACTTCTTGGATGGCAACTCAGAATCCCCCGCTAGCAGGATAATGTCCAGGCCCGCCGGCAACTATTAAATTGATGACATTTCCCCCCACTCGACTCTGGAAAAAACAAGCCAGAACCGAAGAGGTTGGCTAGAGTCCTCATTTCTTCCCCTTAATGACCTTTTTCTTCTTGGGAACTTTCCGGGCAACAGACCGTCCCTTTGGGGCAGCTTTGGTCCCGGAAGTTTTCTTTTCTTTCTGCAGTTGCGACTTTGGCCGGGTGCTGACGGGTTCCTCCGCCGTCGGCGCCGCCGTTAAGCCCAGAAGCGCCTCCAGCCCCGCAGCTCCGGCCGCAACATATCTGGACTCCAAAGCCTCCAGGAAAGGCGTCTGCCCCCGCCAGAAAGGCAAGCTCCCTAAGCGCTTGGGTAAAGCCGCCGGCACCGGTGGGAGGCGCACCTCCCCAAACAGGTTTTCCGGCAGTTCCTGGCCTTCCCAAAAAGCGGCCGGCTCCAGGGACAGCGGCTCCGAAACCGCCGCCGCGACCTCAGCCTGATCCGGTTCCCCGTGACCGGCTGGCTGCGCCTTGCCCCCCAGCAGTTCAAAAAGCTCTTCCCGGTCCAGGCCCCGCAATTTGAAAATCAGGAAGGGGTCCCGATCAAATTCTTCGCCCAGCAGATAGAAGACCGCGGCCACATGTTTGCAGGGGTTGGACCAATCCGGACAGGTACAGTCGGTTTGCAGGTCCCCAAAGCGGTGGGGAAAGAGCGTCAGCCTGGCCTCGGTAAATAGTTCTTCCAGGTCCGGAGGCATCTCCCCGGCCAGCAATTTGGCCATGGTCAGGAACCGGTCCGCTAAGGTCCCGATGATCCGGAGCCATTCGGCCCGGGACAGGGGTTTCAGGAGGATTTCCACCGTATAGGGGCGGGCGCGCGATCCCTGCACCGCTGGCCTTGACCCTGCCTTTCTCGATCTCGATATCAACTACCTGGCCCCGACGGGCATAACTTCGCCCTCTGCTTAACCGCTCACCGATCTGAAAACTCTCCAACACCGCAATCCAACGCTTACCCCACCAGCTGCTCACCAAAGACCCCCGGCGGGATTGAGCCTTGATGCCGCCTTTTACCTCTTTGGGGGGTTTGGGATGTATAAGACGCCACCAGGCCATGTCATTCTCCCAGCGCTTCCCGGCGCAGGCTCATGAGTTCCTTGAGGGAGGCGTTAGAAAGCTCGGTCAGCCAACCTTCCCCGGTACCCACTACTTCCTCTGCCACCTCCAGTTTGCGTGCGATCATTTCGTCAATTTTCTCCTCCAGGGTGCCCAGACACAAGAATTTGCGCACCTGGACGTTTTTGGTCTGGCCGATGCGGAAGGCCCGGTCCGTGGCCTGGTTTTCCACCGCCGGATTCCACCAGCGGTCAAAATGAAAAACCTGGTTGGCGGCAGTCAGATTCAAGCCGGTGCCCCCGGCCTTCAGGGAAAGGATAAACAAGGGTAACCGGCCGTCCCCGCTCTGAAAACGTTCCACCATCTGGTCCCGCTGTTTTTTCGGGGTGGCTCCGTGCAGGAAGAGTACTTCCCGCCCGAAGGTTTCCTGGAGATAGCGTTGCAGGATTGTGCCCATGGCCGCGAATTGGGTAAAGATCAGGGCCTTGTCGCCCACCTGCAGCATTTCTTCCAGCATCTCCGTCAGCCGGGCCAGTTTCCCCGAGCGCCCGGGGATCAAGGAATTGTCGCTCAAAAACAGGGCCGGGTGGTTGCAAACCTGCTTGAGCTTACTCAGTGCCCCCAGAATAGCACCTTTACGTTGGATGCCCTCCACCCCCTCCAGGATTTGAGCCACCTCGTTGACCACCGCGGCATAGAGCGAAGCCTGCTCCTTGGTCAGGGGGCAAAACACTTTCATTTCTTGCTTTTCCGGCAGATCGGTGATAATTGTCGGGTCGGTCTTGAGTCGACGGAGAATAAAGGGGCCGGTCAGGCGTTGTAAACCTAAGGCCGCCTCCGGGTTACGGTTGGCCTGTATGGGAATAAAAAAGGTGCGCTTGAATTGTGCCTGGGTGCCCAGAAAACCGGGGTTGAGATATTCCATAATGGACCACAGGTCGCCCACATTGTTTTCCACCGGGGTGCCGGTGAGGGCCAGGCGGTACTGCGCCTTGCAGCGACCGGGCCGCTTTGGCCTGTTTGGTCTCCGGGTTCTTGATGTTCTGGGCTTCGTCCAGAATCAGCCCGGACCAGGGAATGTCCTGGAAAAGCTCCACATCCCGGTGCAGCAGGGCATAACTGGAAATGACCAGGGCCTGGTTCGCTACTTTTTTAACAAAGGACTTACCCCGGCTGCGCCCGGCCCCATGGTGCACCATGAGCGGCAGCTGCGGTGTGAACCGGGCCGCTTCTTTCTCCCAGTTGCCCACCACGGAGGTGGGACAAACCAATAATACCGGGGCCGGACGATGCTCCTGCCACTCCCGGGCGATCAAGGCCAACGCCTGGATGGTTTTACCCAGCCCCATATCGTCGGCCAGACAGGCCCCCAGACCCCACTGCCGCAGAAAATCCAGCCAGGCATAGCCTTTGGCCTGATAAGGCCGCAGGCTTCCCTGAAAATTGTCCGGCGCCGGCAACTCCTCCAGGCTGGCTTGGCCCGTGAGTCGGGCCAAAAGATCGCCCAGCCAACCCTCGGCGGTAACTTCTGCCGGGGCCAGGCCGGTTGAGCCCGGCCCGCCGCCCAGGGACATCTGCAGGAGTTCCCGGGCGCTGATCCCCGCCGCCGCCTTTTTCTGCCAAAATGCCAGGGCCCCGGCAATTTCCCCGGCCTCCACGTGCACCCATTGGCCCCGCAGCTTCACCAGGGAGGCCTTGAGGTTGGCCAGTTCCCGGAGTTCATCCAGGGACAGGACGTCCTCTCCCAGGGCCACCTGCCAGTCGAAGCTCAGGATCTGATCCAGATTAATTCCCGCCCCGCCCTGCATTTTGGGGGCCTTCACGTGCGCCCGGACCGCCACGGGCACTCTGCCCCGGCCGGTCCACCAGGACGGCAGCATCACCCCAAAACCGGCCTGCTCCAGCAACAGGGCCTCTGCATTGAGAAAGTCCTGGGCCCCGGGGGTGTTGAGGGTATGACCGCTGGGCAGGGACGACTGTAAACTGGCCTCTATGGCCCGGCAGATGCGGGCGCTCTGGGCCAGGGAGACTAACAGGTATTCCCGGGCGCTGCCGTTTCCCCGGTGGAGCCACGCACCTGCCTGGCCCTTGCCCTCCCAGGCGTCCGGCACCGGCAGGAGGAGGCTCTGGTCGTCCGCTGCCTGGAGAAGATACCGGACAAACCAGGTTTCCCCCCCTGACTCCCCTGCCAGGGGCTCCGGCTCCTCCAGGCGGAAGCACAGACGAAAGGGCGCCGTGCTGGTAACTGCCAGGGGCCGCCGCCATTTTTCCACCTCGACCTGAAGCTGGGCCAGTTCGCCGGGATCGCCCACCATAACTCCGGTGGGGGCGCCCAGGGCCTGGAGCCACTGATCATGGACGCTGTCAAAGTTTTTTTTCAGGCTGGGGCTGCGGCCCCGGCGCTCAGGCTCCCCGGGGGCCGTGGGCCCCAGGCGCACCAGGTGATCCACCGCCTGGTGGAGAAATTCCAACAGCACTGCCCGGGCTGGCAAGGCCGGTGGGGCAACCGCCTCGCTGGTCAGGGCCCGGCAGACCGCCGGCATCGCCTCCGCCAAGTGCGCCGCCAGGTGGTTGTCTGACCCGGTTATCAGGGGCTGCCAGACGGCCCGATAGGTTCCCGCGCTTTCCTCCACCCCGGGGAGATACTGGTGGCGGGCCACCAGGGACCCGGCCCAACGCCAGGCCGTGGTCCAAAATCGGCTATCGTGTCCTAACAGCACGCCCGGCGCCAATATGTCTTTTCCCACGCCCGGCGCAGAGCAGCTCCACGCTTGTCGGCCAGGCAAGACGGATCACATTAATTTTCCAGGGGGAGATCTTCGGAGAACGGTTATACCGCTTGCTAACAGGTTTGTCTTTTATTTTCCCCTCGCCCCTGGAGGGGAGAGGGTCAGGGTGAGGGGTGGATACGTCAGAACTTTCGGCCAGTGCCTGTAAGTGGCGGGGTTTCGGCAATCAGCGGGCTGCCCGGCACCGGCTGCTTATTCACTGTCGGCAGCCAGACTATGGCGGTCTGGAAAAGATTGTGGCCCAGGCGGCAGGGAACGCCGGCCTCTTTCAGGGCCTGCCGCAATCCATCCTGGCCCGCGTCAAAGGGCAGGAATGGTGGTTCCGCAGACCTGGTCCCGGGCTTTTTGGCCTCGGACGAGGGTGGCACCGGACTAGCCGGAATTTCCCCCCACAACAGGACCTGGCCTTCCATAAAGCCGGCATGCAAAAGGATCACTACTTATACCCCGGGAAGCCGATAGCCAGACCGCAGTTGAACCGGTGCCTGATATCGACAATGGACCAGACCAGAGACGTTCACCGGTCGCTGAGTGTTAAGGATCTTGCCTTTATGTCTGCCGTTGTTCCGGTCCGAGCCATTATGCCCCCCTTGTCACCGCCAGGCGCAGGTCGGCGGTCACCGGCAGCAAAAACAATCTTTGGTAGCCGCAGGCTATAGCCTGCGTTTTAGGCTGCGTTTTATAATTACCATTCATCCAATTCACACCCAATCGCTCCTTTAAAGGGATACTCCCGCCAGTCCGCCACCAACCCCTTTCTCACCGGGTTGGCGAGGATATATTTGATATGGGTGGATAATTTATCCTCATTTCTGATTATATGATCGTAGTAATCCTTCTGCCACCTGACGCCGGGAGTGTTTTTCGACAGCCAAAATCCGGTTTTTTGTTTATAGCTTCTCAGGGTCTGCAATACATTAACAGAATCATTGTCGCCTTTCATGATCAGATGTTGGTGGTCTGGCATGAAACAATACACCGGAATAAGAATCTCATATCGGGAGGCCCTATCTTTAAGTATCGAAACAAAGAGATCGATCACGGTGGCACTGGTAAAAACGGTTGCCCTATCTTTCAAACACAGAGTAAAGGCAACAGAAATTCTTCCCACATAATGCTCCGGTGACAATCGGTGATTTTTTTCAATGATACCCATATCGCCAATCAGTCGCAGGCTATAGCCTGCGGCTCTCAAAAATAATTTCCAAAAACGCATCCCCTAGGATGTCTTCAACCACTACCCTTCAGGCCTTGTTGGCCGCGCCTAGTTCTCCTATTGGATCCCGCCCATGAACATTATTCACCCGCCTCATAAACAGGTAGCCGCAGGCTTTAGCCTGCGTTTTTATAAATCCCCCCCGAAGGCCAGTCCCAGGAAGGCGGCGGGGAGTTTGTTAATTTTATCAAACTGTTCCTTTCATGACCTTCGTAACCGGTCGATCTCTTTGATTTTTTCATAAGGATTTGTGGCGCTGGCCTGTTTAGTTTGGCTAGGAGGAACCATTAATTGGTGGGTGTGACCCCCAGGTGGATGAGTAGCCCCTTCATCAACTTCTCAATGCTTTGCTGGGCGTGAAAGCAGACCGCGTCAAAATTTGGGTCCTCCTGCACCTGCAGCTCCCGGCGAGCCGTGGCAAAGTCCTTCTCCGCCTTGTCCACCCACTCTTTAACTGTGGCGTTCATATAATACCTTGCCATGATCCAGGGCTTCCCGAATTAAAGGATCACCCTCCTGGTAGCGGCGCTCAGTGTCTTCCGGGTTTCGAGCCAGGAGGTCGATGGGGAAGTTGGGATTGGTGCGGTTAAGAATTTCCAGAGACTTCCGAAAATTTTTTCCCGTAAAGGGTAACACCACGAGCATATCCACATCAGAATCCGGGGTGGGAGTGCCCAAGGCATAGGACCCGAAAAGGATGATCTTATGGGGCTGGAACTCCTGGACAATACGTTCGCATAATTCTCTGATACGCTGCTCGTCAATCATCACCATCTCCAGCGGCAAGACATTAGCGTTTCAAATCGGTAACGGCCTGTAATACCGTTGGCGGTAGGATTGGCTTACAGGCCTTTTGGGAATCGCGTTTGGCGCTCATGGCAGCTCTTTTCCCCCGTAGCAGGATAAGCAAGGCCTGCCGGAACTACTAAATTGATGACATTATATCCCCTCCTGATCGGAAAAAAACAAGCATAAGGGGAGGTTGGCTAAAATACGGTCCTCCAAAATAATTTTTAAAGGGTAGCCGCAGGTTTTACCTGCTTCCGAAACACTTCCCCAACGCGAAAAATCAAATAGGCAAGCCCTAGGTCTTCCCCGTCCGTTTTGTGTGAAAAAATATTTTACCGCACTTCCTAAACACTGTGCCCCCCCCTGAGAGAATTTGCAAGCTCCGGGATAACCTCCCCGAACCCCATTCAGGTGCGCTACCAGGCTGCGCTACGTCCCGACTTTTTCAACCGTCTGCGTTCAGCCGGCAGCCATTTGCCACTCAATTACGATTCTCCCGCCAGTTTGAGGACTACACTGCGAGTCCCAGGACTGACTCGGAAGCGCAAGACCTGCAACTTATCAAGAATAGGAGCAATGGCTTTAATCAAGCCGGCGCGCTTGGCAGCCAACAATACTCCCAGGGTGCCGGTGAGCTGAATCCGCATGGTCTCGGCTACCCGTCTGGCCAGCAGATCGTCCAATATAACCACTGTCCCGGGAATTTCCAACGCCAGTGCCAGTACCTGTGATTCTCCTGGCCCTAAATCAGTAATCAAGGGCAGGGCGGCGATACTTGCCGGGCTGCGGATTTCAAGCCAATTAAGACGCGAGACCTCTGGCAGATCGATTCCGGCTTTTTTGCCTACGCTTAGTTCATCCACTACCGCTGGCGGCACAATAATTTTGTCCACCAATGCCGGCAATACCTGGAGACATCCGGCTTGATGCAGATACTGGAGAGGAGAGGTGTTACAGACAACCTCAGCCAAGAGAGACCTCCCGCTGTAAGTCCTCTTCAGTCAATTGAAAAGTATCAACTCCGTAATCGGCCAGACGAGACAAGAAAACTGTTCTGGGAACACCCGCCAAGGCAGCCGCGGCACCAGAGGAAAGACGGCCCAATTCGAACAACTTGACTGCCCCTGCCATTCTCAGTTCGGCGGCCAGGGCTTCCGGAGTCAACTTCAAGGCCAACAGACTGGCCTCCGGCACTTCAATTGCTATCTGACTCATTGCTACTCCGATATACAGTTTGCCGCAAAGGTATCATTATGGTGCGGCCTCGATCTTCGAGACTGGGGCTGAGTTAGCCTCATTAATTATATCTTATTATTATAACTAAAGATACCAAATCAGTAACAAAAACCTATGGCCTTTTCGTCACCGAAAATGCCCAAGTCTTTTAAAAAACAAAAAGGCAAGCCCGGGATCACCTCCCCAACTTGCCTTTATTCTTATCAAATTCATGGTCGGGACGAGAGGATTTGAACCTCCGACCCTCTGAACCCCATTCAGATGCGCTACCAGGCTGCGCTACGTCCCGACTTTATCTGCTCTCAACACTCAGCCAGGTACACCGGGAAAACTCCCTGTCCTGCCGAGCGCCCTACGATCTCTTACTATACCGTCCCTGAACGCGGCTGTCAATACCTTACTGCCCCAAAGCCGTTGCCGCCTCCCGGCCCAGATGAAAGGCCTTGAGGTTGGTCTCCAGGTGCTTGCTGGGCGTGCGCGCTTGAATGACCCGGATAAAGCCGTCCACCTCAAAGGGAACCCGCCCGGTGCTCAGCAGCGCCCCCAACAATACCATATTCACCGCCAGGGCGCTCCCGGCCTCTTCGGCCAAATTATTGGCATCCAGGCCGATCAGCCGGCCCACCTGGCCCTGCATGAGTTCCAGCATCCGGGCCACCGGGGGATATTTCGCCTGACCGGTGGCCACGGTATACGGCACGTTGACGCCGGTGTTCGTCACCACCAGGGTCCCGGCCTGGCACCGGTTCAAGGACCGGAACGCTTCCAGGGCTTCAAACCCCAGGACAATGTCAGCTTCACCCGCAGAAATGATGGGGCTGGCCAGGGAGCCCAAAACCACGGTGGATTCCACCACCCCGCCCCGCTGGGCCATACCGTGGGTTTCCGACACCTGTGCATTATAACCCGCCTCCATGGCGGCTTCCCCCAAAAGCCGGGTGGCCAGCAGGGTTCCCTGGCCCCCCACCCCGGTACAAAAAAATGCGAAGTTTTAATTCATTGGACATACTATTCTCAAAATTGGATTTGGTCCATATTAAATGGGAATGATAACGAGAAGCTTCTAGCCGCTTGCAAAAAATGATCAATCACATAATAACGATAATAGAATTTTTGATCAGGATCGCCCAGTGGTACTACACGCCCTCTGGATAATGTCACTCACCAGACCTTCATGAGGGAATTTTTACCTTTCGCCAATCTTCCTGGTATCCGCCGGCAGGTAGATCTTGTAGGCTTCGAACGTTTTCTGGTCTTTCCACTTGCCGATCACCGTGATTTCTCTGCCCTTGATGGGAAGCTTTTGGTTATCGCGTCGATGCAAATAACCTTCCCACTCGGAAATCTTCTTATCCCCCAAGTAAACTTTCACCGGGTGCTCGATGGGGTTGGCCCGGTTGACGTTATAGGAGTAAGCTACCTCAATTTTCTTACCCTTATGGGTGGCTTCGAAAGATCCCATATGATTGCCGCCGCCGCCTTTGTTTCCGCCGATGACGGATATTTCCACAGGTTTAGCTGCGGCCCGGGCATTCCCGCCGGCAATTGCCAAAATCATTGCTATAACTAGAGAGAATGTTATGATGCCAACAATCTTTTTCCGAATGTCCAAACTTCTTTCTCCTGATCAGATTATGTTTGCCTGACTGGATCCCCAGGTGTACTTGAGAACCCAATATCAAGCCAAGCTTGGCCACCTTCCTCGTTGCCAAGCCACGTAGCCCCGTAGGCCGGGAAAGCGCCGCGCCTCCCGCCTTTTCCTCCATTCTCGTCCTTCGTCGTGATGTCTTACCTCATGAAAATGTGTGACACCTGACCCAGGTGTGCTGTCATTTTTCGGCTGCGTTCGATATGATCATCCCATCATGTGGGCGGTCATATTTTCCATCAGAACATCTTCTCGGAGACCATGTGCCCCGGCTTCGCCTTGCCGGCCTCCCGGAAATATTCTCCGGCACCCGGCACCAGTGGGGCGGGCCTCCGTGCTGGTCGCCGTCCGATATAAAAAACCTTCTCACCCCCGGCAAAACGTCACCGGGAAACAAGCGAAAAATTCAGCGCGAAATTACCGCGAAAAATACGATGCTAACATGAACAATGCAAACAATAACAATAAGATAAACAATATGAAAAATTTATTCGCGAAAAAGTCTTTTTCTCTCACCGGCTCTGCCAGTTTGCTCATCGTGATCGGCACAACGTCACCGCGAGCCCAGCGAAAAACGATCACGAAAACAGCGAAAATTAGCGCGAAATCAGCGCGAAAAACACCATGTAACCACAGACAATATAAACAATAACAATAAGATAAAAAATGATAAAATTTATTCGCGAAAAACTCGTCTTTCCCTCATCGGTCTTGCCGATCTGCCACGGCGTTCTATATCGCCTGCCGAAAGCTTGGTCCTTTATTTTCCACCTTCCAACTGTGGGGAGTAAGAGGAGGTGGTAATTCTGTTGTCTTTACTCAGAACTCAGAACTCGAACTCGAGAACTCAAATCAATTCTTACTCTTCGCCCGGATCGCCTTCTTGTCGCACAACTGCAGACAAAAGCCGCAGGCCACACACAAGCCTTCGTCAATAGCCAGGGGCCCTTCCCCTTCCAGGGGCGGCTGCAGGGCCGGGCAGCCGAAAGTATCCAGACAGTGCCGGCAATCCCGGCATTCCGGTCCCACCACAAAGGTTTTGGCCCGTTTTTTGCCCCCCAGGCGCTGCATGTACAGGACACACGGCGACCGGGAAATAATGACCCGCACCCCGGTGTCATTCAGGGCGTTTTTGACTGCCTCCAGAGTCAGGCGGTATTGCAGGGGGTTGACCACCTGCACCTTTTCCACGCCCAGGGCCTGGACCACGTCTTTGATATCGATGTTCTGGCCGCCGTAACCGGGTGGGGCGGGTTTGACGCCGGGGTGGGGCTGGTGGCCGGTCATGGCCGTGGTGCCGTTATCCAGGACAATCAGGAGAAAATCATGACGGTTGTGCACGGCATTGACCAGGCCGGCCATACCGGAATGGAAAAAGGTGGAGTCGCCGATAAAGGCAATGACCTTCTGGCCGGTGGCCCGGGAGATGCCGGCCGCAGTGCTGACACTGGATCCCATGCACAAAAGATAGTCCGCCACGCTCAAAGGCGGCAGCAGTCCCAGGGTGTAGCAGCCGATATCGGTGGGGAAGATCCCTTCAACCCCCAGATCCCGCAGGGCGATTTTCACCGCGTAATACGAAGCCCGGTGGGAACAGCCGGGGCACAGGTTGGGAGGCCGCTCCGGCAGCGGGCTACCCAGCAATTGGGCCGGGTCTTGTGGGTCAAGGGCCTTGTAGGGGAGGCCGAAATAGTCGGCCATGACCTGCCGTACCAACCGGGGATGATATTCAAACAGACGGCTGAACAGGCCGGGGCCTTTGCCCATAATGGCCGGCGGCTTGCCCTTGGCTGCGGCCAGGGCCTTGACGCCTTCCTCCAGATAGGGTTCCAGTTCCTCCACCACCAGGACCTTGTCCACCCTCCCCAGGAAATCCATGATCAAACGGGAGGGCAGGGGATGGGTGAAGCCAAGTTTCAAAAGACAGACCTTGTCTTCGATACCCAGATCCGCCATGGCATCTTTGACGTAGCCGTAACTGACGCCGCTGGTGACGATGCCCCAGGGTCCCTCTCCGGTCATTGTGTTTAAGGCACAGGCATCGGCTTCGGTGGCGGCCTTGGCCTGTTGTTCCAGCAAAATGCCGTGGGCCTGGCGGGCCACCGCCGGCACCATGACGTACCGGAAAGGATTTTTCACAAAAAGGCCTTGACGGTTGCGCGGGGTCAATTCGCCCAGCACCACCACGCCCCGGCTGTGATTGATGCGGGTGGTGGTGCGCAGGATCACCGGCAGGCCCAAACGCTCGGAGAGGTCAAAGGCATACCGGGTCATATCCTTGGCCTCCTGGGCGCTGGCCGGCTCCAGCATGGGCAGGCCCGAGAGCTTGGCGTAATAGCGGTTGTCCTGTTCGTTCTGGCTGGAGAACAGCGACGGATCGTCGGCCGATACCAGCACCAGGCCGCCTTTGACCCCGGAATAGGCCAGGGTCATCAAGGTGTCCGCCGCCACGTTGACGCCCACATGTTTCATGGAGCACATGGCCCGTAAACCGGAAGCAGCCGCACCCGCCACAACTTCCAGGGCCACTTTTTCATTGGTGGAATATTCAAAATACAGGTCGGATTCCTGGGAGAGCTGATAAAAGCGGTCGCCGATTTCCGAAGCCGGGGTGCCGGGATACGTGGCTGCCAAGGCCACCCCGGCCTCCAAGGCGCCTCGCACAATGGCTTCATTGCCCAACAATAAACGCCGTTCTCCCGGCTGACCACTAAGGAGTGCATGCATACCAAACCTCAATGCCAAACGATTGTCTAACGTGAGAAATCGACAAAGTGTCCATGTGTATACCATCTGCCAAAAGTTATTTCCTCTATCCTTTTGCCCTGCTTCCAGGCAGAGGATGAGGGTGAGGGGTGAATCAGACAAAACTTTTGGCAACGGTTATAAAATCATCCCGAAACATTATAAAGCCCATATTCATTGATTTTCCTTAGCCTCTCGCCTAGAGCCTGTTTTCATATCAACTTTTTTTCGGCTGCATGTTGCCAAACCGAGGTTTTGAATTACCATATATAAAGGATGGTTACAATAAAAAATTACTCGTCCCTTGCCTTGACCGGGTAATCAGGAGCAACTCCGAAAAAAGTCTTGCAAAATCCGGAGGAGACGTTTATAAATCACTTTCGTCAGCCTCTTATTGGAATTTATCCTTCTGATTGGCAGTTATCTTATTGAAATTTATCCGATCGGAATTTATCCTAACTGCCAAAAGTTTTGTCCTTTATTTCCACTCTCGCTCCTCAAATGGAGAGGGTTAGGGTGAGGGGTGCATCAGACAAAACGTGTCTAAAAGGGCTTTTCTGTAGGGCGGGACAGCGAAGCCCAAGCGCCTCCCGCCGTGTGGAAAAAGCATATTTACCTGGAGCAAAGTGCCCCCGCCGGTGTGCCTTTTCATGCTTCGTTATGATTTTTAAATATGAGAACTTCTGGCAACGACTATAGGTTTAAAAAGGGGGGATTGCAGTGAGAATAGTAGGCCAGCTCCGTTTTAGCCAGGACCACCTCTGGGCGCGCTTGGAAGAAGACGGCCGCGTCACTATCGGCATCTCCGACTATCTGCAGGAAGAATTCGGAGAAATCTCTAAGGTGCAGTTGCCCGAAGAGGGTGAAGAATTAATCAAGGACGAAGCCTTCAGCCTGCTTGAGGCTCAGAGCGGCAAAGAAGAACTTCTGGCCCCGCTTTCCGGAGAAATTGTCGAAGTTAATTATGAACTCAATGATCTCCCTGAATTAGCCAATGAAGAACCCTATGAAGATGGCTGGCTGCTCCGTCTGGACCTGACGGCGCCCTCCGAATTTGATGAACTCCTTACCGAGGCTGAATACGAAGAGTACCTAAAAGAGGAAGAAGATTACGAATACGATGAGGATTTGGAAGAAGATTATCTCGAGGAAGACGAAGAATAATAGGTTGGGACCGTTACAAGCGGCTTCTTACCGCATTTTTCACGCCTCCTGTTGCTTCCCGAGTTTTGGCCTCAATTGTGTGTCTTACTAAACCAAAGTTCTTTCCCTTGTGCCACCAACTTAACTCGAATATAGGCGTATTGTTACCATGTTGTCTAAAGTGTGGAATGGCTTAACCTCCATTCGCCTGGCGCTCCTTTCCCTCTTGCTGGTGGCGCTGGGCTCTCTCCTCGGCACCCTGCTGCCCCAGCAGCAGCCGTGGGATTATTACCATGAGAGGTTCGGCGGGCTGCTGGCGGAAATCTTCTGGCGCTTAGGTCTGTCTGATATTTATCGCAGCCCCTTGTTTTTGACTATTATCGGCCTGCTTATCCTCAATCTCATTGCCTGTTCTCTCAAGCGGTTACCTGAAGTCCTGCGCCTGTTTCAAAGTCAACCAACTCTGGACAGCTATAAACACTTAACCAAACGGCTGCAGCTTACCTTGCCTCGCCGGGATGTTGCTCCAACCCAGTTTCTGGATAAAACGCTGCACCGAACCTTGGGGCGCCCCCTCGTGGCCCAAGACCAGGAAATTACCTGGTATTTATTCCGACGGGGACGTTGGGGGCGTTTGGGGCCGTATCTCATCCATCTGAGCATTATCATTATTATTCTGGGGGGACTTGTGGGAAAATTTTGGGGCTTTCAGGGCCAGATGAACCTCCTGGAAGGCCAGTCTGGCAATGTCCTGACCCTCACTGATCCCAGCGGTACAAAAAACCTGGACTTTGCCGTCCGGCTCGATGATTTCCAGGTAAAATACTATCCCAACGGCACTCCCCAGGAGTTTCGCTCCGATCTCACCTTTATAAAACCAGGGCAGGATGTCAAACAGGCTGTCTGCCGGGTCAATGATCCGGTTACCTTTGAGGCTTTGACCTTTTACCAGTCTTCCTACCAGGCGATGCCCAAAGGCCCGGTTACCTTAACAGTGACCTTGGCTGGCCAAAGCTTTACCGTCGAGGCCTCGTTGCGTCAGCGGGTCATGTTACCTGATAATAAAGGCACGGTTATCCTCTGGCGACTGGAGAGCAATATCATGGGCCTGGGTCCTGCCGTGCAACTGGCGTATCGACCCGAAAGTGGCGGTCATCCAGTGTTGTTCTGGGTTTTGGCCGATTCCTCCCGGGAACAGCCGCCGCAACCCGGCCCCCATATGTTTCGCGTGAAGAATTTGGACTTGACCTATAGCTCAGGTCTGTTGGTCAAATACGATCCCGGTGTCTGGTTGGTGTATGCCGGTTTTCTCTTGATGTTGCCGGGTTTCTGGCTGGCCTTCTTTGTTTCCCGGCAGCGCTGGGCCGTGGCCGTTCAACCTCAAGGCCAGGGAAAATACGGTCTTACGGTGTACGGCGTCGGGGATCGCCACAAATATGCTTTCCAGCAGCGTTTGGCCCGGCTTCAGGCCAGATTAGAGGAATTAGCATGAGTTCCAAGCTCTTGGGATGGGTTATTCTCCTGTATTTCATCGGCAGCCTGACCTATCTGGTAGCCGCGGTCTTCCAGCAAAGCCGGCTCAACACCCTGGCCCGGGGGGCCACTCTCCTGGGGTGGGGCTTACATAGCCTGAGTCTTATCTGGCGGTGGATTGAATCCCACCAGTTAAATATCGGCCATGCCCCCCTCGCCAACTTTTACGAGTCCCTGCTATTTTTCTCCTGGGCCGTGATCTGTATCTCGTACCTGTCTTTCTGGCGCCAGGTGCAAGATTATATCGGCAGTTTTATTACCATCTTGGCGTGCATGCTTCTGGCCTACGCCTCCTTCGGGGGGCATGCCAGTCAGATCGCGCCCCTGATGCCGGCCCTGAAAAGCAACTGGCTGATCATCCATGTGGTCACCTGTTTTCTGGCCTATGCTGCCTTCGCCATTGGGTGCGGCGCCGCCGTGATTTACCTTTTCCTGGCCCGGTCGCCCAACCCAGCGACCAAACAGAAAAAATCCCTGATTGTGGTCCAGGACATGGATGACCTGATCTATCGGGCCATTATGATCGGCTTCTTTCTGCTTACCTTAGGCATTCTCACCGGGGCTGTCTGGGCCGAATCCGCCTGGGGGCGCTATTGGAGTTGGGACCCCAAAGAGACCTGGTCGCTCATTACCTGGCTGATTTATGCCGGGTTGCTTCATGCCAGGTTGGCTCGGGGTTGGCAGGGTAAACGAATTGCGGTCTTGGCAATCGTGGGTTTCCTGGCGGTATTGTTCACCTATTTTGGTGTCAGTTTCCTCTTGCCGGGTCTCCACGCCTACTTGACGTGAGCCAGAAGGTGATAAAGCTATCAGAAGGGCGGTAGGACTGAGCAAAAAGCCTGCTGGGCCATCCTAATCCCTTTTTCCCCTCGCCCCTTGAGGCTATTCCTTGCTCACAACTTAATATCTTATTGATATCATTCCTCTAATCCCCTCGCCCCTTGCGGGGAGAGGGTCAGGGTGAGGGGTGAATTTAACCTTACTGTGGGCAACTACTATACCTGCTCTGAAAGCATTAAAGACAAAAATGTAGGGTGGGCACCGCCCACCATAATTTCTAAAAAAGGTATTAGAGCACCGTACCTTCCTCCCAACTCATTTCCCTCAGCTCGCCGACCTCCTTCATTTCATGCACCAGATGCCCCCAGGGAATATCCATCCTGGATTGTAGGCGCAGCTTATAGGTCACCGTATTTTGTTTTTGGTCCAGATAATAATTGATGAAATTGATGAAAATCTTGTGAGAAGTTAAAATGGCTTTAATCTGCTCCAACGGCCCCTGGGTCTGGTCAAATACCAGCGTCAGAAGAGTGTGCTCATCTTTGGGAAGAAGCCGCTTTATCTGCCGAAAACCGTAGAGCACTACCAGACTGAGAAACATGCAGGTTAATGCCGGGACAAAAAAACCGGCGCCAATGGCCAAACCAATGCCGGTGACCAGCCACATGCTTGCCGCCGTGGTCAGACCTTTCACCGTGCCTTGCCCCGTGATAATGGCGCCGGCCCCCAGAAAACCCATGCTGGCGATGGCATAGGAGGCTATCCTGGCCGGATCCAGCCGGACTACAGTTTCATTGATGTTCACGTCACGATAGATATGTGCCATGTGCAAAGAAAGCATCATGAGCAGGCAGGCTCCAGTGCACACCAACACATTTGTCCGCAGACCTGCCGCCTGGCCATGGGTTTCCCGTTCAAAACCGATGAAACCGCCAACCACTGCGGCAAGTAATAGTTTGATGGCCTCACAACTTATCTCGCTGCACATCCACATAATTTTTTACTCCTGGGAAAACCCGATAATTGCCCGGGTGGTTATGAAAACGACTTTTCGTGGCCGACCATTATCGTACCTTTGTTGAACCGGAAAAAACTGCGATATGATTACTCTTCCAAATCGTGGTATATTTTTCTGCGACTTGGTATAATCAAACCGGTCCTTGTCTAACTGCCTCACAGAATTATTGTTGGGAAAATATTAATATATTATTAGCATAATGTTAAAATCGGCGAAACCCAAGATTACTGAAGGCTTAAAATTGCAAACTGATGATTCTGAAAAAATTATTTATGGAGTTCATCCGGTTTTAGAGGCTTTGCGGCAGCAAGGGGAGGCCATTGAAGAAGTCATTGTCGCCCAGGGCAGCCGGGCTCGCTGGTTTGAGGAGGTCAAATCCTTGGCCCAAAAACACGGGGTGCGATTTCGCCTGGCCGAATCAGCCTGGCTGCATCGCATCGTCGGCGCCGTCAATCATCAAGGCATTGTGGCCCGGACTTTTGGGTACCGTTATCTCAGCGAGGCCGAGTTGTGGGACCGTTTACACGAGGCCGGAAATTCTGCCCTGGCAGTTGTTGCGGACTGTTTGCAGGATCCCATGAATCTGGGAAATCTGCTGCGGACGGCTAACGCTGTGGGCGCCCAAGGCGTTATAATTCCTAAGGATCGAGCTGTTGGGGTGACCTCAGTGGTTGCCAAGGCCGCTGCCGGTGCCTTAGCTCATGTGCCGGTCTGCCGGGTAACGAATCTCACGGCCGCGATCAACCGCTTGAAAGAAAATGGTCTTTGGGTGATCGGGGCCGAAGCGTCTGCTCCGCAGCATCTCTATGCTGCAGATTTAACCGGACCTTTGGCGCTGGTTATCGGCAGCGAAGGCAAAGGCTTGCGCCCCCGGGTGCAGCAGGCGTGTGACCTGATTCTCGCCATTCCCATGGCGGCCGGGCATGTTGGGTCTCTTAACGCGGCCACGGCTGCGGCAGTTTTTCTCTATGAAGTCTATCGCCAAAGAATTTTGTCCGGTAAAATGACGGGCTGATATCCAACTTATTGAAAACAATAAGCATACGCCTTAGAGCCGATTGTAAAAATGTCATTGACTTCCCTCCCATTTATTGTTATTAATCTAAAAAATCAAAATCTCTCGGTTCACAGTCGCTGAACACACTCGCACAATAATTAAAATTTAAGAAAACCAAAAGAATGAGGTCTTCTATCTTTCGTAAAAAATCATCTTTTCTCTGCGCGCCCACCGCGCTGGAAAAAAAGACTCCTTTATTCGTTTGCTTTTTTCGGCGTCGCGGCTTTGTCAGGCCTATCATTCGTAGTCTATCTGGCCTTGCAGGTCCCCGAAGACCAGATAAACGCCGGTATCCCATTTCCCAAATTTGCAACTACTTTTGAAAAAACCGAACCAATCCCAGATCTTAAAACCTCCGCGACTGAAAAACCTCCCACGGTAGGTGAAGTTCCAGCCTATGCTTTATTTTATACTACCAAATCCGGGGCGGAGGAGCAGTCCAAGCTGGAGACGTCCCGTCTTCGCCCTCGTCCGAAACCGGCCAAACGAACTCCAAGCGCTGTAAAAGCCAAGAGATCGTCCTAACCACCTCAATTAATACGTGAGCGCCGTCGCCTCGAATCAGACCGGAACCATTGCCCGTTCCGCCAGTACGGTGGGTTTTGCCGTATTTTGTAGCAGAATTCTGGGTCTGATCCGGGAACAGGTTTTGGCCAACTTCTTTGGCGCCGGGATGGCCATGGATGCCTTTGTGGTGGCTTTTCGGATTCCCAATCTCCTCCGTGATCTCTTTGCCGAAGGGGCTCTCAGTGCGGCCTTCGTAACCGTTTTCACCGATTATGACCAGCGACAGGGTCGAACTGCCACCTGGCGGTTGGCAAATAATGTCCTGGTGACCTTAACCATCCTGGTTGGTGGTATCTCCCTGGTGGGAATTGTGACGTCTGGTTATCTGGTGCGGCTTATGGCGCCGGACTTTGAGCAGATAGTTGGCAAGACGGCGCTTACCGTCATCATGACCCAGATCATGTTTCCCTTCCTCCCCATGATCTCACTTGCTGCAGTGGTCATGGGCATCCTGAATACCAAGGGAAAATTTTTTGTTCCGGCCATGGCCTCTAGTTTTTTCAACCTGGGCTCCATCGCCAGCGGGGTGGCTCTGGCCCTGATTCTGCCTTTTTATGGGGTTCCAGCCATTATCGGCATGGCCATCGGCACTCTTTTAGGCGGTGGGTTGCAACTGGCGGTGCAGTTGCCTGCTTTATTTCGGGTGGGGTATCGTTGCCAATGGGTCATGAACTGGCAGGATGAGGGCCTGCGCCGTATCTTCTGGTTGATGACCCCGGCCATCATCGGGCTTTCGGCAACCCAGATCAACATTTTTATCAATACTTTTTTTGCTTCCAGTTGTGCCCAAGGCAGTGTCGCCTGGCTCAATTATGCCTTTCGTCTGCTACAATTCCCCATCGGCGTCTTCGGGGTGGCCATTTCCATTGCCGCCATGCCGGTGGTGTCTCGCTACGCTTCCCAGCAGGACTTTGAGGGGTTGAAGAAGGCCTTTACCTCTTCATTGGTCATGACCCTGCTTATCACTATTCCAGCCTCGGTGGGATTAGCAATTTTGGCCGAGCCAATCATCACCCTGATTTTTCAGCACGGTCGGTTTACCGCCTTTGACACCAGCCAAACTGCTGCGGCCTTGGTCTTCTATAGCCTTGGTCTGTTTGCTTATTCCGGGGTAAAAATCGTGGTGCCGGTGTTTTATGCCCTCAACAACACCAGATATCCGGTGATCGGGAGTTTTTTGGCGGTAGCTGCCAACTTCTTGTTCATTACCCTGACCTTGTCCGGTTTGCAACACCGGGCTATCGCCCTGGCCACGTCGCTGAGCATGATCCTCAATTTTGTTTTTTTGAGCGTCGCGCTCTATTACAAAATGCAAGGTTATCCTTTGAAACACCTCATATTCTGTCTGATAAAAATCTGCCTGGCCGCCGGAATTATGGGGGTCTCCGTTTATCTCCTGGCGGGATGGTTGCATCCACTTTCCCAATCCGGCATGGTCAGCCGCTTGTTGGTCTTGTTTGCCGTCATGACCGCTGGACTCCTGGTCTATGCTCTCGTGATTCATGGCCTCAGGATACCGGAATTCCAAGAATTAATCAGTCAAGTGAAAAGGTTTAGAAATAAAAAATAACGGTCCCTGGAAGCTGAAAGATGACTACTGAGAAAAATACCAAGGCTCAAGCAATCCTGAGACTTTTGGAGCAACATTATCCCACCGCGCATTGCACCCTGGGTTTTATCAACCCTTTGGAACTGCTGGTGGCCACGGTGTTGTCCGCCCAGTGTACTGACGAGCGGGTCAACCTGGTAACGCCTGAGGTATTTAAAAAATACCCTACCGCCGCTGACTATGCTGCGGCGCCTTTGGCTGACCTGGAAGAGGCGTTTCACTCCACCGGCTTTTTCCGGCAGAAGGCCAATAGTATTAAGCAGATCTGCCAGACGCTGGTGGAAAAATTCGACGGTCAGATTCCCGCCTCCCTGGAAGAGTTGGTCAAACTTCCGGGCATCGGCCGCAAAACCGCAAATGTCATTTTAGGCAATGCCTTTGGCATTCCCGGAATCGTGGTGGATACCCATGTCGGCCGGGTGTCCCAGCGGCTGGGGTTGACCATCAATAAGGATCCGGTGAAAATCGAGTTTGATCTCATGGAACTGGTGCCGCAAGCCCAGTGGACCAAATTCTCGCACCAACTCATTGTACATGGCCGGCAGATCTGCGCGGCCAAGAAACCCAAATGTCCGGCCTGTTTCCTGCTGACGCACTGCGACTTTGGGCAGAAACAACAAAAATCCTGAGTTGCCCCGGCGAATCAACGAGAACAGGCGGTCAGTGGTACATTCTCAGAAGGGATGTCCACGAGGCGATCAAAGGCGTCCTCATTGCTGTCAAGCTGGGAAATAAAACCTGGTTTTTCCCGCCTTACGGTTGACAAATCTAAATTTTAGATTTATAAAATAACATTGTTGGGGGATCGTCTAGCGGCAGGACAGCAGACTCTGACTCTGCTTACCGAGGTTCGAATCCTCGTCCCCCAGCCAGGTTAAATATTCTCCTATCCCTGTCCAGCTGAAGATTTTCTATCAATAGTTAAAATTCTGGTGGTCAGAGAGGGAAAATCAAGTTATAGTAGTTGGCACTACCACATTCCCCGGTAGCTCAGTTGGTAGAGCAGGTGGCTGTTAACCACTTTGTCGGCGGTTCGAGTCCGTCCCGGGGAGCCAGAAATTAACCGAGCCCGGTCATTAGACCGGGCTTTTTTGTCTCAGGGAACGATGGCCACGACTAAGCTGAGGGTGGAGGAGGTCAAAGTTGGCCGGCCAGAACCCGATGGGCCAGGCGTGCCAAGAGGGCTTCCAACAGACCGGCGACCATGCCGATATCCAGGGCGGCCAGACGAATTGGACGGGTAAGCATAGGCAGCGCCACAGAATGAATCAGTCGATATTAATCTCGGGGAAGTGGGGTCGGTGAGGAGGTGGCGTTGGCTGGCCTTCCAGTCTTTCCAGCCTGGCCAGGATCTCCTCCAGGAGGACCAGGCGATCGTTGATCTTCCAGTACCAGCAGTTAAATTCCCGGAGCAGGAGCCAAAGAACGGCCACCCCGGCAGCAATCAGAATGTAGCTCAGATTAATTCCTAAGAGTTGCATGATAGTTAGTTATACTTCCAGTTCGCAGATATCAGGGTATTGCCGGTGATCTTCGGCATAATCCAAACCGTAACCCACCAGAAAGCCTTTTTCCACCACAAAGCCGACATAATCAATGTGAACCGAAACAGCCCGGCGTTCCAGCTTATCGGTCAGGCAACAGATCTTCAAACTTTTAGGCTGCTGCTTTTGAAGATGCTCGAGCAGATATTTTAAAGTGAGGCCGCTGTCGATGATGTCTTCGACGACGAGGACGTGCTGATCCTTGAGGGAAAGTTCCACGTCTTTAGTGATCAGCACCTGGCCGGAGGAGGTCGAGCTGTCACCATAGCTGCTTAAGCGGACGAAATCCACCCGGACCGGCATATCCAGCAATCTCACCAGATCGGCCAGGAAGATAAAGACGCCTTTTAAGACGGCGATGAGGATGAGTTCCTGGCCGGCGTAATCCTTGTTAATCTGGGCGGCCAGTTCCCGGAGCCGATTTTGAATCTGGTCCCGGGTAATAACCGGCTTGATAACAGGCGACATGGCGCCTCCCTCATTGAAAGTTCTTGTAGTCGTTGCCAAAAGTATTATCTGATGCACCCCTCACCCTGCCCTCTCCCTCAAGGGGCGAGGGAAGTAACGGACAGAACTTTTGGCAATTGTTTAAATGTTCAAAGGGAGGATAAATAATCGGCGGGGGTTTGTCAAATGGTAATAACCGGGTAGACACGTTTCACCCCACCATCGTGATGGTCAGAGAGACTGCCTGGCGGCGAAGCCGGCGCTGTGGAATGAGGAGGAATAATTATCCTATTTCAACCACTGCTTCCCGCTCTCCAAGTTCCAGCAGGGCGTGGTAGGTGGAGTTGCCATCCACTAGCTGGTAGCGGCCACCGCCCCGGGAAATGACGGAGAGGGGCTGACGCTTGGGATGGGCCCCGCGAGCGGCGGCCGTCATTCGGGCGAGTGCCCGGCTGACCCGGATCGGATCGGGGGCTTCCCGGGGCAATATCCTGGCCAGAGGCAGCACGCGGCTGGTGGGCGTAAGGTTGAAAAAGGGGCTGTCCATAATTAAGAAAAGTGGATCATAGTTCTCGGAACTTGTTGATATATAGCAATTTATTACCCCCTCACCCTAGCCCTCTCCCCCAAGGGGGAGAGGGGATAAGAGGAAGAGATGTATTAAGTTTATTAGACTTGTGGGTGGTGCCTGGTCCAGAGATGAGATATTATTATAAATAAATATCAATAGGTTAAAAGTATCAGCGAAAAATAGAGGTGGGGGTAGGGCGCCCCCATCCTTGGTTTAACTTATTCCCCCTTTGCTAATACGCACGGCTTCCCGGACCATCTGGCAGGTATAACTCCATTCATTGTCATACCAACTCATGACCTTGATGAGGTCGCCATCCACGACGAGGGTGCCGGTGGGATCAAAAACGGAGGCCCGAGTTTCACCGATCACATCGGAAGAGACGATTTCATCGTAAGCATACCCGAGAACGCCTTTATAACGGGGACTTTCAGATTCCTCCCGGAAAATCTGATTGATTTCGTCCACCGTGGTGGGACGTTTTACCAACAGGACGATGTCCACCAGGGACCCTACCGGCACGGGGCCCCGGACTGCCAAGCCATCGAATTTGCCCTTTAGTTGGGGCAGGGTTTTGGTGACGGCAATGGCGGCACCGGTGGAGGTGGGAACGAAATTGGCGGCGCCAGCCCGACCCCGGCGGAATTTTTTGGCCGGTCCGTCCACAATGGCCTGGGAGGAGGTATAGGCATGGATGGTGGTCATCAGGGCCTTTTGGATGCCGAGGTGACGCTCCAGAACTTCCATGACCGGTGCAGTGCAGTTAGTGGTGCAACTGGCGCAGGAGATAACCTGGCAGGCGCCCTCAGGGGTGTTGACACAATGGACGACCATGGGGACATCACCTTCCCCTTTGGACGGGGCGGAGAGGATGACATTCCTGGCCCCGGCCTGGAGGTGTTTTTCCAGGCCTTCTCTGCTGGTGAAGACGCCGGTACATTCAAAGACGATATCGATGCCCAGGTCTTTCCAGGGCAGCTTGGTGGGATCTTTTTCGCTGAGGAATTTAATCTCCCTGGTCCCCACATGCAAGACGCCGCCCTCGGCCGACACCGGCTTATCATAGCGGCCGTAGACCGTATCGTATCTCAAGAGATAAATCAGGTTATCTATGGCCATCAAATCATTGACGGCAACCAGATCGAGTTCCGGGGTGTCCTGAATGATTTTTAACGCGGCCCGGCCGATTCTTCCCATACCATTTATTGCTACCTTTGCCATCAGACGACCTCCTTTAATACCGTTTCCGGTTTCCGGTTTCCAGTTTTCGGTTGAACTATTGGTTGTTATAAATTATTTAAGTTTGATTGGGCTGCGTTTCACTGACTTGATATAAGCAGTTACCGCTGGATGAGTTGGGTTGATAATTGAAAATCTGTAAAATATTTCTATTATACTTTATTTATCGATGGCGGGCAATGGTTTGCCATCGCCCTGAATCAATTGAATTGCTTGCCGGGGTAGATAGATCTTGTCGGTATCGGGAATGTAGACGACGATGCCTTCCAGGAGAAGTTGCTGACCATCCAGATTGAGGATATTTTTATTAACCGGCAGGATCGCCTGGCGGCCCTGGTGAGTGATCCGAACTATGGGATTATACGGGTCGGTGCGGTCAAGCTGGACTGCTGCTTCGGGGAAGGCCTGGCGGGCGTCGACAAATAAGCGGGCGCTGAGCTTATCCAGGTCGAGACCCAGGGCCTGGGCACAGACGCGGCCGATGTCAGGCGCGTCCAGGAGACCGATGGGACGATCCGGACCAGAGGCGAACAGAGGTAGATCGCCGCCGGTATGACCATGGGTGGTCCAGCCGATGTCGGTATATTTCGGGCAGATGACCTCTCCCAGGGCGTAATGGCCCTCTTTGCCATGCTTTTGGGAGATCTCGAGGATCTGCCGGGCATCTTCCAGGCTCAAAGCAAGCCCCCAATATTTGCTTACCGCCTCCTGGATTTTCTCGGGGGTTTTATTTTCACCCAGCCGGCGCCAGAGCGCGGGAGCGGAAAGCTGCATTTTTTTCAGGGGGGCGATGAGGGCCTCGGGCTGCAACCGGGCATAATAGCTGTCGGAGCGACGGTTGCCGATACTCAGGCCGCCGGTGTTGTGATCCGGCAGGGCCAGCACCAGAGTTTGCCCGTCTTTTTTGGCAAAATCCAGGGCCACCTGCACCGCCTGATCATACATCAGTAAATCGCCGAGCAGGTGAGCCGGATCATTGGCGTGGCAGGCCCAATCAATCTGGGAACCCTCCACCAGGAGAAAGAAACCGGCCGGATTAGCGGCCAGGAGTTCGATGGCTTTTTTGGTCATGTCGGCCAGGGAGGGCTGCTCGGGGGCTGAATCAAGGCGGTCGATTTCCGGTTCCAGGTGGTTGGCGGCAAAGAGGCCGAACACTTTGGGTTTTTCAAGTTTTTTGAGACCGGCGACGTTGTCGACCAGCAGATAGCGTCGCTCCCGGAGAACCGCGGTGAGGTCTTCCTGATCCTGGCGGGCCCCGCCGGCGTTACCGGGCAGCAGAAAATTGCGGCCGCCGCCAAACACCACGTCGAGGTTTTGATAAACCGCCTGTTCGGTGATGTCCTGTTCCATCTCCCGGTTGGGGACATGGGCCACATAGGCGGCCGGGGTGGCGTGAGAGATACGGCAGGTGACCACGAGACCGGTGGACTTGCCCAGCAAACGGGCCCCTTCCAAAACGGTGGCGCAGGGTTTTAAGACCAGGTCGGGGCTGGGGGCGGGAACCCCAGGAATAGTTTTGGACTTGGGACCCAGGCTGATGACCTTGCCGCTGGTGCGGACGCCGGTGGCGTAAGCGGAAGCCGCGGGGGCGGAGTCGGCAATGACGGAATCGGCGATAAAGGATTTGACGGCCCCGGTGCGGAACCCGTCCAGGGCCAGAGGACGCCCTTTATACCAGCGGGCCAGGGTTAACTGTTCGTCACCGCAGCCGTCCATGATCAGGACGATGAGGTTTTTAACGGGGGCGTTGGCGGCATTGGCCTGGCCGGAAGCACAAGAAGCCGGCCCCGAGGAGAAACAGCAAGGAAAGATATTTTTTTGAAAGGGACTTGCCAGGGATCATTTTGAAGACTCCGAAGAATAATGAAAGTATCGGTATAGTATCAATGTATCATGAGCAGGACATAAGAAACAGATGAGAATGGGATACAAGCTATAGAATACAGGCTATAGGCAGGCTAGTAGGCAAGAGGAGTATCCCTGGTTCCATGCTTTTGGTAATGAAGCAATCAGTATTTGGCTAAAAAATCGTTTGCCGTTTTCGGTTATGGCAGTTCTCAAGAGAACCGGGAAATTGGCAAATATTTTTAATAGCAATTAACCTATTGATATATTATATTAAATAATCTTTGCTGAGGCTGGTTTTTCCCGGTAATTTCCCGCCTTTTTCCCACTGCCGCCGAAATCTCAGAAACAGATTTTCGCGCTTTTTCGGAGAATTTTTTTGCATGTCGCATCATATTGATATAATTTAGTTTTATGTTGCGCGAAGGGTGTTTTTCGCGCTAATTTCCGCTAATTTCGCGCTGGATTTTCACTGCGTTGCCGCGGGTGTATTGGTATCCGTTCGTTCGCGGTAGTCGTGACATTTTGAAAACCTGAGTGAAGGCCACATTATGTCTCCCCTTTATCCCCCGGTCAACGGGGGGAATGTCACATCCCCATTTATGAGGAGGGCCAGGGGGTGGTTTTATCTGTGCCTCGAGTCAGCCGAACTGTTCCCGGTTCAAATTGATGTCATTCGGGTGAAATATTCGGACTGGCCCGGGGCGGACGGCGTCAGTCGCTATTTTCGATAAAATAATAACAACATAATGCTGAAATTTCCAGCAGGTATGGAACACCTGTCACAAATTTGCTGCCTTTAGCCAAAAATTTGATTGAATAATAAACATGTGGACGGTGATTATTTTGCAGTCAGGGGGCGGAAAATGGCTGGTGGGCCTGTCCGCCCGAAGATTGTGGTGGGCCATATAGTTTTCCGGAATTTGTGGAAGCAGTGTGTAATCCCTATCACGAAGATCATCAGATGATGTTGGATTGGGTGGGATATGCTTATGATCCTGGGGCGTTTGATAGAGAAGCAGTAAATAGGAGGCTGGGGAAAATGAGATAAGCCAGCAACAGGAATATCGCAGAGAATCACAGCGATCTAGTCCCTGCCAGAGATATTCCTATTGGGAGGAGTGTAAAAGACTTTTGCTAGCCTCAACAAATGACTCGGCCACATCAATAGCTCTTTCGGCATCTTCCCGGGGCACATGGCGGGTGTCGCCGTAATCCCCGATACTGCGCAGTTCAAACAGCCAGTTGAGATTCTTGCCGTGCTGCTTGTCTATTTTTCCGGTTTTTACGAAGAATTGGTGAATTCCGGCAATGACGCCGCTAGGTTTTTGGTATTCCCTGGCCTCACTCAACAGGGCGGCGGGGCGGCGTAAAAGGCGGCATAATAAGCTCGGGCGGCGGCAAAATCAGAGTGGCCTCTCCCGGAATAATAGTTTAGCCGCAAGAATTGACTCATCGGCACGTAACAGATTAGCCTTTATCTCCGGTTCATAAAGGGGCAGAGTCATACTTCTCGCCCCTCCCGGCGGGCGTTGCGGTAGAGTTGGAGGGTTCCGGCCTGAAAGTCCTGGAGGGCGGCGGGTTTGACTGAGAGCAGGCATTGGGTTTCCAATTGCAAGGGATATAACACCTCCGTCAGGTTCCAAATTTCCTGAAAGTAATCAAATGGTCGGTCTAACAGGACCAGGAGATCAATATCGCTGCCTTCTGCCGCCATGCCTCTGGCCTGGGAGCCATAGAGGATGAGACCGGCCATCCGATCACCATAATACTTTTCCAGGGTTGCTTTAACATTTTTGAATAACCGGGTCCATTTAGCAGAGCTCCTCATACTTGCAGCAGGTATCGGTTTCGGTGGACATGATTGCCAGGGCAGAGGAAAGATTTACAGAACTAATGGATTATTATGTAGTTATATAGCATCTGGCGGGAAGCATGTATAGTGATTTTTGCTTTTTATCCTGTGGGGATTGGGAGGGAGGAAAATAATTTTACATTGTCCGGAGGGGAATGGTTGGGCTACTATGGAGATGGAGGGATTATAGAAGGGGGCACAGAGGCCCGCTCCACCAACAGAATGGTTTTCAGTGCCGGATAATAGTCTCTTTTCGGAGCAGACGGAGGTAAAAACCATGAAAAAGAAAACGTATTTCAATGATCCAGAGGGATTGGTGCCGGTGTGGATCGGGCTGAAAGATCGGGATATCGTTCTGGCGACCGGGGTGTTGGAGCGAACATTTTTCTGAGCGAATTCGGGAGCTGGGCCTCAGGGGAATAAAATTCTGCCGGAGTTTAGCATTGAGGAGATTGAACTATTAACCGAGCAGGTGGCGGCGGCAGCGATAGGGGCCACAGACAAAAAGAAGAGGAAAACCTTAGAGAAGGTGAACAGGCATTTGGAGGGGTTGGGGTGATCATTGGTTTTTTTAAAAAACGCTGGGAAAAGGAGGAACGAGAAAGGGAGCACAAGGCCTATGTGAAGACATTGCCGAATTCGGTTTATCAGTTGCATATTTCTTTGAATGAGATTGAGCCGCGGATTTGGCGGCGGGTGCAGGTATTGGGAAGGGTGTCGTTATATAAGTTGCATAACATCATCCAGAAGAGTATGGGATGGACTAATTCGCATCTGCATTTGTTTAAGATCAATGATATCGAATATGAAGTGAAATATGATCATCTTGAGGAAATCGAGGGGGCCTTGGATGAGAAGCGGTTTAAACTGTATCACGTGGTTCAAGAGGAAAATATCAGTTTACTTATTTGTATGATTATGGGGATGACTGGGAGCATACGGTTTTAGTGGAAAAAATACTGCCGAAAGCGCCGGAGGTTACGTATCCGGTTTGTATTGATGGCCGGCGGGCCTGTCCGCCGGAAGATTGCGGGGGGCCTTACAGTTTCCCGGAGTTTGTGGAAGCGGTGCGGAATCCTTATCACGAAGATCATCAGATGATGTTGGATTGGGTGGGATATGCGTATGATCCCGGGGCTTTTGATAAAGAAGCGGTGAATAGGAGGCTGGCGAAAATGAGATAATTCTAATTAACAAGGCCCAAACTTTTAATAGACTTCACGGCGGTGGCCCATCCCGCCTTTCGGCTGTCAGGGCAAG
>CAVZSK010000002.1:0-23856 GCA_963777875.1 uncultured delta proteobacterium | reverse complement strand
TGTTGGTTTTAGCCCTGGATACGTCCACCAGTCGTGGCAGTTTGGCGTTGGTGGCGAGCGACCGGTTGCTGGCGGAATATACCCTGGAGAGCTCCGCTTCCTACCTCAACCGCCTCCAGGTTGGCATCGACCATCTGATTGCAGGAAACTGGCAACACCATTCAGGACGTCAACCTCATTGTCGTCAGCCAGGGGCCGGGCAATTTTACCGGCCTGCGCCTGGGTCTGGCCACTGCCAAAGGACTGGCCTTGGCCATCGGCAGTCCGGTTGTCGCCGTCAATACCCTGGACGCCCTGGCTGCCAACTTTCCTTATGCGTCCTTGCCGGTCTGCCCGGTAATTGATGCCAAAAAGCATGAAATCTATGCGGCTTTCTACCACTGCCAGGCGACTGCCGGGCAACTGGTGGGCGACTACCTGCTGCTCCCACCTGAGGCTTTAGCGGCGCGGATCCTCGAACCCACCCTCATCGTCGGCCCCGGTCTGGAGCGCTATGGTTCCCTCTTCCAAGAACTGCTCGGCGACCTGGCGGTCTTGCCGCCGCCGGAATTTCGTCATATCCGGGCCGGCGTCCTGGCCCGTCTGGGAATGCAGCAGTTTGCCGCCGGCCGGATACCTGACCTGGACAAGCTGACGCCCTTTTATCTGCGCTCTGCCGATGCCGAGTTGAAAAAAGCTCCTGTTTCCCATAAGAAAGCGGTGAACCAGAAGAAGCCATGACCGCCGCCGTGTTCTGTCAGCAGGTGATCAACGGGATGTCTTTAGGCAGCCTCTATGCCCTCATTGCCATCGGCTATACCATGGTCTACGGTATCCTGCGCCTCATCAATTTCGCCCACGGCGATTTTTTGATGGTTGCCGCCTACCTCGGGCTTTTCGGCCTGTCCATGTTTTCCCTGCCCTGGCCTCTGGCTTTTCTGTTTGCCCTGACCCTGACCGGTCTCATGGGCGCCCTCCTGGAACGAGGTGCCTATCGCCCCCTGCGCCGGGCCCCCCGGTTGTCCCTGCTGATTTCGGCCATCGGCGCCTCGTTCCTGCTGGAAAACCTGGCCCTGGTCCTCATCGGCGGGCGGCCGCAGCCGTTTCCAACCCCGGCAGCTTTCACCGGTTCCCTGCACCTCGGCGGTCTCTATATCCCCCGGCTCAGTCTTTATATCCCCTTGATAACCCTTGTACTATTGGCTGGTTTATTTGTTTTGGTGTATTATACCCGCATCGGTATCGCCCTGCGCGCCCTGGCCCATGATTGGGAGACCACCCAATTATTGGGCATCAATGTGAATCGGCTCATCTCCTTGACCTTTGTCCTGGGTTCGGTGCTGGCCGGCGTCGGCGGCCTGCTGTGGGCCATGAAATATCCCCAGGTGAATCCTTTTCTGGGAGTGGTCCCGGGATTAAAAGCCTTTATTGCCGCCGTGCTGGGAGGTATCGGCAACCTGGCCGGGGCCGTGGTCGGCGGCTTGCTGCTGGGAATTCTGGAAATCCTCCTGGTTGCCTTTTTTCCGGCCTGGGCCGGTTACCGGGACGCCTTTGCCTTCGGCCTGCTTATCGTGGTGCTTCTGGTCCGCCCCACCGGACTGCTGGGAGAGAGCGTTATGGAGGACAAAGCTCTAAATGACGCCCATCTCCCCTGGCCGTAACCTGCTCCTGACGGTGGGGGCCCTGGCACTCCTCATGCTGTTTCTCCTCGGGGCTCATTCCTGGGCCAACGACTACCAGGTGCGCCTGCTGAACACCACCGCCATCTTTATGACCATGGCCGTCAGCTATAATCTGATTAACGGCATCTGCGGCCAACTCCATCTGGGTCCTAATGCCTTTGTCACTCTGGGCGCCTATACCGCCGCCTTGTTAACCCTGACCCCGGCAGAAAAACAAATGTCCTTTATTATCACCCCCCTGGTCTGGCCTTTGAACCAAATCTCCGTCTCCTTTCCCCTGGCCCTCCTGGCCGGAGGCCTCGTCGCCGTTCTGTTTGCCTTCATCACCGGTTTTCCCGTACTCCGGGTTCGGGGCGATTATCTGGCCATTGTCACCCTGGGCTTTGGGGAGGTCATCCGCGTCCTGGCCAATAATCTGCAGTCTGTCACCAATGGCCCCCTGGGTCTCAAAGGCCTGGCCCCCTATACTAATCTCTGGTGGTCCTGGGGCGTGGCCGTTGTGGCCTTAGCGGTGATCACCGGTATGAGCAATTCCGGTTTCGGGCGGGCTATGAAGGCCATCCGCGCCGATGAAACCGCCACCCGGGCCATGGGCATTGATCCCTTCCGGCATCTCCTCCTGGCCTTTCTGGTCAGCGCCTTTTTTCTGGGAGTGGCCGGCGGCCTGCTGGCCCATCTGATCACCACCATTTCACCCACCCTCTTTACCTTTTTTTTAACCTTTAACCTCTTGATTATTATTGTCTTTGGCGGTCTGGGGAGTACCACCGGCGCGGTCGTGGCCACCATCATCCTTACCTGGGGTAACGAATGGCTGCGGATTGTGGAAGAGCCCATTAACCTCGGGGGGTTACACCTGCCCGGGGTCCCGGGTCTGCGCATGGTAATCTTTTCTTTATTGCTCCTGATCATTATCATCTTTTTCCGCCGGGGTCTGTTGGGACGGTGGGAATTTTCCTGGGACTGGCTGCTGCAGAAAAGTGAAAAGTGGCAAGGGAAAAGTGGAAAGTAATAATGGATAAAGGCGAAATACCATTACTTTCGGCCAAAGCCGTCCACATGACCTTCGGCGGCCTCATGGCCCTGAACAATTTTTCTCTGGAACTGGCTCCAGGCGAACTGCATGGCCTCATCGGCCCCAACGGCGCCGGCAAGACCACGGTCTTCAATCTCCTTTCCGGGTTCTACCGGCCCACCGACGGGGAGATTATTTTGAACGGCGCCCCCATAACCGGTCTGCCGCCCCAGGCCATCGCCCGTCTAGGTATCGCCCGCACCTTCCAGAACATCCGCCTCTTCCAGGAACTTTCCGTCCTGGACAATGTCCTCATTCCTTTCCACAGCCGTTCTCGGATCAATTTCTGGCAGGCAGTGCTGCGCAGCCCCCGTTTCCGGCAGGAAGAAAAGACCTTTCGTGAGCAGGCCGGGGAATTGCTGGAAAAACTACAATTGCAGGACGTGGCCCGGGAAAAGGCCGGCCGCTTGCCCTATGGCCAGCAGCGCCGCCTGGAGATTGCCCGGGCCCTGGCTGCCGCTCCCCACCTTCTGCTTCTGGATGAACCGGCCGCCGGGTTAAACCCTCACGAAACTGCAGAATTAATGACTATATTGCATGAGTTACAGCAGCACTACGGCCTGACCATGCTGCTCATCGAACACAACATGAAATTTGTCATGCACATCTGCCGGCGTTTGACCGTCCTGGATCACGGCCTCACCATCGCCCAGGGGGAGCCGGCCATGGTCCGGTCCCATCCCCGGGTCATCCAGGCCTATCTGGGGGCAGCCCCCAGTGCTTAAGATTGTCAACCTTACCGCCGCCTACGGCAGCATACCGGCCCTCCGGGGTGTTACCTTAGCAGTGCCCACCGGCCAGATTGTCGCCCTCATCGGGGCCAACGGCGCCGGCAAAACCACCCTCATGCGCACCGTTACCGGTATCCACCGGCCCCAGTCCGGCAAAATCATCTTCGCCAACCACGAAATTCAAGACCTCCCCACCCCGGAAATTATGCGCCGGGGCCTTGCCCTCAGTCCGGAAGGCCGCCGCATCTTTCCCAATCTGACGGTGCGGGAAAACCTCGTCCTCGGGGGCTACCACAGTCCGGAACGGCGTTTACGACGGGACCTGACCTCGATTTTTGAACTCTTTCCCCGCCTGGAAGAACGGCTGCAACAGCGGGCCGGTACCCTCAGTGGCGGGGAACAACAGATGCTGGCCCTGGGCCGGGCCCTGATGTCCCGCCCCCAGATGCTCCTCCTGGACGAACCTTCCCTGGGACTGGCGCCGCTGCTGGCCCAGGAGGTTTTTAAGACGCTTGGGCAGATCAATCGCCGGGGCACCACTATCCTGTTGGTAGAGCAGAACGCCGTCGCCGCCCTAAATTTGGCCCACTATGGCTATGTCCTGGAGACCGGACGACTCGTGCTGGAGGGTTCTGGACCGGAGCTTTTGCACCATCCTCAAGTGCAGCAAGCCTATTTGGGCGATTGAACAATCCTGCTGAGACAAGAGACAACTGAACTTCTCAAACCGGATTATGAACATTTTACTGGTCTCTATTTACCGTAACTTTCTCTCTTTCCTTGACAATTCTATTAGCAATTATTAGTATTTAATTTTAATTAAAAATTAATTGATAAGAATCGGTTTGCCATCGGGCTGATTCGGAGCGTAACTTGAAAAACGGTTCCCAACATTGCTTGGGCATGCGAGTTACAAAATCACCTTTCGGGAGGTCAATATGTTTAAAAAGATACTGGTGCCCTTAGACGGCTCCCCCCTGGCGGCCAAAATTATCCCCCAGGTCATCGAACTGGCCAAAGCCCATCAGGCTGAGGTTACCCTGTTGCACGTCGCTTACACCGAATATGGCGAAGCCAGCCCGGGAACCATGGCTCAGGCGATTGCCCAGGAGGCCAAGCGTTGCGAAGTCTCTCTTGGCCAGATTGCCAAGGAAATGCAGGCTCAGGGCGTCAAGGTCACCGTCGAATGTGTGGAAGGCTCTCCCGCCCGGGAGATCATCGGCTATGCCACCGCCAACAAGATGGATCTCATCGCTATGGCTACTCATGGTAAGGGTAACGTTGCCTGGGTGCTGGGCAGCGTCGCCGAAAAGGTCGTCAGCCACGCCAGTGTGCCGGTGCTGCTTTTCCGGGTTTTGGAATTGAAGCTGCCCGATCTGACAAACGGAATACCCGATCCCTTAGTTGTCCAGAGCACCAGTTCACAGCCTTTTGCCTTAATCTCGCCTCGATACTGAGTTGAGGTGCAATTATTTTTATTATTTCGGAGGTTTTATGCGCAAATTTTCTTTGTTGTTCCTGATGCTGATAACGGTTTTAGCCGTGACTGGGGCAGGGGCCTGGGGCCAGGAAGCGGCCAAGCCGACACCTCCGGCCCCCGCCGTCGCCCCGGCAACCCCTCAAGCCGCACCACCAACTGTTGCTCCGCCGGCGGCACCTGAAGCTGCCAAGCCAGTAGCCACCGAGGCTGTTAAACCGGCTGCCCCCGCCCCGGCAACCTCAAAAGCCACCAAAAACAAATTGGAAGAGGCCATCGCCAAAACCCCGGTGGGCACCGGCAAGGGGCAAATCAATCCCGACGCCCCCAAGGGATTTATGGGCATCCCCGGCGCTCCCAGCCACTTCTGGCTCTGGTACATCCTCTGGGGGACCTGGGTGGGCTGGATCTTCTCCTCGGTGGGCGCCTTCGGTGGTGTTATGGCTGGCGTCGGCCATATCTCGGTCTTCGGACTGTCGGATTATGCCAAGGGCTTTAAACAAACCAGCCCCACTTTAAATAAGCTGCTCACCGATTCCATCCGCACCAGCAACCAGTATCTGGTAGGACTGTCGGCTTTGATTTCATCTTTTACTTACTGGCGCATGGGCCGATTAGTGATGCCCTTGGGTCTGTGTCTGGCCGTCGGCGGTATCCTGGCCGGCTACCTGGTTCCCCTCCTGACTGTCGGCAAGATGGATGTCAGCACCTATGTCGGCTTTTTCGGTATCATCGTTTTCGCCGTGGCTTTCGTGCTCTTTTATGAAACCACGGAAAGGGGCCAGGCCAAGCGGAAAGCAGCCAAAGCCGCGGCCAAGGCCTTTGAAGATGCCAATATTAAGAAGTCCGGTGAAGCCACCGCCGAACAACTGAAAGGCGTGCAGGTCACCCATTGGAGTCCCACGAGGATCAAGTTCACTTTTTACGGTGCCGAATTCTCCTTTAACCCAATCTGGCCTCTGTTGGGCGGCTTTGTCATCAATGGCATCTCGGCCCTCATCGGCGTGGGCGGCGGCTTCCTCTACGTCCCCTTCCTGACTTCAGCCGCCGGTCTACCCATGTTCATCGTGGCCGGCACCTCGGCCCTGGCGGTGCTGGTAGGGATGATCGTCAATATCTTCAACATGATGGTCGTCCACTCGGTGCCGGTGGATTTCCTGCTGATTGGCACGGAGTTGATCGGCATCGCCATCGGCTCGGTGTTAGGCCCCATCACCTCCAAAAAGATTCCCGAAGTCTGGCTGAAACGCCTTTTTGTCGTCCTGGCCATCTATGTGGGCATCGGCTATCTCACCAAAGGTTTTATGGGACAGTCGATCTTACCGGGTATGTAAGAGATTGAATTCTACGGCCGGGGGGCGATCATCGCTGTCCCCGGCCTAATGGTCAGTGCCATGGATATGCCGCCTCTCTTTCTCTGGTTGGACCCCTACCTTATCTGGTTCTTTCGACTGACCGATCATGCCGCCGTCAATTTCTTTATCGGCACCGCAGTCATGGCCCTCCTGGCCTTGTTGTTGGGTAAACTCAGCGCCGCCGCGGTTTTGGCCGCGGGGCGCCATTATTCCCTGCGACTGTCCGACGAGGCCAAAAAATATCAGGACCTGTCCATCCAGGCCCTCCAGGCCGGGGATCGACCGGCCTACGAGGCCGGCAATACAGCTCGCCAACGAGGCCTTCGGCAAGTCCTTTTACCTGGGGGTGGCCCAGTCCGCGGCCTTCTTCTGGCCTGTCGGTCTTGTCCTGGCCTGGATGCAATACCGGTTCCTGGGGCTGGCTTTCCCTATCCCGCTCATCGGCTGGTCGGTAGGCTATATCGGGATATTTATCCCCCTTTATATTGTTGCCTGGTGGCTTTTCACTATCATGAAGCGCTGGGTTACACGCGTGTTCAGAGTGCTCTACCCCCCTGCGCCCCAAAATCAGGTTAGCGCCTCCCAAAACCTGCTTAATCCTTTGCCCTCAAGAAATAACTCGGAGCAGCTTTGAATCGGTATCATTTTTCTGATAGAATTGTCTTGTGAGGATCAATATGTCCAATGAAGTTTATAGTATCTGTTTTATGTGCACCGTGCGTTGCCCCATCCGGGTGCTCGTGGAAAACGACGAAGTCACCTGGATCGAAGGCAATCCCCACGTCCCGGGCATCGAGGGCGCTCTGTGCGCCAAAGGCTCCGCCGGGATTGCCCTTCTGAACGACACCGAACGCCCTCAGCACCCCATGATCCGCACCGGCGCCCGGGGGGAAGGCCAGTGGCGCAAGGCTTCCTGGGATGAGGCGTTGGATTATGTGGCCGACAAATTAAGGGCCGTTATTAAACAGCATGGTCCCCAGAGTGTCTTGTTCGGAGAGCGCACCAACCTCAATACCCACATCAGCAAGACCTTCATGAAGGCCCTGGGCTCTCCCAACCACTTTACTCACGACGCCCTCTGCAAAGGTTCGGTGAATACCGCCTTCCGCACCCTCACCGGCTACACCGACCCCCAGGTGGGTGTCGATTACGCCAACACCAAACATATCATCATGTATGGCCGTAATATCTTTGAATCTCTGGAAATCAAGGCCATCAACAACTTGATGAAGGCCCTGGACAAGGGGGCCAAAATGACCTATATTGACCCCCGCTTCAGCATCACGGCCTCCAAGGCCAACCGCTATTGGATGATCCGCCCCGGCACCGACCTGGCCCTCAATTATGCCCTGATCCACGTCATTCTCAAGGAAGAGCTCTACGACAAGGCCTTTGCCGTCCGCTGGATCAAAGACCAACGCCAGGAATTGCCGGCCTTGCAGAAATTTGTGGAACCATATACTCCAGAGTGGGCCCAGCAGGAGACGGGCCTTCCCGCCCAGGAAATAATTAATTTGGCCCGTGAAGTGGCGGCCGATAAACCCGCCGTGGTCTTCCATTACGGCTATCGCGGCGCCCATCACCCCAATGAAATCTATCTGCGGCGCTCCATTATCATCTTGAATGCCTTGATGGGGAGCCTGGAAGCCCCGGGCGGCCTGTTTTTCAAAAAAGGTCTCAAAGCCGCCGGCCGAGGTGACATTGGCAAATATGTCGAGCAGGAGTTCCCCAAGATCACCGTCCCGCGTTTTGACGGCAGCGGCGGGGCCATGTTCCCCATCGCCGATTCCTCGCACGGGAATCCGCAAATGCTGGCCCACGCCATTGAACAAGAAGATCCTTATCCCATTAAGGCGCTCATTGCCAACCGCTTTGAACCCCTGGGATCTATTCCGGACAAAGAGGGCGTGCGCCGGGCCTTGGATAAACTGGACCTGATTGTGGCCATCGAGGTCAATTTCAGCGAGATCGCCTGGTACGCCGATGTCATTCTGCCGGAATCAACCTATCTCGAGCGGGGGGATTCCATCCAGGCGGTGTCCGGACTCAAACCCCAGCTCTATATCCGCAAACCCGCGGTGTCGCCGCGTTACGACACCAAGCCGAGTTGGTGGATTGTCAAGCAATTGGCTAACCGTTTGGATATCGGCCAGTATTTCCCCTATGAAAGCATCGAGGATATCTGGAATTTTCAGCTCCAGAAGGTGGGAGTGAAGCTGGAGGATTTCGACAAGAAAGGCTTCGTTACCCTGGCGCAGGATGCCATCTGGTGGGATCGGGAAAAAGGCCTCCAGTTTAAAACGCCTTCCGGGAAATTTGAACTTTCCAGTTTCCTCATGGAAAACGCCGGCTTCCCCTCCTTTGTGCCCTACACTCCGGTGGCGCCCCCCCCGGAAGGGTATCTGCGGCTGATGGTGGGCCGGGTGGCGGCCCATACCCATGTGTCCACCCAGAATAATCTCTATTTAAATGAACTGGTGCCGGAGAATGATCTCTGGATCAATACCGACGTTGCCAAAAAACTGGGCATAGCCGATGGGTCCCTGGTAGAGGTCACCTCACACGGTGGGAACCGCCCGGATCAAGGCCAAGGTAACCGATTTTATTCATCCGGAAGCCGTCTTTATGCTGCATGGCTTCGGCAAGACGGTGCCGGCCCAGACCCGCTGCTATCAGAAAGGGGCCCATGACGCGGTCGTGCAGGAAAACATCTCGGATATGGCCGGCGGGAGTCCCGCCTATGGACGAAACACTGGTGCAGGTCCGGCCGGTGGCCTAAACTGGGGAAAGAGGAACCATGAGTCAATATTATCTCATTCAAGATCTGAAGAAATGCATCGGTTGCCTGAGCTGCGAAGTACATTGTAAAAGCAACAAAGGCCTGCCGCCGGGACCCCGGTTGGGTCAAATCATTACGGTCGGGCCTAAGCTCGTACAAGGCCGGCCCCAGATGGCCTTTGTCTTTATGCCCTGTTTTCATTGCAGCGAACCGTGGTGTGTGCCCGTCTGTCCCACCGGCGCCATGCGCGTCCGGCCCAAAGATCAGATTGTCTATGTCGATCAATCTCTTTGCGTCGGTTGCAAGAGCTGTATCAGTGCCTGTCCCTGGGGAGCGCCGCAATGGAATCCGGCCACCGGCAAAGTAATCAAGTGCGATTATTGTATGGACCGCGTCGACCAGGGTCTGGAGCCGGCCTGTGTCAGCAAATGTGTGACGCATTGCCTGAAATTCGGCAAAATCGGTGACCTGGAACCTGAGCGACGCCAAAAAATCGCTGATATCGTCGCCTTTGAACTGGATACTGTGGTCAGCGCCCGCTAACGGCCCAACTAGGGAGAGGAATTTTAATGATAGCCCAAGCAAATGCAACGCCTCTGATGCAAATTAACATCTCCACCTTTCCGGGTGGTGATACCGGACCCGCCGAAGCGGTTCGGGAGGCTTTCCTGGCGGCCATCAAGGAACGCTCTCTGGATGAACTGGGTCCGGTGGAAGTCCGTCTCGTGGGCTGGCGCGGAATCGAAGGCAAGGATGTGGTGGTGGAAATTCGCGACCAGGTCGGGGTGAACCTCTACGAACTTCTCACCCCGGATATGGTGCCCCGGATTATCCAGAGCCACGTCGATGATGGCCGCCCCCTGCGCCAGTGGCTGATGGGAAAAGATTTCCAGGATTTCAGCGAACCCCAGAAAGCCTATATTTCAGAACTGGTCGGGAAAATCGACCCCCTTTCCTGGGAAGAATACCAGGATTATGACGGTTATAAGGGCTTGCGCACCTTTTTCAGCCAGGGGTTTGACTCCTTCCTGCAAAAGGTGGTTGCCGCCGGTTTCCGGGAAATCAATCGCCTGACCACCACCTCCCTGGGACCCCTGTGGTGCGAGTGGCGGGTGGAAAAGCGTCAGCCTATTCTGGCCCTCAACGGGGCTCCGCCCTTGGAAGCAACCACTCCGGCTATGTATATGGTGGAAGGCGTCCCCCACCAGGTTTTGGAAGGCGTACCTGCTGGCCGCCCAGACTTTAAAAGCCAAGGCGGTGGTCATTTACCTGCCCGAAGACGCCGTGCTCGCCGTAGAACGTCTGCAAGCCGCCTGGGAGTCCTTTCTGGCCTCCCGTTTATGGCCGGCCAAAGAACCCCTGGTGGATATCTATATCATCACGGACAAGGGCCGGTTTCTCATGGAGGACGAAGACCTTTTTGTCAACACCATATCCGGCTTGCTGCCCCCCGCCTTTTGGGAAAAGCATCCCGACCCGCAATTCCTGGTGCACAGTCTGCTGGCCATCGCCACGCTGCCTTTCATTGCCCAACAGCCGGTGGCCTGGTTTCGCTCTCAGGGCTTTGAATATGCTCCCGGCACCATTTTATTGCGCCTCAACGGGGCGGTGGAGCGGCCCGGCTTTGTGGAATTGCCCTTAAATACTACTGTGGGCGAGATAATCAACGACATCGGCGGCGGCTGGCGTCATGGCCGGAAACCCAAGGGCGTCTTTATCGGCGGCCCGGTGGGAGGCATTTTCCCCAAAACCATGCTGGGTATGCCCCTCAATCACGAGACTCTGCTGGAACTGGGCGGCGGCTTGGCAGTGGGGAATATTCAAGCCCTGGACGATCATGATTGTGTGGTGGCTTTGGTGCGGGATCAGCTTGCCTTTGTGCTGGACCAGCCCGGGGGGCAATGCCCGGATTGCCAACAGGGATTGCTCCGGATAAAACAGTCCCTGGATAAAATTACTGACGGCACCGGCACGTACGATACCATTGCCCAGTTGCAGGTTGACTGTGAAGAAATCCAGAACAAGGGAGCCTGCCAGTTCAGCCGGCAGGCCGTTAATCCGATTTTAACCGCCCTGCACTATTTCGGGGATGAATTCCGGCATCACGTCGAGAACCATTACTGCGACGCCCATGTCTGCCCCAAGCTGTTGTCGGCGCCCTGTCACCTGGCGTGTCCGGCTGGCATCGACATTCCCAGTTTCCTGGCTTACATTGCCCAGGGCAACCACCAGGAGGCCTGGGAGGTGATGCGGGAGGACAACCCCTTCCCCTGGGTCTGCGGTCTGGTCTGCCCCCATCCCTGTGAGCGGGCTTGTGTCCGGGCCAATCTGGACCAACCCATCAATATCCGCTACCTCAAGGCCTTTGCTGCCGAATGGGTGGATCAACACGGCGATTTCCGGCCCCCCATGGCCAAACAGGCCACCGGCATAAAAGTGGCGGTCATCGGTTCGGGACCGGCCGGCTTGAGTTGCGCCTATTTCCTGGCCCTGAAAGGCCACCAGGTAACGGTCTTCGAATCAGCTGCCGTCCCCGGAGGTCTGTTGGTGGCCGCCATTCCGGACTACCGCTTGGCCCGGAGGATAGTCGCCCGGGAAGTGGAAATGATCACCTCCCTGGGGGTGGAAATCCGCACCGGGGTCACCGTGGGACAGGATGTTACCCTGGATGACCTGCGCGCCCAGGGATTCAAGGCCTTTTTTATGGGCATCGGCGCGCATCTTGGGTATAAGCTCAAAATCGAGGGCGAGACCGACTATCCCCAGGTATATGACGCCATCAGATTTTTGCGTCACATTTATTTGACGGAAAAACAAAAACCTGCTGACAAAGTGGTGATTATTGGCGGCGGCAACGCAGCCATGGATGCCGCCCGTACCTGTATCCGACTGGGGTGCAGTGAGGTGCACGTCTCCTACCGCCGCACCCGGGCTGAAATGCCGGCCCACCCCGAGGAAGTGGAGCAGGCCCTGGAAGAAGGGGTGCAGATCCATTTCCTCACCGTGCCCATCAAAATCGGCGGCGAGAACGGCACTGTCGGTTACCTGGAATGCCTGCAGGCGGAACTAGGCCGCCCGGATGCCAGCGGCCGTCGCCGTCCCATTCCGATACCCGACAGCAACTATCGCATCGAGGCGGGTGCGGTGATCACCGCCATCGGCCAACAGCCTGATCTCTGCCCCTTCCCGATACCTCCCGTCCAGACCACTCCCTGGTGCACCATCGTGACTGAAACAGGCGGCTGCCGCACCTCCGCCCTAGACATCTTTGCCGGGGGTGACGCGGTCACCGGGCCGGCCACGGTGGTGGAGGCCATTGCCGCCGGCAAACAGGCGGCGGTGGAGATCGACCATTTCCTCTTTGACCGGCCGGGTCCGGTCCCGACGGGAAGATTCCAGAAACGGCGCAAGGTGCCTTTTCAATCCATCCCGGCGGGGGAGAAAATCAGTAACCAGCGCCATCCCGTCCCCATGCTGGAGATTGCCAAGCGCACCACCACCTTTGAACCGGTGGAACTGAGTTACACCGAAGAGGTGGCCCGCAAGGAGGCGCAACGCTGCCTGCGGTGCGACGTCTGCATCCGCTGCAGCACCTGTGAGCGCGTCTGTCGGGATCAAATGCATGTTTTTGCCTTGAAATTCTCGCAGATCACCACCACCGAACGGGTGCTCACCGATTACGGCCGGGCTCAGGAGCGCTGTATTGCCTGTGGCGCCTGCGCCCTGGCCTGTCCGACGCAGGCCATCGATTACCAGGAAGGTCCGGACTTCCGGGAAGTGCGGATGTGCGGCACGGTGCTGAACCACCTGGAAACGCCTAAATGTGCCTCACTGTGGCGAGCCCTTTGTCCCGGCCCGGTATCTAAGCTATGTCACCGGCCGCAGCGACGGCCAGATCAACAAACATGTCCTGCGCCGCCTGTGCGCCAAATGCTCCCGGGAGGTTCGGGCGGAGCATTTTGTCAGGTTGTAGGACGAAGAATATGACGTTGTAAAAGTGGTTACGCCTCATTGGTGGCACGGGCTGGATGCCATGCCACCACAGGGGTTAAAAAGTTTTTCCTTTTCTTGGGAGGGGTGCACCATGACGTGCGCCCCTTTTTGTGCTATAAAAAGACCATCGCCCTATGACCCGAAAGGAAACCGCTTTGGGCAATCACAAGCCAATATTCCTATGAATAAACCTCCCAAAAAGGTCACCATCTACACCGACGGCGCCTGCCTGGGCAACCCTGGTCCGGGTGGCTATGGCGCCGTCCTGATCTACGGCAGCCACCGCAAAGAACTTTCCGGCGGCTATCGCCTGACCACCAACAACCGCATGGAGATCATGGCCGCCATCGCCGCCTTGAGCGCCCTGAAGACCCGGTGTCAGGTTGATCTCTACAGCGACTCGCAGTATGTCGTCAATGCCATGACCAAAGGCTGGGTCACCAGGTGGAAGGCCAAAAACTGGATGCGAACCAGGGAGGAAAAAGCCAAGAACCCGGATTTATGGGAAAAAGTCCTTGAACTCTGTTCCCGCCATCAAGTTACCTTCCACTGGATCAAAGGACATGACGGCCACGCCGAAAACGAACGCTGCGACCAACTGGCGGTGGCGGCTGCTGCCTCAGAGGCCTTACCCCCGGATGTTGGTTATGAATCAAGGATAGTCCTTCAGCCACCACATTTTTAGGCAAATACGTTCTGTGACTGATCAGGTTTATTTTCAGCGGGATATCCGGACATTTTTCCCTACGGACCCTATTCTGAAAACCTTAAGTAACCCTTATAAAATCTCCCCCCTCTGCTCTAACCACCGGCTCATTTCACTAAGCCCACGTCCCACCAGGCCAACCAGCTTCTGCCTCTCTTCCCGGCCCGCCGGCAGGGGGCCGCGTTTGCCAGAGAAGCTGCTGCGGTTGGGGGTTGCGGTGCCACTGACTGAGCAGATAGAGCAGGCTGCGCAGATCGGCCCCCCGAGCCCGGCTGGCTAACACTTCCGGCTGTTTGAGGACGTCGTAGAGGTATTGCTGCCCCTCATCCCAGCCCACCGAGTGCAGGGCCGCCCGGCGCATGAGACAGGGGAAACAGTAGCCGCAATTGCCCTGGCGGTCCTTTTTCCACCGGGACGCCACCGGATGGGCGCAGGAGATGGAATAAGGCAGCAACGTCCGGAGCAGTGTGGGATTGCGGCTCTGGGCCAGCATCTCACCTTTGGTCACATATTGAAACGGATTAACCAGGTCGGTGGGAATGCCCACCGAAACCAAGAATCGCTTTAAGTTAGAGATGAAGTAAGGGTGGGTGGTGCGGGTGCTGTAGCTGCCCAGGCGGTTGCCGGTCAGGGGCGGATTGAGGCTGATCCAGCCATTTTCCGGGATATAGAGGGGGAGGACCCGGCCCCAGACCGCAGCCGCGGCCACGCCCAGGGAGATGAATAACAGGGAACGGCTGCGCAGGCTCAGTTCCGGGGCCTCGAACTGGACCCGAAAGCCCCAACGGCGGACCAGTTCCGGGCCGTAATGCTGGGTCAGCCCTTCGGTCAAGAGGTTTTGCGAGCCGGCCAGTTGGCCGAAATCATAATGGCTGACGAGCAGGACCCGGTGACCTGCCTCCAAGAGATCGATGGCCCCGGCCAGAGAGTCGACGCCGCCGGAAAGTAGACAGACGCAATCCGGCTGCCAGGAATCGCCTGGTTTCGAGGGGATTTGCAATAACGGCGGCACCGGTCTGGCCTCCAGGGACCAGTCATCGCCAGTGAGAAAACCTGCCAGGGAAGAGAACTCCGGCAGGACCTCCGCCCACCCCGCGGCCGGGCAGGACACTCGCAGCCGGCGGGTCCAGACGTCCGGCGCCTGCTGGCGCGGCGCCACCTTGTCCGCCGCCCACACCCCGAGGCTGGTTAACAAAAAGGTCAAAACCTCGTCCGGCAGAGGAACGGACGCCGTGCCCAAAAGCCCGAGATTGTGGTGCACCGTCATTTTCAGGGAAGTTGGTTCCACCCCTATGGCATAGTCGTAGCCGCCGCAATCTTCCTGCCGCAATCCAGTGCTAAAGTAAACGCTAACGGTCATGGCTGCCAGCCAGTCGGGTGATGATCAGCTCCAGCTGGGCAGCTGCCTGGCCGGGTGAAAAAGAGTCGTCCGGGGTCGCAGTTGTCACCAAAGCCTGTAGGTTCTTTTGAATATACGATTTAATTTCTTCCTGCCGCTGGAACCCATGGTTTATGGTGGGGGCATGAAATTCCAGGGGTTCGCCCAGGTCGGACAGCAATTTCCGGAAGAGGGCCAGGCCCAGAAAATTGCGAACCCCGGCCATACCATCAGGGCACTCCAAACCTGAGGAGCCTGCGGTCCGGACAGAATTTTTTGCGTCCAACAAGACAGACCCGAGATGATCAATGAGGGCGGCCCGGGCCACGGCCTGGTCCAGCCTGGAACCGGGGCCGGCCAGCTTGTCCAGCAGGACCGGGATAATTTCATCGTTAGCCTGATAGGTGGCCCGGGCTAACCCCAAACGGTCCAGGGCCGCCTCCCAGCCGAAGTGCTGCCAGTCGCGGTAAAAATTTCCCAGTGAGGCTGCCGTCCGGACCACGTCCGGCAGCAAGGCCGTGGTTTCCCCGCCGGCCTCCGGGTTGTGGGACTCCAGAGCCGTACAGATAGCGGGCGACAACCTCTTGCACCTGGGGAGGCGAGGCCTCTTTCCCCGAGGCAAACCGGGAGGCAGAGGTTTTGGCGGTGCGCCAGAATTTTCCCACAGGCGCCTTACGGGCCGAAGAAGTGCCCACAGTGTTTCCTCCGATGCAGCTTATTTATCCCGTCCCTGCCGCCAGGTTTTTCAGCCGGGTGTAGCGTTCCCAGGAAAACTCCGGCCAACAGGGGAAAATGGAGTTGTTGTGATAGAGTGGTTCTGCTTCCAGGTTGTAGCGAGAAGTTTTAACTGCCTCGTCCCACAGGGCCGTATTCGGGATGGGAGAATACTGGGTCAGAACCGGGGTGGCGCCCAAGCGGCGCACCTGCCGGATGGACTCCGCCACTTCGTCATCTTCCTGGTGCGGCAGGCCGATGAGGAGGTAAACCCCGATGTCTTTGGCGGTAAAGCCCGCTTCAAGCAGCGCGGCCACGGCCCGTTCCAGATCACCGGCCTGAATTTTACGGTCCAGACGGGCGGCGCCGGTAACCGTAGTCTCCAGACCCAAACGCAGGGTGGCGAAGTTGGCCCGTTTCAGCCACCGGGCCACACGTGGGGTAACGAAGCCCACATGGATGCCATTGGGGGTATGAAATCTCAGGGGCAAACCCCGGCTGACGACACCTTCCAGCAGCGGCAGGATGATGAGAATCTGCCTCAAACAGGAGGGCGTCGTCATACCAGGCGACTTCGGTTACCCCGAACCGCTCATGCCAGTAGATGATTTCAGAAAGAATGTTCTCCGGCTGTCGGCGCCGGAAAGATGGCTCCAGCAATCGTGAGGCACAGTAGTCACATCTGAGAGGACAGCCCCGGGAGGTCAGCAAGGACAGCACCCTGCGGTCCGGCAGCAGGTCCCAAGCCGGATAGGGCAGAGAGTCCAAGTTATCATTAAACTCGGGAAGATGGGCCTCCAGCCCGGTGAGGTCGGCCAGGAGGGAGAGTATGTCTGCCTCCCCCGGGCCGGTATGGACATAATCGGCCCCGCTGTATTTCCGGGCATGCTCCGGTACGAGGGAGGCGTAGATACCCCCCAGGATGACGGGAACATCGGGGTAATGCTCCCGGACCGCGGCAATGGCAGCTTGCACTCCCTGGTACCAATACGTCATCAAGGAGGTCACCAGCACCGCGGCCGGCTTCTGGGGCAGGCGGGCCAGAGCGTCGTGTACCTGGGCCAGACTCAGACCGTAGCGGCCGTAGCGTCGGGGCAGGCCCTGAAGCGGCGGGGGCGTGGGCAGAGTCTCTTTGGGCCAGCGGCCCCTGGGACCGTGGCTGCCCGGCGGACGACTGGCGCAGTCAAGCATCGCCACCTGATAACCCGAGGTCCGCAGGATTCCGGCCAGATAGAGCAGGCCTAAAGGCCGGGCAAAGTAGTCGTGGGCAGCAAAATCATAGACCCAGGGATTGAGGCAGACAACAAGAGGGTTAGCCGGTTTTATCGGTTTCAAGAAAAAGCTTATAACAGATATCCTCTCCCACTTGGGCGCTATTCAGCTAGACAGGCGCAATCTACGAGCAACCTCTCCGGGGCAGCAATAGACTCCCCATCCCTCTTGGGGGAGAGGGGCGGAGTGATACCAATTTGCCGTCAAAGGTGGCATTGGCTATCCAGCCTGTGCAGACGCAGGCTAAAGCCTGCGGCTACCAAAAATTGTCCTTTGATCGCAACTCGGTGTGTGAACAACCATGCACCTGCTGGCCAGACGTTTCGGGATAAGACTATTTCGTCTTTTTCAGAATGGATTCAAAGACCAGCTGTTGGTTTTTCAGACTGAAAATTTCGGAGCGGACATAATGTTGCAACGCCAGCCGGCCCTCGATTTGGGCCACTCCCTCCAGGTTTTGGGCCGCCGAGCTATCGCCCTGGTTTGACAGTTCCTGGCTGCGAGCCAGTTTTTCTTTGGCTGCTTTATGAAAAAGCTCCCCTTTTTTGTACAGGTCGTCGGCCAGCCGGGCATTGAGGTCTTCCTGTTCCAATTGAGCGTCTGTGAGCTGGTTGTCGGCCAATTTGGCTGCCAGGTCTTTTTGCAAAGTTTTAAAGAGGAGACGCGACTCTTTGGCGGAACTCAGAGCTGCTTCAGGATTATCGGCGACCTGTTGTTCCGCCTGTTTCAACGCCGCAACGGCTTTCTCAAAGGTAGCCTGGGGGGTGGCAACACCCTGGGCGCCCGCCGGCAGAGTCCAGGCTAAAATTACCAGGCAGCACAGGGTCAAAAGCAGCCGGAAAGACAGACGACAAATCATACATTCCTCCAAATGAATAAATTTATGCTATAATATCGAAATAGATTACTCAATGGTAGTCAAAAGTTCACCTTGACCGAGGCTCATTTTTCATGTGGCAGGTGAAATAAAAAGGGACAGGGCAAATTAGTCGGATATATGGCAATACCTAAAATTCTGGAAGCCGAATTCATCCTGAGCGCGCCCCGGCCCGAGCATTTTCCCAAAGGGATTGGGCCGGAAGTGGCTTTTTGGGGACGCTCCAACGTGGGCAAATCGTCGCTCATTAATACCCTGCTGCATCGTAAAGGTTTGGTGCGCACCAGCTCCAGGCCCGGCTGCACCCAAACTATTAATTATTTTTTAATCAATCAGAACTGGTACTTCGTCGATCTACCGGGCTATGGCTATGCCCAGGTACCCTTGCCGGTGAAAGAAAAATGGCTCCGGTTAATTGCCACCTACCTGGAAAACCGGGCCGGACTCCGGGCCGTGGTCCTGCTCCTGGACTGCCGCCGGCTGCCGGGGCCAACCGAACTGGAAATAATCACGCAGCTTAAAATCTGGGGCCGGCAGGTCATAGTGGTGCTGACCAAGGCCGATAAATTGAAAAAAGGCCAACGGGCCCGGCAACAGGTGGAGATAGCCGCCCGCCTGGCCCCTGGCGGGATCCAGGATATTATCTGGTTTTCGGCCATGACCCAGGAGGGCCGCCGGGAACTCTGGGAGCGTTTGTTGACGGTTTTATAATCGTGGCCCAAAGTTTTGTCTGTTTCACCCCTCACCCTGATCCTCTCCCCTCGAGGGGAGAGGGGAAAATAAGGAATAAACTTTTGGCTGATTTCGGATTTATGGCCATGGGGCGATAAGGGCTTGGCAGGCCGGGCCCAGACAGAAATTATTTTTAAGGACAAGTCGATGTCCATCAGGTACCTAGCCGTAGAATTATACCGCTGTGAGCAAAAGGTCCAGGAACTGGAAAAAAAGCTGGTCCAATTGGGGCAGCAGGCCTCCTCGGAAAGGGTAGGCCTGGAAGCGGCATTGTTCCAGGCAAAAAAAGAACGGGATCATTACAAAGCCCTCCTGGATGCTAAAAAAGATTCGCCCTTGCCCATTTGAGGCGCAACCAGGTTTGAGTTCCGAGTTGCGAGTTAAAAGATAGCGGCAGCAGGCGAACAACATTCAGCAATGATCTGAAATTATTGCTAAAAACGGTATCTTTCTCTTGTTGCCATCTCGCCAAGCTTTTCATTCCTAAGACCAAAAGGCGGGAGGCGCTTCGCTTTCCCGCCCTACGTCCAGGGGCTTGGAGCTGTCAGCCAACGGAATTTTTATATAAATTTCTGGCAGTTGACTTAATCACGTCTATTGATCAGGGCGGCGACATAGCCGGCTCCAAAACCGTTGTCGATATTCACCACCGACACCCCGGAGGCGCAGGAGTTGAGCATGCCCAAGAGGGCGGCAATGCCACCAAAGCTGGCCCCGTAGCCGATGCTGGTGGGCACGGCAATGACCGGTCGGTTTACCAGGCCCCCGACGACGCTGGGCAGGGCCCCCTCCATCCCGGCCACGACAATGAAAACCGTGGCTTCCTGAAGTTTTTCCTGGTAAGCCAACAGCCGGTGCAGGCCGGCCACGCCCACATCATAAATGGGCTCTACCCGGTTGCCCATAATGCGGGCGGTGAGACAGGCCTCTTCGGCCACCGGGATATCAGACGTACCCGCGGAAATAACCAGGATCAGCCCCCGGCCCCGATGGACAACCTCGGGCAGGCCGAACGTCATGACCTGGGAAACCGGGTGATACTGGGCAGCCGGAAAAGATTCCCGGAGGTGGACGGCTTTGTCAGAGTCCAGACGGGTGATCAGAATCTGGGAAGTGCGTTCCGATAGAGAGCTCAGAATGGCAGCGATATGTTCCACACTTTTACCGGCTGCGAAGACGACCTCAGGGAAGCCCTGGCGCAGTTGGCGGTGATGGTCAACATGGGCAAAGCCCAGGTTTTCAAAGGGCAGGTGCAGCAGTCGCCGCTTGGCCGCCTCGACGCTGAGGCGCCCCGTTTGCACTTCCTGCAGAAGTTGTTCCAAGACCGACGCGTCCATGGCTTTAATCCTCCTTAAGTATTTCCAAACGGCCATCCGGCGCCACCCGGTACCGCCTGCCGTGCCACATGACCGTATCCCCCAAAAAGCTCAACACCCATAGACCGAAGGATATCAAATCCTTCACCGGCAGCAAGAGAAAGTAACGCCAGGGGAGCCGGCCACGCAAACAGGCGCGCTCCGACACCGCGGCCACGGCCAGCCGGACCAGCAGGCAGACCAAAGCCAACCGGCCTCCCCAGGAGGCCAGGCCGCTGGCCAGCCAGGACAACAGGCCCCAGGGCAGGGCAAAGGTGATGCCGTAGGCAAAATAGCCTTTGGGGCGGCAGACCCGGTAGGTTCTGGCCCACCGCAACTGATGGGCCACATAACCGGTCACCGTCTCTCGGCCGCCCCAGGGTCTCCACCACATAAGGCAACAAATGCACCTGCAGCCCGGCCCGGCTGACCCGGTAGCCCAACTGGTAGTCGTCGGCCAGATAGTCGGCAATGGCCGGGAACCCGCCGATACTTTCCAAGACCTGTCGGGGCAGCGCCATCACGGCGCCCAGGGCAAAGTTGATGCCCTCCACGTAGTGGGCCATGGCCACGGAAGGAATAAAATCGGCACTAATGGACAAGGCTTCCAGGGCCCCGCCCACGGTCTGCACCGGCCCGGAGCGGTACAGACAGGTGGCCAAACCCACGCCCGGCTGCTGCAGGGCTGCGGCCAGCCGCGTCAATAGATCGGGCTTCGCCCGCACGTCGCTGTCGGAGATAACGATGAGTTCATGATCGGCGTGGGGCAGCAACTGACGCAGGGTGCTGACCTTGGGATTTAACCCCAACTCCTGGGGGCAGTTGATGATCTGAATATCAAGGTCAGGGTGTTTCCCCTGTAATTCCCGTAGAACCGGAAACACCGGGTCGGCGGGATCAGCGACGCCAAACAAAATCTGCCGGTGGGGATAATCCTGGTTGATAAAACTGGCCAGACAGGCAGAGGTGTCCTGATCCAGTCCCTTCACCGGTTTCAAAAGGGAAATTCCCGGCCTAGCAGTCTTTTTCAGCCGTGGAAGGGGCCGCTTGAGAAAAAAACTCAAGGCAAAATAGGTGCCAAATTGGTACGCCAGGGCACAGCTGGCCAGGATGGCAAAGATGATGGCAAGGAGGTTCATGGCATACCGTTACGTTTCAGCGTTATTTCCCTGCCATACCCGGGAAAAGTTTCAGATACGTCAAACCCAGGTATTCATGGACTGCCGCCTCCAGGTTAGTTAAATTTTCTCCTAAAGGAAGGAAGGCGCGCCTAGTTAACTTTGGGCGATACCGGAAATCAGCCGGGGCGGGGATGGGCTGCATACCAAGAAGCTGAAAAATCTTTAGAGACCTGGGCATATGGGAAGCTGAGGTTACCAGAAGAAAGGTGGTCTCTTTGACGATGGCCTTGACCCCCCGGGCGTTGCCGTAGGTATCCAGTGATGCAGTCTCGGCAATAAGTTTTTCCTGGGGAATACCCAAAGAGCGAGCGAATGCAGACATCTTTTCGCCAACTAGAAACCGGCCGCCTCCTGACATGACAAGAACGGGTCGCGCCTGAAGCACGTTATATAAACGAATCCCTTCGACCACCCGTAAAGCTGTAGTTTCATCAAGCTGGCTGGTGGGAGGGACATTTACCGTTTTACGTTCTCCACCTGATAATACTGCGATATATTGGATTTCCTGAGAGTTTTGCAACTGTTGGAAAGGCTTGGATTGGCTTTCTAGAGGGAATAATAATACATTGGGCAAGGGCCCGGAGGAAAAAAGATAGAAACACCCTGTACCCAGAAATATCCACACCCAACCAGGCCGTTTGGACTTGCCGGACACAATGAGCCTCAGCAAGCCGTAACTCAGGAGAGCCAGGATAACTGTTCCTGGGGCCAGGAGATAACCAAGGCATTTTTTTAGGAAGAACATAAGAATTTCGAATTTTGAGTTGCGTGTCTGTGAAGTGTTACAAACCTCTGAGGCTAGACTATACATTTTTTTAACAAAAAGACTATGTTAATCAATAGAGATTTTGAGTCTAGGACCACTGGGATGGCACATTGGTATTAAGCAAACCATCTTTGGGGTCCGGAAATCTCTGGAGAAAAAAGATGAGAGGAAAGAACCGAAGCTGAGGGCAAGCGATTTTTTCATTTTAATAGATGCCCCTGTAGCAACGTTCCGAACTTTGGAAGTAGATAACCTCGCCTGGTTCCTGGCAGGGGGCGGGATCGGGCCGGGAGGCGACCGTCAGTTCTCCAGAAGCAGAATTATTTTTTAACTGGTTATCTTCTGGAAAGCTCTGGCGAAGGTGTTCCGGAGAGATTGTTGTTGCCGGTACTGGCGTGCTTGGGGGGCGGGGCAATTCCCGGCTGGAAGTAGTGCAAACCAGGTAGGGGAAGGCCTGGAGAAACGGATCTGGAGCAACCGGGGGTTGAGTTTGGTGCTGTGGGCGGTCAGCGTCCGGTGGCCGGGGGCCGGTTTCCCGGAGGGAGTTCCGGAGTGAAGTTCACAGGCGGGGAGCAGGACGGGCAAACGGCGGGAGGCGCTTGGGCATACGCCGCCCTGCGGGTGCTTTCCCGCCCTACAGGGGAATTTTTTCGGATGTTTTTTTTGCAAAGGTTATCTTTTTGATTTTGTTGATTATTATGTTGGCGGGAAGCGGTTTTTGGCGCTGATTTCGCGCTGATTTCGCGCTGGCGTCGCGGTGGGGCCGCGGGGTCTGGCGGTTGGGTGAGGGTGTCCAGCAGGGACGCCAGCAGGTCGGGATGGAGGTGGCGAGGATCTCCGGGGAAAGGGAAGAAAGCGCCGGGCTCTCCGGCTCGACACAGTCCAGATCGTCGTCATCTTCGGCGTCCAGGTCGGGGGTAGGCTCCGGGCAGGGGTGGAAGAGGGCCTCGGCCAGGATTTTATGGCCGGCGGCGAGGAACTCGGGTTCGGTGGGCAGGAGGCAGTCCTGGCTCTGCCACTGGGTGGAGGCCATAAGGCGGTAGACCGTATTCGTATCCCAGGGCGTCTCCATTTTACTGAGATCGCGGATCAGGCGGTTTTTCAACCGGGCGCCTTTGAAGACCTGGTCGATGTTATCTGCGGCCTGGGCTTTGGCCGAAGCGGCCTCAACCTCGGCCAAGGTCTGGTTGAGCTTGAAGAGATAGCCCTGGCGCAGGTTGTGGTCCAGGCACCGGCGGGCCTCGAAGATTTTTTCCTGGAGATGTTTCTTATGCCGGTACAGGGCCGAGGGGCTGGGCCCGTATTGCCGGCTGAGGGCTTCAAGAGTGCCATTACCGGCCAGGAGGGCCTGGTCGATGGCCTGGAAGTCGGGGTGGGTGCAGACGGTGCATTTTGGCATGGTGGAACTCCGGGAAAAGTAAAAAGTGAAAAGTTTCAAAGTGCAAAGTGACAAAGGCTGTCAGCGATCAGCATTCAGCTTGCAGCCAAAAAGAGCCAAGAGGAAAAGGATCTTTCTCGATCAGCTATACTAAATAACGGGAAAAAATGACAGAACAGGTGGGACAGATGTCGCAAAAACAGGGAAAAGGGGAGAGAGGGAAAAGGGAGAGGCGAGGGCGAGAGGCGGTTTCATGGGGGTATATGGTTTTATGAAAATCCGGTTATGGTGGGGGGGGGCGATGCTGCTGCCAGTTCAGGGACTGGTTTCATTTGGGGGGGAGCACGGCAGAATGATATCCCCCCATGGTGGGATATGATCGCCGGCAGGGTGGTCAACGATGATCAGGTACTAACGACAAGCCTG
>CAVZSK010000001.1:0-8451 GCA_963777875.1 uncultured delta proteobacterium | reverse complement strand
CGGCCACAACCCCGGCGGCCATGGCCGTCACCACCTGCCGGCGTCCCAGATCCAAGGCCGGACGGGTCGTACTGGCCCCCGAATTTAAAGGCAACCCGGTCTTTTTGGCAGGCTTCCTGGCAGCTCATACACAACTGGCATTCGGCCATCTGGTGTTGCGGCACCACTTCGGCGTGAATCGACCCCATCTTGCACACTTCCTGACAGTCGCCGCAATCTTTACATAGTTTAAAGGGCCGGCGCCGCAGCCAGGAAAACCGGGCCGCCAGGCCATACAAGGCCCCTAAAGGGCACAAGGCCCGGCACCAGAAGCGCCGGTCCACTCTTTCCAAAGCCACGATAATTGCGAAGCAGCCCAGCGTGAAAAACGGCAGCAGAAAGACCTGCTTGCGGAAAGGCAGAATGGTGTCTTTCAGGTATTGATACATCGGCTCGCTGACATACGTCAGGGGTTTGCCCACCTCGTAGGCCTTGGCAAAAGATTCTTCCAGCCCGTATGACAGCTCCGGATACACCACAATACCCAAGGTCCGGTAGAGGAGCGACAGGGGATCAAACAACCCCACCAGGTTGACCTTGAAAAGGGCTGCCGCCAAAAGAAAAAACAAGAGATAATATTTTACCCGCCGCAGCCGCAGGGCATAACCCCGGTCCGGACGGGGACTGAATAACAGGCGGCGGCAGCCGTCCAGGGTAGTCCCCATGGGGCAGATCCAACCGCAGAAAAAACGGCCCAGGATCAAGGTGAGCCCTACCAGAACTAAAGACAGGAAAAGTCTCCACACCATTTGCCGTGGTTCAAGAGATGGGCTGCGAGAATCAGGGGATCGAAACGAAAAAACAGGTCCGCGGGCCAGCCTAAAACTTCCTGGCCGGTATACGTCGCTTTCAGAAAAAGCAGACAGAAAAGGAGAAAAAAGAAAATCTGGCTGAGGCGGCGGGCCAGAACCCAACCCCGCCAGGGGACGGGACGGTACACTTCCGGTGAGGTATCAGGTTTAGTTTCCATACGCAGTTCTTAAAAACGGGCCTGCTCCCCAAAGGGATCAAGCCCGGAATTATTTTTTGGCTAACAGCCAAACCGTTTTTAAGCACTAAGGATCTTGATCTTCTCCAGATCCATTTCCCCCAGCCCCAGTTCATAGCCTTTGGTTATATAGCCAATATCAGCCGGTTTCATGCCGAACAAGGTGGCGGTACCGTAAGCGTCAATGGCTACCGGATCTACCCCGGCAAAGACCAGGTTTTTGACCTGCACATATTCCGGTTTGCCCCCGGAAGGCCCGCCCTGGGTCATGATGCGGGTGGCATCCAGGATGGTAAGGTCGGCCCTCAGGACCAGGTTCATGTCCGCAATGTTTTGATGCAGACCCACATGGCAGCGCCCCCGCCAGCCGCCGATGGCCCCCATCATATTCTTCATGGCCATGGTGAGACGGGCTTCGGAGTGATGCTTGGCGATGGGAATATTAATGAAGCGGTCGGCTTCCAGGATATCCTTATAAAATGACCATCTCTTCAGAGACTTGGCTTTAGGGAGATTCATTTCCACGAACTTGCGTTCGTCCACGAACTCCACTACCGCCCGGGGATCTTTGATGTCTTCCACCGCGGCCTTAATGCCGCTGTTGGCATAGGCTCGACGGGCGTCATGACAGGTATGGTCCAGAACTTTAACCTTTTTAGCACCTGCCTCCAGACAAAGCTCCACGACTTTACGCACCACGATGGGATTGGAGTTGGCTCCCATCTCCGGGGTCCGGTCCCAGGCCATGTTAGGCTTTACCACTACTACTTCATTGGGGTTGACAAATTTTTTCATGCCCCCCAGGGCCTGGACCGCGTCTCCCACCAGGTGGGCATAATTCGTACCGTTGGTTTTGGCCAGCACCGGTTCGGGCCGGCTTTCCGGGGCCATGGCCAGCAGTTCCGGGGGAAAAGTAAAGACCTTGCCGACGCCCGCCGCCAATCCCAGGGCCGCCACGCGTTGTAAAAATTCTCGACGATCCATAATCTTCCTCTATATTTTCCTCTCGCCCTTTGAAGCTAGGCAATATTCACACTTCACACGCTGTTATAATTTTGGAAATGAGCAATTCTTTCCCCTCTCGGGGGAGATGATCAGGGAGTGGGTTTTATGAATAGTAATTTTTAACAACAGATCTAATCTCGATAATTTCTGTTACCAGCCGCTAATTATTACTGTACTCATTGAAAAGTGGGTTTACAAGCTTTTTATGGGCAGCTAACCACCGATACTGGCCATGCTGCGGGCACAAGGAGAGGTAAGATCCTGGTTCAGATGGTGTCGGGCCGGTTTCATGACGAATAGCCTGATGGAACAACTCCAGGAGAGCCGCGTCATCCAGCCCGGTTCGCAGTGGTCCTTTCAGGTCCACTTCCTCATCGCCGAAAAGGCATGGACGTAGGCGGCCTTCTGCGGTGAGGCGCAGCCGGTTGCAATCCTGGCAGAAATGTTGACTGATAGGGCTGATAAAACCGATCTCACCCTTGGCGTCGGGATAGCGGTAACGTTGCGCCGGGCCGGCGTTGGCTCCGGCGGGCAGTTCTTCCAGGGGGCCGTGCTCCTGCAACCGGGCCCGCATCTGCGCGACTGGGAGATAATAATCTTCCCGCCAGCGGGTGCTGCGGCCAATGGGCATAAATTCCAGAAATCGTATTTGCCAGGGATTATCCAGAGATAGCCTGGCAAAGTCAAGGATCTCATCGTCGTTGATACCCCGCAGGACCACACAGTTGATCTTAATGGGAGCAAAACCTATCGCCGAGGCGGTGTGGATGCCCTCCCAGACCAAGTCCAACCGATCGCTGCCGGTGATCCGGGTATAGCGCTCCGGGCGCAGCGAGTCCAAACTGATGTTCAAACGGCGCAACCCCGCCTGCCAGAGGCCGGCCGCCTTTTCGGCCAGGAGCACTCCGTTCGTGGTCAGGCAGATTTCCTGGATACCGGGCAGTGCCTTCAGGGAGGCCAGAAAAGACTCCATTCCCAACCGGATCAGAGGTTCCCCCCCGGTCACCCGGATTTTAGTCATTCCTGCCTGTACTCCCAATCGGGCTAAGCGCAACAGCTCTTCGTAGCGGAGAATATCGGTGTGCTGCAGTTTGACCAGCTCCTGCACCGGCGCGCAATAAAAACAGCGCAGGTTGCAGCGGTCAGTAATGGATAGGCGCAAATAGGTTATTTGGCGGCTGTAGTCGTCTTCCACAATTAATTCCGGTTTATCATGCTAATATGCTTCTAATGATATAAATGCCCCGGAGCTGATTGTCAACGACAGTTTCAACCGAATCTGCCATAACCTACAGAGAAAAATGTCGGCTGGGCAACACCCACCGAAAATTTACCTTACATAATCCCCAGATATCGCAAGATCCCGATGAGCAGCCACCGGCTAACTTAATTGCGCTTCGATATCACTAAAGATATCTTCAAGCTTATAAAGCAGCTTGTCCGCCTGGGCCAGATTCCAGTCGGCAATATCTTTTTCAATGCTCTTATGAAGCTGCAACAGCCTGTCCCGATGCTGGAGCAGCACCTCTCGGAGCGGCGTGCTATCAAATTCATAGAGCAGTTTATCCAACTGCCCGGCTAATTCGTACAGGGAAGGATTCCGCTTCACCAACTCGGGATTGAGATACCCCAGGTGCTGGGCCAGCTTGGGGTAACTATCCCCCAACTCCTGGTGATAATAAGGACTTACAGTTACCGTAATGTGCATGTGTTTGCTCATGGTTATTCCCCTCAGGTGGCTTGTTTGCTGAAATATTTTGTTTGCCAAAAATTATATGTTTAAAAATCACCACGAAACATGAAAAAGTTCACAGGCGAGGGCGTTTGTACCTCTTTAAAATATCCTTAGCATTGAGGGTCAGGGCGGCAGGGTCTTTCTTTTCTTCCTTGCTCTTTAATCGTCACCTGCTTTAATATAGTATGATGAAAATCAGCACCCCCGACAAATTGGCCGAACTTCTGCAAAACTCCTCCGCCGCCATCGCCCTCACCGGGGCCGGCATCTCAGTGGAAAGCGGCATTCCCAGCTTCCGGGGCGCCCACGGCCTCTGGACCCGCTACGATCCCATGGAATACGCCCATATTCAGGCCTTCCTCACCAACCCCGCCAAGGTCTGGAAACTCCTCCGGGAATTGGAAGACACCATTGTTAAAGCTCGACCCAACCCCGGCCACTACGCCTTGGCGGAATTGGAAAAAATGGGACGGCTTCGAGCCATCATCACCCAGAATGTGGACAATCTCCACCAGGAAGCCGGCAGCCGCCACGTCATCGAATTCCACGGCAATGCCCGGCGTTTCGTCTGCCTGCGCTGCGGCCGCGCCTTTGACCCAAAAACCCTGAACTTCAGCCAACTGCCCCTGTACTGCCCCTGCGAAGGCCTCATCAAACCCGACATCATCTTTTTCGGCGAAGAGATTCCCGTGGCCGCCAACAAAGCCGCTTTTGAGTTGGCCGAAGCCTGCGACCTCATGCTGGTCATCGGCACCTCCGCCGCGGTCATGCCCGCCAACCACCTCCCCTACACCGCCAAAAACCACGGCGCCCGCATCGTCGAAATCAACCCCGAAACCACCGAACTCACCCGCCGCCTCACAGACTACTACTTTGACGAATCCGCTAGCCTAGTTCTCAGTGAAGCGCTGGCCCTGCTCCCCGGGTAAGGCGAGCCCACCTTCACGCGTATGCCTGCCGCATCTACGTCCATTTCACCCCGGCACCTGGCTATCGTCTCGAAGACACTCACAGCACAAACCCGACCAGCGATAGGGAAAGGACTTCGGCAATCCCAGAAAAATCAATGGCTGACAATGGCAACCCCCTTATCCTTATTAACCGAAAATCATCTTTGCCCTTGATTCTTTCCATTTTGAACCTTGTGTCTAAAAAATGAACAATGGTAAATAAAAAGTTTTTCAAAAAATTGTCCGGGGTGATGAGGCCGGGCTAACTTTTTAGGTATAATAACATACTGAATACAATATATAAATAAATATAATCGGTGTAATTTTCCTAACGGCCTTGTTTAATTTATAAACTGTTGACGTATTGTGCTTAATGTGGTAATTTTCACAAGGATTAAACAGCAGCTCTTATCAGTTATCAGCTAAGGACTATGATTCATGAAGAAAACAAGACCAATGCTGCGATGGGCTGGGATTGTGGTGCTGGCCGTCACCTTGAACGGTGGCCCGGCCTGGGCGGAGAAGGCTTCAGTACCAGTGACACCCACGGGGAAGCCGGACCAGATCACCATTAATACCCTGGCTAACTTCGAAAAGCTGGAATTGCCGCCGGTGACGTATTTCCATGACAAGCACACCGATGCCCTGGCCAAGGAAAAAAAGGGGTGCGAAACTTGCCATTTCGTCGAGGATAACAAGCTTTCCCTCACTTACCTGCGCCGCAAAACCACTAAACCCGAAGAAATCAAAGACATTTACCACTCCAGTTGTCTCGGCTGCCATAACGAGATGGCCGCTGCCGGCAAACCAACCGGTCCCCAGGACGGTTTCTGCCGTTCCTGCCACAACGCCGAGCCGCCTCTCAACCTGGCCAGGCTCGATGCCGGCATGGATAAGGTCCTGCACTACCGGCACCTGGACTCCAAGAACATCACCGTGGGTGGCAAAGGCCAGGACAACTGCAGCGTCTGTCACCATGTCTTTGACCAGACCACCAAAAAGCTGGTCCCGGGTAAGGGCCAGGAGGGCAGTTGCCGTCACTGTCATCTAGACCAGGAACAGCAGGGCGTCGCGAGCCTCCAGCAGGCCGCCCACCAGCAGTGTCTGCAATGCCACCGAACCCTGGCCAGTCAAGGCGTCCAGGAGTCCATGCCGCTTACCTGCCGCGGCTGTCACGGCGCCGAGGCCCAGGCCGCATTGGCCAAGAAAAACCAGGAATTGGTAGCCGGGCTCAAGGGCAAGGAAATCCCCCGACTGCAGCGCGGCCAACCCGATGCCACCCTGGTCATGTATGATCCCAAGACTGCCATGGGCTCACCCGGCAAAACCGTCTCCATGCCGCCGGTGCCCTTTAATCATGCGGCGCATGAAAAATCCAGCGAATCCTGCCGGGTCTGCCACCATGCCTCCATGGACGCCTGCAGCACCTGCCACACCTTGGGCGGGGCCAAAGAAGGCGGGTTTGTGACCTTCGAGCAGGCCATGCACCGCCGCACCAGTCAACAGAGCTGCACCGGCTGCCATGCCGCCAAGCAGGCCGCGGCCAACTGCGCCGGCTGCCATAACGGCGTCAATCAGGCCCAGCGTCCGGATAACGCCACCTGCCAGCAGTGCCATATGCCGGCCGCCCGGCACCGTGACCTCGCCACAACAAAAGTTCGCCATAGCTGAGACCATGCTCAAAAGCCGGAAAATGACACCGGATCCCTTTGTCGCCGGCGACCTTCCCAATAAAGTGGTGATCAAAGAGTTGTCCAAGAAGTTTGAGGCCGTGGAGATGGACCATGGGAAACACGTCACCGCACTTATGAACGGCATGAAGGACAACCAATTGGCCAACTACTTCCATAGCGAGCCGGGCACCATGTGTCAGGGCTGCCATCATAACAGCCCGGCCTCTAATAAGCCCGCCCAATTGTATCAACTGCCACGCCAAGGTCCACGGTGTCGCCGCCGACACCAGGGAAGCGAACCGCCCGGGCCTTCAGGCCGCCTTCCATGGGCAGTGTATGAGTTGTCATAAAGATATGGGAGTCAAGCCGGTGGCCACTGCCTGCGCCGAGTGTCACCAGAAAAAACCTCAGCAAGCGGCTTTGGTCCGTTAAGATAAGGAGTGTGTCCATGTTACGAAGAACGTTTCTGGGCCTGCTTGGAGCCGCCGGGATGAGCGCCGCCGTGGGCCAGACGGCCCAGGCCGCCGGGACAAAACATTTCCAGGGCTATCCCGGCAGCAAAGGCGTCCTCTTTGATGCCACCCGGTGTATCGGTTGCCGCAGTTGCGAGGCCGCTTGCAATCAGGTCAACGGACTACCGGCTCCGGCCAAGCCATTCGATGACCTGAGCGTCCTTGATCACCCGCGCCGTACCGACGCCGCCACCTATACCATCGTCAACCGTTACGACCAGATCCCTGGGGCCGCCAGCCCGGTCTTCCGCAAGAACCAGTGCCAGCATTGTCAGGAACCGGCCTGCGCTTCCGCCTGTTTCGTCGCGGCCTTTACGAAAACCCCGGAGGGAGCGGTAATCTGGGACGAATCGGTCTGCGTCGGCTGCCGCTACTGCATGATCGCCTGTCCCTTTGAAATTCCCGCTTACGAATATAATGAGCCCCTCACCCCCCGGATCATGAAATGCACCATGTGTCACCCGCAGATTACCTCCGGGAAATTGACCGTGCCCGGATGTGTCGGCGCCTGTCCCACCGAGGCCCTGGTTTATGGCGAGCGTACGGCCCTGATCAAAGCCGCCCGGGAAAGATTTGCCGCCTTCCCGGACCGCTACCTGAATCACATCTACGGGGAACATGAAATGGGCGGCACCAACTGGCTCTATATCTCCGGTGTTCCTTTCCGGGAAATCGGTCTTCGGGAAGACTTGGGCATTACCCCGGCCCCGGAACTGACCTCCGGCGCCTTGGCCGCGGTCCCCATTATTTCCGCGGCCTGGCCCGTCCTGCTCACCGGCATCTATGCCATCAACCAGCGCAAAGAAAAGATCGCCGCCGAAGAGAAAAAACAGGCTGTGGCCGAGGCGCTAGCCAAGGCCCAGGCGGCCGCCAAGGCGGATCTCGACAAAGCCCTGGCCAAAGCCGAGGCCGATAAGAAGTCCGCCATCGACCGCGAGGTCAAAAAGGCCCTGGAAGAAGCTGCCAAAGCTCAAGCCGAGTCCCAAGTAGCGACCAAGGGTGAATCCGAGGAGGGCGAGTAATATGTCCACCGAACCCATTGATGTGAAAAAAAACCTGTACACCCCGTTCAACCTTGTGGTGGGCTTCATCCTGCTCCTGGGCGGCATCGTCACCATACTACGCTTCACCAAGGGGCTTGGGGCGGTCACCAATCTTTCTGATAATAACCCCTGGGGTATCTGGATCAGCTTCGATCTGCTCTGCGGTGTCGCTTTGGCTGCCGGCGGCTACACCACCTCCGCCGCCTGCTATGTCTTCGGCCTGAAGCGCTTTCATTCCGCGGTGCGGCCAGCCATCCTCACCGCCTTTCTGGGCTATGCCCTGGTCGTCTTTGCCTTGCATTACGACGTCGGCCGGCCCTGGCGACTGGCGTATCCCATCGTTGTCCAATCCGGTCCCACCTCCGTGCTCTTTGAAGTGGGTTTATGCGTCTTTCTTTATCTCATCACCCTCTTCATCGAATGGGTGCCGTCTGCCTTCGAGTGGCTGGGCTTCCGGAAACCCCGGGACATCATCGTCAGAATGACCCTGGCTCTCACCATCTTCG